>JAGNZZ010000004.1:72013-126276 GCA_017984135.1 Chitinophagales bacterium | reverse complement strand
TTAATAAGATGTGGTAATTTAATTCTCCATATTAAATGAAGGTGATTACTCATAATAACAAAACCGTATAGGGAAATCCTATCCTCTTTTACCAGAAATCTTAAACTGTTTATAATAATATCTTTTATGTTATCATCCATTCATAAATGATTCCATTCATAAATTGTTGCTGTAAAAAACTGCGGATGATTTTCTTCATAAACCATATCACAAATTTATAAAAAAATGTTATTGCAATTCTTTGCATTTGGTTGTTGGCAGGTGATAACACCTGCCAAGGGCGAGGTGATTTTCTTCATAAATCATATCGCAAATTTATAAAAAAATGTTATTGCAATTCTTTGCATTTGGTTGTTGGCTGGTGATAACACCTGCCAAGGGCGAGTTGATTTTCTCCATAAACCATATCGCAAATTTATAAAAAAAATGGTATTGCAATTCTTTGCAGTTGGTAGTTGGCAGGTGATAACACCTGCCAAGGGCGAGGGAACGTTATATTTATCATCGTCAGTGGTCTGTGGTCAGTCAGCCCATTGCCAACCAACTACACGGCCACTTCGCCTTTTATATGTGGATGACTTTGATAATTGATTAATTCAAAATCGTCTATTTTAAAATCAAAGATCGAATTTATGCTTGTATTTATTTTCATTTGTGGCAATGGAAACGTCTCGCGCGTTAACTGCAATTTCACTTGCTCTATATGATTGCTATAAATATGAGCATCGCCGAAAGTATGCACAAAATCGCCCAATTTTAGATTGCATACTTGAGCAACCATCATCGTAAATAAAGCATACGAAGCAATATTGAAAGGAACACCGAGAAATGCATCGGCACTACGTTGATACAATTGGCAACTCAATTTTCCATCAATCACATAAAACTGAAAAAGCGAATGACAAGGCGGCAAGGTCATTTGTTCTATGTCGGCAACATTCCAAGCAGAAATTATATGTCGGCGCGAATCCGGATTGTTTTTGATTTGTTGGATTAAGTTGGAAAGTTGGTCAATTTTTCCGCCTTTTCCATCGGGCCAATGCCGCCATTGATAGCCATAAACCGGACCTAATTCGCCGTATAGTAGAGCAAAATTTTCATCTTCTACAATTTTAGCCACAAATTCTTTCATGGTTTCGCCTTTGTAATCGGCACTTTTTTGATATTTGGCATACGGCCAATCATTCCAAATATTACAAGCATTTTTGCATAAATATTGGATATTGGTATCGCCGGCAATAAACCAAAGCAATTCGTGAATGATCGATTTTAAATGTAATTTTTTGGTCGTTACTAAAGGAAAACCTTTGTTTAAATCAAAACGCATTTGATAACCAAACACACTAATGGTTCCGGTTCCAGTTCGGTCTTCTTTGCGCGTGCCATTGTCTAAAATATGCTGTAAAAATTGCTGATAGGCTAACATGACCTAAAAATAAAAAATGCCTTTGAGATTCCTAAAAAACGATATACACAAAATATTTATTGTTAGTTGTTTTTTATTTTTTCTGCTGATTTTTTTGATTTTGTTCAATAAATGTTAACTATACTTCATTAAATAAAATAGTATGTTTTATTTTTTGTAAGATATCGCATTTTAGATAAATATATAATCGTATTATTTTTTTTGTTTATCTAGTATTTTTTTGTTGATAAAAGAAAATACAATTAATTTTTTCAAAAAAACTAGTGTATTTGTCGTTATTTATATATCTTTATATAAATATATAATCAAATAAAAATGAAATCGTATTTAAAAGTGTTCATTATCGGAATTTTATTGCTTTTGCTTGCACCATCTTGTCATCCAGATTCATCCATTATTGATCCTCCAACACCTATTTCATTAAAAATTAAATCATCAAAATATAGTACTAAAATCCCAGTTACAATGTTTGATGTAATTGAAATAAATGTCATCCAAGATTTTGTCTATGAATCGGATAAGTTAAAAAATATATCCATATCAACTCTTACATCAAATAAATTTTTTAAGATAGAATATGAACCTAATAAAATAATAGTAAGAGATAGTTCCGTGGGTGTTTTGGATAATACTGGAAATGTAATTTTCTTACAACCTTCAACAGTATTTATTGATAGCATTTATTATTATGATGGAGGAAATTTATTTTCCGTAACAAAAGTTCAGCGAAATCCTGATAACTCAATTAAAAATATAAAATTTGGATATTTACCATTAGGTCCAATCACTACATTTTCTGATTTTTTGTACGATGCTAACAATAATATAAAAAGCTTCAAATTTACGAACTCAGCTGGTGGAGGTGATATTACTGCAAAAATTCAATATGATGTTACTAAAATGAAAAAACCTTTAACGGAACATTTTCTATTGTACAATAATTTACCATTTGAGAATTCATATAATACGAATGCTTACCGTACGAATGATCCTGAAATATTAGGAGTGAAATTTGGTAATACTTCCGTCCATGTTGCAACTTCCGTTACTTTGTACGTTGGTGGTTTTCCTTCTCCATCACGCGTAGAGCCACAAATTTTATCAAATACCTCCAACTTAATCTCGATAACTAATTATTTTTCATCAAAAGATACTTTAGTTAATACTTACTTTTGAACAAGGTAAATGACTGAGTGAAAAACCAGTTTTTATGTTTGAAGAATACTATTTCTATCCATTTTAAACTAAATTAACATCAAATCCAACATTAGCTAATTGACAAATTCGTTAATTCACTAATTTTATTGTATTTTTGCGCTCTTATGTTTTTAAAGAAATCGGTTTACATAGTATTATTTGTCAGCATCTTAGCTTCCTGTTCACGCCAGTACGATAAAGTGTTTAAAAGTAACAACGTGGAAAATAAGCTTAAATTAGCCGATGAATTATATAATAAGAAAAAATACGACAAGGCAATTCCTTTATACGAGCAATTATTAACCGTATTAAAAGGACAAAAAAGTGTTGATGACATTTATTATAAATATGCCAATTCGCATTATCAGAATAAAAGCTATGAATTAGCAGCATTTTATCTTAGAAGTTTTTACAATACTTATCCGGCAAATGAAAATGCGGAGCAAGCCGCTTTTGATGAAGCGATGTGTTACTTAAAACAATCACCACGTTTTTCTTTGGAGCAAACCAGCACTCAAAGAGCGATTGAGGCCTTTGGCGAATTTGTGAACAGATATCCTCAAAGTACAAGAATGTCGCTAGCCAATGAGCGAATTGATGAATTAAGAGGAAAATTACGTAAAAAAGCGTACGAAAGTGCGTATCTTTACTATAAAATTGGACAATACCATGCAGCAGCCATTGCCTTTGAAAATTTCTTGAAAGAATATCCGGAATATGAAAAACCGGAAAAAGTGGATTACTACATCGTTAAATCGTTAAAGAAATTTGCCGATGGTAGTTATAAAGACAAACAGGCAGAACGCATGAAAGAGCATCATACAGCGTATGAAAAATTTAAGTCTAAATATCCCAACAGTGAATATTTAGCAGAATTGAACAAAATGCAAGGAAGCAACCATAAATTAAATAACAAAAAGAAATAATTAATATGTCAACTGTAAAGAAAGAAGAAGGTAAATCGGTTTCTGCTTATATAGAAACACGTAACTTAGATGATTTGGCATCAAAAACAGGTAATTTGTACAAATCTATCAACGTAATTTCTGCTCGTTCAAACCAAATGAACGCTAAATTAAAAGAAGAATTACACCGTAAATTAGAAGAATTTGCATCGGCTACTGATAACTTAGAAGAAGTGTTCGAAAATCGTGAGCAAATTGAAATTTCTCGTTACTACGAAAAATTACCTAAAACCTCTATCACGGCTTTAAATGAGTTCATCAACGATGAAACTTATTTCAGAGATAAAGAATAAGCTTACATTTATTTTTTTGAAAAGATGAATTTTGTACATCACTTCATCCAACATAAACATAAACAATGCTGAAAAATAAAAAAATAATACTCGCTGTTTGTGGAAGTATAGCTGCCTATAAGGCAGCTTTTTTAGTTCGATTGTTGGTAAAAGAAGGTGCTGAAGTAAAAGTGGTGATGACCCAAGCAGCAACCGAATTTATTTCGCCACTTACCATGGCCACTTTATCTAAAAATGAATGTCATTTAGACTATATCAACAGCACTAAAACCAATTGGAACAACCATGTAGAATTGGCACTTTGGGCAGATATAATGTTGATTGCTCCAGCAAGTGCAAACACGCTGGCAAAAATGGCAAACGGCTTATGCGATAACTTATTATTGGCAGTTTATCTTTCGGCACGTTGCCCAATATTTATTGCGCCTGCCATGGATGAAGATATGTGGAAACATCCATCTACCAAAAACAATATTGAGAAATTAAAGTTATTTGGAAATACTATTATTTCGGTAAACAATGGAGAACTTGCCAGTGGATTAATCGGTGAAGGTAGAATGGCAGAACCACAAGAAATGGTGGATTTTATACTAAATGAGCAAAAGCAAAATGGCCAAGCAAAAACAAAATCATCGAAATTAAAAGGAAAGAAATTACTGATTACTGCAGGTCCAACGTACGAAGCTATTGATCCGGTACGATTCGTTGGTAATCATTCATCCGGCAAAATGGGCATTGCTTTGGCACAAATGGCACATGAACTAGGAGCCGATGTTCAACTAGTTTTAGGTCCATCTAAATTAGAAGTGCCAAATGCTATAAAAGTGACGCGTATTTTTTCTGCCAATGAAATGTACGATGTTTGTAAAAAACATTTTTCCAAAGTAGATATTTGCATTTTTGCAGCAGCCGTAGCCGATTATACGCCCAAAACAGTTTCTAATCAGAAAATTAAAAAAGACGAATCAGAATTTTCAATTCTATTGAAAAAAAATGTGGACATTGCGTATGAGTTTGGAAAAATAAAAAAATCAAAACAACTTTCCATCGGCTTTGCATTAGAAACTAATGATGAACTAAAACATGCCAAAGGAAAATTAGCTAAGAAAAACTTTGATATCGTAGTATTAAATTCACTCAACGATAAAGGTGCCGGATTTCAATTTAATACGAATAAAATAACAATTGTAAATAAGAATAATAAAATCACTAAATTCGAGTTAAAGAATAAAGAAGAAGTGGCGAATGATATTTTAAATGAAATTGAAAAATTAATATGAAACAATTTTTCTTACTGTTTACAATTATAGTAGTGTTGGTGGCTAAGGGCTTTGCTCAAGAATTAAATTGCTCAGTTTCCATTAATGCACCTAAAAACCAAAATGTAGATCCGCAAGTATTTACGAATATGGAAAATTTTATTCGAGAATTTATGAATGGTCGTAAATGGACGAATGATAATTACAAAGAAATGGAACGCATAAAATGTAATATCATCATTAATATTACAGAAATTCCAACAGAAGGCGAATATAAATCAAATGCAATTATTCAATCTCAACGACCCGTTTTTAGTACCAGCTTAAATTCCATGATTTTAAATGTTCAAGATAAAACTTTTGATTTCAGTTATGCCGATTTACAAAATTTAGATTATACCGACAACAGTTATACCACACATTTAACTTCTTTATTGGCATTTTATGCGTACATGATCATTGGTTGCGATTATGAAAGCTTTGGACGCGAAGGTGGAACGCCTTATTTTCAACGTGCTTTGACTGTAGTGAACAATGTTCCGGCAAATGAAAAAGCGAAATATAAAGGTTGGAATCCATTTGATGGTGGAATTAGCTTTACAACGGGAACTATCAATCGCTTTGTTTTTGTAGATTCATGGTTAAATCCACGATATAAAGATTTTAGAAGTGCTTTTTTTTCCTATCATTTAAATGGCTTGGATAGAATGTATGAAGATGCCTCACAAGGCAGAACCATGATAACATCTACTTTAACCATGATGCAAAATGTGAATGTTGATAATCCGAATTTATTGCCTATGCGTATTTTTTTTAATGCAAAAAGCGCTGAACTAATTAATATTTATTCTAAAAGTGATATGGGTGAACGTGCTATTGCCGTACAATTACTATCAGCTTTAGACCCAACCAATGCCGATAAATACAAACAGATCGGCAAGAAATAAATTTCATTTTTAGTAGATTTATTTTCCTATTAATTTCCAAAAATCCATATTTTACTTAAAACCTTAGTTGTATATTTACAAACGTGTTAAGCGCATTATCCATAAAAAATTATGCAATTATTGAGCTGGTCGAAATTCAGTTTGACCACCAATTGAATATTATTACGGGTGAAACAGGTGCCGGAAAATCAATATTATTAGGCGCATTGAATTTAATTTTAGGCAAGCGCGCCGATACCAATGTGTTGCGAAATGCTGATGAAAAATGCAGCATTGAAGCCATCTTCAAAATAAAAAATTATCAACTTCAATCTTTTTTTATTGAAAATGATTTGGAATACGAAGATGATACCATTATCCGTAGAGAAATAAATCCAAATGGAAAATCTCGTGCATTTATTAATGATTCACCAGTAACCTTAGACGTACTAAAAACACTGACTGAACAGTTAGTAGATATTTATGCACAAGGTGAAACACAGCATTTGATAGATAAATTTTTCTTTTGCGAAATATTAGATGAATTAAGCAAACAAACCAATGTTGTAAAAGAATATCAAACACGCTATTTTGAATATAAACAAAAACAAAATAAGCTTCAAAAATTAATAGATACGCAACTAAGTTTGCAAAAAGAATTTGATTTTATTTCTTTTCAATATAATGAATTAAAAGAAGCCGAAATAGAAGCAGATGAATTTGAAAATATTGAACATGAATTAGGTTTATTGCAACATGCTGAAGTGATAAAACGAAATTTATCGGAAGCGTATAATTTATTGGATGGCAATGAATATCCAGCCTTAAATCAAATGTTACAGGCTAATAAATTAATGATGCCTTTGGCTAACTTTCATCCAGTAATTGCAGAAATGCACGATAAATTAACGAGCATTGTAGATGATGTAAAAAGCATGACACGCCAAATGAATAATTTGGCAGATGTAACGGATTACAATGAAGAACGTGTGCAAATGCTGAGCGAAAAACAAACCATTGTCAATAAATTAATGCAAAAACATCATGTTTCGGAAGTGAATGATTTGTTACGCATCCAACAAACTTTGCATCAAAAAATGGAAACCTATTCTAATTCTTCGGAAGAAATTATAAAAATTGAAAATGAACTTCTGCAAGATGAAAAAAATTTATTGTCAACGGCACAACGCATTTCAAAAAACAGAAATGAAAAAATAAAAACTGCCGAAAGTAAAGTAACATCTTTATTGGCTGATTTAGGAATGCCTTATGGTCATATAGTTTTGGACTCGAAAACAGTAGATAAAACAGGATTAAATTCACATGGAATTGATGAAATTAAATTGTTGTTTTCGGCAAACAAAGGTTCGGTTCCACAAGCATTGGATGAAGTAGGAAGTGGTGGCGAAAAATCGAGATTGATGTTGGCCATAAAAAGTTTAGTAGCAGAAACTACAACATTGCCTACTTTAATTTTTGACGAAATAGATACTGGTATTTCCGGTGAAGTGGCTCTAAAAGTAGGAAATATTTTACGCACGTTAGGCACCAAACATCAGGTGATTGCCATCACGCATTTACCACAAGTAGCAGCAAAAGCCAACACGCATTTATTTGTGTATAAAAATCATGAAAAAGAGAAAACAGAAACGGCTATTAAAATAATAAACGGCGAAGAACGTGTGCACGAACTCGCCGTTATGTTAAGTGGAAATAATCCTCCAAAAGAAGCCATTGAAAACGCAAAGCGTTTGCTTCACTAAGCACTTATTTTCCTACAATCGTATAAATGGCTTTCATTATTTTTTCTAAATTCGGTGGATAATTCACTAAATTTTTTCCAGATTCGATATCGTAAATACTTACTTTAATCGTATTCTTTTTTTGACCTACCGTTAATGAAATTTCTAAAGGAATGGGTTGTGGTGATTTACTGAATCGCTGATTGCATTCATCGTTATCATCTGCACAATCATAAATTGAATTGAAATCGAGGAAATTCATATCCACCATGTATTGTGCTAATTTGCTTAATTCATCTTTAGATATTTTATTTTCAGAACGTTGCACACCTTCATTTTTAGTTTTGTATTCACGTTGTATAACGCCATTGTTTTGTAAGAAAATTCTGTCGTATTGCTTTGAGTCATTATTTTTTAAAGTGCCACCACCACTTACAAAAATATCAATATATTCATTGGAGTTAATCACTATCGGAACTTTAATGTTAAGTGCTTGCATGATGCTGTCCAATCTTTTTTTATTGGCAGTATGTAAGGAATCGGCTTCTTTGTCGTAAGAGGCATAAGCTTCTTTTAAAAAGGTATTATTCGAGTTGATATTTGTGTTACTTGGTTTTCTGTTTACCGGAATTTCATCCTCAATTTGTGCTTTAGATTTCGGAAGTGGTTCATCTTTTCGTGAATAGCTGGCGTTATTATTCACGATGGGTTTGGTGTCAAAAGTAAATTCTCTGAAATTTTTTGTGGTGTCAAAATCATATTTTGATTTCTTTTGCTGATTGGCATTTTGCGTTGTTTTTTGCGTTTCAACTTCTTTGCCTTTTACGATAGGTTTTGTTGAAAAATCTTCTTGTTTATTAACAGCAGGTTTTGTTTCAGTAAGTTTGTTTTTAGTTTCTATTTGTTTGGTTTCCACTTTTGTTTTTTGAACTGGAGTGGTAGTCGTTTTCGTTTTTTCAGAAGTCTTTGCAGGTAAAATTATTTTTGCTTGTTTGGGTTTAATATCTTCTTTAGTGGCACCTTTGAATATTGGTTTTGTCGAGAACATATCCAAATTGGAAGTGTCAATAGGTTTGTAATTTTTATTAATGGGCTTCTTTTCTTGGAGGTCGATCGCATTTATTTTTTCTTGTTCAATGGCATTTAAACTCTTTGTGATATTTGTTCCATTTTTACTCATACTATCCGCTTTATTCCAAAGCACATCAAAGCGTTGCTTAGAAATATTGCCTTGAGCCAAGGTGCATGTAGCATATACCACCAACATAATACATACGGCTACTGTCTTTTTAGATGTTATCATTTTTCTTTTATTTTATTAATCAACGATTCCTTTTAACATAGGAACAAATGTAAAAGTTGAAAAAGTTTCTTTTTCAAATTCATTTTTATCTAAACGAGTAATTTTTAGCATTTCTTGTGTTTCGCCATCGCCTAAAGGTACTACCATAATGCCATTTATCTTTAGTTGTGTCAATAATATTTTAGGTATTTCAGGTGCGGCCGCTGTAATAATTATTTTATCAAATGGAGCATGGTTAGGTAAACCCTTAAATCCATCACCATAAAAAGTTTGAATGTTTTGATACTCAAAAAAATCAAACATTTTTTTTGCTTTATGATGTAATGGTTGATGGCGTTCAATAGTGAATACATCTGCTTGTAATTCGGCTAATACTGCTGCTTGATAGCCAGAGCCTGTTCCAATTTCTAGTATTTTATCATTTGCTTTCACTTCCAATAATTCAGTTTGATAGGCAACTGTAAACGGATTAGAAATGGTTTGTCCTCGACCAATTGAAAACGGTTTGTTTTCATACGCATCCTCTTCAAAAGTGCCTTCAATAAAAAAATGGCGTGGTATTTTTTCAATAGCTTGTAATACTTTTGCATCCTTAATGCCTAAATCTCTTAATTCTTGTACTAATCTTTTACGTAATCCTTGATGTCTGAACGTGTCTTGCATGTTGCAAAAATACATTGGTTTTTAAATAAACAAAAGTAAAAACTATGCCATTTTGTTAATAAACTCCAACTTGTTCATCTGCAGTTTAAGTTTGCCTAAAAAAAATAATGTGTCTTCTGTAATAAATCGCACAATTTTAATACCTATTGTTTTTCAAATACTATAGCTATGCGATTTTTATTGTCTCTAAGTTTTTTGTTTTATGTTATTGCAGTTTTTGGAAATTCAATTTCTGGCGTGATAATAGATAATCAAAAAAATCCAATTGAATTTGCCAATATTATTTTACATAAATCAAATAACGCTTCTTATTTAAATGGCACCACTACGGATAGTAATGGCTACTTTTCTATTTCCAATCTTTCATCGGATAATTATTTTTTAGAAATTTTATATGTGGGCTATAAAACAGATACCATTCAGTCTATTTATATTGAAGATGCTAAAGAAATAGATCTAAAATCAATAGAATTAAAATTAAATGAAACTGTTTTAAATGGCGTTGTCATTGCATCTACCAAACCAACAATAGAACGAAAAGCAGATAGAGTAGTGTTTAATGTGGAAAATAGTACAAAAGCAGATGGAGAAAATATTTTTGATTTATTGCGTTCTGTACCAGGCGTTACAATAAGTGGAAATGATCAAATTAGAATTAATGGAAAATCAGAAGTGCAAGTGAAAATAAATGGAAAAGTGGAACAGCTCAACGTGGAACAATTAGCAACACTTCTAAAATCCATTCAAAGTTCGAATGTAAAAAAGATAGATGTAGTCAGTAATCCATCAGCACGCTACGATGCTGAATCAAAAGGTGGTGTTTTAGAAATTCAATTAAAGTCAAACCAAAAATCAGGTGTGAATGGTTCCGTGTATGCCAATTATCGCCAAAATAAATATTCAAGCACAGATGTTGGGTTTAATATTAATGTCAATCATAAAAAATTAACCATTGGTGCCAACTATAATTTTGGGTTTAATAATAGCTATCACAAAGGTGTTTTTCGTAGAGATTTTACAAGCGATTCTAATATAGTTCGCTTTGATGAAACCGCGAATGATAGAGAAAAATCAATTGGTCATTATGCTAATTTAAACTTAAAATATGCCATTAATGATAAAAACAACATAGGAATAGGTACTGAAGTTTTTCAAAATAAAAACACTGGTAATTCCATTTCAACGATGAATGTGTATGATAAATTTATAGTCGATGAACCATTTAATTCTATCCAAAAAACGAATAATCATACGAATGCGCAAGGCCTTTCTCCATCTTTTAATTTCAACTATAGAAGCCAATTAGATACACTTGGTAGCATGTTGGAATTCGTTTATGATTATACGTATTCTTCATTGCGTACCAAGAGCCATTTAAATATGGGTTATTTTGATTCATTGGAAAACGAACAAGTCATTCCACATCTTGATTTTACACAATCCAATCCATATATCGTTAATTTACATACCGCACAATTAAATTATAATAAACCCTTAAAAAAAGAACATGCTGTTGAGTTTGGTGTTAAATTTACTTGGACAAAAACCACCAACGATATTCAATACAATAATTTGGCGGGTTCAGATTATGTGTTAGACAGTTCAAAATCCAATAAATTCCAATACATAGAAAACATTAATGCCATTTTTGGAACGTGGAGTAAAGCTTGGAAAAAAGGCTGGAGCACCAACTTAGGGTTACGTATAGAACAAACGAATACCAATCAACATTCTATCACGCTAAATTCAATTACAAAACGCCATTATGTAGATTTTTTTCCAAGCTTATTTATTCAAAAAAGCATTGGAGAGAAACATAGCATTAATATGAATTTTAGTAGAAAAATTAAGCGTCCGGATTATAACGACCTAAATCCATTTCAATTTTATTTAAGCCCATATTCTATTTGGACAGGAAATGAAAACCTTAAATCACAATATTCCAACATCACGGAGTTCACCTATACGTATAAAAATGCATATAGTTTTTTTATAGGCCATGAGAATTTAAATAATAATTATACGCATTTAGTATTTCAAGATGACAGCACTAATATTTCTACCTATAAAGCATCCAATTTCAAAGTGCGAAACAACTTAAACCTTGGAGTAAATATCAATAAAGATTTATTTAAATGGTGGACCATTTCTTATAATGCACAATACACTTTTTTTAAGTATAATTCTGTAGTCAATGATTTGCCTTTTGTAGTCACCTCACATAAATTTTATATTGCCTTAGATAACACTTTTATTTTACCTAAAGATTTTATGATAAATGTTTTTGCATTTTATACCTCACCATTTTATGATGCTACTGATATCATGAAAAGCGATGGAATGGTCAATATTTCCATTTCCAAATCTTTTTTAGATAAACGATTGAAGATTCGACTAGCCGGAAATGATATTTTTGGAACTAAAAATTTCAATTTCAATACTAATTATTTCAATGTAAATTCTATTTCAAGGAATAAATGGAGTTCACGTTTTTTTAGTCTAAGTGTGAGTTATAATTTCCAAAAAGGAAAGAAATTTAAAAACACACAAAACATTAAAAGTAATGAAGCGGAAAAAAGTAGAATTGGTAATTAAAATAAACACATTAAATATACATTGGTTTAATTTTCATCAAAAAAATAAACCTAAAATTTAAGTTTATTTCAATGGCATTACTGTATAAATTTTTACCTTTACAGGAATAAAATGTACACATGCAAATAAAATTTGGAACAGATGGTTGGCGTGCCATCATTGCACAAGAATTTACCACTGATAATGTAGCAAGAGTAGCATACGCTACAGCTCTTTGGGTGAAATCTATATCCCAAAACCCTTCCATTTCCATCGGACACGATTGCCGTTTTGGTGGTTCACTGTTCACTGAAACAGCCATCAAAGTATTGTGTAGTGAAGGCGTAAAAGTATATGCTCACAAAGGTATTTGCGCTACGCCAATGATTTCCTTAGCTTGTGTGAAATTAAACACGACTGCCGGCGTGGTTATCACGGCATCACACAATCCACCAAGCTACAATGGATTTAAATTAAAATCCAATTATGGTGGTCCTACCACACCGGCAGATATCGCCAAAGTGGAAGCATTAATTCCTGAAAAAACAAACATTCCAACTATAACATTAGAAGAACTGCAAGTTAAAAATTTATTGGAATATGTAGATATGGAAACCATGTACTTCAATCATGTAGAAGCTTCTTTTGATATGAATGCAATCCGAAATTCTGGAATGACTTTTGGTTATGATGCCATGTATGGCGCTGGTCAAAAAATAACAAAGCGATTATTGCCTACTAATCTAGTATATCTACATTGCGAAGAAAATCCAAGTTTTAACGGACAAGCTCCAGAGCCATTACATAAAAATTTATTAGAGTTTTCCAATCTAATTAAAAATTCTACAGACATTCACTTTGGATTTGCCAACGATGGAGATGCGGATAGAATTGGTTGTTATGATAGTGATGGAAATTTTATCGACTCACATCATGTTATTTTATTGCTCATCCATTATTTGCATAAATACAAGGGATTAAACGGAAAAGTGGCTATTTCATTTACTGTTTCAGATAAAGTAAAGTTGCTTTGTGATGCTTATAATTTACCATGCGAAGTAACACCTGTTGGATTTAAATATGTTTGCGAGATAATGGTTAACGAAGATGTTTTAGTGGGTGGCGAAGAAAGTGGAGGCATTGCTATAAAAGGACATATTCCAGAACGAGATGGCGTTTGGATGGCATTAGTCTTAATGGAATTTATAGCAAAAACGGGTAAAACCATACAAGAATTAATTCAAGAAGTGTATGCAATAGTTGGTACTTTTGATTATGATAGATATGATTTGCATATCACCGAAGCGGTGAAACAAAAAGTAATTGAAAATTGTAAAAATGATGCGTATAAAAACTTTGGAAAATATACTATCGAACGTACAGAAGCAATAGATGGTTGGAAATATTTCTTGCCAGATGGTGCTTGGACAATGATTCGAGCTTCCGGTACAGAACCAGTATTGCGCGTGTATGGACAAGCAAAAGATAGAACTGCCGTAATTGATTTATTAGATACAGTAAAAGCAACCTTGTTAGGCTAAAAACAAACTTAATTATGCATATTTTATTATTAGGTTCTGGAGGAAGAGAGCATGCATTTGCACAAAAATTGGTGCAAAGCAAACAATGCACTCAATTGTTTATTGCTCCTGGAAGTCCAGGAACCGCACAACTAGGCATCAACATAAATTGTAGCGCAACTGATTTTAATGGAATTAAAAAAATAGTGCTAGAAAATGCCATTCAATTAGTGGTGGTTGGTCCCGAAGTGCCTTTGGTAGAAGGTGTTTTTGATTTTTTTAAACACGATGAAGATTTAAAAAATATTCCAGTTTTTGGCCCTTCTAAATTAGGAGCACAATTAGAAGGCAGTAAAGCTTTTTCAAAAGCATTTATGATAAAACATGGCATTCCAACGGCTGCGTATGCAGAGTTTACACAGCAAACACTAAATGAAGGATTGTCCTACATAGAACAACAACAAACACCTATTGTGCTAAAAGCAGATGGACTGGCAGCCGGAAAAGGTGTTTTGATTTGTACATCAATAGAAGAAGCAAAATCAGAATTTAAACAAATGCTGGATGGTAAATTTGGCGATGCAAGTGCCAAAGTGGTGATAGAAGAATTTATGGACGGCATTGAGTTTTCAGTTTTTGTGTTGACCAATGGAACTGAATATAAAATATTACCAACTGCCAAAGATTATAAAAGAATTGGAGAAAATGATACTGGCTTAAACACCGGTGGAATGGGCGCTGTTTCGCCACCTTCTTTTGTTACACAAGCTATGATGCAAGTGGTAGAAGAAACCATTGTACAACCCACTATCACAGGATTTCAAAAAGATGAAATTGAATACACTGGTATAGTATATGTTGGGTTGATGTACTTAAAAACTGGTGAACTAAAAGTAGTGGAATACAATTGTAGAATGGGCGATCCGGAAACAGAAGCTGTATTTCCAAGAATTCAAAATGATTTAGTTGAATTGTTTATGGCAACCATCGAAAATCATTTGTCATCTACTGAATTAATTATTGATAAGCGTGCCGCCACTACCATCATTCTGGCAAGTGGTGGTTATCCTGAAGAATTTGAAAAGGGTAAAATTATATCAGGCATCCATGAAATTAAAGATTCATTCGTATTTCATTGCGGTACCACAATAAATAACGATGGAGATTTGGTTACAAATGGCGGTCGTGTGTTAGCGGTTACGTCATTACATGATGATTGGAAAGAAGCCTTGAAAATTTCCAATAAAAATGCTGCAAAAATTTCTTTTGAAAATAAATATTATAGAAAAGATATTGGATTCGATTTATAAATAACTCCAATTAGTTACATGCTGTGTACTGAATTGTCAAGGATAATTATCTTTTACATCAATTGTATTTAGATAGTATTAAATCCAAGCTTTTACTAATCGGTTTTCAGTTCCACAAGAAATGCAATTAATAGGCTTCGCCGGATTCTGAGGCACTTGATTTTCCAAACCACATGAAATACAGGAGAAGATGGATGTAATATCATTGACTTTTAAACAGTGTTCACACATCACTTTATAAGAACCATTGGGAACAAAAATAGCTTGTTGGCAAAATTGACAATTTTGATTTTCCCCATCCATAACTTGAATGGCGACATACTCAGCACTAAATCCGGTTTTTTCTAATAGCATTTTTGCATCTTTAGGTCGCAAATATGGTATCCAAGCTTGCACAAACATGGACATTTTTAGTTTAAAATGAACATCAGGTGGCAGTAAATCCAACATAATTTTATAATCTGGATTGCTATAAAAATCAGTAAATGATTCTCTAATATAATTCATGAAAAAATTACAAAGATTAAAGAAAGATTCGGTATCGGCATAGGTCTTGCCATCTTCTGCAGAATAGGCGATGCTTTGTTGTAGTAGAGCTTGTTCACCTGCTTTTTTTGACCAATTTGGATCAAAAGCATAATACGTAGAACTTGTAGCACAAACATCTAAATATAATTGGTATTTTTCTGTTGTATTTATACTTGGTGGTAAATATTCCGGATAAATTTTGTAGTAAAAATCCCAATATTCCTTTTGAACTTTTGAATAGTTTTCTTTGTTATTTTTTCCTAAAAGTTCAGCAAGTTTGGTTTCAAAAATTATTTTTTCAGAGCTATATTTTTGTGTGCGTTTTGGATTTTTATTCCAAGCTTCTAAACCTTGTTCAAAATCAATGTCTGTAAAAGCTCCACAGAAATCGCAAACAATATAGGGCGATGAATATGGATTTATTTTTGGAGCACCACATTGTATGCAATTAAATTTTTTAATTTTCATGACCTAGTTTTATATAAAGTTAAATGGATTTATCCATAAAAAAAACCTCAACATTATTGTTGAGGCTTGTAATTATTTAAAAGATATTGATTAGTCGATTACCAACATAGCATCACCATAAGAAAAGAAATTATATTTCTTTTCCATTGCTTTTTGGTATGCTTCCATCGTTAATTCATAGCCGGCAAAAGCAGAAATCATAATAATTAAGCTTGATTTAGGAACATGGAAATTCGTAATCATGCTATTCGCAATACTAAAATCGTAAGGTGGATGTATGAATAAGTTCGTCCAACCTTCCATTGGTTTTAATAAACCTTCAGCCGATACAGCAGTTTCAACAGAGCGCATGGATGTGGTTCCAACAGCACAAACATTTTTTCCTTTTTGAATGGCTCGATTTACTATTTTAGAACATCTTTCATCTATTTTAAAATATTCTGCATCCATTTTGTGTTTGGATAAATCTTCCACATCAATAGAACGGAAAGTACCTAGACCAATATGTAAGGTTAGTTGAGCAAAATCTACGCCTTTTAATTCTAATCGTTTCATTAGTTCTCGGCTGAAGTGTAAGCCTGCTGTTGGCGCAGCAACGGCACCTTCTTGGCTAGCAAAAACGGTTTGATAGTTTTCTTTATCAGATTCTTCTGGTTCTCTTTTAATATACTTTGGCAATGGAGTATTGCCTAATTTGTCTAATACAGCCCTGAATGCATCGTCACTTCCATCAAACAAAAAGCGGATGGTTCTTCCTCGAGAAGTGGTATTATCCACTACTTCAGCCACTAAATCATCGTCACCAAAATATAATTTATTGCCTACACGAATTTTTCGTGCTGGATCTACAAGTACATCCCACAAACGCAATTCATGGTTGAGTTCTCTTAATAAAAACACCTCTATTTTGGCACCAGTTTTTTCTTTTGTACCATACATTCTTGCAGGAAACACTTTGGTATTGTTAACGACCATCACATCTCCATCATCAAAATAGTCTAATACATTCTTGAAAATTTTGTGTTCAATTTTTCCAGATTTGCGATGTACCACCATGAGTTTACATTCATCACGTTGTTTGGATGGATATAAGGCAATTTTTTCTTTTGGAAGTTCGAAGTCGAATTGAGAAAGTTTCATTATGTGTAGTTATTATTTTACGGAATAATAGTTTTAAACCTATTTAAATGAAAAAAGTTTAAAATCAGTTGCAAAGATAGTTGTAAGATTAGCAAAATACAACCGACTGATATTTTTATTTGATTAAATTTGTAAAAGAGTATGCGACAACTATTTACTGTTTTATTGGAAACACTAAAGTTAACTTTTCAGCAATTGTGGTTGAATAAGTTGCGTACTTTTTTATCACTATTCGGGATTACAGTAGGAATTTTCAGCATTATTGCCATTTTAACTTCGGTAGATGCACTAAAAAATAATATTAATCAGTCCATTAATAGTTTGGGCGATAATGTTTTATTTGTAAATAAATGGGCTTGGACATTTGACGGACCAAGTGATTATCCATGGTGGAAGTATTTTCAGCGTCCAAACGTGAAGTATGAAAATTATAAATATGTTCAGTCTAAATCAAAACTTTCTGAAGCGGTTACGTTTGAAATAAATCCAAGGAATTCACCGGAAATGTCGTATAAAAATATAAAAACACATAAAGCCTATTTGTCGGCAGTTTCCGATAATTATGGAAAAGTTTTTCAGTTAGATATTGCACATGGTCGGTTTTTATCGTCAATGGAAATTGCAAATGGATTAAATGTATGTGTAATAGGTGGTGATGTAGCCGATAAATTATTCAAGAATATTGAAAATCCAGTAGGCTTAGAAATGCGTATTGATGGAAAACCTTCTATTGTAATTGGTGTGATTGCCAAGAAAGGAGAAGATTTATTGGGATTTAATT
The DNA here is from genome assembly GCA_017984135.1 of Chitinophagales bacterium. Lineage (GTDB taxonomy): Bacteria > Bacteroidota > Bacteroidia > Chitinophagales > JADIYW01 > JADJSS01. The sequence goes on along the minus strand of JAGNZZ010000004.1, from coordinate 108,181 downwards.
TTGATAAAGCAGTCATTGTTCCCATTAATTATTACGAATTATATTTTTCTACTAATGATAATTTTGTAGATAAAACTATTGAAGTAAGCACCAAACCAGGTGTTACACTAGATGAACTACAACAAGAATTAATTGGAATTATGCGTTCTGCAAGAAAATTAAGACCAAAACAATTGGATAATTTTTCTATCAACCAATTAAGTGTAATAGCTAAAGGATTTGATAGTGTTTTTGATTCACTTGGAATGGTCAAATGGGTAATTGGTGCTTTTTCGTTAATCGTTGGTGGATTTGGAATTGCCAATATTATGTTTGTAAGTGTATCAGAACGAAAAGCATTAATCGGCATAAAGAAAGCACTAGGTGCTAAACGCTCTGATATATTATTAGAGTTTTTGTTAGAAGCTATTTTCTTATGTTTAATGGGTGCAATAGTAGGTTTGTTGCTGGTGTATGTTTTGTGTTATTTTGCTACAGAAGCGAGTGGTATGGAATTTAAACTAAGTATTACTAATATTATAATTGCTTTTTCCATTTCGTTTATCCTTGGCATTTTAGCTGGTATTATTCCGGCGTACATGGCTGCCAATTTGGATCCTGTTGAAGCAATAAGAAGCAAATAGTTTTTTTATGAATTTATTGTTCAACTACTGTGTGCTAATTCGGCAAATAAAACAGGCTGTACATCTTCTTTTTGACAAACAATAAATCCTGCATTATTTGCAAGTTCTGCAATTTGTTCTAAAGAAAAACCACACGCCATACCAAGCGAAGCCACTGCAATTACGGTATCGCCAGCTCCACAAACATCGGCAAGTTGAAGTTTTGTGGTTAAATGAACTACTTTGGAAATTTCTTTATTATAAATGTAATTACCTTCTGCACCTAAGGTTACCAATAAATTTTTGAATGTTATTTTTTGTTCAAGTGTTTTTGCATTTTCCTTTAGCTGCATTTCGGATTTATTTTCACTTCCAGAAATGAATGCAAATTCAATTTCATTTGGTTTAAATAAATCTACATTTTGATACAATTGCCAATTATCATACTTAGGATCCACACAAATTGGTATTGAATTTTTTTGTGCAATGGTAATTAGTTCAGGAATCGTTTGTGAATTTAGAACGCCTTTGTTATAATCTTGTAAAATTATAATATGTGGTTTGTGTTGCCGTATGGCATCTATAAAATAAGCAATGATGAACTGATGAGTTAGGATGGAGTATGCACTCTTTTGTTCATCATCCAATCGAATAATTGGAAGTTTATTTTTAAAAACACGTTGTTTTATGGTTGTTTTTATCTCTTTACTTTGATAGATAAATGTGTTTGAAATAGCTTCTTTTTCTAATAGATTATTGATAAATTCAGCTGCAGTATCCAAGCCTAAACAACCCACTAAATAAGGTATAGCATGTAATTTTTTTAAGTTTAAAGCTACGTTGGCTGCACCACCTAAATACTGTTTTTTTTCATGCACGTTGAGTATTGGAATATTTTTATACTCTGGAGAATTTCTATTGCTGGAAGTTTCAATAAATTCATCTAATATGATGTCGCCCACAATAAGCACTCTTTTGTTCTCAAATTTTGAAATATCATGAAAGTACATCATCTTGTAAAAGTAATAAATAAAATAAAAAACACGCTATCTGAGCAATTGATCAGATAGCGTGTTTTTATAGGTGTATATTATTGGTTAAATTAATTTAGCTAAAGCATTTTTTACACGAGTAAATGCTTCCTTTAGATTTTCTTCTGAAGCTGCATACGAAAATCGAATACATTCCGGTGCACCAAATCCACTGCCACTAACGGAGGCAACATGTCCAACATTTAATAAAAATAAACATAAATCATCTGCATCCTTAATGGTTTCACCATCGTATGTTTTTCCGAAATAAGCACTTAAATCTGGGAAAACATAAAACGCACCAGTTGGTATATTGCATTTTACATTTGGAATTTCGTTCAACATTCCTAATACTAAATCTCTACGTTTTTGGAATGCTTGTCTGAATACTTCTGTTGGATTTTGGTCGCCCAATAATGCCGCAATAGTAGCATGTTGTGCTACAGAATTTGTTCCGGAAGTAACTTGACCTTGTAATTTGTCACATGCTTTTGCAATATATGCTGGCGCAGCAATATACCCAATTCTCCAACCAGTCATGGCATAACCTTTCGCTTGTCCGTTCACCACAATGGTTCTGTCTTTCATTGAAGGAAATTCAGCAATGGAAACATGTTTTCCTACATAGTTGATGTGTTCGTAAATTTCATCTGAAATAACATGAATTTGCGGATATTTTTCTAAAACTTTTACAAATGCTTCAATTTCATCACGTGTGTAAACAGAGCCTGTTGGGTTGCTTGGAGATGAATATACTAAAAATTTTGTTTTGGGTGTAATAGCATCTTCTAACTGTTCTGGTGTCATTTTAAAATTTGCATCTACAGTTGTCGGAATAATAACACAAGTGGCATTACATAATTTAACTTGCTCTGGATAAGAAACCCAAAATGGTGCAGGAATAATTACTTCATCACCTTCATTTAAAAAGGAGATAAAAACATTTGCTAAACTTTGTTTGGCGCCAGTGGATACGACAATATTTTCAGGTTTATATTCTAAATTATTATCGCGTTTTAATTTTTCACAAATGGCTTGTTTTAAATCTAAATAACCTGAAATTGGTGAATACGAATCGTATTTTCCACTGTCAATAGCTTGCTTTGCTGCTTCTTTAATGTGTTTCGGTGTATTAAAATCGGGTTCGCCTAAGGATAAGCTGATTACATTAACGCCTTTTGCGGCTAATTCTCTACTCAGTTGCGCCATTTTTATAGTGGCTGATTCGGAAACTCGGTTTAATGTGTTAGATGTAGGTAACATAATTGAAATTTAGTCAACAAATTTAACGAGAAACTTAGTGTAATCTTAGAATTAGATATTATGTTATGTTTAGATGTTAGAGCGAAAAGTTTGAGTTACTTAGTTCTAAAAATAGTACTGTTTATCTATATTGAAACAGATGCTGTAAATTGAATGATAGATATATGAATGGGCATCTAATCTAACATCAATCTATTATTTAGAGCAAAAAAAAATGACACATCGTGTCATTTCCTATTATTTTATTTGATTATTTATTTTCAATGATTCTTCCGGCTCTACAGTATCTTTTATCCCAATATGTCTCATTTAAAGAGCTGATAGTTACGCCTTTGGAAGAGGATGAGTGTGTGAATTTTCCATCTTGTAAATATACGCCTACATGTGAGATTCCATATCCATTTGTATTAAAGAAAACTAAGTCACCTTCTTTTAATTCTTCTCGATCAACATATTCCGTTAAGTTTGAAAGTTGGTTGGAAGTTGCATAGGTATCATAGCAGTCATTCATCAACTTAAATACATAGTTTGAACAGTCAATGCCACTTTTAGTTTTTCCACCATATCTATAAGGTGTGTTTAACCAATTAAAAATTTTGGTGTACATTCCTAAGTCTGTTGCTTTACGTACATTGATGTTTACTTTCTGAAAGAAATTAGAGAAAGCATCCATGTCAATGCGTTTTTGATCACAAATTTTCTCTAAAGAATTGCAAAATCCATTCGAAGCAAAACTATTTTGATGCGATAAAAACCACATGGATAGTATTAAGAAAAGGGCTAATTTTTTCATTGATATAAAAATACATACCGATATCCAGTGAGCCAAGGTTATGCAACTAAGTTGCAGTTAAAAACTTGTTAAAAACTGTTTAATTTTTTACAAACTGCTTATAATCAATAAGTTGATTGTTGTCTGATATTTGTATTTGATACCAGCTATTTGAAAGGCTAGAGATGTCAATAGCTGTTTTATCGGTATAAATTTTGCCTTTTAACACCGATCTGCCTGTGCTGTCATAAATGGTGTAATCATAAGGATATTGAGATACTTTAGGTTGAAACTGTACTAAAATTTGATTTGATGCTGGATTAGGAAATACAGAAAAATAAGATGGTTTATGGATATTTGGTGTAGAAGTATTGATTTTATTTTTTAGTTGAATGGAAAATTTTCCCATAGAAATTGCAGGTAAGTATAAGGTATCCAATTGAGTTAAAGTATCTTCTGAAATCTGATATTGTGTGGCATAATTTGGATTGGAGTAAAACGCACATCTTGAATAATTAGTTGAAAGTATAGATGCAGCATCTAAAAGATATCTATTAATTTTTTTTGCGGTTAATTCTTTATTGTTGTCTGATAGGTAAATTGAATTTAAGTTGATAAAATGTGCGATGGAATCTGTGTTGACAAATTGCACGATTAATTCTTGTTGACTACTATCAATAAATACATCGATGATGGTGTGGCTATTTTCATTTTCAAAATTGGTTTTTAATCGTTTAACTTGCTGGTGCATGGTGGTACTCCATATATAAAACGGAGAATAGGTGATTTGTCGTTGAGCAATAAACGTATGGTTCGATTGGTACGTTCGAATTAATGGCCAAGTATAGCTTTGACCCACCAGATGATGGTATAATAATATTTGAACATAATTAGGTGAGAAATCATGTACATCTAACATCTTACGAATAAAATAGTAATTGTAAAACGCATGTAGAAATGTATTCGTAGCAAATCCACTTTCTGTAAAATTCCATTCAGTTATCCAAAGTGGCTTATTATTGGAATAATAATTAAATCGCTTTAAATTGTAAATCAATAAGGTGTCAACAAAATAGGTATAAAATCGTTCTGCAATTTTATTTATACTTGTTTTATCCAATCCAAATATGGAATCTGCATTTAAATAATCAGAACAACTTAAAAAATCTTGACTGTAAATATGTGGAATCATAGCAAATACATTGCTTTGTGAGGCGAAATATTTATTCCATAAATCACTTTTCTTGACACTCAAATCATACGGTTTTACATGTATTGGATAATATTGGTTATCTAAGCTTACATTGTTAATTCCACTGTTTGCCGGCACTGCCGAAACTATATTGTATTTTGTTTTTAAACTGTCAGCATATAATGAAACTAATAGATTGTTTTTAAGCATTCCTTCTAAATAAAATTTAAGCGGCAATTGCCAAAGATTGTAATGAAAACTATCCGGTGCAGAAGTGCAATCAAATCCAATATATTTTAGATCATCATCAAAAACAATATATTCAGCATACGTTTCATTCCCAATTTCAGCACCTAAAATCTGAACGCCATTCATTCGTAAGTATTCCACAGCATTTAAATTTTCTCTGAAATAGTAATAAAATGAAGGATTACTAATGAGTTCTCTTTTAATTTGTTTATATATACTATCTGATTGGAGGAGCATTAGTTTTGGTACTATTGCATTTATTTTTGCACTATCCAATAAGTCACCGTTTGTATTTAAAATAGAGGCAAAAGAACTTAAGTATTTATTGATTAAGAATTGTATGGTATCAGAATATTGTTTTAATTGGCCTCTATAAATATGAGTATGTGAGTTGATGCGATAACATACACCAATATCATTCCCATATTTTTTTAGCGTATCCACTTCTTCCTTAAAATATTCTATCATATTTTTGTCTGCTTTTTTATCAAATTCAAGATGCATGTTTGCAAAACTTACATTGCCAATTCTTCCAGCGGCACATGTGGTTTCTGACGTATCAATGCCATGTCCTTTTCCATAAAAATGATAATAATTGCCAATGGTGCCACCCGGAAAACGCAATACATTTAGTTGAAGTGGCTTAATGAAATTATATATCGTGTCAATAATTTCTGCTTTGTAAGTATGTGTAGTATTTTGGAAAAGCGTATCTATACATTCATACATAGACATGCTGCTTACTCCAGTAAATTTATTTGGATAAGCAGTAGATGAGCGTACATTGTTTATGTCTAAAGTGTCATTAGCCATTATGATGCCTTGTAAACACACTAAAACGGAGATAAGTAAATTCGCTTTTTTCATTCTAAAAGACAAATATATTAATAGAACTTTATAAAGATATACTTTTTTATAACATTAACTGATTGGCGCTTTTTTAAAACTTCGGATAAACTTATTGGTACAACAGTTTCAGCGTAAAAATTAAGAATTAGAATGAAAGCATTAATTTAACATTAATCCAATGCATGCATTGAGAAATTCAACTAACTTTATACTCAATTTAAATGAACACTTTATAAAATAAAATGATATGGCAACAACTAAAAGTAAATTAATAGGAGGCAATTTTTTGTTTTCAGAAACAGATATTAAGGATGTTTTTATTCCGGAGGAATTTACTGAAGAACAGTTTATGATTTTCAATATGGTGCGTGATTTTTGCGTCAAAGAATTTCACAGTTTAGGCATGGAAAAAATAGCTTTATTAGATGCTGAAAAAGACAAAGAATTTGTATTAGAAAAATTTAAAAAAGCCGCAGAATTGGGTATTTGTGGAGTTTCGATTCCAGAAGAATATGGTGGAATGGGTTTGGATTTTAATACAGGATTATTGTTCACAGAAGCCTTGTCTGTAGGGTTGGCTTTTGCCACCACTATTGGTGCTCAAGTATCCATTGGTTCTTTGCCAATTGTATTTTATGGCACACATGAACAAAAAGAAAAATACCTTCCGAAAATTGCGAGTGGTGAGTATGCTTGTGCGTATGCACTAACTGAGCCAAGTTCAGGTTCTGATGCGAATTCAGCTAAATCGAATGCTGTATTAAATGAAGCAGGCACACATTACCTTTTAAATGGACAAAAAATGTGGATCACCAATGGTGGATTTGCCGATATTTTTATTGTATTTGCTAAAATTGACAATGATGAACGTTTATCTGCATTTATTGTAGAGAAAGAATTTGGTGGAATTGAAATTGGAAAAGAAGAGAAAAAAATGGGAATTAAAGCATCATCTACGGTGCAATTATTTTTCAATAATGTGCCAATTCCGAAAGAGAATTTGTTAGGAGAACGTGGCAAAGGCTTTAATATGGCATTGAATATTTTAAATAATGGTCGTATTAAAATTGGTGCAGGTGGTGTTGGTGGAATCAAATTTGGCTTAACTAAATCCGTAGAATATGCCAACCAACGTATTCAATTTGAAAAGCCGATTTCTGATTTTGGTGCTATTAAATATAAATTAGGCCAAATGGCGATGTTAGCATTCGTAAATGAATCAGCAGTATATAGAGTGGGCGCTGAAGTAGATAAAAAATATAAAGAATTTTTAGCTTCAGGTGCAACAGAAAACGATGCGAAAATTAATTCCATGCGTGAATATGCCATCGAATGTGCTATTTTAAAAGTACAAGGCTCAGATGCAGTTTGTTGGTCAGCTGATGAAGCTATCCAAATTCATGGAGGCATGGGTTATTCCATGGAAACCGGCGTGGAAATGGCGTATCGCGATGCACGTATTACTAAAATATACGAAGGTACTAACGAAATTAATAGAATGTTGGCATTAGCGGAGTTTTATAAACGTGCATTCCAAACGAAAGAATTAAAAATTAACGATGCCATGAAAACGATTCCTTTAGGCATTGCTCAGAATTTTAACCCTTTCAATAATGGATTTTTAGCAGATGAAACCGAAATCGTTTCTAATTTAAAATCTGTATTTATGATTATTACTGGTGCTGCCGGACGAAAATTAAAAACAAAATTAGTAGATGAACAAGAAATTGTAATGAACTTAGCTGATATTATGTCGGTGGCTTTCATGGCTGAATCTGCCATATTACGTGTTAAAAAATTAAAAGCAAACAAAGATACCGATAAAGAACAATTGAAATTAAAAACTAAAATGACTCAATTGTATGTATATGAAGCATTAGATATTGCTCGTAAAGCAGCCGATAACGCAATAGATAGTTACTCAAGTGGCGTAGAAAAATTCACCATGAAACGGGTAATCGGTTCTTTATTGAAAAATTATGATATTAATCCTAAAGATACAAGAAGAGCGATTGCGGATGCAGCAATTGCCGCTAACCAATGTCCGTTTTAATACTATGCTGTTATTTCGAGCGTAGCAACAAATCTTAGTAAAATAAAATACATGATACACTAAAAGACCTGAATTTTTTCAGGTCTTTTTTTATTTAATCAATGTAAATAGGCATACTTTAGTTTAAGTATAATTATTTATTGTAAAATATTTAGTATACAATCGGATGTTTCCGATTATTATGTTAAAAAATTACATAAATTGGTAAAAATATTTGCATATAATCGGATATTTTCCGATTTTTGTGTTGTAAATTTACAATATGTCATTTTCAAGAAAAGTAAAAGAATACACAGAAGCACCAATTTCTCATCGCATGGTAGCAGAAATGCTGCCTGAATATAATCGTCTGAATGACAAAATCAGTGAGTTGATAAAAAGCCGCGAATTACTTTCCATAAGAAGAGGTTTGTATGTGCCAGGTCCGGAAACAAATTTGCCGATTCCAAATTCATTCTTAATCGCTAATCATCTAAGAGGTCCGAGCTATGTTTCTTTAGAATCAGCTTTATCTTATTGGAACATGATTCCTGAGCGTGTATATGAAATTAGTTCAGTCACCTTAAAAACTTCTAAAAAATATAGCACACCATTGGGTAGGTTTAGTTTTTTGCATTTGGCTGCACCTTACTATGCTTTTGGTATTGAAAGTGTAAGGCTTTCAGAGCAGCAAACCGCTTTAATTGCTTCGCGTGAGAAAGCCATTTGCGATAAAATAATTCTTACATCAGGTGTTTTGCTCAGAAGTGTGCGCCAAACACATGATTTTTTATTAGAGGATATGCGCATAGATGAAGACGCATTGCGTAGCTTAAATAGTGCTGTTATTCGTACGTGGTTAGCTGATGCGCCCAAAAGAAATAGTTTAGAAATGCTTGTTAAAACATTGGAACAATTATGATAAAAGATTGGATGGCAGCCTATAAGCCAACGAATGACGACGAAACATTATCGGCTTTGCGAGAAATTATGCAAGAAATTGCATTAGCAGGTTTGTCGCGCACCGATTTTTTTGAAAACGCTGCATTTTATGGTGGCACAGCATTGCGTATTTTTTATGGTTTGGATAGATTTTCCGACGATTTAGATTTTTCTTTGTTAGAAAAAAATCCTGACTTTTCTTTAGAAACTTATTTCGCAGCAATCGTTACGGAGTTTGAAGCCATTGGTATGAAAGTTAACATCAAGGAGAAAGATAAACGAATAAAAACTTCGATAGAATCTGCTTTTCTTAAATCAAATACTATTTGGAAAGAATTGGTTTTGGAAGATATTGTACAGCAAGCCGGCATCCAATCCAATAAGAGTATTAAAGTAAAAATTGAAGTAGATTGCGAGCCGCCACTGGGTTATAAAACAGAAGAAAAATTATTACTTCGTCCGTTTTCATTTTATGTAAAATGTTTTACGCGCTCTAATTTATTTGCAGGAAAAATGCATGCGTTGCTGTTTAGAAAATGGAAAAACAGAATAAAAGGACGAGATTGGTATGATTTGGAATGGTATATAAAAAATGGTATTCCGTTAGACATGAAACATTTTTTACAAAGAGCAATAAATACGGGTGATTGGAATAAAAAAACAATATCAGAAAAACAAATTACAGCATTGCTGCAAGAAAAAATTAAATCGGTTTCTTTTGATAAGGTGAAAGAAGATGTAGTACGTTTTATTAAGGATGAAAAATTATTGGAAATTTGGAACCTGCAATATTTTAATGATTTGATTGGAAAAATAAAGTTTGAATAGGAATCGTATTGTAAGGAAATCTACTGATTTTTAGATTATAGTAGTTCTGTTAATTTATCAGGTAAAGTATATAAGAATTGGGGAGATTTTTAAATCTTTGATATTCTTATTATTATACCATCCATTTGTTTGACGGACATGGCTGCTAATATTTGTATTGCGTTCTTAATCTTCCCATAATTTTTACCGTGCAATTTTAAAATTTTATTTTAAAATTGCACGGTATATAATTTAAAGTTACTGTTAGTGTTTATGAATATTTCTCCAATCCTTTTCCAAAATCTTCTAATGCATTGCCTACTTGAGTAATGACATCCTTGAATGCGTTAAGTTGTTTTTGAGTGAGTTTTTGAGTGATTTGTTTTTCTAAATCAAACACTGTTTTTAACGCTATTTTTCTATGTTTTTTGCCTTCTTCCGTTAAATATACCAAAACTTTGCGTTGGTCATTTTCATCGGGTTTTCGAATTAAAAATCCATTTTCTTCCAATGTGTTTAGCGTTCTGGATAAACTATTTGGTTCCATGCCTATACGTGGCGCAATTTTGGTCACCGGAACGCCATCTTCTTCATAAATGGCCATCAGCAAAAATGCCATAGAAATAGTGCCATTGTATTGGTGTGCTTTATCGTTAAATGCTTTTGATAAATTTAACCATGAAGTTCGCAAATGATATAATACCATTTTATTAGCAGTATCTTGAAATAAATCCATGCAATAAAAGTAAATAATAAAAAGACATTTTGTATCTTGCAATGGCAAAAAAAATAAATGCATGCATTGGATTTTATGAAATTATTTTCCAAGGATAATTAATATAATGGAAATGAGATTTAAGTCTATTCATAATGTATATTTGTGCTACAAAAAAACAGTTTAACACTTTTAAAAAAAAGATAAAAAATGTACGATTACTTACAAAATAGCTCCGTAAGACGGGTTTTAAAAACGTTGAATATTCCGGTTCCTGTTCCACCTATTTTAAAACGAAATGGCAACGCATTTTCAGATGCAGAATTACAAACTAAGAAAATTACTGTTGCCGGCAATGAAACAGAATTTTCTCATGAAATTCAAAAATTATTGAATGATAAATGTGATGTAGCTACTATCTACGATGCCCAAATTGATGGCTTGGTGGTAAGTTGCGTGGGCATGCAAACAATTGAAGACTTAGAAGATTTATTTACCTCCATAAAAAATACAGTGAATAAAATTGCAGCAAATGGTCGTATTGTTATTGTTTCTAAATTAGATACAAGTTCCGTAACTAGTTTTACGGTTCAACGTTCTATTGATGGATTTTCAAGAGCATTATCAAAAGAAATTGGCGGAAAAAAAGGCGTAACGGTTAATTTATTAAAAATTACAAACGACGATGTTCAAGCATACGAAGTGGTGAAAGCAGCTACTTTTTTCTTGAGCGATAAATCACCTTTTATTACCGGTCAAGTAGTGGAATTAAATAAAGCAGATGGTCAAAATATTTCATCTCAAGAAAATTTATTACAAGGTAAAATTGCCATTGTAACAGGTGGTGCTCGTGGAATTGGCGCAGCAGCCGCAAAAGTATTGCATCGCGAAGGCGCAACCGTTATTATTGTGGATGTGCCTCAAGCAGCAGATGATGCCAATGCATTAGCACAAGAAATTAATGGTGATGCTAAATTATTAGATATTACAAAAGATGGTGCTGCACAAGAATTACAAGAATTTGTTTTAGGTAAATATGGTAAGTTGGATATTTTAGTGAACAATGCCGGTATTACTCGCGATAAAACCATTGCTAAAATGAGTATGGATCAATGGCGTGCTGTTTTAAATGTAAACTTGAAAGCAGTAATTAACTTAACCGATACATTTGTACAAAAAGGGTTTTCAAAAAATGCAAAAGTAGTGAGTTTATCTTCGATTTCTGGTATTGCAGGAAATGTTGGTCAAACAAATTACTCATTAACTAAATCTGGTGTAATTGGATTTACACAAGCATTAGCTACTACTAATAAAGTTATTTTTGCCAATGCGGTGGCACCTGGATTTATTGAAACTAAAATGACAGAAAATTTACCTTTCTTTATTAAAGAAGGTGGAAGACGTTTATCTACTTTAAAACAAGGTGGCGTACCGGAAGATATTGCCGAATTAATTGGATTCTTGGCATCTCCACTTTCTGACGGCGTAAACGGTCAATGCGTTCGTGCTTGCGGTGGAAGCATGATAGGTGCTTGATATTGAAAATAAATGAACATTAAATTTTTTATTTGTTTTTTTTTTTGTAATATTATGTGATTAAATAAATAACAAAATTTAACACTGCTATTTTTTTTATAACATTATCTAACCAAATAACAACCTAAAATAACTATTATGAAGAAATTGTTGATTACAGGTATTTTCGCTCTGTCAACCATTGGTTTATTCGCTACTGAAAATTCTTTTGCAAAAGAATTTTCATCTATGTCGATGGCTAAAACTAAAACAAAAAAATCTAAAAAAGATAAGCCTAGACCAGAAGGTAAAGCATGGTATATTAATATTAGTGGTGGTTATGGTATTCCGTTTCTATCAACGAACAGACGCTCACCTTTAAAAGAAGTAGGTGATAAATATTGGTATCAACATGGAAACACATTAGATGTACAACCGTTAGTGGGAACAAATGGTGGAGGTTTTGCTTTTAATTTTGGTTGGGGTCACATGTTCAATAAATACATTGGAATCGATATCTTACATACATTTGCTTGGCATCCAGAACGCTTGGATGCAAAAATTGATTTAGAAACATATTATGCTACCCAAAAAACAGGAACATTTGGTATTTATGTTTCGCCGCACTTAGTGATGCGTTGGGATAATGGTAAACGTTTCGGCGTTACTGGTCGTGCGGGTTTAGTGGCTCCAATATTTGGAAACTCCATTTCCAGAGCTTATATAAAAGACAATCAAGGTCGTGTTTTAGAAACCTTAAGTGGCTTCCCAGTTATTCCGGTTCATATTAAAGATTTATTGGAATTACAAATTAAAATTGTAGGAAAAGCAAAAACATCATTCCATCCTACTTTAGGGGTAAGCGCATCAATTGGGTTTGATATTAAATTGAATAAAATGTTGACCATGTTTGCAGAAGCACGTGTTCAAGCTTATACTATCACTTTGAAAGAAACAATATTTGAAGAATACAAACAAACTACTTCATTAAAAGTATTAGGTGTTCCGGCAGATTTCTTATTGGATTTAATTGTTCCGGAAGGTGGAATGCCATTAAATATTGCAAATGCGTCAGAAGCACCTGCATTTTTAACACATTATAAATACAATAAACATATTGATGAAAATTCAAACACTGCTCGTTATGGTTTCAAAGAATTATTAGATTTAGATCCAAATAAACCACAAGTAGATTTAGATAAACCAATGGATGAGCCTGGACAAAAATTCAACGCTTCATCATTGTATTTTAATTTAGGTTTACGAATGAGCTTCGACCAAATTAAAAAGAAATCAAAATAAAATTGGCTAAATGAAATTAAAAAAAATGTGTACTTCGGTACACATTTTTTTGTTTTATTCTATCGCGAATCAATAAAAATACATCACACAAATCGAAGATGAAATAGTTGTGTCATATCAAACAATTTATTGAATTGCATGGCTAAAGAGGTACTAATTCTTCGATTGCTTTTGGGCATTTTCTCAAAAAACTTTATTGTTCTAACTAACTCAATATGTTCACTCCAATTGGTAACTGTTTTTGGGTCTAAAATTCCCCATTCTAAATGGGCTTCTTTCATGCCGGCAGCTTTAATGCGCATATCTACAAAAAAACGTCCCATCTGAGAAATGACATCAAACATAATTTCTGCGCCTTTTAATCTAGGTGCAATGGTAGTCAATAATTTTTGAACTTCTTCTTCTTTAAAATAGGGTAAAACACCAGGAATGGTAATGAATAATCCATTGGATATATCACCGATATCATCTATCCAAGTGTAATCAAACATGGATTTTGCAATATACGTTACGCGTGAGTTAGGTGGTGGTAAAAGTTGTGTGCGCAAGGCAATGGAATCCGGCATATCTAAATCGAACCAAAGCGCTTTTCCATTGTCGCATCTATAATAAGTGGTGTCTAAGCCAGCGCCAATATCTAAAATCTTTCCATTTGGATGTTTCTGTAAAAAGGCTTTAATCGCTTCATCCATTTTAAAGGCACGATATGCCAATCCTTGCACTCCAATTTCAGTAATATTGCTCAGTAATTTCTTTCTGTTTACATCTAATTGATTAAATAATTCAACTGCTTTTGAGTCGTTCAATAAAGGATTTTTATATTGAGTTTCTTTTGCTCTAGATACCAATGGAAGCAACAATGTTTCTTGTATTCTTCCTAAGTTTAATTTTATTTTTTGCTCCATTTAATTTGGTTTAAGATGCTTATATAAGTCCATTTTAATAATTTGAAACTACTTATTTTTTGAATATAATTGATATACAAAAGATGATAAATTTAATTTGGATGATACATACTTTCTTTTTCCTCTATCAGCTCAGCATAATTCATGGTCATTTTTTTACATTTTTGTTGAACAAATAATTCCATTTGATCGTTGTAGTGTTTGCTGCCTTCCTCATTACTGCTGCCATAAGGTGAAATACTTTCGATAATAGGACCATTTTTAGTGAATTGCACCAATTCTATATAAGTTTCGCCGGCTTCTGCTTTGTAGGTGCCATTCTTATGCTTGCTTAGCCACATGGTTGCATTAACATCCGGAATGCCACCAATAGGCAACTCCTTCGAGCCACGAACTAATTTTTGCAAATCGCCTAATGGGATTTCTAATTTGCCAAAATGCTTTAATAAATGTTTTTGTGCATCTTCAACGCTTTTCACTAAAAACCATTCTTTTATACGTGTTTGTACTGCCGGAAAATGTCCTTCTTCAATAATTTTATCAATAATACTCTTTACTACTAAAGCAACGAGCGCAGCTTGTTTGTTGTTTACATCCGCCCTTCTATTCCATTTTTTTAAAACTTCAATACTTTCTTTTATTTGAGGATATTTTTGAGTGTCTAATTGTAAAATATCTTCAATGTTAATCATCGCATAATTATAAGCAGGTTGCATAAATGTTTGATCGTATTTAATGGCCTTAAATTCATCATACGATATTTTTCCTTTTGATGCAAACAGATAACTTGTTCTCAACGCTCGATTGTCGTTATATGCAAAATAATAGTCTTTTAATGCTTGTTTATTTTTATCAGGATTGTCTTCTTTGGATGTACAATTAAATGGCGTATTGTTATTGTTGAAAATATAGCCACAATTTGGATTGATTACTTTTAATAAACTGTCATAAGGGTAATAATCATTGGCTTTCCAAAGTGTTGCCGAAGTATTTCCGGGAACCACATGCCACCAATCATATCCTTTGTTCTTCTTCGGAAACTGACCGTTGTCTAAGTACATAATATTGTTATTTTTATCAGCATAAATGATATTCATTCCTGGCAAAGCTAATTCTTTTAAGGCTGTTTGAAATTCATCAAAGTTGCTTGCTTTATTCATGTGGTACCATTGCTCTGCTCCACGTATATCAAATGCAGATAGGAAACGAATGGAATAGTAATTGCCATCTTTTTCCAACGTTGGCCCATATACACTTTCGTAATATTTTTTGGTAACAGGGATTTTTATTATCCAAAATAACTTCACCCACATTCTTATTTTTTTTTCTTTCAATGTCAACCATTTTCCATCAAATTTATAGGTCAATTTTTTTTGTGGATGCATTTCTAATTTATAAACATCATCGTGGTCGGCAAAACTAACTGTATGTGCCCAACCTAAATGTTCATTGGCACCATGAAAAATAGTGACACCACCTGGGAATGTTCCACCCAAGATGTTCCACCCTTCTTCTGAATGCAAATGCGCTTCATACCA
Source organism: Chitinophagales bacterium (assembly GCA_017984135.1). Lineage (GTDB taxonomy): Bacteria > Bacteroidota > Bacteroidia > Chitinophagales > JADIYW01 > JADJSS01. Next base: position 92,467 of record JAGNZZ010000004.1, on the reverse strand, counting down.
TGAATATGGTCCTTCTAGTGGTTGATGCGAATTGATACCTAAATAGGTGTTTCCATCCTTTGTTTTATTTCCATTTACCGCAAAGGCGTTACTTCCTTTTGGGGTTCGCAAAGTTTTATTTTCAATCGTGCCATCAGAAATTTTCATAATGGCAAACGGAACATTCGTCATCAATGCCAAGCCAATGGAATAACCAACAACTACATCTTTTTCCGTAACCGGAAAGGCATCTTTGATCCATACTTTTTCAGGATGTTGCGCTGCATATTTATTGACAGCTTTTACATAAGCACTCAGCATATTTTTAAACTTTGGAGAGTAGCTCTTGTCGTACAGTCGATCAACTGTTTCTCGTGCTCCTAAAACTGCGCATAAAAAATCCATAATGGCACCATCTTTTCCTTTTACTTCCGATAATCTACTTCGTGCGGTCAGAAAATTTTCTTGCATACTTTTAAAATCATCTTCTGCCGTTGCCCAAGCCAAGCCATAGGCTACTTCTTCATCTGTTTTTCCATAGATATGTGGAACACCATATTTGTCACGTAGAATAGTGATGTTTTTCGTATTTATATCAATAGAAAAAAGGAGATTAAATATTAAATTTAAAGTAAAAAACAGAAGGATTCTTTTCATGTAAAATGATTTAAACATTAAGGTAAAACTATTTAATCAATTTTTTTTACAACAGCATATCTTTTATATTTTAGTATCTTCGTGCAAAATTTGAAATATGAATATTTTAGTCATTAATTGTGGGAGTTCATCTCTAAAAGCGGATGTGATTGATACGATTAATAAAAAAACCATTATCGAATTAGATGCAGAACGATTGCCACTTACACCCATCATTAAACTAAATGAAACAGACTTAGAATATACAGGTAATTTAGAGTTAAATGCAATCCTTGAATTCTGTTTAACAGAAATAAAAACAAAACTAAATGGAATAACAATTAGTGGAATTGGGCATCGTGTGGTACATGGCGGCGATGATTATAGTCAACCTATTTTAATAGATGAACAAGTGGAAAAAGCCATTGAGGAATTGTGTGCTATTGCACCTTTGCATAATCCGGCGAATTTAATGGGAATAAAAAATGCAAAAGTAGTGTATCCAGAGTTGCCAAATGTAGCCATATTTGATACAGCCTTTCATCAAACATTGCCCAATCGTGCAAAACAGTATGCCATTGACAAAGAATTGATTAAAAAATATAATATTAAACGATTTGGATTCCATGGAACGAGTCATAAGTATATAGCAGAAAGAGTAGGAACGTACTTAAAGCAAGACATTAAGCATTTGCGAATAGTTTCTTGTCATTTGGGAAATGGAGCAAGTGCCTGCGCCGTCGAGTTTGGTCGAAGTATAGAAACCTCTATGGGAATGACACCAATGGAAGGGTTGGTGATGGGTACTCGAAGTGGTGATATTGATGCCGGAATTATTTCTTTTTTACAAAATAAAGAAGCTTGGAATGCACAACAAGTTGAAGATTTTCTCAATAAAAAATCTGGCTTAGCAGGTTTAAGTGGATTAAGCAATGATATGCGCGATATACTCCAAAAAGCCAGCGAAGGAAATGAAGATGCACGAACAGCAATTCAAGTTTTTACACATAGATTAACCAAATATATCGGCGCTTATGCCGCATTAATGGGCGGAATTGATGTGTTGGTATTTACTGGAGGTATTGGCGAAAACAGTCATGAAATTAGAAATCGTGTATGCCAACGTTTGGATTTTTTAGGCATTACTTTAGATGATGATAAAAATAAATCTACCAAGTTGACGAATGAAAATGATGTGTCAAATATCTCTGATGAAATAGCACGCGTTAAAATATTAGCCATAAAAACGGACGAACAATTGGCCATTGCATTAGAAGCTCAAAAAATTATACAAGAAAAAAATAAAGTAAACTGTATCCCCAAAATTCCAATTGCTATTTCTGCACGTCACGTACATCTAACACGAGAAACCGTAGATATTTTATTTGGTAAAGATTATGAATTAACACCTTTTAAACCACTTTCTCAACCAGGACAATTTGCCGCCAATGAAACAGTAACTTTAGTAGGGCCGAGAAATAAAATTGAAAAGGTTCGCATATTAGGTCCATTGCGCAGTAAAGACCAAGTAGAAATATCCAAGACTGACGAATTTTTCTTAGGCATTGATGCACCGGTGCGCGAAAGTGGAAATGTAGCAGGTTCACCCGGAATTATATTGGATGGAAAAGCAGGAACCACCACCATTAAAGAAGGAGTGATAGTAGCTTGGCGTCATATTCACATGCATCCAAACGATGCGGCCGTGTTTGGCGTTCAAGACCAAGATGTGGTAAGTGTGGATGTAGAAGATAAAGAACGCCCATTGACATTTAAAAATGTTATTATTCGTGTTTCAGATAAATTTAAACTTGAAATGCACATCGATACTGACGAAGGCAATGCCGCCGAAATTAAAACAGGAGAAGAAGGCACCTTGATGAGTACAGAAAAAGCCGTGAGTTTGAACATGAAGAATGTATAATATAAATACGATACATCAAAAATTCTTGTTTATCTGAGTATATTTATCTATGATGCATATACACCAAATGTATTTTAAACAATTGCAAAAAAAATGAATGAATAAATAGGAATTAATTTTCTTGTTGTACGTTCAAATTGAACTATATATATTTTATTAAGTTAATATTTTAGTCTAGTATTATTCTTATTTTTCTAAAAACGACAGGATTATAATACCATTTTGCCTAAGCATTTTAATAACATGGAATTTATCTTACATACTCCTAATCGATACAGCGAACGGTTTGAAAAAATGGCTATTAATATTAAAATTAAATGCAAATAAAAATACAAAATAGGATGCGAAGAAGCAATTGATGTAAATAGTAATATGCATTTGTAATATTTCCATCTTATTATTCACTAATTTAGCACACTTAAAATATTAAACATAATCAGATGAAAAATCTATTTCTTTTCGCACTTTCATTAACGCTGTCTTTATCGCTTTCTGCTCAACAAGATGTAGTAGGAAAAAACATTGACAAAACAGCAAAACCTGGTGAAGATTTTTTTAAATATGCTAATGGAAATTGGATAAAACAAAATCCTATTCCAAATGCTTATTCACAATGGGGAATTGGAAATTTAGTGCAAGAAGATGTTTGGCAGAAACTTAAAACAATAAATGAAAATGCCTTGTCAAATGCATCATCTGATGCAAATACACAAAAAATTCGTTCATTTTATTTTACAGCAATGGATACAAATACCATCGAAAAAATAAAATTAATGCCATTGAACACAGAATTATTTTTAATCAATAATATAAAAAATACAGCAGATGTATTAAACGTAATTACACACTTACACCAAATTGGCGTTCCGGTTGCTTTTGATTTAGGCGTATATCAAGATATGAAAAATAGCGACGTGAATGCGTTGTATTTGTCGCAAGGTGGACTTGGATTGCCAAACAGAGATTATTATTTTAATAAAGATACACGTACACTTAACATCGTAAAAGATTACAAAACCAAGCATTTGGTTCGTATGCTCGGTTATATAAATACCAATTTTGCAAGCAGTGCAAATGCTGTGTTTTCTATCGAAAAATCATTGGCAAGCAAATCACGTAAGTTAGAAGAATTACGCGATCCTTATGCCAATTACAATAAAATGTCTATTGCACAATTGAACGAATTAACTCCAAAAATAAATTGGAATAATGTTTTCAATGCTTTAAATATTAAAACAGATTCTGTAATTGTAGGTCAACCCGAATTTTTCACCCAATTTAATAAATTACTTACGACTACACCCTTGTCTAACTGGAAAAATTATTTGCGTTTTCATTTACTATCAAACTATGCTGATTACTTAAATAAAAAAGTTAAAAATGAAGACTTTCGTTTCTATGGAAAAGTGATACGTGGACGAAAAGAACAATTGCCTCGCTGGAAACAAGCGATTGCTTGGGAAGAATCTGTAATGGGTGAAATTTTGGGACAATTATATGTGAAAGATAATTTCTCACCTAAAACTAAAGAACGCTATGAAAAATTATGCGATGAAGTTTTTGCTGCATTTGCCAATAGAATTAAAAATTTAGATTGGATGAGCGATGCTACCAAACAAAAATCGTTACAAAAATTAAATACAGTAACTAAAAAAGTGGGTTATCCAAACACTTGGAAAGACTTCTCTAAATTGGATATTTCGGATAAATTGTTAGTGGATAATATAAAAAATGCCAATAAATATTGGTTTAATTATTACATCAGCAAATTAAATAAACCAGTTGACCGAACCGAATGGGAAATGACTCCACAAACTTATAATGCCTATTACAATCCATCTAATAACGAAATTGTATTGCCAGCAGGTATATTTGTAATTCCTGGATTTAAAGACGATGAAATAGACGATGCCGTGATTTATGGTTATGCAGCAGCTTCTACCATTGGACATGAAATTACACACGGCTTTGATGATGAAGGCCGACAATTCGACGATAAAGGAAATTTGCAGAATTGGTGGCAAGAAGCCGACGAACGAAAGTTTACTGAAAAAGCCAAAAATTATATCAATCAATTCAATAATTACGTGGTGCTAGATTCTATGCATATTAATGGAGAAGCTACTTTGGGTGAAAATATTGCCGACTTAGGCGGTTTAGTAATTGCCTTAGATGCCTTTAAAAAAACTCAACAATACCAAGAAGGGAAATTAATTGATGGATTGACACCACTTCAACGCTACTTTTTAGGCTATGCCTTAGGTTGGTTAGGCCATCAGCGTGATGAAGAATTAGCTACTCGCGTATTGACAGACGTACATTCTCCGGCATTTTTGCGTGTAAATGGACCTTTTTCTAATATAGATGACTGGTACAAAGCCTTTAACATCCAACCAAACGATAAAATGTATCGTTCTGAAAATGATAGAGTGAAGATTTGGTAATGTAAATATTACCCAAATCTTAACAAATCCACATCGTTTATTTGATTTTCATCAAATAAATACTTGAGTTTTGCCACTTATAAAGCCAAAACCACCACTTAATGTTTGTAAACCGCCACTTGCTAAATGGTACTTCTTAATATTAGAATTTGTACTAATATTGTAATCACAAGCAGAATTGTTTACGTTTTCTCTCTCTTTTTTCTGCTCTGTTGTTTACGGCTTTTTAAAAGGCTCTAAAGTTTTAGAAATCTAACCCAAATTCCTAAAGTTTCCAACCCAAAATGGAAACTTTTTTTAAAAAATAATCGTTAATTTTTATAGGGAATTTAACCTTTTATAAAATTATCGGTCTATATAAATAGAATGATTATAAAACTTTAAAACTATTAACTATGAACAAAATTTACAAAATATTACTTAGCTCCATTTTTGCTATCATTATGATTGCCCCACTCGGGCTTTTCGCAAATAATGAAGATACCGAAAATAATAAAGATGTGGTTTTTAGAAGTATTTGGAAATATGAGATGGATCATACAAAATACTCACCAGAAGACGGAATTGCAAAAAAGATTTTCTTTTTATCATTAAATTCTGATGGTACTTATCATCAATATGTTCAAGTGGTTCCCTTAACACCACAAGATTATTTTAGAGTAAAAAACTATGCTATTGATGGAAATTGGTCAGAAAAAAATGGAAAATTAATTTTAAATGAATATGGTAAAGAAAACTCCATAGATTTTGATTTTATGTTTTCCAACTTTAAAAATATTGACAATCAATATATCTCCGTTAAGAAATAAATTGCTGTATTAGCAATATATACTAATTTTGCGTTTTAGTCGTTCGTTGGGGAACGACTTTTTTTATTTCTAAATCATTAATTCTAAGCTTATTTTAAAAAGCATCTTGTTGTATTTCGTAAATTTATCTTGTAATGCAATTAACACCAATCATAGATAAAGTATCTTTAGAACAACTTTCTGGCTTCTTAGAAGGACAATTGTTTTTTAATGATACCATGCGCGTATTATACGCAACAGATGCATCCGTTTATAAAGAATACCCAACCGCAGTTTGCTATCCTAAAAATAAAAAGGATATTCAACTTTTAATTGAATATGCCAAACAGCATAAAATTCCTTTAATTCCACGAACGGCCGGCACTTCGCTCGGCGGTCAAGTAGTGGGCAACGGCATAATTGTCGATGTGTCGAAACATTTTACTCAATTAATAGAAGTTAATAAGGAAGAAAAATACTGCATTGTGCAACCCGGAATAATTCGAGATGAACTCAATCATAAATTGAAAACAACTGGCTTATTTTTTGCACCCGAAACATCAACAGCGAATCGTGCAATGATTGGTGGAATGGTAGGTAATAATTCGTGTGGAACGAACTCTATTGTATATGGTTCCACTAGAGATCATGTACGTTCTTTAACCTGTTTTCTGAGCGATGGTTCTGAAGTTGTTTTTGAAAATTTATCAGCAATAGCATTTAATGAAAAAACGCAACAAACAAACTTAGAAGGTGATATTTATAGTTTTTTATTTAAAGAATTATCAAACGAAGAAACTAAAAATGAAATTAAATCTCAATTTCCAAATACAAAAATTCATCGTAGAAATACAGGTTATGCTGTAGATGAATTGCTAAAACAACAGCCATTTGAAGCAAATGGAAAACCATTCAATTTAAGTGAATTGATTTGTGGAAGCGAAGGAACATTGGCATTCATCACCGAAATAAAATTAAACTTAGTTTCCATTCCACCTAAAGAAAAAGTCGTCGTTGCCATTCATTTTAAAACGTTGGAAGAAAGTTTACAGGCAACAGTTATTGCTATGCAGCATAAACCCAGCGCATGTGAGTTGATGGATAAAATTATTTTGGATTGTACCAAACAAAATATTGAACAAAATAAGAATAGATTTTTTGTAAAAGGTGATCCAGAAGCCATTTTATGTGTAGAATTTCATGCCGAAACGAAGGAAGAAGTGGAGGCAAAAGTCAACGCTTTACAATCACATTTCGAAAGTGAAAATGTTGGCTATCATTTTCCGGCAATATACGGAAACGACATCAAGAAAATTTGGGATTTGCGAAAAGCAGGTTTAGGGTTGTTGGCAAATATTCCAGGTGACAGAAAAGCGGTTGCCGTCGTAGAAGATACGGCTGTTGCCGTGGAAGATTTACCGGCTTTTATCCATGAATTTTCATCTATGATGTTAAACCACAAACAACAATCTGTTTATTATGCACATGCCGGCGCTGGTGAATTGCATCTTCGACCAATTTTAGATTTAAAGAAAAAAGAAGATAGAGTTCTTTTTAGAACAATTGCCACAGATACAGCACATTTAGTGAAAAAATACAATGGTTCTTTAAGTGGTGAACATGGCGATGGCCGTGTACGTGGTGAATTTATTCCATTAATGGTAGGTGAAAAAAACTATGATTTACTTAAAAGGTTAAAAAGTACGTTTGATGCGGACAATATTTTTAATCCTGGAAAAATTGTAGATACTCCACCCATGGATACATTTCTTCGTTATGAAGAAAATCAAGAAACACGTCAATTTGATACTGTTTTTAATTTTAAAAATGAAGGTGGAATTTTACGTGCTGCCGAGAAATGCAATGGCAGTGGCGATTGTCGCAAATTACCTGAAAGTGGTGGCACGATGTGTCCATCTTACATGGCAACTCGAAATGAAAAAGACAGTACAAGGGCTCGTGCCAATGTTTTACGTGATTTTTTGACGAATTCTACTCAAGATAATAAATTCAATCATAAAGAAATTTATGAAGTAATGGATTTATGTTTAAGTTGTAAAGGATGTGTTTCTGAATGTCCATCAAATGTAGATATTCCTACTTTAAAAGCTGAATTTTTACACCAATATTATAAAGAAAATGGCATACCATTACGCACCAAAGCTATTGCAAATATTGGCAGGTTGAATAAATTAGCCATGTTGTTTCCGAGCGTAAGTAATTTTGGATTGAACAATAAGTTGACTTCAAAAATTTTGAAAAAAATATTGAATATTGCACCGAATCGTTCTATGCCGTTATACTATAAAGAAACATTGCTCAGTTGGTTTCAAAAAAATAGAAATGCATTAGAAGTAAAAACAACATTAAAAGGAAAAGTCTATTTTTTCTTTGATGAATTTACCAACTTTAATGATGTTGAAATTGGTATCAAAGCATTTAAATTACTTGCAAAATTAGGCTACAAAGTGGAACATATCGATCATGAAGATAGTGGAAGAGCTTATTTGTCAAAAGGCATGATGGATGAAGCACAAAAGTTAGCAAAACAAAATGTTCGCATCTTTTCTACATGGATTAATAACGATGTTCCTTTAATTGGAATTGAACCATCTGCCATTTTAACGTTTAGAGATGAATATGCAAGATTAGTGGATGAGAACGATGTGGAAAAAGCGAAAAAATTAGGTAGAAATTGTTTTATCATTGATGAGTTTATTGCCAATGAAATTAAAAAAGGCAATATTACATCAGAACATTTTACCAAAGAAACCAAGCAAATAAAATTGCATGGACATTGTCATCAAAAGGCATTGTCTTCTATCGAATCGTCTATTCTGTTAATGAGTTTGCCAGAAAATTATCATGTAGAAAATATAACAAGTGGATGTTGTGGAATGGCAGGTAGTTTTGGATATGAAAAAGAACATTACGATGTGAGCATGCAAGTAGGCGAATTAGTGCTGTTTCCTACGGTGCGAAATACACCAGAAGATACCATTATTGCTGCACCTGGAACCAGTTGTCGACATCAAATAAAAGATGGCACGAATCGTCATTCTCTGCATCCAGTGGAAGTGTTGTATGAGGCTTTGTTGAAAAAATGAATAAAAATGTAGATTAAAAATGTTCTCTTTCATTTGCTAATTTGTCTAATAACTGCTTTTTTGCTCGATATAATTGTACTTTAATAGTGGCAACGGGAATATTTAATTCATTAGAAATCTCTTCGTAGCTGTATTCTTTTATAAATCGAAGATGAATCACGCGTGAAAATATTTCATCCATCGATTGAATAATTTGCTGAATTTTATCAATGCGTTGTATTTTAATCAGGTCTAATTCCGGCGTTGAATCGGTACTGTAATTCAAATGGTCGGTGATGTTTCGATTGTCATTATCTAATGGAATTTTGGCAACACTTTTCTTGCGTAAAAAATCGATACATGTGTTGGAACTGATTTTATATAACCAAGTCGAAAAGGCATATTCTGCAGAATATTGATCTAATTTGTCAAAAGCCTTTGCAAAGGATTCTATGGTTAAATCTTCCGCATCTTCTGGCGTTTTTACAATCTTTAAGATAAGATGATAAATAGAATTTTTATATTTTTCCATCAACGAAGTAAATGCCTTTTGGTCGCCTCTTTTTGCAGCTTCCAGCAGTTGTTCGTCAATGGAGTTATGGTTTTTTATTTCCAATTTTTTGTGGGTTTCAATAAACTGATACAACCAAATATAACAGTAAAAAAGCAATAAATAATATCATGTACGAAAGAAAAATACCAATCCTTATTTAAACGCATTTTTTTTTGTAAGATGAAATTTGATGTTGAAATACAGAAGATATAAACTATGTAAAATATCATTAAACAAACTAATAGTTTGTAGTATGGAATAAATAAAATAGTATATTGATTGTAAAATAAAAATCCCAATAAAATTAAACTTAGGTACATCAAAAATTTGGATAAAATAAAACCACCTAAAAAGAATCGATGATTTCTTTTATATAAATTTCCACTTTCATAATGTCGTATCTTTTGTTTGCAATATTCCATCCAGTTTTTTTTAGCTTCACTATATGTATAACTTTCGAGTGTTAGGCAAACTGTAGTGTTTTCAGGTGTTGCGAGGCTTTGTAGCATTAAATCATCATCACCAGAAGCCACACTTAATTCAAAATTATTCCATTTTTTTTGTTTGATTAAATTGGAAGCATAAAGCACATTTCTTCCAACACTCATGTATGGATTTTTTAACAATGCAAATCCTATATATTGCAAAGCGGTTAAGGCTGTTTCGTATCCAATAAATTGATTTAAAAAAGTTTGATTTATTTGATAAGGTGAAACGCCTAAAACGATTTTATGGTTTTCCTTGATGGATAAAGTCATTTCTGTTATCCAATTTTGACTGTGTGGTTTGCAATCTGCATCAGTCAATAATATCCATTCATTTTTTGCCATTTCTATGCCTTTTTGTAATGCATATTTTTTCCCAATTCCAATTTTTTCAGCCGTTTCAATTCGAATTATTTTTATTTTTGGATGTTCTAAATAAATGGGAATATCGGAGCCATCATCTACAATAATAATTTCAAAATCAACATAGTTTTGTTGTAGTATAAAAGGTAAATTAGCTTCAAGATTTTTAGCTTCATTTTTTGCACAAATAATAATGGAAACAGATTTAGGACTCGTATTGATGTTTTTATTTTGTTTATAGATAAGAATAGCAGTAGTTAAAGCCAATTGATAAATAATTTGGAAACAGACACAACCAACAAAAAGAAAGAATAGATAACTCACTCAATAAAAATAAACGTTTTTGTCGTATTTTTGACTTTTTAATTTTTATCCATCAGCCTTGTAAATATGTTAGTGCTGATTAATGTTGATATATATCCATGAATTTTGAAGTACAATATAAAGATGTCAATTCTTCTGCGAGAGCGGGAAAGATAAGCACTGAACACGGCGAAATTGAAACGCCAATTTTTATGCCAGTAGGTACTCAAGGAACCGTTAAGGCAGTACATTTTTCCGAATTAGAAAATGAAATTTATGCTCAAATTATTTTAGGAAACACCTATCATTTGTATTTGCGTCCAGGATTAGATTTGTTGCAGAAATCAGGAGGTTTACACGCTTTCAATACTTGGCAAAAACCAATTTTGACGGATAGTGGTGGCTATCAAGTGTATTCGCTATCGCATCGTAGAAAATTGACGGAACAAGGGGTAACATTTCAGTCGCATATAGATGGTAGCAAGCATTTGTTTACACCCGAAAATGTGATGGATACACAACGTATCATCGGTGCAGATTTTATCATGGCTTTTGATGAATGTACACCATATCCTTGCGATTACCAATATGCTAAAAAATCACTAAAAATTACACACGATTGGTTGTTGCGTTGTATTCAGCGATTTGACCACACAACGCCTTTGTATGGATATGAACAAACATTAATCCCAATTGTACAAGGTTCAGTGTATAAGGATTTACGTACGGAATCAGCTGAATTTATTGCGGCACAAAACCGAGCGGCAAATGCTATTGGCGGATTAGCCGTGGGCGAACCAGCGTCAATCATGTATGAAATGACCGATTTAGTGTGTTCTATTTTGCCAAAAGATAAACCACGTTATTTAATGGGCGTTGGAACGCCAGCAAATATTTTAGAATCCATTGCATTGGGCGTTGATATGTTTGATTGTGTAATGCCAACACGCAATGCAAGGCATGGATTACTTTTTACTTCAGAAGGAATTATCAATATTAAAAATCAAAAATGGAAAGATGATTTTTCTCCCATTGATAAAAATGTTCCAGCATCTACAAGTAGAAAACATTCAAAAGCGTATTTGAGACATCTTTTTGTTGTAGAAGAATATTTAGCAGCACAAATTGCCAGCATCCATAATTTATCCTTTTATTTGTGGTTAGTAAGTGAAGCAAGAACCCAAATAAAACAGGGAACGTTCACTGAATGGAAAACTGAAATGGTTAAAAAAGTATCAACGAGATTGTAATTATAATCTATAAAAGAAAGTGCGTTTTTATAAAATGAAAATACTCGATAGATATATCATCCAGAAATTTTTAGTAACCTTTTTCTTTGCTATATTTTTGTTGAGTGCCGTAGCTATTGTGATTGATATAACAGAAAAAATTGACGACTTTATTAGCAACCAGGCACCATTAAATGCAGTTGTGGTGGATTATTATTTAAATTTTATTCCATGGATAGGATTGATGTTAGCACCAATTTTCGTATTCATTTCTGTTGTTTATTTTACTTCGCGCTTAACTTCCAATACTGAAATTATTTGTATGTTAAATGGTGGTGTTAGTTTTTATAGATTGTTAATGCCATATTTATTTACAGCCGTTTTGTTGGCTTTAACGTTTGCTTACTACAACCATACAATATTACCTAAAAACAATAAAGTTAAAATCAAGTTTGAGGAACAATATGCTTCAAAAAAAGAACAACGTACCTCCAAAATTAATTATCATTTTCAAATAGGAAAAGATACATTTATCTACACGCAGTCGTATGACATAAACGCTAATACTGGTTTTAAATTTACATTGGAAGAAATAATAAATGATATACAAACATATAAGTTTACAGCAGACAATATTCAATGGGATTCCACCAAAAATAAATGGAAAATGTCTAATTGGACATTTAGAAAAAATAGTGGGAAATTGGATATTATTGGCAAAGGCTTAGATACATTTATGGTGTTACCAATCACCAAAAATGAATATGTTCGACAGGATTATGATATTGAAACTATGACAACAAAAGAGTTAAAACAATTTATTGTGGATCAAGTGCGAAAAGGAAATGAAAACGTAAAACTTTTTGAAGTAGAAAAATATCGAAGAACAGCCATCCCATTTTCCACCATTATTTTAACCTTGATTGCGGTGGCTATGACCACCAAAAAAGTTAGAAACGGAATGGGTTTGTATATCGTGGCAGGTATGTTACTCAGCGGTGCCTATATCATCATCCAACAGTTTTCAACCGTTTTTGCCATAAAAGGCAATTTAGATCCATTTATTGCCGTGTGGATTCCGAATTTTATTTTTGGAATAATTGCAGTTTTTTTAGTCATCAGAGCGCCTAAATAAGTTAGCCTAAATAAGATTAATTGCACCGATTGACATTGAGCATGACGAAGTATTTGTTAAATACACTATAATTTCCTTGAAAAAATGAGATTAAACCTCTTGTGAATTGCTATTTTATCAATTTATCACTACCTTTGCAGTCCAAATTTTAAACGGATTATCCTTTAATTTTTGGAGAGATATTTATTTTTAACCTTTAAAATCGTCAATTTTGACAAGTAAATCAAAACAAGTTGCAGATAACGATGAAGTTATCCCTGCACACAAAGAAAAAGAAATCATCGAACAAGAAACAGTGGACATTACAGTACCTGTTGTAAAAGAAGTAGAGTTCGACTGGAATGTAAGCAAACGTGGTGCTAACCAATATTCAAAAGAAAAAGCTGCTGAATTAGAAAACCTGTATAACCAAACATTCAAACAAGTAGAAGATAATGAAATTATCAAAGCAATTGTTTCAGGTATAACAACTTCAGACGTTATCTTAAATATCGGATTTAAATCAGATGGCATGATTGCACGTTCTGAATTTAAAGATACGCCGGATTTAAAAGTAGGAGATGAAATAGATGTTTATGTAGAAAACAAAGAAAACAAAAAAGGACAATTAGTTCTATCTCGTAAAAAAGCGAAATTAACAAAAGCTTGGGATTACATTTGCGAAGCAAACGCAAAAGACACAGTAGTGAAAGGTCGTATTATCAGCAAAACTAAGGGTGGTTTGATAGTAGATTTATTTGGAATGGAAACATTTTTACCAGGTTCTCAAATTGATGTTAAACCAATTACTGATTACGATCAATTTGTTGGCAAAACAATGGAATTCAAGGTGGTAAAAATCAATGATACTATTAAAAATGCTGTAGTATCTCACAAAGCACTTATCGAAAGCGATTTAGAATCACAACGTCAAGAAATTATTGGCAAATTAGAAAAAGGTCAAGTATTAGAAGGTGTAATCAAAAATATTACTGAATTTGGTGCATTTATCGATTTAGGTGGTGTGGATGGTTTATTATACATTACTGATATTTCTTGGGGACGTATCAACCATCCAAATGAAGTATTGAAAATGGATCAAAAATTACAAGTAGTTGTAATTGATTACGATGATAATAAAAAACGTATTTCATTAGGCTTAAAACAATTACAACCACATCCTTGGGATTCATTACCAGAAGGCATCGAATTAGGTGCAAAAGTGAAAGGTAAAATTGTAAATATCGAAGATTACGGTTCTTTCTTAGAAATTACACCTGGTGTTGAAGGTTTAATCCACGTGTCAGAAGTAACATGGAGTAACCAACCAATCAATTCTCGTGATTTCTTTAAATTGGGTGATGAATACGAAGCAGTAGTTGTAACCTTAGACAAAGAAGAGCGTAAAATGTCATTGAGTTTAAAACAAATGTCAGAAGATCCTTGGAAACACATCGCAGAAAAATATCCTGTAGGTTCTAAATACAAAGGATTGGTTAAAAACATCACACCTTATGGCGTTTTCGTTGAATTAGATGATGTTGTTGGTGGTATGATTCATATTTCTGACCTTTCTTGGACAAAACGTTACAACCATCCATCTGAGTTTACGAAAGTAGGCAACGAATTAGATGTTACTGTTCTAGAAATTGATGTAGAAAACAAAAAAATCGTTTTAGGACATAAACAATTAGAAGAAGATCCTTGGGATACATTCGAAAACTTATTCCCTATCGGTTCTATCCACCAAGCTACTGTGCTAAAACGCGAAGATAAAGGTGCCGTGGTTCAATTACCTTACGGAATTGAAGCATTTGCTCCAACGCGTCATATCAAAAAAGAAGATGGAAAATTAGCAGAAGTAGAAGAAATCTTATCTTTCAAAGTATTAGAATTTGACCGTGACGATAAACGTATCATCGTATCGCATACACGTGTAAATGAAGATGCAAAAATAGAAGAAAAGAAATCTGTAGATGGTGAGAAAAAGAAAGAAGCGAAAAGAACAAAAGATGCTGTTGAAAAAACAAACAACAAAATTGAAAAATCAACTTTAGGAGATTTAAGCGCACTTTCTGAATTGAAATCAAAAATGGAAGAAGGAAAATAATTTTCTAATTCTATAAAATAGATAACCTGCTCTTTTGAGCAGGTTTTTTTGTTTTCTTTACTTAGGATAAAATCATGTTCCTATTTGTAAAATATATGCACTAAAACCCGCACGTTCAAGGTAATTCTGTGAATATTTTTTTGTGTTACTAAAATATTACTACTTTTCTTTCCATTCAAAATTCCTTATTTTTGGAGATAAATTAAATAAACTAAAAATGAGCGAAACAGCAGAGAAGCACCTTAATCAGGACTTGTCAAAATTAGGCTTTCAACACTCCAAAATCAATTGGAACATTTCACGAGAAGATTTAATTCAAAAAACCTTAGACCTAAATTTAGGCGTACTCAGCAGTGCTGGCGCATTATGTATCAACACCGGTGAATTTACCGGACGTTCTCCTAAAGATAAGTTTACCGTTAAAGATGCATTGACCGAAAATGCAGTAGATTGGAACGCCATTAATCAACCATTTTCACCTGAAGCATTTGATGCATTGCAAGCAAAAGTAATTGCTCATTTAGATAAAAATTCAGAAATTTATGTGCGTGACGTTGCAGCCTGTGCAGATGAAAAATATAAAGTAAACGTTCGCGTTATTACAGAAACTCCTTGGGCAAGTTTATTTGCAGATAATATGTTTTTGCGTTCAACACAAGAAGATATAGCAAATTTTTTACCAGATTGGACAATTTTATGTGCGCCTTCTTGTGTTGCCATAAAAGAGGAAGATGGCACACGTCAACACAATTTTTCTATTATCAATTTTACTAAAAAAGTAATCTTAATAGGTGGAAGTAGCTATACTGGAGAAATTAAAAAAGGCATTTTCACTGTTTTAAATTTTGAATTGCCACATTTGAAAAATGTATTAAGTATGCATTGCTCTGCAAACATTGGAAATGATGGAGATACTGCATTATTCTTTGGTTTATCAGGAACAGGAAAAACTACGCTTTCTGCAGATCCTAACCGAAAATTAATTGGAGACGATGAACATGGTTGGAGTGATAACGGCGTATTTAACTTTGAAGGCGGATGCTATGCTAAATGTGTGGATTTAACAGAAGAAAAAGAACCAGATATTTTTAGAGCCATCAAACCAGGTGCTATTTTAGAAAACATCGGATTTTTTGAAGGAACAAACGAAGTGAATTTTGAAGATGTAAAAATTACTGAAAACACACGTGTTTCTTATCCATTATATCATATCAATAATATTGCTGTTCCATCTGTAGGTTCAACACCTAAAAATATTTTCTTCTTAAGTTATGATGCTTTTGGTGTTTTGCCTCCAATTTCAAAATTAACAGAAGAACAAGCCATGTATTTATTCATTTCTGGATATACGTCTAAAGTAGCAGGAACTGAAGCTGGCGTAACTGAACCACAAACTACTTTCTCCGCTTGCTTTGGAGCCGCATTTCTACCGTTGCATCCAACAAAATATGCAGAAATGTTGGGTAAAAAATTAAAAGAAAGCGGTGCAAACGTTTGGTTAGTAAACACTGGAATGACAGGCGGCGTTTATGGCGTTGGAAAACGTATGAGCTTAAAATATACACGTGCATTAATTACTTCAGCATTGAATGGTGAATTGGCAAATGCAACGTATGAAACCTTACCGATTTTCAATTTTCAAATACCAACAGTAGTAGATGGTGTTCCAAGTGAAATTTTAAATCCAAGAAATGCGTGGGCAGATCAAGTTGCTTATGATGCAAAAGCAACAGAATTAGCCGGTAAATTCAACGAGAATTTTAAAAAATATGCCGATAAAGCCAGCACTGAAATATTAGCGGCCGCACCACAAGTTTGAATCTAAGTTTTACAACCCATTATTGGAGTTAAATATTCTAAAAGTCATTCCCGCAAAAGCGGGAATCTTTTTTTACTTTTGTTGAAATGATGAATCCCACTACACATATTCCAGTGATGGAACACTTTTACACCATTCAAGGAGAAGGTTTTTATTCCGGAAAGGCTGCTTATTTTATTCGACTTGCTGGCTGTGATGTTGGTTGCGTTTGGTGTGATGTGAAAGCATCTTGGACAATAGAAAAACACCAATTAATGGCATTAGATGAAATAGTGGCTGAAGCAAATAAATATCCTGCACGTTTAATTGTAATAACTGGTGGCGAACCTTTAATGTATGATTTAACTTTTTTGACAAAAGCCTTAAAGCAAAATGGATTTCAAATTAATATTGAAACTTCCGGTGCTTATCCAATTTCAGGTGAATTAGATTGGATTTGCGTTTCTCCTAAAAAATTTAAAATGCCATTAAACGATGTTTTGGCAAAAGCAAATGAGCTTAAATGTATTATTTATAATAAAAGCGATTTCAAGTTTGCAGAAAAAAATAGTCAACATTGTGCAGAAAAATGCAAATTATTCTTACAACCAGAATGGAGTAAAAAAGAGCCAATAACACCATTAATAGTTGATTATGTAAAGGAGCATCCCAAATGGCAGATATCGGTTCAAACTCATAAATATATGGACATACCATAGTATTATTTTCCTCAAAAAAAGATACATTTACTAATGACAATGAAGATGTAGCACATTTTTTGTTGAATTAAAATAAATGAAGAAAATAATAACCATATCATTTACTTTCTACTTACTACTTTCTACTTACTACTGCTACGCACAGCAAGTAAAAGAAAAAGCAATGGCAGCCTATTTTAAAGCTAAAGATTATGGAAGTAGAACTCAATGGGAAGAAGGTATTTTGGAACTTCAAAAAGCTATTAAAATAGAACCTAATTACACCGCAGCAAAAGAACTATTAGGTGAATTTTTTTATGCATTAAAAATGTATGATGATGCTATTTTTTCCTTAGAAAATTGTGCTGATGCGAAAGATTTTTCAACACGTTCCTTGTATTTATTGTCGGAGCTTTATTTAAAAATTAGTGATGGAGATAAAGCAAAATATTATGCAGAAAAATATTTAGAACGGAAGGATAAAGCACCAAAAGCTTCTGAAAAAGCAACGCAAACTATTTTAAATGCAAATTTTGCCATTGAAGCCAAAAAAAATCCAGTTGCATTTAATCCTAAAAACGTAGGAAGTGCAGTAAATACTACACACAGCGAGTATTTTCCATACCTAATTCCGGATGGAAAAATCCTCACATTTACACGAATGGATGCCTACCAAGAAGATTTATTTTATGCACTTCGCATGGATAGTTTATTCTCAAATGCCAAATCATTTGGCAATACAATTAATTCTCGTGAAAATGAAGGTGCAAGTGCTATGGATGCTCAAGGAAATTTTTTATTCGTAACAGCCTGCAATAGAATGGATGGCTATGGCAGTTGCGATATTTATTATTCTACACAGCAAAACAATCAATGGTTACCACTGCAAGGTATCGGAAAGCCTGTAAATACAGGTGCTTGGGATGCGCAACCTAGTTTTGCTGCCGATGGAAGTGCCTTGTATTTTGTAAGCAACAGACCAGGTGGATATGGTGGACGTGATATTTGGGTAAGTTATTTAGATGAAAATATGAAATTAAGTACGCCTGAAAATTTGGGACCCAATATTAATACAAAATATGACGATCAATGTCCGTTTATACATGCCGACCAACAAACATTATATTTTACCTCGAATGGTTGGCCAGGAATGGGCAACAGCGATATTTTTATATCAAGAAAAATAGATTCCGGATGGACAAAAGCAGAAAATATTGGCTATCCGATTAACACAGAAAATGATGAAAATGGATTAACTGTTTCGTATGATGGAAAAACAGCCTTTTTGGCTTCTAACAGAGAAGGTGGTTTTGGTGGCTTAGATATATATAGTTTTGAATTGCCTGAAAATAGGAAGCCACAACAAATTACATATCTGAAAGCAATTATAAAAAATGCAAAAACCAAACAACTAATTCAGGCTAATTATTCTGTAGTTGATTTAGATACCAAAAATGAAATTAAACAAGGTCACTCCAACCAATCAATGGTATTTATTGCACTGGATTTGAATAAAAATAATGCCTTACAAATACAAAAAGAAGGCTATTTGTTTTATTCTCAAAATATTAATTTTAAAGAATACACCACATCATCAAAACCTTTTGAGTTAGACGTGTTTTTAGAGCCTATTGCTACCAATAGTACGCTTGTATTAAATAATGTTTTTTATGATTTTGATAAGAGTAATTTGAAAACGGAATCGTTTATAGAATTGGATAAATTAGTTGATTTATTGTATAAAAATCCAAGCTTAAAAATTGAAATCGGTGGCTATACAGATGATAAAGGCGATGAGAAATACAATCAAATCCTATCGCAAAAAAGAGCGGAAACTGTGTTGGATTATTTGGTGCAAAAAGGCATAGATAAAATGCGATTAAATGCCAAAGGTTATGGTGAATCCAAGCCAATTGCACCCAACGATACGGAAGAAAATAAAGCTAAAAACAGAAGAACGGAAGTGAAGGTGTTATAAAGAATTTATTGCTTTTAATTGCTTTAATTTTTCCAACAATTTTTTCACTTCATGTAATGCCAACATATTTGTACCATCACTCAACGCATTTATAGGCTTAGGATGTGTTTCTAAAAAAATGCCATCTGCTCCCGAAACGATAGCACATTTAGCCAAAGTTTCAATAAATTCAGGCTTTCCGCCACTTGTTCCAATAGCTTGGTTAGGTTGTTGAACAGAATGTGTGGCATCAAAAATAACCGGAAATCCAAATGATTTCATTTGTTGTATATTTCTGAAATCGACAATCAAATCGTTGTATCCAAACATGGTTCCACGTTCGGTGAGCCATATATTTTTATTGCCGTTTGCTATCATTTTTTCAGCAGCCAATTGCATTATTTCAGCATTCACAAATTGCCCTTTTTTAAGATTGATGGTTTTGCCTGTTTTAGCTGCTGCGATTAATAATTCTGTTTGCCGGCATAAAAATGCAGGAATTTGAATTACATCCACTGTATCTTTTACCAATTCGCAATCACTTTTTTCATGTACATCGGTCAAAATCGGAATATTAAAATGTGCTTTTACATCTGCTAAAATTTGCAATGCTTTTTCTTCGCCAATAGTAGTGAAAGAATCCAGCTTACTTCGGTTTGCTTTTTTGTAAGAGGCTTTAAAAATAAATGGAATATTTAATGCAGTTGTAATTGCTGTTAAATGTTCTGCTATCTCAAAGCAAATTTCTTTGGATTCCACTGCGCATGGACCAGCAATAAGAAAAAATGTATTTGTTTGAATTTTCATATTTTAAATCACTAAGACACTAAGAACACAAAGTTATTTATTTATTCTTTCTTTCATTTGCTAATTATCTCATTAATAATCGTACTTCTTTTTCCATCTATCTTTTAAAAATTTACGCAACTCATTTTCACGAATATTGATTCCAGGTTCATAAAATTTAGTACCACTCATTTCTTGTGG
>JAGNZZ010000004.1:37659-71913 GCA_017984135.1 Chitinophagales bacterium | reverse complement strand
TCATTTGCTAATTATCTCATTAATAATCGTACTTCTTTTTCCATCTATCTTTTAAAAATTTACGCAACTCATTTTCACGAATATTGATTCCAGGTTCATAAAATTTAGTACCACTCATTTCTTGTGGTAAAAATTCTAATTCCACAAAGTTTTTCTCATGCTGATGCGCATATTTGTAGCCATCGCCATAATTGAGTTGTTTCATCAATTTAGTAGGTGCATTTCGTAAGTGCAACGGCACTGAATAGTGAGTAGTTTTTTGAGCCATTGCCAAGGCATCATTAATGGCTAAATAACTAGCATTACTTTTGGGCGATGAAGCCAAATACGTCACACATTGTGCTAAAGTAATTCTACATTCCGGATAGCCAATTTTTGCTACTGCTTCGAAAGTAGCATTAGCCAATAAAAGTGCATTTGGATTGGCATTTCCTATATCTTCACTTGCTAAAATGAGCATTCTTCGGGCAATAAATTTCGGATCTTCGCCGGCATGAATCATGCGAGCCATCCAATAAATGGCTGCATTTGGATCGCTACCACGTATGGATTTTATAAAGGCAGAAATGATATCGTAATGCTGTTCGCCACTTTTGTCATAACGTGCAATATACGTTTGTATAATTTGCTCAACTATTGTATTCGTAATTATTTTTTCTTCTTTTAAATTCTCGACCACTAATTCTAATACATTTAGCAATTTTCTTGCATCGCCACCTGAAAAATAAAGCAAAGCATCGTATTCTTTTACTTGTATATTTTCATTTTTTAATGCAGCATCTTGTGTCAACGCATTTTCTACAATTTTTTTTAAGTCTTCCGCTTCTAATGATTGTAAAACATACACTTGGCAGCGAGAAAGTAAGGCCGCATTGACCTCAAAAGATGGATTTTCGGTTGTTGCGCCAATTAAAATAATAGTGCCATTTTCGACAGCACCTAATAAGGCATCTTGTTGTGATTTATTGAAGCGATGTATTTCATCAATAAATAAAACTTTAGTGCCAAATGTTTTTGCTTCATCAATAACGCTGCGTAGTTCTTTAACGCCCGAAGAAATGGCACTTAGTTGTTCAAACGGAAGATGTGCTTGCTCTGCTAAGATGCGCGCCAACGTAGTTTTACCTACACCTGGTGGACCCCAAAATATCAGAGAATGTAGTTTTTGTTTTGCTAATAAATTTCTTAATGGTTTGTCTTTACCCAAAATATGTAGTTGACCAATAATTTGGTCTAATGATTTCGGTCGCATTCGTTCGGCAAGTGGTGGATGCATGTGGTAAAGATAAGGATTGAAATTTAGTACACACGAATCAGAGATTTGTTATAGAAAGGTTTTATTTTTCAATGGTTTTTTAATGTCCTTTTTCAATGCGGAAATTCTTTTCTTCGATAAACGTTTTGCTTTGTCGGCTTTTATAAAGTCGCTTATTGCTTTCTCTTCAGCTTTGGATAATGGTCGTGAGTCCACTACGAAATCAACGTTTAAAGGTTCTTTTATTAAGTCCATAACTTTAAGATTTATAATATTTTCCTATTAATTTTAATGCTGTTTCGGTTGTAATGACCATTAAATGTCCTCCGAAATGCACAGCACCCAAAGTTTTTATATAATGGTCAATGAGTTTTGTTTTGGCGATGAATGACACATAGCCTTCTCCACCTCTTTGGAACGAAAGTTTGCAAGCAAAAGCAATCAAATTTCCCGGCACTCCAAGATAAACCTTATTTATTCCGATATTGAAAGGTGCGCTCTCAATCAAGTGCATATACACATGGTCGGACTTTACTTCCAAACTGACAAGTCCCTGAATAATATTTGGATTATTTACGATAGTCAACTTGTAAACATCTTTTTGAGCTTGTTTAAACTCGGTTTTCCAATCAAAATTCCAACCGTTCTTTTTGATAATATTTTTCAACTCTGTTGAGGCTAAAAGTGAAACTTCGGTTTGAAAACTATCTCCTGACTGAATATTTTCAATTGAATTAGTTAGTTTATCTACTATAAACTCAAGCTTTGTTTCTTTCAGCTTTTTCATATCCTAAAGATACGGAAAATATTATCATTCTGCTGTTCTGAATTGCTGTGAAACCCAGTCTCATATCAAATATAAATATGTAGTTGACCAATAATTTGGTCTAATGTTTTCGGTCGCATACGTTCGGCAAGTGGTGGATGCATGTGGTAAAATTAGGAATTGTAGGTTAATTCTTTTAGATATTAAAACAATATTTACTTTGTAATCCTTAAATCATACAGCTTAAATTGTAAATTTGCGACATGTACAAAATTCTTCGTTTTTTTCTTTTTAAATTAGATGCTGAAACGGCACATCATCTTACATTAAACGTATTTTCATTTCTAATAAGAATTCCTTTTGTAAAAACGTTTTTACATTTTTTTTATGCGGTAGAAAATAAAAAACTAGAACGTACGGTTTTTGGTATCACGTTTAAAAATCCAATAGGTTTAGCTGCCGGTTTAGATAAAAATGCAGCATGTATAGATGCATTTGCTGCATTAGGTTTTGGTTTTGTTGAAATTGGTACGGTAACGCCATTGCCACAAGATGGAAACGAAAAACCTCGATTATTTAGGTTGATAGAAGATGAAGCCATCATCAATAGAATGGGATTTAATAATGATGGAATGAAAGTAGTACGAGAAAACATTTTGAAATCGGATGTCTATTCCGAAAAATCGGAGCTCAAAACTCAAATTCTAATTGGTGGAAATATTGGAAAAAATAAAGTGACTGATAATGAACTTGCCGTAGAAGATTACATCAAATGTTTTATGGAATTGTATGATGTGGTGGATTATTTTGTGGTCAACGTAAGCTCTCCAAATACACCGAATTTACGGGCATTGCAAGAAAAAGAACCTTTAAAAAAAATCTTATTACAATTGCAAGAAATTAACCAAAAACAGCCAACACCAAAACCTATTTTACTAAAAATTGCTCCTGATTTATCCAACGAACAATTAGATGATATTGTTGAGATTATTTTTGATACAAAACTTGCCGGCATCGTTGCAACGAATACTACTATTTCTCGTGAAAATTTAAACTCAGAAAATAATAAAATTAAAACCATAGGTGCTGGTGGTTTAAGTGGGAAACCATTAACGCAAAAATCAACAGAAATTATTCAATATATTGCCAGTAAATCTCAACATCAAATTCCGATTATTGCCGTTGGTGGCATAATGACTGCACAAGATGCGATAGATAAATTAAAAGCTGGTGCTAGCTTGGTGCAACTTTATACAGGTTTTATCTACAAAGGACCTCATTTAGTTAAGGAAATAAATTTAAGATTATTAAAAGAAAGTTGAATTGCCAATTGTAATAATACGAATCGACTTTAACTAAATAGTGTCTGAAATTTTCGCCAATAAATCATCTTTTTTTCTACGTGAAACTTCTATCTCAGTGCCATTGTTCATGATTACTTGACCGCCATCACCACGCACATACCTTCGTATTAATTTTAGATTGATGATATGTGATTGATGCACGCGCACAAAATCATAATCTTCTAATAATTCTTCAAAGTATTTTAATGGCTTTGATGACATAATCATTTCATTTGTAGAAAGATAAATTTTGGTATATGACGAATCCGCATCTATATGTATAATCTCATCTAAGGTAGCAAAATAGATGCCTTCTAAAGTGGAAATGGCTAATTGTTTTTTTCCTAAATCTTGGTTGTTTATTTTCTTTCCTAATAATTCAAATTGTTTGGATTTTGTTTCGTCCGATATTTTATTGGAAAGTTTATGAACCGCATGTACTAATTCTTCTGGATCTACCGGTTTTAATAAATAATCAATGGCACTGAAACGGAAAGCTTTTACGGCATATTGGCTGTAAGCAGTGGTGAATATTACTTCAAATGGACATTGATAACCAAAATGTGCTAATAAATCAAATCCATTTCTACCAGGCATTTCAACATCTAGAAAAATGACATCAATGGTGTTTTGTTCTAATATAGCAATGGCACAATCTACACTTTCGCATTCAGAAATTATTTCTATTTGCGGACAAAATTTTTCGATAAGTTTGTGCAGTGCAATCCGATTGTTTTTTTCATCATCTACGATGATTGCTTTGATGGGTTCCATTTTTCTATTGTTTAAATGATTTCAATTCTAATTACTATTTTAGTGCCATTGGCGAAGTGGTTTTCGTCATACAAATCTATAATTTCTACATGATAATCCGCTTCCTTAATTTTATGCAAGGTGTCAAACATTTCTTTCGTAATGAGTGTTCCTAATGATTTATGTTGTTTTTTTAAATTTAGTTCTGCTGCTTTTGCCCGACCAATACCATTGTCGTAAATTTCACACACTAAATAATTAAATTCTTTGAAGAAATTAATCTGTAAATTTTTTTCTCCTTCTTTTTTTAAAAGTCCATGCCATATAGCATTTTCTACGTATGGTTGCAATAGCATAGATGGCATTTCAATAGAATATACATCAATATTTTCTAAGTGAATATTGTAATTAAATTGATGGTCAAAACGCAGCGATTCTAACTCTAAGTATAATTTTAATTTTTCAATAACATCGTTTAGCGGAATAAACGTGTTGACTGAATTCTCTAATACCGCTCGTACCAATCTTGCTAACTTCGTTAAATAGGCAGATGCTTCCATATTTTGGTCTGATAATATCATGGCTTGAATGGAATTCATGCAATTAAAAATAAAATGTGGATTCATTTGTGCCACCAATGCTTTTAACTTTATTTCGGCTAATTGTTTGTCGAATTCTGCTTTTTGTTGTGCTAACTTACTTTGTTCCTTTGCTTTTCTGTTTGCAAGTTGAATGCGCTCGGTAGTAAACCTGTAGAGATAGGCAAGAATTAATAGGCTTATAAAAATTTTAAACCACCAAGTTTGCCATACCATAGGTCGTATTCTAAAAGAAAATGAAGCCGGTTGTTCTGACCAAATACCATCATTATTGCTGGCTCTTACATAAAAAGTATAATTTCCGGGTGGCAATTTATTGTAAGACGCAAAATTTCGATTGGTTCGTGACCAATTATTATCGTACCCATCAAGTTTGTATTCAAAATTATTTTTAAGCGTATTCGCATAATCACTGGAAGCAAATTCAAATGAAATACTATTCTCATTATTCGCAAATTTAATCTTGTTTTTTTGTTGTGCGTATTGAGTCGAATTATAATTGTTAAAGTCAGTTTTTATATTGATAATATTTGTAAAAGGCTTGTTGTTGTTAAATGGAATTTGTGCCGGTTCAATTATATTAAACCCATTGATACCACCAAACAAAAGTTTACCATCATTGGTTTTATGGTAGGCACCACTGTTGAATTCATTGCTTTGCAATCCATCATTTACGTCATACGATCTAAACTGCTTTAAGATAGGATCAAACATATTGATGCCTTTGTTGGTGCTTAACCATAATTTGCCTTGTTTGTCTTTTAAAATACCATAAATAAAATTACTGCTTAATCCATTTTCTTTAGTATAATTTTGTTCAATTTGTTTTGTATTCTTATTGAATAGAAACAAACCACTGTTGCCTGTTCCTATCCATAATTTGTCAGCACTGTTTTTTATAATACTATATAGTTGATCGGTTTTAAAATAGGTATTGTTTATTTTATTTAACGGTTCTTTGTCAATTAATCCAGTGTTTTTATCTATATGAAATAATCCTAAGTTTGTGGCAGCCCAAAGAGTGTTGTCTGTATCTTCCAATATGCTTCTAAATTGGATATTGCTTAAATTTTGTTGAAACTTTACTGCTTCAAATCGATAAATATATGGATTGAATTTAAATACTGAAATATCTGTGAATGCATATATTTCTTTCGAAGTAGTTTCAAATAGCCGAATGGTTGAATAGGATGGAAGTTTGAGATTTGAAATGCTTGTTGGTGATGTAATAAAAAAACGTTGAAAGGAATTTGTATTAGGATTAAATTTACAGATTCCGTTTAGTGTACCAATCCATAATTGATGATTGCTATCCATTATTAAAGATTGCACTACATCATTACTTAATGAGGATGAAGAAGCATTGTTTCTCCAATTAGAAAACATGTTTTCTTTGGTGTCGTATTTAAATAATCCACCGCCATCAGTGCCTATCCAAATATTATCTTTGTTATCGGATGCAAAGCATAAAATATATTTATTGCTTAACCATGTTGTTTTATAAGGATCTTGTGTTATGTGTTTAAATTTATATTTATAGGCAGAACAGAAAGCAACGCCTGAACTTTTTGTGCCTACCCATAAAGTATTGCTGTTGTCAGTCAGTACACATTGCGTTTTATTATCAGGAATACTTTCTAAATTGTAAATATCATTTTCATAATTAATAAATCGTTTTTTAATATTGTCAAAAATGATTAAACCATGCTGATACGTGGTAATGTAAATATTATTCAGTTTGCCTACAGTAATGCCAGTAATTCTATCTTGTAGTCCAATAAATTTGTTGCGTTCCACTGGGAACGAATCCACTTCATTACTGGTTTCATTCAGTCGATACAATCCGACATTTGTACCAATCCAGTAATTATTAAAATGATCTTTAACCACTTCCGTAATTTTTTTTTGGATAATACTTTGCCAAATTTGTTGATTCTGGATGGGTTTAATCAATTTCGTTCGTACATCATACGTACATAGTTGGTGATTCCTGTTGATGAAATAGATGTGATGTTTGTCAATTTTACAAAGTACTTCTTTATAAGCATTTAATGCTTCTAATTGAACAGTATATTCTTTCGATTTTATTTCAACTAATCGAGCTTTATATACGCTGTAAGGCGTTTGTATCAAGACTGTTAAGCTATCTTCCACAATAATTTTTCGAATTAATGCAGGATTTTCAAAGTTTATATCCGTGTTTGTTTCATACAGCAATACACTGAATCCTTTTTCTGTTCCAATCCAAAAAATTCCAGGTGATGATTCCGTGATGCATGTCGTAAAATTTGAGACTAATGAATTGCTGACTTTAAGCTGCTTGTCATATTTTATAAAATTATAACCATCATACCGATTCACACCTTCATTCGTACAAAACCAAATATAGCCTTTGCAGTCTTGGTAAATATCGTACACACTATTTTGAGACAATCCATCTTTTATATCCAACACTTCAAACTGTAATTGCGAAATGTCGATAGCATAACTGATGGTAGATAGTGTAATGAAAACACTTAAAAATAATTGCTTTTTGATGGATGAATACATTTATAATAACCAAAGTATTAAAAAAAATACACATTTTATAAAAAAAAGAGGTGCAAAAAATAAGCACCTCATTACATAGAAACATAAAAAACCCTTTTGCTTATTATTCGCTTCATATTTTTAACTAACCAATTGACTATGAAGTTAAATAAGCATATCAAAACTATATTTTTTATGTTCTTGTTTTTAGGTAGCTTATAATTTGGATAAATTTGACACTTAGTTGGTGTAGATAAATTAGAATTTGGAAAATTGAAACATATTTTTAACCTTATTATTAAATTATTATTTACCAAACAAACGTTTGATAAAATTCAGTATAAGATGTAATTTTAGCTAAATTTTAATTTCTCCATTAAAGATAAAATTGTGCCAAAACAAAAAGTAAGCATTGAAGATATTTTAAAACATTCTTTAAAATTATTCCGCCAAAAAAGTTATCATAATACTTCCATTGCTGATATTGCAGCTGCATGTGGGTTATTGAAAGGAAGTTTATATCATTACTTTCCATCAAAAGAAGCTTTAATGAGCGCAGTGATAAAATATGCACATGAATATTTTAAAAAAGAAGTTTTTTCGATAGCCTACGATAGTGCATTAACGCCTCAACAACGCATGGAAAAGATGTTTAAGAAAACAGAACGTGCTTTGCTATCAGATGGAAACATTATGGGAAATATTGGAGTAGAAACTGCTCGTGCCATTCCGGAATTTGCTGAACATATTCGAGATTTCTACATTGAATGGATTGCTGCCGTAGAATTTGTTTTTAAAGAAATTACAAATGAAGCAGATGCAAAAAAATTAGCCGAACAAACGGTAGCCGAATTTGAAGGTGCAGTCATGATGACCCGCATTTTTAAAGATACAAAATATATTAAAAATGCCTACGAACGCTTGTTAAATCGCTTTGCAGCATTTACCTTAGCCGACCTAAAAAATATCACTAACTAATTACATTAATTATTATAAATTTTTTAAAAGATGGAATCAAAACAATCAAGAGCAATTCGCAAAGTAGCCGTACTCGGCTCAGGCGTTATGGGTTCAGGTATTGCATTGCACTTTGCCAATATTGGCTTAGAAGTGTTACTGTTAGATATTGTACCGTTCGACCTAAAAGAAGAAGAAAAAGCTAATCCAAAAATGCGCAACAAAATTGTAAACGACGCATTTACATTCGCCTTGAAATCAAAACCGGCACAAGCGTATAATCCTGAATCGGCAAAGCGCGTAACACTCGGAAACTTTGATGATGATATGTCAAAAATTAAAGATTGCGACTGGGTAATTGAAGTAGTCATTGAACGATTAGACATTAAAAAACAAGTGTTTGAAAAAGTGGATGCACTTCGTAAAAAAGGCTCCTTGGTAACCTCTAATACTTCTGGTATTCCAATTCATTTAATGGCTGAAGGAAGAAGCGAAGATTTCCAAAAAAACTTTTGCGGTACACACTTCTTTAATCCACCTAGATATTTAAGATTATTGGAAGTAATTCCCACACCAAACACATCAACCGAAGTAGTCGATTTTTTAATGAACTATGGTGATGTTCATTTAGGAAAAGAAACCGTTTTGTGTAAAGATACACCGGCATTTATTGCCAATCGTGTAGGTGTATATGCAATGGCAAAAGTATTTCAATTAACACAAGAATTAGGCTTAACCATCGAAGAAGTAGATGCATTAACCGGCCCAGCAATCGGTCGACCTAAAACAGGTACGTTTAAACTCTCCGATTTGGTAGGAAATGACACCGGCACTAAAGTTATGATGGGCATTAAGGAAAATTGCCCTAATGATGAACAAGCTGGCGCATTTGAAATTCCAAAATATGTTCAGTTTTTATTGGATAATAAATTCTACGGAAATAAATCTAAAAAAGGATATTATTACAAAGACGAAAAAAGAAACTCTTTCTCACTTCGTTTAGACACATTAGAGTATGCTCCAACTGGAAAACCTAAATTTGCTTCTTTAGATGCTGCAAAAAAAGTGGAAAGCTTACAAGATAAAGTAAACGCTTTTATCAAAGCAGACGACAAAGGCGCGCAAATGGTGAAACGCTCATTAGCCGGTTTATTCGCGTATGTTTCCAACCGCGTTCCTGAAATTTCAGATGTTTTATATGCAGTGGATGATGCATTAAGAGCTGGTTTTGCTTGGGAAATTGGTCCTTTCCAATATTGGGATATTGTTGGTGTACAAAAAGGAATTGAATTAGCAGAAGCAGATGGTTTAACCATTAGTGCTTGGGTAAAAGAAATGTTGGCTGCTGGTAACACGTCATTCTATAAAATAGAAAACGGCGTAAAAAAATATTACGACCAACAATCAAAATCATATAAAACTATTCCAGGCGCTGAATCCTTCATTATTTTAGAGAACTTACGTGCCAATAAACCAGTATGGAAAAACAGTGGTGGAACTTTGCATGATATAGGTGATGGTGTATTGAATTTAGAATTCACTTCAAAAATGAACTCTTTAGGAGGTGATGTTTTGGCGGCTATCAATAAATCCATTGAAATAGCAGAAAAAGGATATAAAGGGTTAGTGATTGGAAATGATGCACCTAATTTTTCTGTTGGTGCCAACTTAATGATGATTTCTATGCTCGCCATGGAACAAGAATTTGATGAATTAGATATTGCAATTCGTCAATTTCAACAAACGACCATGCGTTGTCGTTATTCTTCTGTACCTGTTGTTTCAGCACCACATGGCATGACATTAGGTGGTGGTTGTGAAGTAACTTTACATTCCGATGCTGTAATTGCTTCTGCAGAAACGTATATGGGTTTAGTAGAAGTTGGTGTAGGTTTAATTCCTGCAGGTGGTGGAACTAAAGAATTGGCATTAAGAACATCAGATAGTTTTAAAAATGGCGATCCAATGTTACAATCTTTACAAGATAATTTCTTAAATATTGCCATGGCAAAAGTAGGAACATCCGCAAAAGAAGCATTTGATTTAGGCTTGATGCGTAAAAACAAAGACAGAATCGTAGTGAATGCAAAACGTGTCATTGCAGAAGCAAAACAAGAAGTTATCCGCTTAAGCGAAGAAGGATATACCCAAAATGCACATAGAAACGATATCACCGTTTTAGGCAGAACCGGATTAGGTACTTTAACGGTTGGTGTGGAATCTTTCGTAGCAGGTGGTTATATTTCTGCACATGACGCTAAGATTGCTAAGAAAATTGCTTATGTAATGTGTGGTGGCGATTTGTCTGCTCCAACGCAAGTAAATGAGCAATATTTGTTAGACTTAGAACGTGAGGCTTTCTTATCGCTTTGCGGTGAGAAGAAAACACTCGAAAGAATTCAAGCAATGTTGACTACAGGTAAACCATTGCGTAATTAGTAGCAAGATATAAGTATCAGGTAGTAAGAATGAATAATTACAAAGAATTGATAGTTTGACAAAAAGCAAGAATGTTGGTGAAATCAATATATAGTTTATCTACTCAACTTCCATCAGAAGAAAGATTTGGATTATCTAGCCAAATAAGAAGATGTGCGGTATCTATTCCTTCTAATATTGCAGAAGGAGCGAGTAGAACTTCTAACAAAGAATTTGCTTATTTCTTAGAGATTGCTTACGGTTCTCGTTTTGAATTAGAGACACAATTGTTATTATGTGTTGATATAGAATTCTTACCCAAAGATATGGTTAATCTTATTATTAGTGAATTGCAGGAAATTCAACGAATGATTTACAAATTAATAAAAACAAAAAGATCTTAATACTTATTTCTTAATATTTAATACTCAAATTATGAATGAAGCATATATAGTAGCAGGCTATCGCAGTGCGATAGGCAAAGCAAAAAAAGGCGGTTTCCGCTTTTATCGTCCAGATGATTTAGGTGCTGATGTTGTAAAACATTTAGTTGCATCTGTTCCAAATTTAGATCCATCACGTATTGATGATTTAATTTGTGGAAATGCCATTCCCGAAGCAGAACAAGGCATGCAAATCGGTCGAATGATTGTATTGCGTGCAGGATTGCCATTGTCTATTGGTGGCGTAACGGTGAATCGTTATTGTGCATCAGGCTTAGAAACCATTGCTATGGCAACCGCAAAAATTAAAGCCGGCATGGCAGAATGTATTATTGCTGGTGGTGTTGAATCCATGTCATTATTACCAATGACTGGTTGGCGAACCGTATTGAATTATGGTATTGCCGAAACCACACCAGATTATTATTCGTCTATGGGATTAACTGCCGAAGCAGTAGCGCAACAGTATAATATCAGTCGTGAAGATCAAGATATTTTCTCGTTTAAATCTCATCAAAAAGCAATTGCAGCAATAGAAGGCGGAAAGTTTAAAGATCAAATTGTTCCCGTAACTGTTGAAGAAGTGTACTTGCAAAACAACAAACGTAAAACACGTTCTTTCATTGTGGATACCGATGAAGGACCACGAAAAGATACGACAATAGAAGGTTTGGCAGCCTTAAAAGCTGTATTTGCTGTTAAAGGTTCAGTTACTGCAGGTAATTCCTCTCAGACTTCTGATGGTGCAGCATTTGTGATGGTAATGTCAGAAAAAATGGTGAAAGAATTAAACATCGAACCTATCGCACGTTTAGTAACGAGCGCAGTGGTAGGTTGCGAACCACGTATTATGGGCATCGGTCCTGTGGTTGCCATTCCACAAGCATTAAAGCAAGCAGGCTTAAAACAAGATGACATCGAAATGATTGAATTAAATGAAGCGTTTGCGGCTCAATCATTAGCGGTTATTCGCACATTAGGTTTAAATCCAGATATCATTAATCCGAATGGAGGTGCCATTGCATTAGGTCATCCATTGGGTTGCTCCGGAGCAAAATTATCCGTACAACTAATTAATGAAATGCGCTTGCAAAATAAAAAATACGGAATGGTAAGTGCTTGTATTGGTGGCGGACAAGGCATTGCAGGTATTATTGAAAGATTGAAATAACAGTATCGCTGTCATTCTGAACTTTCTATTTATTGGTTGGTGTGCTCACCAACAGAATAAAACGTCAACTTAGGTTGGCGTTTTTTTATTCCATCTCTTTTTAAGGAAAATAGCCTCGATTTCCTTTCGGGATGTCTCACTTCGTTCGACATGTTGGTGCTCGTTTAATTATTTTATTTTTTTATCGTAGAGATTTAGTATTAAATTTAAAAAAAAATGTAATTTTAGATATGAAAATTAGACACATATTATACTTATGTTTTTTTATAGTAACATTTTCTTGCAAAAAAAAAGAAATAAACCAAAATTCAAATAAACTTCCAAAGAAGATTATTTATTATAACCTAGACAATGACAATACAACACCTGATTCACTCATCATTTTTTTATTTAAAGTAGATACTAAACCGTATTTTGATAGTGTCATACGAATAGAGACGAATGGGGACAAGAATGTTATTCGTTTCAACTATTCAAAATATGCCACTAAACAAATTATATTTAAAGAAATGCCTGCTGATTCTACACAAAATGTTTGGGTAATGAAGTTTCAGAATAATACATTTGATAGTGAATACCTTTTCTATAATATATTTAACGACACATATACCGATGATTTAATAAATGGTTATAGATTAAACGACTTTCAATTTTTTTCATCCTTTTCCTCAACTAGTGCAGGTTCTAGTAGTGGATTGAATTTTTATTGTCAATATGAGCCCGATTCTATCAACGCTACTAAAATGAGTTTTTATACTTCTAACGCTTCTCCGATAGAAAAAAAATATGAATGTACGTATACGTCAATTAATAATAATACACAATGTCCAAGCTTGTCAGGAATTCCAGCTAATGAATGGTGTATGTATCCTTATCCGAACTTAAATATGAAGTTGGTGGATGAATGTTGGTATTGGAATAGTTTCATGGATGAACTATCCGGAACTTACGAAAAATATCATTATGAATTGGATAGTAAAAACAGAGTAGTTTCCTGTTATTTTGATTTGTTTTCAAAAGATCCTATTACTTTACTTGATTCTCTTATAGAGTCGAATAGGAAGGTATGTAGATTTGAATATTAATTTGATTTATCGGTTGGTGTCCTCGCCAACCGAATAAGAATGTTTCAAGATATTCTATAAAACGACGATTATTTTTTGTTAGTTTTGAATCAAATAGTACAGTTCCGATTTATCTAAAGACATTGATTAATATTTTATTTAATAATTTAACATTTTAGATAGCAGAAAACCCTAACAATTCCATAAAAAACAATTTTTTTTTTTGCATCTAGAACAGCTTATCTTAGTGTATTAATTTTCATTCCGAACACTCGGAACTTAAATCCAAACAGCTAAAAATAAATGGAAACGTTAGATCAAATTAAATCATTAAAAGGTGGTGAATTCATTATTAAAGAATCGACCACAGAACAAGTATTTACTCCGGAAGATTACACCGAAGAACAATTGATGGTGCGTTCTATGGCATCTGACTTTGTAGAAAAAGAAGTAATGCCACGTTGGAAAGAATACGAAAAACAAGAGCCAGGTTTATCAATGGAATTATTAGGTACTGCCGGCGGTTTAGGCTTGTTGTCCACTGCTATTCCTGAAACGTATGGTGGCATGAATCAGGATGTAATTACAGGTTGTATCATTGCAGAAGAATTTGGTCGAACCGGTTCATTTGCAACCACTGCCATTTGCCATATTGGAATCGGTACTTTGCCTATTTTATATTTTGGAAATGAAGCTCAAAAACAAAAATTCTTACCCAAATTAGCTACTGGTGAATGGGCAGCATCTTACTGCTTAACAGAGCCTAGTTCTGGTTCTGATGCTTTAGGCGCAAAAACCATTGCCACACTTTCTGAAGATGGTAAAGAATGGATTTTAAATGGACAAAAAATGTGGATTACCAATGCCGGTTTTGCACATTCATTTACCGTTTTTGCTAAAATAGATGGCAAAGAATTTACAGCATTTTTAGTAGAAAAAGGTACTCCTGGATTAAACTTAGGTGCCGAAGAAGATAAAATGGGCATCAAAGGTTCATCTACTCGACAAGTATTTTTCGAAAATTGTCGTATTCCGGTAGAAAACATGTTGGGCGAACGTGGTAAAGGCCATTTAATCGCTTTTAACATCTTAAATATTGGTCGTTATAAATTAGGTGCTACTGCTTTAGGTGGTGCACGTCAAGCATTTAATATGGCGGTTCAATATGCCAATGAAAGAACTCAATTTGGTAAAGAAATCAGCACATTTGGTGCTATTCAACATAAAATTGCCGAAATGGCTATCCAATTATTTGCATTAGAAGTGGCTACTTATCGTTGTGCCAATGATATTGGAAAATTGGAACACGACAACTTAGATGCAGGTAAGGAATTTAGCAAAGCCTTGTTGGGTGCTGCGGAAGAATATGCCATTGAATGTTCTATCGTTAAAGTTTTAGGTTCTGAAGTGCTAGATTATATCGTTGATGAGAATGTACAAATTCACGGTGGAATGGGCTTCTCCGAAGAAACTTCTGCTGCTCGTGCCTATAGAGATTCTCGTATCGCTCGTATCTATGAAGGAACCAGCGAAATCAACCGTTTATTATCTATTGATATGTTGCTAAAAAAAGCGATGAGTGGCAAAATTGATTTGATGACACCTGGCATGGCTATTCAAAAAGAATTAATGAGCGTTCCTGATTTCAGTAGTGAGGATGAAGGTGCATTTGCAGCAGAACATAAAGCCATCAAAAATGCAAAAAAAGCATTCTTGTTAGTGGCTGGTGGTGCTGTTCAAAAATTAATGGCGAAAATGAAAGATGAGCAAGAAATCATCATGAATGCTGCTGATATGTTGATTCAAATCTATACGGCAGAATCTTTACTGTTACGCGTCGAAAAAATATTTGAGAAAGGTGAAAAAGCAAATGAAATTTATGTTGATATTTTAAAAGTATTTATCAATGATGCTATGAACAAAATCAATGTATTTGGTAAAGATGCCTTACAGTCGTATGCAGAAGGAGATGAGTTGCGTATTATGTTGATGGGCTTAAAACGTTTTACAAAATACGAACCGTTTAATGTAAAAGAGGCTCGCAGAAGAATTGCTGCGAAAATTATTGAAGCAGGAAAATACAATCTGTAATCAATAATAAATAAGACAAAAGAAGGCTGACATTCGTCAGCCTTCTTTTTTTTGTTTTTATGAATGTAATCAGTGGAAAAAATAATAATAATTTTCCATTCATCCTTAAAATTTACTGAGCACTTTTAATAATCATATCCGCTCCTTTTTCTGCAATCATTACGGTTGGTGCATGAATATTACTTCCGGTAATGGTTGGCATAATGGAAGAATCAATCACTCTTAAATTTTTAATTCCATGTACTTTTAATTCTGGATCTACCACCGCCATTTCGTCAATGCCCATTTTACAGGAACCTGCACTGTGATATACCGATTCGGCTTTGTCTAAAATAAATTGTCGAATTTGTTCGTCGGATTGCACATCCGGTCCAGGCGCTTCTTCTCGTTTAAAATAAGGCTCAAACGCAGGTTGTGAAATTATTTTTCGAGCAATTTTTACACCATTTACCAATGCATCTAATTCAAATTCATCATCGAAGTAATTGGCTTCAATGATA
This sequence comes from Chitinophagales bacterium, assembly GCA_017984135.1. Classification (GTDB taxonomy): domain Bacteria; phylum Bacteroidota; class Bacteroidia; order Chitinophagales; family JADIYW01; genus JADJSS01. Next base: position 56,024 of record JAGNZZ010000004.1, on the reverse strand, counting down.
GGATCTTCAAATGGATCGGCTGATTTTAATAATACTTTTCCTCTACTTCGTGGTCGCATGTGGCAAACATGCAACACAAATCCAGATTTTACTGGAGTAATGCCATTTCCATGTGGTTGCATTCTTAATGAACCAAATTGTAATTGCAAATCAGGTACTTCAACACTTGGGTCAGATTTTACATAACCACCAGCATCTGTTGGTGTAAAAATAAATGGTTCTTTGTTGTCTTTATAAAATTTCGACATAAAGCGAACCATGTATGGCCAAGGAAAAGTGGTTAATGAACTACCATCTTTATCGCGACATCGAATAATAATATCCGGATGATCTTGTAAATTTTCTCCAACGCCAGGTAAATCTAACACAACTTCAATCCCATGTTTTTCAAGTTCTTGTTTAGGACCAATGCCGGATAGTTTTAAAACTTGTACAGAGCCAATAATACCAGCACTTAATATGATTTCTTTTCCAGCAGTGATGGTTTTTAATTTTTTTCCATCTTTTAAATCAAAATATTCAACGCCATAAGCCGATTTATCTTTAATCAATACACGTTTTATGTGGGCATAATTTAGGATAGTCATGTTTTTTCTATCACGTACCGGATTTAAAAACGAAACCGAAGAATGGCATCTTCTTCCTTCTGGAGTTTGATTGATTTGAAAGAAATCAACACCTTCATATTGTTCACCATTGATGTCGTGATTGTGTGGAATACCTGCTTGCTCGCATGCTTTAACAAAGGCATGGCTTTGAGGAAAATGAAAAGTAGGATCAATCACATCCATGGTACCTTCTTTACTGTGGTAGGCATCTTCTCCACGATGTTGTAATTCCGATTTTTTAAAATATGGAAGTACCGATTTATAATTCCAACCGGTATTGCCTAATGCTGCCCAATGGTCGTAATCGGAATAATGCCCACGTGTGTAAATCATGGCATTTACAGCACTTGAGCCACCTAAAGTTTTACCTCGAGGCCAATAAAATTTACGCTTTCCGGTTTTTGCATTGCCTTCGGCAAAATATTTCCAATTGTATTTTGGACTGTTCATTAAGTACAGCATATTTACTGGATTGCAATTGTGAATAAAATGCGAATCATCTGGTGGACCAGCTTCTAATAAACATACTGTATGGTTGGGATTTTGGGATAATCGATTGGCTAATACACAGCCTGCCGAACCACCGCCAATAATAACATAATCAAAATTCATAGTTAATTTGTATTGTTGTAAAAAATAAATGTATCTTTTTAAAGTCGAGTAATTTATAAATAAAATTAGGTAATAGTGGAATTGTTTTTTTCTAATAAATCTAAAAATTCTTTTTTCTTTCTTTTTGAAATCTCTACTTTTAAATCATCCTTCATGAGAACAATATTGTCGCCATGATCAATTTCTTTCATGTGAGATAAATTAATTAAGTTTGATTGATGCACGCGCATAAAATTATAAGACAATAATTTTTCTTCAAAGTATTTCAAGGTTTTTGAAATCAATATTTTTTTATGATTAATTAAATAAAACTGAGTGTAGTTGCTCTCTGATTGCAGATAAATAATTTCATTTATTTTCAAAAATATCATTCCATCTTTAGAAGGTACCATTAATTTGGCATCTTGTTGTTGTTCCGATTTTATTTTATCTAAATAGGCTTGTAATTGTTCAGCACGTTGGAGTGTTTCTTTTTCTTCCAATCTTTTTAATACTTTGGATAATGCTTGTTTTAATTCTTTTTCTTTAATTGGTTTTAATAAATAATCAACGGCATTGTTTTTAATGGCATTAATGGCATATTTATCGTGTGATGTGGTGAAGATAATTTCAAAATTAATTTCTTTTAGCTCTTTCAATAAATCAACTCCTTTTCCATCAGCTAATTCAACATCTAAAAATACAACATGCGGTTGTATGTCGGGTAAAATCTTTTTAGCTTCTCTTTTAGAATTGCAAATAGCATCTATTTTAATTTCAAATCCAGAATGTTGAATGGCATTTTTTAAAATTTCTTGGAAGATGGGCTCATCTTCGATAATGACAGCACGAATCATATTTTTAGTTGCGTATGCTAAATTTATCAAATATTACTTAAATTTAAAACACTTTAGTGGAATATCTCTATGCAAGTGAAAAGTAATACCATAAAACAGGAACTTTCTAAAAAATCTTTTGAGGTAATCTACAAGAAATCCTTAGCATATAAGCAAAAGAATGAGCTTGTTAAAGCAATTGAATCCTATTCAAAACTTATTGAGCGCATACAACATCGAGAAAATTGCGTGGATTGTGCCAAAGTGTATGTAGATGTGGGCGATATCTATTTTGAAATTAATGACTTTCAGCATGCCTTTGAGTATTTAGAGAAAGCTTCTCAGATTTATGCATTCAATCATTTACATGAATTGCAATTGTTGCAGTATAAAAAAATAGGTGGATTGCAACAGAATATTTGGCAATTTAAAAAAGCAATTGATATTTTTCACCAAGGACTATCCTTAGCTACTCGACTCAATAATGTTGAACGTATTATTGAATTTGAATTGTTAATTGGCAATGCGTTAAATTGGGATGATCAATTGATAGCATCAGAGCAGTATTTGCAAAGTGCCATCAATAAAGAAAAAAAACATCCGATTCCTTTAATAAAATTACGTGCACATGTGAGCTATGCTATTTTGTTGCGGAAAATGAAAAACTACAAACAAGCAGAAAAATATTTTAGATTAGGCATGAAATACTCAGCAGAAAATAACAATGCCTACATGATGGATATTTCCAAAAGCTATGGTGTGCTGCAATATGAAATAGGAAATTACAATAAAACAGAAGTATTGTTGTTGCAAGCTGAAAAAATGGCCGTTCATGAAGGTGCAGATACCAGTAGAGCCGTGATTTTTGAATATTTGTCCTTGTTGTATGAACAAAAAAAAGACTATGAGAAATCATTCCATTATTTGAAAAAATTCTATGAACGAAAATTAGAATTATTGGAAAAAGGCTATTCAGATGATAACAATAAATTGCAAATAAAATTAGGCTTGGAAGATGCCAAACGTGAACGATTGGTGGCTGAAGAAACTACTCTTGCTAAAGGTTTATTTATTGCCAGCATTAGTCATGAAATCCGAACACCTATGAATATTATTTTGGGAACAACTGCTTTAATGTTGAATGATTATCCAAAACCAGAACATAAAAAGTATTTAAAAACGCTCCATAAGTCGGGTGAAAATTTATTAGGTATTATAAATGATATTTTAGACATTTCTAAAATTGAAGCTGGGAAATTAGAAATAGAATTAGAGCCTGTTTGTTTTAATGAGTTACTTGAAAATGTAGTGACTGTAATGGATGTAGCAGCAATTGAAAAAAAACTACAACTTAAAACAAAATTAAATAGTAAATCGGAAATTTGGGTGCAGACTGACGGATTGCGATTGACACAAATTATTACAAATTTAGTGAGCAATGCCATTAAATTTACTGCAAAAGGGAGCGTGATAATTGATGTGAAAATTGTTAATAATTCAACTATTGAAATTCAAGTGATTGATACCGGAATGGGAATTCCTAAAGATAAATTGGCTACTATTTTTGAACAATATGAACAAGTAAATTCTCATGTACAAAAAAAATACAAAGGAACCGGTTTAGGTTTGTCTATTTCCAAAAAATTAATAGAGCTGCTCAATGGTACAATTTCTGTAAAAAGCAAAGTTGGAATTGGAACTACATTTAGTGTGAAATTGCCAGTGCAATTTGTGGAGAAGCAAAAAATAGCTACAAATTTATGGCAACAACGTGATGCTAAATTCTTAGATGATAAAGTTGTTTTAGTGGTTGATGATGTTCAAGAAAATCGATTTGTGGTGGTAGAAACCTTGAAACTTTTAAATAAAAATATTCAAACAGTTGAAGCAGAAAACGGATTGCAAGTATTAGAACTCATTAAAAAATCTAATTTTGATTTAGTGGTTATGGATTTAGATATGCCCGAAATGAATGGCTTTGAAGCACTATCTGCAATTCGAAAATACAAGAAAAAAAATAAGCTTAAAGTAATAGCCAGTACGGCCAGCTTACTTATTAATGGTGAAGAGGAATTTATTGAATTTGGGTTTAATGCGTACTTACCTAAACCTTTTACTATTGATATGTTTTATTCGATTTTAAAGAAACAATTGCAATAACTTTTTTTGCTAAAGCAATTTATTTTTGACCTTTAATCAATTTTTCAATATCCGTTTTTACTTTAGTATATTGGTCATTGCTTAATCCTGATTTTAATTGTGCATCTAAATCTTGCATTAATATAATAAATTCTTGTCCTGCTTTTTGAGGATCCGTTTTGTGTATTAATCCTATAATGTCACCTCTTATTTTTCCTTGCACCAACGCTAAAACTACTATCATTGTTTGTGCATCATTTAATTTATATTGATTTCTTACTTTGTCTAAAAATTGTTTTTGTTCTATCGAAATATTTTTTCCAGATAATATGTTTTCTTGCATACCTAAAGCCAAAACTAATGTAGCAAGTTGTTGGTCGTTCATGTATTGTTTTAATTGAGGAACAGTTTGGTTGTTTAATGCATCGGTAAGTTGTTTTACCTTTTGAGGATTCGTTGCATTTTGAGTTTTTATGATGCTTAATTGTTTGTCGTAGTTTTGTAAAATAGGCGTTATTTTTACAGCATTTTCACTGCTTACTTTCATAGTAGCCTTTAACTGCTCAAACAACTCTGTAGCATTTGATTGGTTTTTGTAATTCGTTATATTAGTTGCTTGAGTAGAAGTTCCATTTTGGGCAGCCGTGTTTATGCTTGTCTTTTTCGGTGTTAATTTGCCATCTTGTGCCATCTTTGTCACCTTATTTAATTGCTCGTTCGACACATAGCTTTTCATTTTTGTACCTAATAAAAATAGTAATACATTGGTGTTTGCATTCTGCTTTGAATTTTCATTTAAAAACAAAATATAATCATCTTTAAATTTAGATACTTGGTCTGTATTTAGTTTGCATTCATTTGTAACAGCTGTAATCGTTTTCTGAATTTCAGGCGTAATATTTTCTTTTGTATAAGTATTTCCGTTAGCAAATACTTGGATAGAATATAAAGCGAATATAAATGCAATTAAGCCATTCATTTTTTTCATGTTCATTATTTTTAGTTGATGATGCAATTATTATACCACTTTTATTTTTTTAAAAATAAAAGTACATCATGCACCGATTTGGATGGAATTTCTTCTTGCGGAACATGACCACAATTTTCATAAATAATTGCAGTATTGTTTTTAATTTTTTTAAAATTTTCCAACATGGAAATATCAATTAATTTATCTTGTTGACCCCATTGTATAAGAGTAGGTGTTTCTATTTTACGAATATCTACTATTTGCTCTTGCCCAATTTGTTGCACACGTTCAGTAAAACTTTCTCTGTTGCCATCTCGCATGGAAATGTCATAATATAATGATTTGGTTTTATCTGTTATTTTGCTGTCGTCTTCATACACGTCTTTTAGTGTTTTGTCCACCAAAATTTTAGTGTCCATTCTGCTAATTAATTGTGCCATCCATTTGTATTTTGCTAGTTTAAAAACGATAGCACCATTTTGTTTGTCTTCAGCATAAAAACCTGCCGGATCTACCAAAATTAAATTAGATACTTTAGATGGATGTGCTAATGCATATTTCCAAGCTATTTCACCACCCAATGAATTACCCGCCAAAGCAAAGGTATCAATGCCCAATTGTTGTAAAAATCTATCTAAAAAATCAACATACATTTTAGTAGAATAATCTTTATCACTTCTCGGCCCAGTTAATCCAAATGCTGGCATATCTAATCGTATTACATTAAATTGATGAGCAAGCAATGAATCCATCCATCCATCCCAAGTTTGTAAAGCAGAACCAGTTCCATGAATCAAAACAATGGGTGTTCCATTTCCTTCCATTCTATAATGTACTTGCATGCCGTCTAGTTCCATAAATTTGGAATCAGCAGTGGTGTATTTTTTTTTCAATATTTCAAGTGGAATTGATTTTTTTTGTAATACAAAAAATGCAATTACTAATAAGACAATCAGCAATGCGAGAAATTTAAACACTTTTTTCATGTTGTTTTTTTAGAAATGAAAAATCTTAGTTAAATGTAACTTTCTTATTTAATATTTTTAAGAAATTTAGGCATAATATTTGTCTATCTTTATTCCATAAAAATAGAATGATGAAAAGAAGAATATACACCATAAGTTTTCTGTTAATCTCAATTTTTTCTGCACAGGCACAAATGCCAGCTGTAGGCACAAAAGCAACCGAATTAAATTATAAAAATCCAGAAGGAAAAGAAATAGCCTTGTCCTCTTTAAAAGGCAATATCGTATTAATTGATTTTTGGTCGTCGTGGTGCGGTCCTTGTCGGAAAAACAATCCAGCAATCGTTGCTTTATATTCGAAATATCAAGGTAAAAAATTTGTGAAAGGCGTAAAAGGTTTTACGATTTATAGTGTTTCATTAGATCAAAATATGGATAATTGGAAAAAAGCTATTAAACAAGATGGTTTAATTTGGCCTTATCATGTTTCCGATTTAAAAGGATGGTATGCTGATGGTGCGGCAAAGTATGGCATTCGCTCCATTCCGCAAACAGTTTTGGTGGATGAAACCGGTTATGTCATTGCCATAAATCCTTCGCATTACTTAGTAGATCAATTGGTGAGTAAGAAACTAAAATCAAAATAGAAACCCATATTTTTATGTCAATTTGTCCTTTTTTGCATTTGGCAAACCTTTTGCCATAATATCAGAAAATTCTAATGATGTTAGATGAAAAAGATATTGTAGCACAAGATGAACAACTAGTTGCTGAAGACAACAAGCAAACAAGCGCTGAAGAACAAACAGAGAAACAGTCAGAAAGTCAGCATAACGACACGCCAAATAGCGAAGAAAATAATATAATTGACGAATTGTCGGTCTTGAAATCTGATTTGGCTGAACAGAAAGACAAATACCTGCGCCTTTTTGCTGAGTTTGACAATTTCAAAAAACGCAATGCTAAAGAGCGACTTGAATTATTTAAAACAGCAGGTCAAGACATAATCCGTGAATTGTTGCCCGTGTTGGACGATTTTCAACGTGCCAGCAAAGCCTTTGAACAAGACAATAATACAGAATCCTACACGCAAGGTGTTCAATTAATTCAAGAAAAATTACAAAAATCACTACAAGCAAAAGGATTAAAAGTAATTGAAAGTGTAGGAAAAGATTTTGATGTGGAACAACATGAGGCAATTGCTGAAATTCCAGCACCCACAGAAGCACAAAAAGGTAAAGTAATTGATGAAGTTCAATGTGGTTACACATTAAACGACGTTATTATTCGATATGCGAAAGTAGTGGTTGGGAAATAAAAATGGATAAATAAAACATAGAAATTAATGTACATGATTGGTTATTTTTTTTGAAAACTTAATTTTAGAATAATCAACACCACCAATTTATAAATTCAATATGTCAAAAAGAGATTATTATGAAATTTTAGGAGTTGCAAAAAGTGCGAGTGCCGATGAAATAAAAAAAGCATATCGTAAAATGGCGATTCAATTCCATCCGGATAAAAATCCGGGCGATAAAGCAGCGGAAGAAAAATTTAAAGAAGCAGCGGAAGCCTATGATGTGTTGAGTAACGCTGACAAGCGTGCAAAATATGATCGTTTTGGACATCAAAGTGCTGGTGGTTTTGGTGCCGGCGGACATGGTGGTGGTATGAATATGGATGATATATTTTCACAATTCGGAGATATCTTTGGAAATGGTGGCGGTGGCAATCCTTTTGAATCTTTTTTTGGAGGTGGCAGACGAAATGAACGTGGTCAAGGACAACGTGGAAGTAATTTGCGTGTAAAAGTGAAAATGGATTTAGAAGAAATCGCAAATGGTGCACAAAAGAAAATTAAAGTTAAAAAACACATCACTTGTGATACTTGTAATGGTATTGGCGCAAAAGATAATAATTCCTACCAAACTTGTAATACTTGTAACGGCAGCGGCGTGGTTCGAAAAGTCACTCAAACATTTTTAGGACAAATGGCTACAACAGGTACTTGCCCAACTTGTGAAGGTGAAGGAAAAATCATCACCAATAAATGTACAAAATGTCGCGGAGAAGGTCGTGTATATGGAGAAGAGATTGTAAGCATCGATATTCCAGCAGGTGTGAGTGAAGGGATTCAACTTTCCATGACCGGAAAAGGAAATGCTGGAATTAGAGGTGGTTATCCTGGCGATTTACTAATAAACATTGATGAAGTGCCACATCCGGAATTAAGAAGAGAAGATACCAATGTTGTCTATAATCTATATTTGAATTTTGCAGAAGTAGCTTTAGGTACACAAGTAGAAGTGCCTACAATTGGAGGAACAGCTAAAATTAAAATTCCAAAAGGCACACAAAGCGGTAAATTATTTAAACTTCAAGGCAAAGGAATTCCAAGTTTAAATGGATATGGAAAAGGCGATCAAATTGTAGAAGTTCAAGTGTTTACTCCACAAGATTTAACAACCGAAGAAACAGCATTGTTAGAAAAACTGAAAGAGTCCAAAAATTTTAATCCACAAACACTAAAAGAAAAAAACAAAGGATTTTTTGATAAATTTTTTCACTAATCTAATTATTGGAATAGGTACGATAAGTTGGATAGTATAAAATATCTTCTAACTTTGTTTTATAAATAAAATATTGCTACTCGACGTACAACATATATTCAAATCCTTCCAAAATAAATTGGCATTACAAGATGTTAGTTTATCTATTGAAAAAAATAAAATTTATGGATTGCTTGGACCCAATGGAGCCGGTAAAACTACACTGATACGCAACATTACCCAAATTTTTTATCCAGATTCAGGAACCATACTTTTCAACGGCGAAAAATTAGCCGAAAAACATCAGAATTTAATGGGTTACATGCCGGAAGAACGTGGCTTGTACAAGAAAATGAAAGTGGCAGAACAACTACATTATTTTGCTCAACTTAGAAATTTTTCCAACATAGAAGCCACTCAACGAATAAATTATTGGCTTAAAAAATTAGATATTGAAAGTTGGAGTAATAAAACAGTTGAAGAACTTTCTAAAGGGATGCAGCAAAAAGTTCAATTTGTAGCTACTGTTTTGCATCAACCAACCTTGTTAATTTTAGATGAGCCATTTTCAGGACTAGATCCTATCAATGCGGAAATTATCAAAAATGAAATTTTTGAATTACAAGCAAATGGTACAACTATTATTTTTTCAACACATCGAATGGAAAATGTCGAAGAAATTTGTGAAGATATTTTTTTGATAAACGATGGGAAAATTATTTTAAATGGAAATGTAAAAGCCATTAAACAACAGTATAAACAACATCTTATTAAAGTGGAAACAGCCACAGATTCAGAAAGTAATGAAACAATAGAAAGTCAGTTGGAAATTGTTCAAACATATAATAATCAATGGTTATTTAAACTAAAAGAACATCAAACACAAAATGATATTTTAAAAGTATTACTTCAGCAACAGATTGAAATTTTAAGCATGCATGAAGTCTTGCCAACTGTCAATGATATTTTTATTCAGAAAGTAAAAAATGAAATTTAATAGGATTAAAAAATTAGCGCAAGTTCATTTTTAAAATACCACATCAACAAAGAAAATGATTAAAACATGGTATATCATTAAACGAGAATATCTCACACGAGTGAGAAAAAAATCGTTTATCCTATTAACCTTGTTGATGCCCGTTTTAATTGGAGTCATGATGATTGTAATGGTTAATATTGCCACATCCACTCAGGAAAAACTTCGAATTGCGGTTAAAGATGAAAGTGGCTGTTTTGAAGATAAATTTAGAGGAATGGATGTGGGCGAAAACTTACGTTTCATATATTTGACAGGCAATCGACAACCGATAGATTCACTTAAAAATTTGTATCAAAATATTAATTGTGATGGCATTTTATTTATTCCAAAATTTGAATTGGATAAGCCTTTAGGTTTTGCCTATTATTCAGAAAATGAATTAGGTTTATCGACTAAAGAACATATCGTAAAAAACCTTTCAGAAGAAGTTAGAAACAGAGCTTTGTCTGCAAGAAATTACAATATTGACACGATTGCTTCCTTGGATAAAAAAATAGCCATAGAACAAATAATTGGTGATGAAACCAAAAAAGGCAGCTCTGAAATCGCGGGATTGTTTGGGTATGCATGCGGCATGCTGATTTATATATTTTTGATTGTTTACGGAGCCATGGTGATGCGAAGCGTAACCGAAGAAAAATCAAATCGAATCGTTGAAGTATTAGTAACCACTGTAAAACCTTTCCAGTTGATGATTGGAAAAATTATTGGCATTGGTGCTGTTGGTTTAACCCAATTTTTAGGCTGGATGTTATTAACAGTTTGCATCAATTTATTGTTGCCCATATTTATGGGCGACAAGATGATAGCCATGCAAGCGATGCAACAAAGTAATCAAATGACAAATTCCTCCGAAGCTACACAAATGTTAATGAATATTTCGATGGCTTTTCAAGGTTTAGATATAGCTCGCATGTTGTTAAGCTTCTTATTTTATTTCATTTTTGGGTACCTTTTTTATGCCTCCCAATTTGCTGCTATTGGTGCTGCCGTTACCGATGATAGTGACGCGCAAACTTTTACATTTCCAATTACCATACCAATCATTATTTCTATGGTATTAATGTCTGTTACCTTATCTCAGCCATTTTCTTCAGCAGCATTTTGGGGTTCCATATTGCCCTTTTCTTCTCCTATTATTATGATTACTAGAATACCATTTCAAGTATCATGGTGGGAACAAATTTTATCCATGTTTATTCTGCTTATTTCTTCTGTTGGCATGGCTTATGTGGCAGCCAGAATTTACAGAGTTGGTATCTTAATACAAGGTAAAAAAATTACGTTCAAAGAAATTGGTAAGTGGATTTTTATGAAATAATGAAATTCTATTTTTAGATTTATTTAATCTTGCAATGTAAGCATTCCAGATGTTTGTATAGTATTCATATAAAATAAAAAGAGCGATAACATTCATGCTATCACTCTTTATTGTTATAAAAATTGGATTTATTTTTTAAATAAATTTCCTAATAATCCTGCCACATCATCTATCACATTTCCGTCCTTATTTCTATCCAATAATTGAGAAATTAAATCATTCTGTTGAGGTGCAGCTTGTTGTTGGTTGCCTACAAAATTACTAATCAATCCGGCTAAACCACCAATATTTAATCCTTGAGATTGTGTTTGATTACCCAATGTTTTTAGCACTAGTGGTGCTAATATTTGTAATATTTGTGAAGCTTGTCCACCACCAATTCCAGTATTTTGTGAAATTGTATTTTCTACTTTAGGTTGCAAACCACCTAAGATATGTTTTAGAATAGAATTTCCTTCACCACCTAAAGCATTTTGTGCAATGCTGGCAATGTCATCTAATCCACCGGCACTATGGTCTTTTGTTACAGCATTAAACAATGAAGCAGCACCTTCTTGAGTAGATGCATTGTTGTTTAGTGCATTTAAAATAGTTGGCAACGCCAATCCCACTGCACTTTGTGCTTTATCTGAATCAATGCCTAATTGATTACTGATTAATTGTGTGGCTTGTTGTCCAAGTGGCCCATTAATAAGTTGTTGTAAATCCATTTTTATTGGTTTTAAAAGTTTTAAAAAGTGTATTTTATAGTTTAACAATTATCTTGCCAAATTGGTCGCCATTTTTCATCCTATCAAAAGCTGCAACGGCATTATCAATGCTAAAAACTTTATCTATGATTGGATTTATTTGATAATCGTTGCATAATTGTATCATTTTAATAAAATCAGCATCACTTCCCATGGTAGAGCCTACTATTTGCAGATGATTCCAAAATATTTGACGCATGTTTAAATCCTTTGGTAATCCTTTTGTTGCACCATAAAACACGAATTTTCCTGTCGGTTTAAGTGTAGCAATTAATTCATTCATTCCATTCCCACAAGCACTATCAATAATGATATCAAAACCTCCAATAGATTTAGCTAAATTTTTAATGGCATTTTCTTCTTTATAATTGGCACCTGCTTTCGCACCTAATTGGAGGCATGCATTAATTACTTCATTTTTACTTGATGTAATATATACTTGTGCTCCAATGGCAACCGCATATAAAAATGCAAATTGAGCCACACCACCACCAACACCAGAAATTAAAATGTTCATTCCTTTTTCTGCTTTTCCTTTATTAAACATAGCATTATATGCTGTTAGTCCAGCTAAAGGCAATGCTGCAGCCTGTTCATCCGTTAAGTGTTTAGGTTTCTCATGAATTCTATCCGACGGAACGGCTATGTACTCCGCAATGGTACCTTGTGATGGCATACCTAAAATTTGATAGTCTTTTTGTTGGAAACCATTGTTGTCGCCCCAATTAATGTTTGGATTAATGATAACACTTTTTCCTATCCATTTCTTATCGTTATCATTTGCTACTGCAATTACCTCGCCACATCCATCGGAGCCTAAAATGGCAGGTAATTGTATTTTAGCATACTGACCTTCACGAATCCATTGGTCGCGATGATTCAATGCAGCATACTTTAATTGAATCAAAACTTGATTTTCGGTAATCGTTGGTTGCGGTATTGTTTCTACTTGAAAAGTATTTTCATTTAAAACAAGTGCTTTCATTTTAGTTCTTTCTTCAAAACTACAATTATTTAACATTAAATTTTTGGAAACTTTAAAACCTTTTTGAGTTTTTTGAGTTTTTAAAGAGTAAATTTGTCGTCCATTTTAAATGAAACAAGTAACGCAACATACGGTTGAATGTAGTATTTCTTCAAAAATATTTGAAAAGGCAAGGTATTTATTTAACCATGTTGGCGTTCGAAATACCACCATGGATGATTTGGCAAAGGAACTTGGCATTTCGAAAAAAACCTTATATCAGCAAATTAAAAACAAAGAAGATTTAGTGCGCTTTTGCATTGTGTATGATTTGCAAAATGATGAACAAGCTATTGATGCCATTTCTAAAAATACAGAAAATGCGATTGAAGAATTATTATTAATTGCGAAGCATGTGCATAAAGAATTACAATTGTACAATCCGGCAATGCTGATGGATATCTCTAAATTTTATCCTGAATGTTGGAGTTTAATTGATAATCATATTCAAACATTTGCAAAAGAAAACATTCAAACAAATTTAAAGAAAGGAATAAGGCAAGGCTTATACAGGAAAGATATTAATATAGAAATTGTATCATCCTTACAGCTTCGTTTATCAATGATGGCAATTGATAATAAACACCAACTCAATATTAAACCGGTAGAAATTTATTTCGAAATTTTAAAATATAATTTGCACGCTATTGCCACCGAAGAAGGTAAAAAATTATTTACACAACTCTTGAAATCACAAAAATTAAACTTATGAATAAAATATATAGTATAGTATTCTTTTTATGTTTCTCTTCTGTTTCCGTTTTAAAAGCGCAACAACCTATTTATACGTTATCACAATGTATTGATTTTGCTTTGAAAAATCATCACAACATCAACATTGCTGAAAATGATGTGCAAGTAGCTTATGCCAGAAAAAAAGAAGGCCAATCTGCCTATATGCCTCAAATCAATGGATTGGTAAAATGGGATTATAATATTCAATTGCAAAAATCCGCTTTACCGAATGAGTTTGTTCAGTTGGGTGCGGCTTTAGGACAAACATTTCCGAATACAGTGGCGTTTGGCAATCATTTTACAACCATTGTCGGCGTACAGCTCGATCAGTTTTTATACAATAAATCTTATATAGATGGAATAAGAGCCATAAAACCAAGTTACGAGCTAGCAGAATTAAAAAAAGAAAAAACGAAAGAAGAGGTAATCTATAATACCATTGTTGCCTACTATCAACTTTTATTAATCAACGAGCAAGAAAAAATGTTGAAACTCAATCAAGATAGATTGTCAAAAACATTGCCTGTTGTGAAATTGCAATACGACAAAGGTGTGGTGAAAAAAATTGATGTAGATCGAATTCAAGTGAACATGAATAATTTAGCTGCCCAAAATGAAATCTTAATTACCAATAAAAAATTAGCCTACGATAATTTGAAATTTAATATGGATATGTCATTAGAAAATGATTTTCAAATTGACACCAATTATTCCAGAGAGATTATTGATTTACAAACATTTTCCGACACTGGAAATATTAAAAATAAGATTGAACTTAGAATCTTGCGCAAAAATCAACAATTACAAAATGTGTTATACAAAAGAACCAGCGCACCTTATTTTCCTATATTATCTTTTTATGCTAAATATGCCGGACAATCTTTAGGCAATAAATTTGGAGAATCGTTTAAACATTGGTCGCCTATTGCTGCTATTGGTTTGCAATTGCAAATTCCCATCTTCGATGGCTTACGAACGGCCAGTGCTTTAAAACAATCTAAACTTAATTTATCGTCATTGCAAGAAACCATTGCTCAAACTGAAAACGGATTGAAATTTCAAATGAAAAATGCAAACACAAAGTATATCAATTCTGTGGATAATATCGACATCAATAGAGCAAATATGGAAATGGCTAAAAACATTTTAGAGGTAGTAACCTTGCAGTATCAAAAAGGAATCATCAGCTATCCTGAATGGTTATCTTCTGAATCCTCGTATCAAGAATCAGAAACGAATTACTTACGTTCTTTTGTTGATTTATTAAATGCAAAATTAGAGATAGATAAAGCCAATGGAAACTTAGAAAAATATAAATAATACATACTACTATCCAAAACAATCATTAAAATAATACTACATGAAAAATAAAATTATAATTGGAATAATCGTTGCTTTGCTAATAGGTGGCATGATTTATAAACTTGCAGCCAACAAAAAAACTATAGATAAAAATGCATCGCCTATAGATAGAAGCAATGTTCCGGTTTCTGTATCTACTTTTGAAGTTAACTATTTTACAGTTTCTACCGATTATGCTTTACCCGCAGTTTTAGACAATAACAATACTGGAATAATAACAGCTACACAGCCAGGAAAATTAGCTACGTTTAATATTGAAATCGGTCAACATGTTACCAAAGGGCAACTCATTGGCAAAATTGATTCCAAGCAACGTGAAATCGGCATAAAATCTTCCGATGCAACTATAAAAAAATTAGAAGATGATATCAAACGAACACAAGATTTAATTGCGGGCGATGCTGCTCCGGCAAATGCTATCAATGATTTGAATTATAATTTGGAAACCGTTAAAATTCAAAAAGAAAACTATTTACAACAAATTGCAGACAATAATATTTATGCACCAATCAGCGGCGTCATAGTACAAAAAAATACAAATGCTGGTGAGTTCGCCAATTCTGGAACTCCATTGGCTACCATCATGGATGTTTCTATTTTAAAAGCAATTGTGTATGTAAGCGAAAACAATGTATATGATTTACATGTAGGTCAATCCGCACAAGTAACATCCGATATTTTTCCAGATAAAATTACCAAAGGTATCATAAAATATATTGCACCCAAAGGCGATGAAAATCACAATTACAAAGTGGAAGTTCATATTCCTAACAACGGCTATAAAGCCGGAACGTATGTGCAAGTGAAATTTAGTTTTAAAAAACCGGCAGATGCTTTGCAAATTCCTAAAATGGCATTAGTAGAAGGTGTGAAAAACCCATACGTATATGTGGTAAATGGAAATTCAATCGCCATAAGAAAAATTGTTTTAGGAGAAGAAGTAGGACAAAATATCATTGTTCGAAGTGGTTTAACGCCGGGCGACAAAGTAGTTACTACCGGACAAATCAACCTAACAGAAAAAAGTAAAATTCAAATCATAAACGAAAAATAAGTATTGGTTTAAATACCATGTTTAGAATTGACAATGGATTTCATTTTTATATTTAAAATGAATTAAACAACTAAAAGAACGTATATGTCTATTACTGAAATCGCAATAAAACGACCACTCTTAATTAGCGTTGTATTTTTAACATTAATCATTTTTGGTTTCTTTGGATATAGTTTATTGAATTATAACTTACTTCCAAAGTTTGAAGCACCTATTATTTCTATTCAAACTATTTATAAAGGAGCATCCTCCGAAGAAGTACAGAATAATGTTACCAAAAAAATTGAAGATGCTGTTTCTTCAATTGAAGGCGTTGATGTGGTTTCTTCTTCCTCTCAAGAAAACGTTTCAATGGTCATTATTCAACTTAAACAATCCATGAACGTGAACAGCGCACAGTCAGATGCGGAACGGAAAATTAGCCAGATTAAAAGTATTTTACCCGATGATGTAGATGATCCAATTATCTCCAAATTCAGCTCCAGTGAAATTCCTGTTTTGCGCCTTTCCACATTTGCCAAAACAAGTGAAGCCGAATTGTATGACTTAGTTGACCAAAAAATTAAGCCCATTTTATCTAACGTGGAAGGTGTAGGACAAGTTCGTTTGATTGGTGGAACACAACGTGAAATAGAAGTAAAACTCGATAACGAGAAAATTCAAGCCTATCACCTTTCTACTGCTCAAGTTACCCAAATGGTAGCTATCAGTAACATGTCTTATCCTGCCGGAAATATCGAAAGCCAAGACAATAGATTTACCATCCGATTAAATGAAAAATTTCAAACAGTAGATGATTTAAGAAATTTAATCATTAGAGAAAATAAAAATGGTAGCAAATTGCTATTGAAAGAAGTGGCAAGCGTAACGGATGCAAACGCAACACCAACTACCATTAACAGAATTAATGGAAAAGTAGGTTTAGGTATTGAAATATCCAAACAAACAGATGCCAACGCTGTGGAAGTAAGCCACCTCGTAAAAGCAAAATTAGATACCATTGTAAAACAATATGCTTCCACCGGATTTAACTACGAAGTAGCCATTGACCAATCTACTTACACCATGGAAGCCGCCACCGCGGTAACACATGATTTGTTTTTAGCAGTACTCATCGTTGCTTTTGTCATGTTGATTTTCTTACACAGTTTCCGAAGTTCTATGTTCGTGTTAGTGGCATTGCCTTCTGCCATGATTCCAACTTTTATTTTGATGTATCTGATGGGATTTTCTTTAAACTTAATGACCTTATTAGCCTTGTCTCTTGTCGTCGGAATTTTAGTAGATGATAGTATCGTAGTGTTAGAAAATATTTTCCGACACATGGAAATGGGAAAAGATAGAGTAACGGCTGCATTAGATGGTAGAAGCGAAATTGGATTCACTGCTTTGTCTATTACATTAGTGGATGTTGTAGTGTTTGTTCCCTTAGCAATGGCTGGTGGCTTAATTGGAAATATATTGCGAGAATTTGCATTGGTGGTTGTATTTTCTACATTAATGAGTTTATTCGTTTCTTTCACACTAACGCCATTATTAGCATCTCGTTGGGGAAAATTAGAAATACTCCACAAAGACTCACTTTGGGGACGATTAAATTTTTGGATTGAAGAGCAAATCAATAAATTAATTGAAGCGTATGGTCGAATTCTAAATTGGGTTTTAGATCATAAAATAGTTGTTCTGGCGGTCGTTTTAAGTTTGTTTGGTTTTATAGGATATTTGGGTAGCGCTGGTTATGTCGGTAGCTCCTTTGCCGGAAGTGGCGATAGAGGTGAATTCAATCTAATTATGGAATTAGAACCTCAAGCTACTTTACAACAAACCAATAGAATTGCCAAACAAGTAGAAGATATTGTTTTGGAATATCCGGAAGTAACCAAAGTATTTACCAATGTTGGTGCTGTGGCTACGCAAATGGGCGGTTTTATTACCATACCTAACCAAGCAGACATGACCGTTTCTTTAGTCAATAGGTTGGAACGTACACGTTCTACTGATGAAATTGGTGCTTCTATTCGTCAACGATTAGATAGTATTCCCGGTTTGAGTTTTTCCATTAAACCGGCAAGTATTACCGGTGGAAATCAACCGCAAATACAATTAGTAGTGATGGGTGCCGATTTAGAGGAAGTGTGGACATACGCTCGTAAAGTACACCAAATTATAAAAAATACACCCGGAACAGATTATGTAGAATACAGCACTAAATCATCGAAAACAGAAATCCAAATTGCTTTAAATAGAGATAAAATTGCCAAAATGGGATTGAATATTCAAAGCGTAGGATATGCTATTCAGTTGGCATTTAGAGGAAATGACCAATCTAAATTTAAAGATCATGGCGAAGAATATACTATCAATATTATGTACGATAAAAGCGATAAGCAAAACATTAGCAACGTAGCCAATACAACCAT
>JAGNZZ010000004.1:0-37559 GCA_017984135.1 Chitinophagales bacterium | reverse complement strand
TCTATGGCTTGGGTAATTATTGGTGGATTAACGAGTTCCTTGCTGTTAACATTGGTAGTGGTACCAAGTGTATATTATGTAGTAGATAGAATTAAAGAGAAATTTAGTAGTAGAAAGAAATAGATTTTTTCATGCTGTTTGGATGGATACATCCAAACAGCATGTTTTACTCTTCTAATATTTCCACATCAAATAGTAAAACGGAATTGGCAGGAATTGCCCCAACTAATCTATCACCATAAGCCAAGCTGCTTGGAATAATGATAGTGCCTTTATCGCCAAAATGAAAATGCAAAATGCCTTTGTCTAAGCCATCAATCACTTGATTTTTGCCAATGGTGAAGTTTAATGGTTTATTGCGTAAATAAGAATTATCAAATTCAACTCTCGATAGTAAATAGCCTTTGTAGTGGATGGAAATAGAATTGCCTTTTTCAATTTTTTTTCCAGTCCCAAATTTTGTACGCATATACCAAACACCATTTGAATCTAATTTGAAATTAGTAAACTGATTATTTTTTAAAAATTCAAAAATGACAATCGAATCCGTTTGTTGTTGCTGCTGAATTTTTTGCTCCTTTTCTAATTTATAAATAGTAGCAGATTTAAAATCAATCAGATTTAGATGATAGGTATAGTACTTGCTTTTAGGCTTTAAACTATCCACTAAATAAGTGGGAATCTTTACTATCATCGAGTCGCCTTTTCCTAAATATGAAAAAAAAGAAATGACATCATTTAGATTGTTTGGTTTCCTATAATCTAAGCTGACTCCATTTTCAGTTTCAAAAACTTTCGTATTGAACAACTCTTTTCTATGATGGTCATATTTTCGAAGATGCATCCAAATATGATCGCCAAAAACAGGTTTGTCTTTTATTGAATCGTTTGTGAAAAGCTTGTATTTTATTCCGGTAGAAGTTTGTTGCCAACTATTTTTCTGGCAGGATGCAATCATTCCACTGCCTAAAAGAAATATACCAAAAATAATTTGCTTCATTTTGCGATGTAAGATAAAACATTCATTTTTGTTATTAAAGATTTTATCTTTATAAACATAAATAATGAAATGAAAGTATTAATGGTTTGCTTAGGAAATATTTGCCGTTCTCCTTTAGCAGAAGGCATTTTAAAACATAAATGTGCCCAGAATGGGTTGGACTGGTATATTGATAGTGCCGGAACCGGAAAATGGCATTTAGGAACAGCGCCGGATAAGCGTTCGGTACAAATTGCTACAAAATTTGGAATCGATATTTCCAACCAACGTGCTCGCAGCGTACGCAGTACCGATTATGAAGAATTTGATTTGATTTTTGCGATGGATATTTCAAACTATAAAGATTTACTAAGTTGGGCATTGGATAAAACTGAAGAAAATAAAGTAAAACTGATTTTAAATGAACTCTATCCAAATGAAAACAGAAGTGTGCCCGATCCATATTTTGACGATAGCGGTTTTCAAACTGTTTTTGAAATGTTGGATAAAGCATGTGATAAAATCATTGAAAAATATGCATAACATAAAAAGTTTAGTCTTGTTTTTGCTGGCTATTTATGGCAATTTTTTTATTGCATTTGCCGGTATTAAAACAACCTTTACTTATGGAAATAACAAGGCGTATAACGAGCAAAAT
This sequence comes from Chitinophagales bacterium, assembly GCA_017984135.1. Taxonomy (GTDB): domain Bacteria; phylum Bacteroidota; class Bacteroidia; order Chitinophagales; family JADIYW01; genus JADJSS01. The sequence goes on along the minus strand of JAGNZZ010000004.1, from coordinate 35,922 downwards.
ATTAATTTGCAAGCCGATATTTACAAGCCCAATTTATTTGCTACAAAATTACCTGTTGTAATTATTTATCATGGTGGAGGATATGCTTCCGGCGATAAAAATATGGCGCAACTAAAAGTATTTTCCGATAAATTTAATGCAAAAAATATCAGCACGATCCTTCCTGATTTTAGGCAAGGTTGGTATGAATCGGAAACAAAAGGATTGTGTGAAAGTGCTACACCTACTAAATTTAAAGATGCTGCACATCGTGCCTTTCAAGATTGTCGTGCGCTCATTCGCTATTGCAAGGCCAATGCCAATACGTTAGGCATTGATTCAAATAAAATATTTTTATTCGGAATTAGTTCCGGCGGATTTTTGGCAATGCATTCCTTGTATATAAACGATTCTACCGTTGAACCGGAACGTTTAGCTCGCTTAGGTAGTTTGGATTTTCAAAGTAATACCATGACAAACACGACCGATGTAGCCGGAATCATTAGTGTAGTGGGTGGTTTTTATGAAGCTCAACCCAAAATTATTCGTTCATATCCATTGTTGTTGTTTAATAATACGTGTGATGGCGCAGTCGATTTTTTTAATGGTTGGTTAGGCAATTGTAGCCATACCGCACGTTCCTTTGGGCCTGGAATTTTTACCAAAACTTTAGAGCAATATGCAGTTCCGTATGACTTACATGTATTCTGCGGTTTTAATCATGGTTTCAATTCAGTGCTTGCGCCACAAGGAGGCGATGCATCGGCCATAGATTATATTTTACAGAAATCGGTGGCATTTATTCAGGAAATAAACAATGGCTCCTTTCATTTTGCTACGCATATTGCGTCGGATTCTATTACTTCAGAAGCTTTATACAATTGCAGAAATTTTGAAACTTTTTATTGGTGTAAAGAGGATAGTGCCGAAATTGGCAATGACTATTTTTCACTGACACCCAATCCAATTACGTGTGCATTGCAGCCTAAATTAAATTGTAAACAAACAATCTACGAAAGGCTACAACTGGAAGTGGTGAATGAATTGGGACAAACTATTTCACAAAAAAAAATAAATGAAGCAACTATTCAAAATATTATTTATTTAAACCAGGCAGATTTTTCAACCGGAATAAATATTCTTCTAATTCGAAACGAAAACGGGAAAATAATTTTTAGAACAAAGGTGATGAAGTATTGTCAGTATTAGTCTAAGTTATTAATCTGGAATATATTTCTGCAAAGTAAAACTAAACGTAGTGCCTTTTTCTAATTCGCTACTGACATTTATGGTTTGCTCGTGTGCGTCAATAATATTTTTTACAATAGATAAACCTAATCCAGTGCCATTTATTTTACGGTTTCTGCTTTTATCTGCACGAAAAAAACGTTCAAATAATCGAGGTAAATGTTCGGCGGCAATTCCAGGTCCATCGTCAATAATTTCAATTAAAAATTGCTCATCTAAATCGTGAATATAGATGTCAGTATGCCCATTTTCTCTACCATATTTTATAGAATTTGAAATTAAATTTTCCAATACTTGAGTGATACGTTTTGTATCTGCAAATACAAATACTTCATTTTCCTCACTATGAATTTTTAATTGTGTTTTATTTTGTTGGGTAAGATGTTGGTATTGAAAGAATACTTTTTTAATGAGTTTTACTAAATCAAATGCTTCTTTTTGGAGTTCAATTCTTCCACTTTCAAACTTAGATATTTCCAATAAATCGGTAACAATGGTTTCTAAACGCTCAATATTACTGTTGGCTTTTTCTAAATAGGATTTAATAAATTTCGGATCGTCTAAATCACTATCTAAAATTGTCTCAATATAACCTTGAGCGTTAAAAATGGGCGTTTTTAATTCGTGTGAAACATTGCCGACAAAGTCTTTTCGATATTGTTCTAATTTTCTTAAATCACGTATTTGTTTGTTTTTGTTTATTGCCCATTCAGCCACATCACGTTCTACGGTTTTAATTAAATTACTGCTACTTCTTTCTTGTATATCCGTTTGGAATTTTAATGGACGACCAATTGTTTTGTAAATGATTTTAATTTTGCTGTACACAAAACGCAACATCACAAATCGAAACAAAAAGAAAGAAATGATAAAGATGATAAATAACGAAATGCAATAATATAAAAACAGTATTTTGAAGTCAAATATTAAATTGACACACAAAAAGATGGCAGTAGAAAAAATTGCTACTGCCATGCTTGTATATAATGCTAAAAGAGTTGGAGAAGTTATTCTTCTCATATTTCTTCAAATTTGTAACCGATACCTTTTACTGTTTTGATTAAATCTTCTCCTAATTTTTCGCGTAATTTACGAATGTGAACATCAATCGTTCTGTCGCCAACAATGATATCTCTACCCCAAATTTCATTTAAAATTTCATCACGTTTAAATACTTTGCCCGGTTTAGATGCCAACAAGTAAAGCAATTCAAATTCTTTACGTGGAACCGCCATTTCTGTACCATTAAAAATAATTAAATAACGTTCTCTGTCAATTTGAATATTTCCAACATCTAAGAACGATGATTTTGATTCTTTTGCTTCGTATCTACGCAATAAGGCTTTCAAGCGACTTACTAAAACTCTTGGTTTTATTGGTTTGGAAATGTAATCATCTGCACCTGTTTCAAAACCGGCAATTTGCGAATAATCTTCTGTTCTCGCTGTTAAGAAAGCAATAATTGTATGCTCAAATTGTGGCATTTCACGCATAGTTCTACACGCTTCAATTCCATCCATTTCTGGCATCATTACGTCTAGCAGGACGATGTCCGGTTGACTTTTTTTTGCTTTTTCTAATGCTTGTTTGCCGTTCTCGGCAGTTTCTACGGAGAATCCTTCTTTTTCTAAATTATAACTTAAGAATTCCAAGATATCTGGTTCGTCATCAACTACCAGAATTTTAAATGTTTTTTCAGCCATTTTCGTTAGGATGTTTTTTATATTAACGCTAAGTTAACACAAATTTTTAAATCTTCCAATTTTCTCAACAAACTTATTAAATTTATAAGCATTAAGTATGTATTTTTACAAAATATTATTCACAAATTACATTTATTCTATAAAATGAAGGGAATTATACTTGCTGGAGGCAGTGGAACAAGGCTTTATCCTATTACGTATGCGATTAGTAAACAAATTATGCCTATTTATGATAAGCCTATGATTTATTACCCACTTTCCGTATTGATGTTGGCAGGTATAAATGAAATCTTGATTATATCTACTCCGCATGATATGCCCAACTTTCAACGCCTTTTAGGCGATGGCAAAAAATATGGTTGCCATTTTCAGTACGCCATTCAGGAAGTGCCTAATGGTTTGGCGCAAGCCTTTGTAATAGGAAAAGAGTTTATCGGCACGGATAAAGTGGCTTTAGTTTTAGGCGATAATATTTTTTATGGTTCCGGCTTAGGTGATTTATTAGAAAACAACAATAATCCGGATGGCGGTGTAATTTATGCTTATCATGTTTCTGATCCGGAACGTTATGGCGTAGTAGAATTTGATAAAGATTTTAATGCCATTTCTATTGAAGAAAAACCAGTAAATCCCAAATCCAATTATGCGGTTCCAGGATTGTATTTTTATGATAATGAAGTCGTAAAAATTGCAGAAGAATTACAACCAAGTCCACGTGGCGAATATGAAATTACGGACGTGAATAAAGAATATTTAAAACAAGGAAAATTAAAAGTATCTATTTTAGATAGAGGCACTGCATGGTTAGATACAGGTACGTTTGATTCATTAATGCAAGCTTCTCAATTTGTGCAAGTAATAGAACAAAGACAAGGCTTAAAAGTGGGTTGCATAGAAGAAGTGGCGTACCGAAAAGGTTTTATTTCTGCTGCAGAATTAAATGAAATTGCTCAGCCATTATTGAAAAGTGGTTACGGTCAATATTTATTAGATATATTAAAATAGTTTGTGAGTTTAGGAGTTCATGAATCTTTGATTTATTTTACTCTTAAATTCTGCATTCATAAACTCCTAAATTATATGAAAGTTATTGTTACTGGCGGCGCTGGATATATTGGTTCACATACTATAGTGGATTTATTAAATCATGGATATGAAGTGGTTTGTATAGATAATTTGTATCGTTCCAAAGATTATTCCTTAAATGCGATTGAACAAATTACACATCAGAAAATAAATTTTTATAAAATTGATTTATGTAACCAAAAAGAGGTAAATGAAGTTTTCAAAGCACACCATGATGCCATCGGCGTGATTCATTTTGCAGCATTAAAATCGGTGCCAGAATCCGTAGAAAATCCGTTGCAGTATTATTCCAATAATTTAGAATCTTTATTGAATGTTTTACATGCAATTAATGAAGTTGAAATACCCAATTTTGTTTTTTCATCTTCGTGTTCCGTATATGGAAATGCAGAAACTTTACCGGTAACGGAGCAAACACCGTTGAAAGTGGCGGAAAGTCCGTATGCACATACCAAGCAAATAGGAGAAGAAATAATTCGTAATTTTTCGATTTCCAATAAAAAACATGCCTCCATTTTGTTGCGTTATTTTAACCCGATAGGTGCACATCCTTCCGGTTTAATTGGTGAAGTTCCATTGGATAAACCAAATAATTTAGTGCCGTTTATTACACAAACTGCAATTGGGAAATTACCACAACTTACCGTGTTTGGAAGTGATTATGATACACGTGATGGTAGCAATATTCGCGATTATATTCATGTTAGCGATATTGCCCATGCGCATACATTGGCATTGCAATATTTAATTGAAAATAAAAATACTTCGAATATAGATATTTTCAATTTAGGAACCGGCAATGGAGTTTCAGTATTGGAAGCGATTCAAGCATTTGAAAAAGTGACTTCTCTAAAATTAAACTATAAAATTGGACCACGCCGTGCAGGTGATGTAGTAGCTGTTTATGCCGATAATTCTAAAGCTAAATCCTTATTGAATTGGACTTGTAAGTTTTCACTAGAAGATGCGATGTTACACGCTTGGAATTGGGAATTAAAGATGAAGGAATTAGCGTGGTAATTTATAAGGTATTTGATTTATTTTATTCCCATTTGTTTTCATTTAATAAAAATTAAGCGCATTTTTACTATGGTACTTAAAAAAATCAATGTTTAATAGTGTTTTGTTGAATTGATAAATCGCATTTTTATTTATTTAATGCCATTTATTTTCATTCACTATTCACCATTCAGCTATTCATCATTTTCCATAAGGCATCTTTTAATGCCATTACATTTTCATTAGTGATAGAGGAAAAAAAGACATGTGGTATTTTTTTAGGTAACCCTTTTGCCAATAATTGTTTGAGTTCATCGTCTAATAAATCAGATTTGGAAATTCCGATGAGGCGTGGTTTATTGACTAATTCTTTGTTGTATAATTTTAGTTCTTTTTCTAAGATTTTATATTGTTTTTTGATGTCATCTGCATCTGCTGGAATCAAAAACAAAAGACACGAATTGCGTTCTATATGTCGCAAGAATCGAACACCTAAGCCTTTTCCGGCATGTGCTCCTTCAATAATTCCAGGTATATCCGCCATGATAAACGAACGATCATCGCGATAGGGAACAACGCCTAAATTGGGCACTAAAGTAGTAAACGCATAATCGGCTATTTCAGGTTTGGCGGCACTGAGTACCGAAAGTAAGGTTGATTTTCCGGCATTTGGAAAGCCTACCAAACCAACATCTGCTAATACTTTAAGTTCGATGATTTTCCATCCTTCTTCACCGACTTCACCTGGTTGGGCGTAGCGTGGTGTTTGATGAACAGCTGTTTTAAAATGATTATTTCCTTGTCCACCTCGACCGCCTTTTAGCCAAATTACTTCTTGTCCGTCTTCGAGAATTTCTACTTCTTTTTGTCCTGTTTCCGCATCTTTAGCGATAGTGCCTAACGGTACTTCAATAATGATATCTTCGCCGGCTTTTCCGGAACGTAATCCACCTTCACCATAGGCACCATTATCGGCATGGATGTGTTTTTTATATTTTAAATGGAGCAAAGTCCAAAGTTGTTTGTTGCCACGTAAAATAATGTGTCCACCTCGTCCACCATCACCACCATCAGGCCCACCTTTGGGAACATATTTCTCTCTTCTGAAATGCACGGAACCGCCGCCACCATTTCCTGAACGAATAAATATTTTAACGTAATCAATAAAATTGCTTCCTTCCATTTCGAGTACAAAGATAGAAAATAAAAAGAGCTTCAAAGTTCTATTTCTTGAAGCTCTGTATGGTTGTGTTGTAAATTTATTTTATGCGGTTAATTTCTGTTTGTAAACTTTCGAATATTTCATCAATTGTTCCAATGCCATTTAAAGTAACAAACATGTTGGCTTTTTTATAATGTTCAGCTACTTGAGAAGTTTGTTTTAAATATACTTGAAAGCGATTTCTAATGATGCGTTCATCTAAATCGTCGGCACGTGGGTTTTCAGATTTTTTTGCTCGCTCTAATATACGTTGTGTGATTTCGTCTTCACCTACTTCTAAGGCTAAAACTAAGCTAATGGAGGTGTTTTTTAAATCCAACAATTTATCTAAAGCTTCTGCTTGTGGTTCTGTACGCGGAAATCCATCAAAAATAAAACCTTCCACTTTTCCAGCTTGTTCGTCTAGTTTATTTGAAAGCATACCTATAGTGACTTCATCTGGCACTAATTCACCTTTTGTCATGTATTTTTTAGCTTCTAATCCAAGAGGTGTTTCGTTGCTGATTTCGTTTCTAAATAAATCTCCAGTGGAAATATGATATAAATTAAAGGCTTCTGCTAATTTGAGTGCTTGTGTGCCTTTTCCACTTCCCGGAGGACCGAATAAAATTAAATTTATCATTTATTTTTTTGTGTTAAGTTGCAAAGATACGGTGTATTTATCCTTGTTGAATTTTATTTTCTTCCTATTGAATATTCATTACTTTTTAGTAATGTTTGTTTAATGTTTTAAGGATTCGTTTTTTTTAATATAAGATTCGCGCTTTAAGTGTGTTATTTACTTTTTTCAAATCCTCCATTAATTCTAAATCAGCATTTGCATCAACATCCAACACGACGTATCCAATACTTTCATTGGTTTTTAAATATTGACCTAAAATATTGACATTATGTTTGGATAAAGTAGAGTTGATTTCGGTTAAAACACCTGGAACATTGTGGTGGATATGTAGTACACGACGGGTATTTTGCTGAACAGATAAGCTAATTTCTGGGACTGTTTTGGAGCCTAAAGTGCTTCCATTGTCTAAGAATCCGGTTAGTTTTACGCCTACTTCAGTGCCAATGTTTTCTTGGGCTTCTTGTGTAGAGCCACCTACGTGTGGTGTAAGAATCACATTGTCGAAGCCGATTAATTCAGATTCAAAACCAGGTCCGTTTTGTTTAGGTTCTTTTGGGAACACATCAATGGCGGCGCCACTTATTTTGCCACTTTTTAATGCGTTTGCTAAAGCCGGAATATCGACCACATTTCCTCGTGCTAAATTTTGAAAAATAACGCCTTCTTTCATGCGTGCAAATTCATTTTCACCAATCATATTTTGTGATTGAGCGGTTGCCGGAACGTGCAAGGTAACGATGTCCGCTTTTTGTAATAATTCATCGAGTGTATCCACCGCATTTGCATTTCCCAAAGGTAATTTAGGTTCTACATCAAAATAAATCACTTTTAAGCCCATGTTTTCTGCCAATACGGAAACTTGAGAGCCAATATGTCCATATCCAATGATACCGATTGTTTTACCACGAAGTTCATAGCTTTTATTGGCTGTTTTTTGCCAATTGCCTTCGTGCATGTATTTATTTTTTGATGGAACACCACGCAATAGCATGATGGAGTTTCCTATGATTAGTTCAGCAACAGAACGAGTGTTTGAATATGGTGAATTGAAAACAGGAATGCCTAATTCAGTGGCTTTCTTTAAATCTACTTGATTGGTGCCGATACAGAAACAACCAATGGTCATTAGTTTTTTTGCTTTTTCTAAAACCGGAGCAGTTAAGTTGGTTTTGGAGCGAATACCTATAATGTGATAGTTTTCTATACACTCCAATAATTCGGCTTCTGACATGGCTTCTTTGCGACTATCAATGGATGTATAGCCTTTTTTATGGAATTCGTTCAGTGCCGATGCGTGCAAGCCTTCTAGCAGTAATACTTTAATTTTTTCTTTAGGGAATGAAACTTCTTTTGCCATAATTATCAAATGTAATCAATATCCAATGGAATAAAATGTATTAGATGTATGACAATATTTATTTAAGGTTTTGGTAAAAATGGAATTATTCTAATGCGTGATTTAGAAAGTCGATGAATGGTTTTACGGTGGTAGAATATTCAGTGATGGTTTTTATAAAATCTGCTGAAGTAAGTTCGTTATCCGTAATTTTTCTAGAAACGATAAAACTTTTTAATTTTAAATATTCAATAGCTTTATTGTCATCTTCATAGCCTTTGGGTGCTCGTTTAAGTTTGTTTTCTTCTACTAAATTTCCAAATGTTTCTTTGAATCTTTTCGCAGTGATTATTTTTAAAAAGTCTGAATAATTATAATCAATTTCTTGTCTAATTTTAGCTAATTGCTCGGGTGTTGGCATGTAATTTCCGGCACCAAAAAAACAGGCATTGGGTTGGATGTGTAAATAATATCCGGCAAAATTTGTATTTTTTCCACCTTTCGATAAGTAGGCACCTAAATTGGTTTTGTAAGGTGTTTTATCTGCAGAAAAACGAACATCTCTATGTATTCTAAAAATGCATTTTTGGGGTTCGAGGTGTGCAATGGTTTCTTCTTTTCTTCCAAAATGTTCAATCCAATTTTTTATAAATAGTTTAATGTTTGTTTGAGATTGTTCATATCGATTCCTATTTAGCTCGAACCATTCTTTATGGTTATTTTTACTAAGTTCAGATAAGAAATCTAATGTATGATTAGTGAGCATTTTTTAATTCATTTTCTTTTTGAATGATGCTTTCTAAAGTGTCTTTTTTTAGCATTTCTACTGTTTCATTTCTAATCGCTAAAAAAGCATGTCGAATACCACAAGTAATTTCGTCCGTACATTCTTCACATTTTTCATAATATTTATGTGTTACACAAGGCAACAAACCAATTGCACCATCAAAATAACGAATAATTTCTGCCAAGTTTACATCCGATGGATGCTTGATAAGATAATATCCACCACCTTTCCCTTTTTTGGAATTTAAAATGCCTGCATTGCGTAAATCCAACAAAATAGTTTCTAAAAATTTTTTAGGAATATGTTCACTACTCGCAATTTCACTGATTAATACAGGTTCCTTTGGAGGTTTTTTGGCTAAAAAAACAAGTGCATTAATGGCATATTTAGTTTTTTTGGATAGCATTTAGTTGTGTTAAAAGTGATATATTCTGATTTTTTTGGATGGCTGAATATACAAATTTTTTCTTTGATTTTTTATTTCTCTATGGACTAAGTAGGCTTGTTGTTGAAATATTACTTTGTGTGTATAAAAACTTAGTATTGTTTTCCTCATACTTACTACTTTTACACTATGAGTTTTAAGTACAATGCCACGACATTAACTTTATTGGAATCTATTTTTAAAGAAAATCATTATGTGGTTCGATATGAAAAAGGTAGATTTCAATCTGGATATTGCATTTTGCAAGATAAGAAAGTGGCTGTCGTAAATAAATTTTTTGAAATCGAAGCGCGCATCAATGCGTTAATAGAAATTATTTCGCAAATAGAAATTGATGCCAATTTGTTAGATGAAAAACAATTAAAATTGTTTGAACAGTTGGCACAACAAAAATTAGAATTGTAATTGGTGCACAATGTTTAATTTTATTCTCATTATTGTCTTATGAAGTTTACATTTCTTGGTACAGGCACATCGCAAGGCGTTCCGGTGATTACCTGCATGTGTGCAGTTTGTATTTCTACCGATAAACGTGATAATAGAACAAGAACTTCCTTGTTAATTCAATCTGAAAATACAAGTGTTGTGATTGATACTGGTCCAGATTTTCGTCATCAGTTATTGCGTGAAAATGTAAAGGATTTAGATGCCGTAGTGTTTACGCATGGTCATAAAGATCATGTGGCTGGGTTGGATGATATTCGGCCATTTAATTATATGCTTGGTAAAACAATGGATGTGTATGCGGAAGAAATGGTACAGGAAATATTAAAGAAAGAATTTTCGTATGCATTTGTGGGTCATGATTATCCGGGCGCACCTCAAATCAATTTGAAAACAATAGATGAAACTCCATTTCAAATTGGTGACATTCCATTTATTCCCATTCGTGCCATTCATAAAACATTGCCAGTATTAGGTTTTAGAATCCATGATTTTACCTATATCACCGATGCCAATTTTATTGCAGATGTGGAATTAGAAAAGATAAAAGGTTCTAAGGTTTTGGTATTAAATGCTTTGCGAAAAGAACCTCATTATTCTCATTTTAATTTGGAACAAGCTATTGAAATTGTATGTCGCACACAGCCTGAAAAGGCTTATTTTACGCATATTTCGCACCATTTAGGTTTGTATGATGTTGTGATGAAAGAGTTGCCTGGTTCAATGGAACTTGCTTACGATGGATTGCAAATAGTGATGTAGTCTATTTTACTTATTTCGGTTTGTATTTTGAAGCAGTTAAAATTTTTTGACCATCTGTTAGTGCAATTAAATCTTTAATGGTTTTATTGGGATTTTCTTTCATATAAGCACGAACAATTTGCCAACCCAACCAGGCACCCACTCTTCCCGGACTGGTATTCGGCATTCCATACGTTGTGGGTCCTTCGGTAACATATTTGAATTGTTCAAAGCGTGTGTCAAACAATAAATTATCTCTTAAAAAATAAGCCCAAATTTGAGATTCGTTATCGATGCAAAATTTCCAATTTTTATCGGTGTATTTGATGATGTCTTTTTCTTCTTTATTTGGAAGAAAATTTTCAATTATATAAAAAATCTTTCCTTTGGCAATCATCTTGTCTAATAAGGTTGATTTATCACTAGGTGCTTTTACTAAATTAGTTGCAATTACATTCGCGCAATCAATAGCCATATATTTTTTATCAAAAGTTGGAATCATAAAAGCGTATTGCTTGAAAATATCAGCATAGTAAATGTATTTTTCGCCTAAATACATATCCAAAGAAATTCCTAAAATAGAATCAGCAACGGTAAAAGTTGAAATTTGAAATTCAGAAATGCATGTGGTGATTATGGGTGACGGTTTTTCCGGAAAATGGCTTTTGTAATTTGTAAACAAAACGACTAAATCTTCTTTCAAAAAATCTAAATTTGGAAATACTTTTTTTACTGTATCACGCAGTCCTTTGTTGTATTTATTCAACAAAAATTCTTGCATGTAATTTAGTTGAGTGCCTTGGTCGCCTAAACTTGGAATCTGTAATATTTGATTGTAAAAAACATCATAAAATGCAGGATATTTTTTTTGTAATTTGGGTAAATCTACATCAAGCTGATTTGGATTACAGGCAAATAAATCATCCTCAAATCTAGAAATTGTTATATGAATATCCGATTTTTTAACTTCTTGTATTTTTTTGGCAGCATGCTTGTTTTGATTGCAAGTACACGCATTTAAAAGTAAAACAACAAGAACTAAAATACTATATATGATGGATTTCATTTAATAAAACTTTTGTCAAAAATACAATAAAAAATAGTTGTGGATTATTTTTTTTAGATGTATAACTATTACTTATTACTTGTTACTTTTATACAATGAAAATTGGATTAGCACAACTGAATTATAGGATTGGAGATTTTAATGGAAATTTCGTTAAAATGAAAAATGCCATTGAACTCGCTATTGAAAATAAATCAGATTTATTGGTATTTAGTGAACTATGTGTTTGCGGTTATCCACCTCGCGATTTTTTAGAATTTAAGCATTTTATAAATGAATGTGAAAGCGTAATACAACAATTAGCCGAGATTGCAGGCAATCATTTAGCTATAGTAGTTGGTTCACCATCCAAAAATCCTACTAAAGATGGAAAAGATTTATACAATTCTGCCTATTTTATTGAAAATGGAAATGTGAAATTTATTGCCCATAAAGCACTTTTGCCTACTTATGATGTATTTGATGAATACCGATATTTTGAACCAAACAAAGAGTTTAATGTAGTAACTTTTAAAAATAAAAAAATAGCCATTACTATTTGTGAAGATATTTGGGATACGGATGAACCCAATCCATTATATCGTATAAATCCGGTGGAAGAATTAGCAAAACTCCAGCCGGATATTTTATTAAATTTATCAGCTTCTCCATTTCATTACAAACAAGCTAAAAACAGATTAAATGTAGTGCGTAAAAATGCGACACATTTTAAAATACCCATTTTTTACTGCAACTGTGTAGGTGCACAAACGGAACTTATTTTCGATGGTGGTTCCATGGTGATGGATGCCAATGGCGCCTTGATAGATGAAATGCCATACTTTGAAGAATGCATTCGATTTTATGAAATAAATCAAACAGAAATTTCTACTGCAAATAAACAGGAAAAAATCAATGTAGAACAAGATAAAAATGAGATTAAGCTCATCCATGATGCATTGGTTTGTGGTATTCAGAATTATTTTCAAAAATTAGGATTTAAAAAAGCCATTTTAGGGTTAAGTGGTGGCGTAGATTCGGCGTTAGTATTGGCATTAGCAGTACGAGCATTAGGAAAAGACAATGTGTTAAGTGTATTGATGCCTTCTCAATTTTCCACCTCACACTCGATAGATGATAGCTTGAAGATGCTCGAAAACATTGGTTCTTTACATAAAATAATTCCAATTAAAGAAGTATTTGATGTGTATGAAAAGATATTACAACCACATTTTGAAAACAAAGCGTTTGATGTAACAGAAGAAAACTTACAAGCCAGAATTAGAGGCAATTATTTAATGGCATTAAGTAATAAATTTGGATACATTTTATTAAACACCACTAATAAAAGTGAAGCGGCAGTGGGCTATGGTACTTTGTATGGCGATATGTGTGGTGGATTAGCTGTATTGGCGGATGTATATAAAACTCAAATTTATGAAGTATGCAAATACATCAATAAAGATGGCGAAATTATACCCAATCATATTTTAACTAAAGCGCCCAGTGCCGAACTACGCGAAGGACAAAAAGATTCTGATTCATTGCCCGAATATGATATTTTGGATAAAGTACTTTTTCAATACATTGAAAACAGACAAGGACCTGACGAAATGGAAGCTTTAGGTTTTGATGAAAAATTGATTACAAGAATTTTGAGAATGGTGAATAGAAACGAATTTAAACGACATCAAACACCACCAATTTTACGCGTATCTTCTAAAGCATTTGGCAGTGGAAGACGATTGCCAATAGTAGGAAAATATTTAGAAAGCTGAAAATGAAAAATATAAAATTTTTAAGATACGAACAATTTGATTATCCTTCGGGTTCAGCTTTAGAATATAAAAATGGCATTTTATATGTCATTGGCGATGATACCAATAAAATTTTATGCTTAGATGATGCATGGAATGAAGTACAAATAATTCAACTTTTTGAATTTAATGGAGAACGCATTCCAAAACCGATGAAGCCTGATTTAGAATGTGCTACCATAATAAATGATACTTTATATATACTAGGATCTGGTTCTAAATCGCCGGAACGTGATGTGGCTTTTATCATCCATTTAGAAGATACAAAAGTGAAACGTATTAGTACGGCAGCTTTTTATTCCATTTTTAGAAATCTCAATATAGTTAAAGAATTAAACATAGAAGGCTTTACGGTTTGCCGTGATAAACTTCTTTTTTTTAATAGAGCCAATAATGAACAATCTAATCTTTTAATTTGTACGGATCATAAAATTTTAAGAAAACAATTTCCGAATAATTTCAAACTAATACAGATAGAATTGCCTTTGTTCAATAATGTAGCATTAGGCATTTCAGGTGCTTGTTATATTGAAGATGAGGATATTTTGCTTTTAACAGCTTCGGCAGAAAACACCAACAATGCGTATGATGATGGTGAAATTATAGGAAGTGTGATTGCCGTTGTAAAAAATGCTTACCAACAATTATCCAACACTAAATTAGTTGTTGAAGAAGTAATTAATTTGGATACAATAAATGCATGTTTCAAAAAACAAAAAATAGAATCTATATGCATCACTAAATCCAAAACGAATAGCCATGCTTGTGTTTTAGTGGCAGATAACGACGATGGAAAATCTACGTTGTTTGAATTGGATTTTAATTTATCATCTACTTGTAAGATTTAACATAACTGATTAATCTATTTTGTTTAATTTTCATTCATCAAAAAAAATAAGATATGGAAAATCAATTATTAGACAGCGATTTGCTGGATAAAAACAACGAAGGTAAATCACTACAAGATTTATTGAGCAATGGCTATGAAACACATGCTGTTGATTACATCAAAAAAGGATTTGAAATTTTTAAACAAAACATTGCAGGATTTATTGGTTTCTTAATAGTTATTGGTGTAATACAAGCTATATTAGGTTCTATTCCTATAGTGAAAGGATTGGCATTTGCACTTATTGCTCCTATAATGGCTGGATATTACATTGTTGCAAAAATGATTGATAAAAAAGAGCCACATAGTTTTTCCAACTTTTTTGATGGCACCAAAAATTATGTTTCTTTATTAATAGTATCTGTAATTCCAACACTTGTGGTAGCCTTAATTATGTTGGTAGTAGGTGGCTGGACGTATTTCAAAATAAGTTTCTTAGGTTTTAAGCCTGAAATAAATTTTAATAATTTAAATGATTTGTCATCCATTGCAAGTGCCACCGGATTGGGCGCTCGTGTAGGATTAGCTGGTTTAATTGCTGCGGTAGTATCTATCTTGTTTATGTTTGCTACTTTTTTTGTTTTATTTGAAAAATTTGAACCGGTAAATGCACTCGACATCAGTAGAAAATTAATTAGCAAAAAATTTGTGAATTGGTTAGGATTTTTAGGCTTAATTATGGTATTTAATTTTGCGGGTGCATTGTGTTTAGGAATTGGTTTGTTTGTCACGATTCCATCTTCGATATGCGCGCTTTATGTAGCGTATGAAGAAGTGGTTGGGTTGAACTTGCGTGATTAAACAAGTGGAATTACTTTGGTTTATTTTCATTTTTCTCTATCCAATTTTGGATAAGTTGTACTATTTTTTGGGCGGATACATCCCAACTAAAACGTGTAGCTTGTTGGTGTCCTTTTTCAATTAAAGTTTGTCGTAATTTTTTATCATTTACCAATTGCTGCATCGCATTTGCAATTTCATCGGTTGAAGTAGGTGATACCAAAATACCAGCATTTCCTAGTATTTCCGGCAATGCAGATACATTTGATGTGATTACAGGAACACCTAAATTCATGGCTTCAATAAGCGGAATACCAAAACCTTCAAATAAACTTGGATAACATAATGCATACGCATTTTTTAAAAGAAATAACAAGTTCTTTCTTGTAATTTTTTCTATCCAAACTACATCTGTTTTATATTTCATGTTGGATAAATACAAATGAATTTCATTGTTCATCCAAGCATTTCTACCTACTAAAACCAGCTTAAATGTTGAATTACTATGTTTGTGTAGTTCAAATGCTTTTAATAGATTTAAAATATTTTTTCGTGGATGTATTGCACCAATAAAAATAAAATATTGTTGAGTTGTGAGCTCCAATTTTTCAAATGAATTATCTGACTTTAAATTTATTTCAGCAGATGTATTTTGCTCGTTTGAAAAACCATTATACACAACTTCAATTTTACTTTCTTCAATGTTGTACTGTTGAATAATATCATGCTTGGTAAAATTGGAAACAACCAATATTTTACTTGCTTTCTGGCAATATTTAGGAATGAAATGCTGATAATATTTTTGCACTAAAAACGGAGTATGTTTAGGATAGTGTTCAAATCCTAAATCATGAATGACAATGAATTGTGGAATGCTTGTATTTAATGAAGCAAATCCATCGGGCGAAATAAATAAATCAATATTGTTTTCTTTTAAAATTTTTGGAATAGATTTTTCAAACCACCAATACCATAAGAAAGGATGGCGAGCTGGTGGCGCAACAACAATAGGCTTCACATTGTTTTGGAAAACAAATTCTTCGGAATAAGGTCGGTCAAATATGAAATAGAATTCGTGTTCCGGCAATAATTGCACCACACGTTTAAAAATTTCGTGTGTAAACATGCCAATACCTTCTAATTTATTGGACAATAAAAAACGTGTATTGACCGCAATTTTCATGGATGTAAAAAAAATACCTTATTCACAAAATTTAGACTTATTAACAATTTGTCGAAAGATAAGATTTTCAAGGCATTTTATATTAAACTGAAATAATTAACTTTGGAAAAATTTATACTCTATGCGATTTGTCGTTTCTTCCTCACAGCTATTAAAAAATCTGCAAAAAATTAGTGGTGTTATCAGCACGAATACCGTGTTACCTATTTTAGAAGATTTTTTGTTTGACATTGACAATGATAAATTAAATATTACGGCAACTGATTTAGACACGACGATGTCTGTTAGTATGGAAGTAGATTCTAAAGAGAGTTTTAAAATTGCGATTCCAGCACGTATATTATTAGACAGTTTGAAAGCTTTGCCGGAGCAACCTATTACGATTGCGGTGGATGATACAACAAACAGTATCGAAATCACCACAGATAATGGTAAATATAAATTAAGTGGCGAAAATAGTGCTGACTTTCCGAAGGAACCAATAGCGGACGAGGTTGAAAATGTTCGTTTAGCTTCATCGATATTAAATACAGGTATCAATAAAACATTGTTTGCAGTAAGTAATGATGAATTACGTCCGGCAATGACAGGTGTTTTATTCCAATTAGATGAAAATGGAATTACCTTTGTGGCAACGGATGCGCATAAATTAGTGAAGTTTAATAGAAATGATATTTCAGGCGCAACGGCTTCTTTTATTGTTCCTAAAAAAGCATTGAATTTATTAAAATCAATTGTTCCTAATAATGAATCTGAAGTTCTGGTACAATTCAATAAATCAAATGCGTTTTTCTCTTTTGATAATATTCAGTTGATTTGCCGTTTAATTGATGCAAAATATCCGGATTATAATGCAGTGATTCCAAAAGAAAATCCTAATCTATTAACGGTGCAAAAAGATGATTTCTTTTCTTCTTTGAAAAGAACGTCTATTTTCTCCAATAAAACAACGCATCAAGTAGTATTGAAAATGTCAGGATCTGAATTAACGGTTTCTGCACAAGACTTAGATTTTTCCAACGAAGCATCTGAAAAATTATCGTGTGAATATTTAGGCAATGCCATGGAAATTGGATTTAATGCTAAATTTTTGCTCGAAATGTTGTCTTCTTTAGATTCAACAGATATTAATATTGAATTATCTACGCCGAACAGAGCCGGTATTATTCGCCCATCAATAAAAGAAGAAAATGAAGATTTATTGATGTTGGTAATGCCTGTTATGTTGAATAACTAACCAATTATTATATCAGCCAATGAAAAAGCCACAACTTTTGTTGTGGTTTTTTTATCAATTTATATGGATATCGTTTGGAGTCATTCCTGTATTTAAATTGTATTTTTTACCTTGAAATATTAAATAGGATAAATCAATTTTGTATCATTCTGGTTGGCCGGTTTGCGTAGTGCAGAACAAGATATTATTTCTTTAATCGGCCGTGATTTTGTAGAAGCAGTTCAATTAGGAATCAAAAAAATCGCATTGTATAAGCATAAGTTTAAGGTGTTAATTCGGTTCCAGCTTTAGAAAAACCAAGTGGAAATGTGTTGCATTAAATTTGGAGCATCGATGGCAGCTGTAAGAGCTAATTTATACCTGTATTTTGCCTTAATTCTATTTATAATTTTACGGCAAAGTATCTTTTTTATAACTATTAAATAAGCAATAAATGATAGAAGCTATTTGCACTTGCACAAAACTGTCATAGAAGCACTGAACTTTTTTTTTGCAAAACCGATGTTCGGTCTTCGCCCTTCTTTTTATGTCGTCTATTTTGTTGTCATTTCTGTCGGTTTTTTCGTGCGTTGGCGTCCATTTTTACACGTTTTAGTGTAACCCTATTTTAGGACGATACACTAAAAGAACAATCGCAATTGCTTTCGAGTTTATTGAAATTTATTCACACATTAAATAGTAGTGGAGTGATTACTATGCAACGTATGTGTTTCACCTGTAACCATTCTAAATTTGAAATAGCAACCATAATTGCACGCTGATACAAACAAAGATTAAAAGGTACTGGTTTGCGAATTGATTGTACGAAACATGCATTCATTGCGAAATGAATCTTATTTTCTATGATTGGATGGATACCATCTTTTAGTTTCAAATTTTTGAATGATATCATTCTTAATTTGGATGCCTTCACTTTCTAATAATTCTTGCATCATCGTACTATTTTCAAAATGATGTTTTCCAGTTAGCATACCATTTCTGTTTACCACTCTATGCGCTGGAACATAAAAAGGTGCAGTATGTGCATGATTCATAGCATATCCAACGGTTCTGGCAGAACCCTTTGTACCAATATAGGCTGCAATATCACCATACGTACATACTTTTCCTTTAGGAATTTTCTTTACTATCTCATATACTTTTAAATAAAAATCATTCATCCTTTATTTTTTTTCATTCTAAAGTATCAATAAATATGTAGGTTTTGACATGAAATTGACATTATTTTAATTTTTTTTTAAAATAGGTATTGACAAATTCAGAAATAGATTTTAATTTTGTATCACATAAAAACCCAGCCATGTTGACACCCTTAAAATACATGGCGCATGTACTACTTATTTTTTTAATTACAAACGTACACGCGCAATCCGTTACAAATAACAGCATGTTATGTTATGTAAGTACTGATAATGTTACGCATGCCGTTCAAGTACAGTTGATACCTTCAAAACCTTATTTTATTACGTGTACCTACGATAATGAACAAGTAGTTTCATTGCCACAGTTTTTTCAGTTTAAATGTACGCAAGCCAATTCAACCATAGAATTAAAAATACATGTAGCAGATGCTGTTCATTCACAATACATTTCTAAACAGTTTTTGGTTAGTGAAAAAAATGTAGTATATGAACTTCCTATATCATTGTATGCGTCTAATGACATTTTGAAGAGTGAACATGCTAAAATTCAATCCATAGAATTGGTGAATATATCCAACGAAGCAGTTGAATTAACCGAGATAAATTTTTCGAATACTTCTTCTAATTATGAAGTGAAATTAAATCAATTATTTTCAGTGGATTTACAACAAGAAAAACAAAGGAATTATATTTTAAACTGCACGATTGCTCAACATGTAAATATCAATTTATTTAATACCAATGGTGGTAATTCTAAGAAAATTACCAAACAGCTTAAGGCAGGAAAAAACGTCATTCAGTTTGATGATATGCAATTGAATGCTGGAAAATATGTAGTTACTATAACAGAAAATACAAGTAAAGAGAATTATTCATCTGTGATGAATTAAGATAAAGTAGTCCAGTTGGGGGACAAAGACCTTATTCTAAGCGCATGCGCGGAATAAGGTCAACTTTTTTTTAATTAGATGATGTAGAAGATGATTCTGAAGTGGATGTTTGAATGGTTTCAATATGTGCATCTTCTTTAAAAAATTGTTTTTGAAATACGAGTAGAATAGAAACACCAACCGTAATGCAAGCATCGGCAATATTAAAAATATATTGGAAAAATTCGTAGTATTTGCCACCTATAAATGGAATCCATTTGGGTAAAATGCTACCATACATAGGAAAATAAAACATATCTACTACTTTGCCATGAAAGAAGTTGGCATAACCTTGTTCAGGTAAAAAAGTGGCTAATTGAGTAGGAGTACTTTCAGAAAATAATTGACCATAAAAAATACTATCAATAATATTTCCTACTGCGCCAGTTAAAATTAACGAGAGTGCAAATATAAAACCTTTGGATGCTTTTTTATTCTTTACTTGTTGTACTAAGTAGTAAGAAATAAAGCCGACAGCAATAATTCGAAAAATGGTGAGCAAAAATTTGCCCATTCCTTCGCCAAAGCTCATGCCAAATGCCATGCCTTCATTTTCAACAAAATGGATACGTGCCCAATTCCCAATATAAGGAATATCGTCACCAATTTTCATGTTTAATTTTACATAAATTTTAGAAACTTGATCTATGATTAACGATATAAAGACAGTAAGAATTGCAATGTATTTTTTGCTCATGATTCAATAAACGATAAAGCTATTTTTTAAAAAAATATCCCACTAATGTGGGAATATTTACTTTTATTTTTTTTCCATTTTTTTCCCTTCTACACTTAGAGTAGCATGTGGCACCACTAAAAGGCGTTCTTTGGGAATTAATCTTCCAGTTTCTCTACAAATTCCGTAGGATTTATTTTCAATGCGTACTAAGGCACTTTCTAAATGAGAAATTAATTTGAGCATGCGTACCACAATTTGATTCATATTTTCGCGTTCCGAAGTAGAAGAACCATCATCAATACTGGCAAACTCAGTTTGTGATTCAGAAGCATTTTTAATTTGTTCAGTATAGAAGTCAACTTCATCTTTAGCTTTAGCGATTTTTTTAAGAATGACTTCTTTGAATTGAACTAAATCTGCATCGCTGTATCGAACTATTCTTGTTTCTGCCGGTAGAATTTCTATTTTTGGTTTTTGAGAAGTTAATACAGGTGTGCTTTCAATTTTTTTAAGATTAATTGCTTTTTTAATTGGTTTATTTTCAACTTTTTTAGCAATTGGATTCACTGGCGGTAGTGGTTTTTTTGCTACTATTTTTTTTACAGAAGATGTTTTTGTTTTAGCTATTACTTTCGGTGCTACTTTCGGTGCTACTTTCGGTGTTGCTTTTGGGTTTGTGTTCGCTTTTTTAATTGCTGGTTTAGCAATAGGCTTTGCTACTTTTTTTGCAATCGGTTTTGTCGCTACTTTTGCTTTAGTAGTAGGTTTTGATGTTGCCTTCGTTTTGATTGCAGGTTTCGTTGCAACTTTTTTAGCAACTTTTATGGGTGCTTTTTTTGTTGGCTTTGCGGCTGTTTTTTTA
The DNA here is from genome assembly GCA_017984135.1 of Chitinophagales bacterium. GTDB lineage: Bacteria > Bacteroidota > Bacteroidia > Chitinophagales > JADIYW01 > JADJSS01. The sequence goes on along the minus strand of JAGNZZ010000004.1, from coordinate 14,747 downwards.
ATAGGTTTAGTTGCTATTTTAACGGATGCTTTAGCAACTGTTTTTTTAGCAGGTTTAGTTACCGCTTTTGCTGTTGGTTTTATAGCTACTTTTTTCGGAGCAGCTTTTGCTGCTACTTTCTTTAAAGGCGCTTTTGCAGTTGGTTTGCTTTTTGCGGCAACTTTTTTAGCAGGTTTTGCAACTTTTTTCACCACTGGTTTGGTTGCATTTTTTTTAGCAGGAGCTTTTTTAGCAACTGGTTTTACTTTCTTAATCACTTTTGCCATACTTTATGCTTTTTGAATTAAAATATTTATTTGTTCACCATTAATGTCAAATTCCTTAGCATCTGAAAGCTCGTTATTAAAAATAATATCAATTGCTAAGGTTTCATTACAAATATATTCTTTATACCTATCCAAAACACCATTGAGAACCAATTGATTTTGCACATGTATGTTGATTTTGTCAGTAACTTCAAAATTGGATTCTTTTCTTTCTGTTTGAATTCTATTGACAATTTCTCTGGCAAATCCTTCGTTTTTCAATTCATCTGATATATGAATATCTAATGCAACTGTTATGCCAGCATTGCTTGCCACTAGCCAACCTTGAATATCGTCTGAAAGAATTTCTACCTCATCCAATAATATTGAAAATTTTTCTTGTTCTATTTCAATCTCAAATGCACCATTTTTTTCTAATAGTAAAATAGTATCGTTGTTCCAATTTTGGATAATTTCAGAAGCGGCTTTCATTTTACCACCTAATTTTTTCCCTAATAATTTAAAATTTGGTTTTACTTTTTTAGAAATAATTCCAGATGTATCACTGATGTATTCAATTTCTTTTACATTCACCTCCGATAAAATCAATGCTTTTACTTTGTCCACTTGCTCTATGAAATGCTTATCAATTGCTGGAATCAAAATTTTTTGCAAAGGTTGGCGTACTTTTATTTTTGTTTTTTTACGAAGCGATAAAACTAATGAAGATATTTCTTGTGCCCATTCCATACGTTGTTCTAACGTGGCATCTATCTCATTTTTATTGACATCTTTTAAATAAGAAAGATGTACTGATTCTGATGTAGCTAATAAATTTTGCCACAACCAATCGCTAAAGAATGGTGCAATTGGGCTCATTAGTTGTGCTACAGATTGTAAGCATTCAAATAGTGTTTCAAATGCGGCACGTTTATCTTTAGAAAGTTCATTGCCCCAAAATCTTCTTCTGCACAGCCGAACGTACCAATTAGATAAATGTTCAATAACATAGTCTTCCATTAATCGAGCCGCTCTGGTAGGCTCATATTCATTAAATGCAGTAGCAACTTCGTCCGTTAATGTATTTAATTTTGAAATAATCCAACGGTCAATTTCAGCACGTTCTGATAAAGGAGTCGTATTGTTTTTGTCAATTGTAAATCCATCTATGTTGGCATAAATAGCAAAGAAGTTATATGTATTGTATAAAGTGCCGAATAGTTTTCGGCCGGATTCTGCTAAGCCTTCTTCGTCGAATTTTAAATTATCCCAAGGCTGAGAATTGGAAATCATATACCAACGTGTTATATCGGCACCATATTTTTCAATGGTTTTAAATGGGTCAATTGTGTTGCCTTTCGACTTCGACATTTTATTCCCATTTTTATCCAATACTAATCCATTTGATACGACGTTTTTATAAGCTACTGAGTCGAATAACATGGTCGCAATGGCATGTAATGTATAAAACCAACCTCGAGTTTGATCCACACCTTCGGCAATAAAATCTGCCGGAAATGATTGCTCAAACGTTTCTTTATTTTCAAATGGAAAATGCCATTGTGCATAAGGCATTGCACCACTATCAAACCATACATCGATTAAATCACTTTCACGATACATTGGTTTTCCATTCGTAGAAACTAGAATTACATCATCTACAAAAGGTTTATGTAAATCAAATACTACTTGTAAAATAGATGCAGGCATGATGGATGCATCTATACTTTTTTGCATTTCTAGTTTTAATTCATCCATTGAGCCAATGCAAATTTCTTCTGTTTTATCTTCCGTTCTCCAAATGGGCAAAGGTGTTCCCCAGTATCTACTTCTTGATAAATTCCAGTCGATTAAATTTTCTAACCATTGTCCAAAACGACCGGTTCCTGTGCTTTCCGGTTTCCAATTGATGGTTTTATTCAATTCCACCATGCGTTCTTTTATGGAAGTTACGCGCACAAACCAAGAATCTAAAGGATAATAAATAATTGGTTTATCGGTTCGCCAGCAATGCGGATATGAGTGTTCGTATTTTTCTACTTTAAACGCTTTATTTTCTTTTTTTAATTTGATAGATATATCCACATCTACCGATACATAGTTTGATTCATTTTTATAATCTTTGACATATCTGCCGGAAAATGCACCAACGCCATCGATAAATTTACCTTCTAAGTCCACTAAGGTCAATGAGCCAATGCCATTTTCGGCTGCTACTTTCATATCATCTGCGCCAAAACTTGGTGCTATGTGTACAATGCCTGTTCCATCGGACGTGGTAACAAAATCTCCTGTAATAATTCGAAATGCATCTCCTTTGATATTTTCTTTAGTATTGGCATCGAAAGGTAATAATTGTTCATACTTTAATCCAGCTAGCTCTTTTCCTTTAAATGTAGAAAGGATGATATATGGCAAATTTTTACCATCATTTTGATAATTGGAAAAATCCTTATTTTCATTTTCAGCTTGTACGTATTTATGTAATAAATCTTTTGCTAAAATTAAGTGTACAATAGCATGTGTATATGGGTTAAATGTTTTTATTAAAACATAGTCTATACTTGCACCCACAGCTAAGGCCGTATTTGATGGCAATGTCCAAGGAGTGGTTGTCCAGGCTATGCAGTAATAATCTTCATTTTTATTCAAAAATAAATTACAATTTTCTACCGATGCTATTTCTAATTTAAATTGAGCAACTGCACTGGTATCTTTTACATCTTTATAGCAACCTGGTAAGTTTAATTCTGCGGAGCTCAAGCCTGTTCCTGCTGCCGGTGAATAAGGTTGAATTTTGTAACCTTTGTATAATAAATTTTTTTTATAAAATTCTTTTAATATCCACCAAACACTTTCAATATAGTTATTGTCGAAAGTAATATACGGATGTTCCAAATCTAACCAATAGCCCATTTTTTGTGTAATGTCGTCCCACACATCTTTGAATTTCATGACCTCTTCGCGACATTTTTGGTTGTATTCGGATACGCTAATTTTCGTACCAATATCTTTTTTGGTGATACCTAATAGTTTTTCTACCTGGATCTCTACTGGTAAGCCATGTGTATCCCAACCACCTTTTCGTTTCACTTGGTAGCCTTGAATGGTTTTAAATCGGCAAAAAATATCTTTAATAGTACGTGCTAATACATGATGAATGCCAGGCAGGCCGTTGGCACTAGGTGGCCCTTCGTAAAATACAAAAGGTGTTTTCCCATCTCGAGTAGAAATACTTTTTTCAAATACATGATTGGTTTGCCATAGAGTGGCAATTTCTTGTTCTATTTGTGCTTGTGATAAGTTTTTAACCTCTCGGTATTGCTTTAATTTCGACATATCTTTTCCTTCAAAAAAAATTTTGGCTAAGATACGAAAAGCTATCTAAATAAGCTGATTATAATGGATTTAATCTCTTTTTTTTACGTATTTATTAAAGAATTTTTAATTCAGATTAGCTGCTGAAAACAAGATTAAAATAAAATGGGTACATCATAATATCTGTTGAAAATATTGGTTGCAAAAGAAACCATAAATGAGTTACTTTTTAATCCTTGTGTGCCCAATGATTTTGAAGTATATTTTCTAAATTGGAGTTTGCCTTCCACCACCATATTTATTTTTGGATTTAAGATAAAACCTACTCGGATATCGTGATCCATTACATTATAGGCAAATCCATTTTGAATTTTCACATTGGTCGATGTCGTTGCTTGCGAGCCGATGTCAGTAATGTTGTTTCCAAAATTTTGATAGATGGATGAATCGGCAGCTGTTTGGATATATGACATTTTATAAGATGCATACACACGTTTATATTGGTAATTCAACATCACCAAAAATTCGTTAAAGTTTGCACCCATTGGATGTCCTAAGGATTGATTGTAGTGATAATATCCAATGGCACTATCTTGTCCTTGATAACTATATGGACGAACGCTATTGTATTCAGCTTGGAAGTTTAAATTTTTCACACCACCTACATCAAAATATTTTATACCTGCTTGCCATCCCATTCTGCGGTCTGAAGTACCTTTTTTGCCATATTTATTAAACATGTATTGTCCATAAAGTACAATATATTTGGGCAAGGTAACTTTAATGTTTGCGCCATATACTTTTGTTGTGTTGGCATTTAATTTCTTTTGGAAGGCACGAGCTCCAATGAGTGGATTTAAGAAGTTATAATCGAAAAAAGTATTGCCTTTATCGGTGGTTCTTCGCCAAGTGATGCCTTCAAAAACACCCAATTGTAAAAACTTAGCAGCATCGATACTGAAGTAATTAAAGTTGGCTAATTTTCGAGGGAAGCCTTGTCCAAAGTCGTTGAAATTTCTAAGATTGTCAATTAGTTCGGCATAAATGTTCATGTATTTAATGCGCCAAACGGTGGTAGTTAATTGCACATACGGATAGGTATAGGCATTGTCAGACAAAAATAACGATCGATAACCATCACCAATAAAATGCTTGCCATTTCCTACTTGTATATTAAATTGCTTTACTGGTGAATAGGAAATATATGCATTGATGCTGGAAAAGTCTAAGCCACCTTTACCTCTATTTCTGATATTTCCTTCGCCTGGTACAATGCCAGTTTGTGCATTGTAAATATTGATATAAGAAGGGAATTTACCTACTGTATTTATAAAGGAAGTATAGATACTGACTTTGTTGCTGAAATCGGCTCTGATTTCTAATCCTTTTTGATTGAAGGTTAGGAATTTTTTGGCAGACACGTCATACCCAAATCCGATGTTTAAAATGGGATTAATAGCCACATAAGCTTTGCGTTTTTTATAGCCTTTGTCGTAAATATTGTCATCATAAAATACAGAATCTTTTGCTAATATTTTACCATAGTGCTTAACATAACCTTTGTCGTCAAACTCAATTAGATTTTCATATCCAAATACGTTTACAAATTTACTGAACCAATTGGTATGCGGTATGCGTTCAAAATGTTGAACAGTATCCGGATAAACAAATTCATACACTTGAGCTGCTTGATAAGGTTTTACTGCAGTGTGAAAAACAGGTTTGTCAAACGCATTTAATGATTTCTCATAATTGAGTATCATGTTTCTGTTAAGTGGCAGGTTTTCTTGTTGTGCAAATGTAAAAACAGTAGCAAAAAACAGAAATGGCAGTAGTAGATATTTTTTAGAATGCATTTTCTTCACCTCGGATCATGTTGATAATGGTCATAATAATAATTTTGACATCGAGTCCAAAACTCCAATTTTCGATGTACCAAACATCGGCACGTACTCTTCCTTCCATATCGGTAACATCTTTTGTTTCACCTCGATATCCATTTACTTGAGCCCAGCCGGTAATTCCGGGCTTTACTAAATGTCTGACCATAAATTTATCAATAATTTTTGAATATTCTTCTGTATGCTTTAACATGTGTGGTCGCGGACCAATTACTGACATTTGCCCAAGTAATACATTGATGAATTGTGGCATCTCGTCTAAGTTGGTTCTGCGAAGAATTTTTCCAATTGGCGTAATGCGTTCATCATTACGTGTGGCTTGTTGGTCATGTGCATTATTGTTGATGTACATCGTTCTAAATTTTATTACTGCAAATGATTTATTTTTAATTCCAGAACGTTCTTGAATAAAAAACACCGAACCTTTTGAGGTAAGTTTTATAATTAGTGCGATTAATGGAATAAACCACCAAAGAACGAATATGAATATCAATATGGAAAAACCAATATCAAAAATGCGTTTAATGAAACGATTGACGATGTTCTCTAAAGGTTCACTTCGGAGCGTCATAACTGGAATTTGACCATAATAATCAATTTCCACTTTATTGAGATGATGCGTTAAGAAGCGCGATAAATCAGGCACAATTTTTACCCGAATTAGATTTTCATCACCAAATTGAATTAAGTCTTTGATGCGTTCTTCTTCATGATAAGGTAGTGCACAAAATAATTCATCTATTTGATGCTCTAAAGCATAGCTTTTGGCTTCATTTATTGTGCCTAAAATTTGTTTTTGAATAACAGCATTGTGTTTTTTAGCGTCATCATCAAAAAAACCTAAAAATTGATATCCATATTCAATTTTATGGTCTAACATTTCTTTAAATTCTTGAGCAGAATCTCCAGCGCCAACAATTAAAACTTTACGGTTATTAAATCCACGTGCTCTATAAATACGTACAATTTTGATAAACCCAAAACGCCACATTAATGTAAGAAGAAATGAAATTAAATAGGTAATTAACAAAACCTCTCTAGATAATTTGAACGTTTGATTAAAATCTTTAAATATTACGATATAAGAAAAAGAGAGTACAATTTCCAAAAAGAACAATCTCAATAAGGCAGAAAGCAAGGTGAAGAAACGCGTGTTTCTATACATGTCAAAAGTACCGGAAAGTTGTGCTGCAAATAAGTAAATAATGTTGAGATAAATCCAAAGTTGTAAATATTTGGGTTCAAACAAATGTGTATAATTCCAACTGATGACATGACCAAATATATAGGCTGTATTTAGGATAAATATATCTCCTAAAGCATGTAACAGCACATATAAATTGGTAATTCTTTTTTTCATTTTATTTATATCCTTTTCAAGCTTTAATAATTGACGAGCGAGCAATTATTAAAGTGTATTTCGTTATTAAAATAAAAAACAACACAGATGTTAATAGTTTAGATACATTATTTAATTAATATGTAGTTGAATTTGCTTCAATAGTTGCATTGTAGGGAAGCATTTTTAAAATAAATATTAATCAAACAAGATTCGACTTTAAACAAAAATACAAGAGATTTCTCATATTTTCTTTAAAAAATTAGATAGATTCATATAGTAATTCTATAATGATAGTTTCTGGTTAGATTTTTTTTAGATAATTTACAATAGAATGGAAATGTGCATATTTTTTTGTCAAATTTTTATGGAATTCTTTCGTTTAGGACTCTTAATAGTATAAATTTGTTTATTGTAAAAAAATTAGATGTATTATGAGTAAAGAAGAAAAAGTAGCCAAAGAAGCAGTTTCTGAAAAAGTGAAAGCCTTACAACTTACTTTAGAAAAATTAGACAAGCAATATGGCAAAGGAACTGTCATGAAATTGGGTGATAATTCCATCGTGGAAACAGAAGTCATTTCAACCGGATCCTTAGGCTTGGATTTAGCATTAGGAATTGGAGGTATTCCCAAAGGAAGAATTATTGAAATATATGGTCCTGAATCTTCCGGTAAAACCACATTGGCAATACATGCCATTGCTGAAGCACAAAAAAGAGGTGGTATTTGTGCCATTATCGATGCCGAACATGCATTTGATAAAAAATATGCCGAGGCTTTAGGTGTTGATACGGATAATTTATACATCACTCAGCCAGATGATGGAGAACAAGCTTTGGATATTGCCGAACAATTAATTCGTTCTGCCGCAATTGATTTAGTTGTAGTGGATTCTGTTGCGGCATTAGTGCCTCGTAGTGAAATAGAAGGCGAAATGGGAGACAGCAAAATGGGTTTGCATGCTCGACTGATGAGCCAAGCCATGCGTAAGTTAACCGGTGCGATTAATAAAACGTCATGCAGTTGTATTTTTATCAATCAATTACGCGAGAAAATCGGTGTTATGTTTGGAAATCCTGAAACAACAACAGGCGGTAACGCGTTGAAATTCTACGCATCCATACGTTTGGATATCCGACGTGCCGGACAAATTAAGGATAAAGAAGGCAATGTGATTGGCAACCAAACAAAAGTGAAAGTGGTGAAAAACAAGCTAGCACCACCTTTTAAAATTGCTGAGTTTGATATTATGTTTGGAAAAGGCGTATCTAAAGAAGGTGAAATTGTAGATATGGGTGCAGAACTAGGTGTCTTACAAAAAAGTGGTGCTTGGTATAGTTATGAAGGACAAAAAGTGGGACAAGGCCGCGACCAAGTGAAACAATTAATGTTAGATAATGCTGGTTTAGCCGATGAAATTGAAGGCAAAATTAGAACTAAACTGGCAGTAGCAGAATAGCTATCCAATTATGTTATTATAATAAATGGTTGGCATTTCTGCCAACCATTTATTAGTTTATTATATCCGTTTCAAAATTTATGAAGTGGGTAATTCACCAATTACGGTAATTCCACCTTTTACTTTTTGATTCAATAACACATTGATTTTGGTGTCTAAAGGTAAAAACATATCTACACGAGAACCGAATTTAATAAATCCAAAATCAGCTCCTTGTTCAATTTTATCACCTTCTTCTAAATAATATACAATGCGACGTGCTACTTTTCCGGCAATTTGTCGCACTAAAACATCCACACTTCCATTGTCAATTACTATTGAGGTACGCTCATTTTCAGTGGAGGATTTTGGATGCCATGCCACTAAATATTTACCATCATGGTATTTGGAATATTTAACTTCGCCTTTTATAGGAGCGCGGTTAACATGCACATTTGCCGGCGACATAAACACAGAAACTTGTAAACGTTTATCTTCAAAATATTCCGGTTCATACACTTCTTCGATTACAACAATTTTTCCATCAGCCGGACAAATAATTTTATCATCGTCAGTAATTAAGTTGCGTTTGGGATTTCTAAAAAAATAAGTGACAAAACAGAAAAATGAAAATGTGAGTCCGAAAACTATCCAACTCATGGTTTTTCCTGCATGTAAAATAAAATTTGTAATCAAATTTATGGCTAATACTATAAAGAATGTCGTTAAAACTATCTTCCAACCTTCTTTATGAATGTATGTTCTTCTCATTTTAGGATTGTTCGTTAATAAAACTTTTTATTCGCTCACCAAAAATAAGTATATAACTTAGATATGCAAACAAAACAACGAAATTACAACTTTAGTTCAACCTTTTATTAACCTTAGACAAAAGTTTCCTATAAATTGAAAATTTAATATAGAACAATGTTAAGTGGTTGATTATCAATGTGTAGATTAATTGGTTTGTCCTTTTACATCAAATGCATCGCGTAATCCATTTCCTAACAGATTGAAGGTCAATACCATTGCCATAATGCAAATTCCAGGTGCCAATGCCAAAAATGCTTTATCTGGTGTCAATAAATAGGCTCTATGGTCATTTAGCATGGTGCCCCAACTCGGCGTTGGAGGTTTTACACCAATTCCTACAAACGATAGACCGGCTTCTATTAATATAGCAGATGCGAAATCTGAAGCCGCAATTACCATAATTGGACCGATGATATTAGGTAAAATGTGCTTGATGATAATTCTTAGGTTTTGAAATCCTAGTCCACGTGCAGCTTGTATGTATTCCATTTCTCGAACCACTAAAACTTGACCACGAACGATACGAGCTACTTCCACCCACATTGATAATCCTACAGCTATAAATATGGCTAAGAAAGAAGGAATTTTATCTCCAATAGCAAATCGTATCGCCATAGCTAATAAAATAGTTGGAATTGCCCAAATGACATTGATGAACCACATAATAATGTTATCAATTGTTCCACGATAATATCCGGCAATACTACCCATGAAAATACCAATGGTTAGTGAAATTAATACTGCTACTAAGCCAACCGAAAGAGATACACGTACACCAAACAACAATCTACTTAAAATATCTCTTCCATAACCATCCGTTCCTAAATGGTAAGTTTTGGTGATAACTCTATTTTGTTCTATTTCTTTTTTCAAAGCAGCTAAAGAGGCAGTTTGAGGTTGATCAGCAAAATCGGTAAATGCAACATAATTGCCATTTGTTTTCACTCCAGGTTGTGTGATAGACATGGCTTTACAGACATCAACAATAGGAATTTCTTTTTGCAATGCACCTCTACCTTCACCTTCATAAGTTTGAATAATGATATTTTCCGCATCCATTGTATAAGAGACAATCGGCATCATTTCATTTTCATTTTCTTTGCCTATGAAAACACGTTTCAAAAATGAAGTCTTATTTTCCTCTCTGTTTTTTTGAACTAATAACATTTTTGTTTTAAATCCAGGATTCATGTTGGCTAATTGTAATATTTGGTCATCCGCATCCGGAGTTCTGTCTGGAGCAATACTAGGTCCAATAATGGCTAAAACAATTGCAATACAAATGACAAATAAGCTTAAAATTGCCGGTTTATTTTTTAATAAACGAATCCAGGTTTTCTTTAAAGGCGAATCGTAGTTGGTCATCCAATCTTTTAATTAAAATAGTTATGAATTATTTTGAGGTTAAAAATACAGAAATATTTAAGGATAAAGAATTTTGATGCCTAAATGAAATTCTTGTTTTTTAGTGATAGATAGGTGTAATCTTTTTTTAGTATGAATTAAGTTTGTTTTTTAAAATGATATAGATATAATTTTTGTTTAATAAAGAAGAATTGAACGATATGGTTTTTAGTTTTAAATTTGATTATGAATTTTCCTAAAAGAATAGTGATAGGTTCCGATCATGCCGGATTTGACTATAAAGAAGCAATAAAAATGTATTTGAAAAAAAATCAAATAGAATGTGTGGATGTAGGAACGAATAGTTTAGATAGTTGTGATTATCCAGATTATGCACATGCGGCAGCTCATGAAATTGAAAATGGTGCGGTAGAATTTGGTATTTTAATATGTGGATCTGCGAATGGTGTAGCCATTACAGCTAATAAACATCAAAAAGTGCGTGCAGCCTTGTGTTGGCAAAATGAGATAGTAAGCTTGGCTCGTCAACATAATGATGCGAATATAATTTGTTTGCCGGCTCGTTTTGTAACGATAGATGAAGCCGAAGAAATGGTTCGAGCTTTTTTAACAACTGACTTTGAAGGAGGCCGACATCAAAGAAGAGTTGAAAAGATTTAATCTATTTTAGATAGGTGATTTTCTAATTTACGCTTAAAATCACCGAAATTTAACATAAAATCCTCGTTTTCATACCGATATTTATCGCAATCGTTTTTAAATTAATTAATTAATTACTACCTTTGCATCCCGAAATGTTGGGACAAATTCCGAAATAATGGATTTTGTACTATTTTTAATCAAAATAATTAATAAATTATGAACAATTACGAAACGGTTTTTATTACAACGCCGGTACTCAGTAATGATGAGTACACAAGAACCGTAAAAAAGTACACAGAGCTTGTTGAGAAAGCTGGTGGAAATGTGGTTCACAAAGAAGATTGGGGCATTAAACAATTGGCTTATCCAATCCAGAAAAAGACAACAGGTTTTTATACTTTGTTGCAATTCGAGGTAGATCCTCAATTTATCCGCAAGTTTGAAGTAGAATTTAAACGTGATGAAAACATCATGCGTTTTTTAACTACACGATTTGACAAACACGGATTGGCGTATGCAGAGCAACGCAGAAATAAATTAAGTGGTAAATTTAAAAAAGCGGAGGTTTAAGATGGCAACACAAGACGAAATTAAATTTTTAAATGCTCCAAAAATTGGTGCAAATAAGAAAAAATATTGCAGATTTAAAAAAACAGGAATCAAATATATCGACTATAAAGATCCTCAGTTTTTATTGAAATTTGTAAATGCCCAAGGTAAATTATTACCTCGAAGACTTACAGGAAACTCATTGAAATTCCAACGCAAAATTTCACAGTCTGTGAAAAAAGCGCGCCACTTGGCAATATTGCCTTATGTTACTGACCTTTTAAAATAATACAATTATGGAAGTCATTTTATTAAAAGATATAGAAAACTTAGGCACTAAATTCGACGTAGTAGATGTGAAACCAGGCTATGGTCGTAATTACCTAATACCTCAAGGATTTGCACAAGTGGCAAATACTTCAAATAAAAAACACAACGAAGAAATTAAAAAACAACAATCAGCTAAAATTGCTAAATTAATCGAAGATTATAAAGCATTAGCAGAAAAGTTGAAAGCAACACGCGTAATCGTAGGTTCAAAAGCAGGTACTACCGGCAAATTATTCGGAAGTGTAACAAACATTCAAGTAGCGGAAGCCTTGAAAATACAATTTGACTTAAGTGTGGACAGAAAACGCGTACACATTGTAGGTGAAGTAAAAGAAGTTGGAACATATAAGGCTACTGTCAACTTATATAAAGAAGTTTCAACTGAAATCGAATTTGATGTAGTAGCAGAATAAGCATATTCTACTATAGAAATACATTTAACGCTGAACGAAAGTTCAGCGTTTTTTTATTTAATTAAAAATGAAAATAATACCACAGTTTGGGTATTGGTATTGATAGCTGGATTTTTTAAATTCAAAAAAATATTTAAGTCATGATAATAGTAGTCAACCACAAAATTAATGATGTTGCCGGTTTTTGGGGAAGCGCACAACAAAATTTACCAAAACTACCTGAGAATGGTGTAAAACGTGTTATTCAGGTTTTGCCGAATGCAGATAATACAGAAGCAACTTGCTTATGGGAAGCAGATAATATTGCTACTTTAGATAATTACTTGAGAGATAAAGTAGGAAATTGCAGTGCTGAAACTTACCACGAAGTAAATACCGAAAATGCTATTGGATTGCCGGCATAATGTTATCTGTTTAAAGTAAAATAGAGAATAATAAGTAGTTGGAGCAATCTTCGACTATTTATTTTATTATGAAATAACTATTCATACCTCAATGCTTCAATTGGATCTAAATTGGAGGCTTTAATAGCTGGAAAAATGCCGGAAATTAAGCCAACAATTAAACAAAAACTTATACCGACCAGCATCCACATCCAAGGAATTACAAATGCACCACCAACGGACAAGGAAACAGCATTGCCAGCTATAATACCTAAAACAATGCCTAGTAATCCACCTAATTGGCATATCACAATAGCTTCTAATAAAAATTGCAATCGGATGGTTTTATTATTCGCACCAATAGCTTTGAGTGTGCCAATTTCTTTCGTGCGTTCTGTGACGCTCACCAACATAATATTCATTAAACCAATGGCAGCACCAATTAAAGTAATAATGCCAATTACAAAGCCAGCCATGGTAGCATAACTCATTTTTTCTACAAACATCCCTGAAATACTGTCGCTCTTTAATATGTCAAAATTGTTTTCTTGTCCAGGTCTTAGTTTGCGTACATTTCGCATCGTTAATGTAGCCGATTCTACTGCAGGTGCAATGTTTTCTGCATGGTCACCTTTAACACTAATCACATAAGAAGGATCTGCAGCCGCATACAGTTGCCTGCTTTTAGTAATTGGAATTACTACGACATTATCTGTCGTAATAAAACTGGAACCTTTTTCATTTAAAACACCAATTACGTTAAATTTCACATCGTTTATATGTACTATTTTATTTTTGTTTTCCAGATTTTTTCCAAATAATTTTTTGGCAACTGTATATCCCAATAAGACGACATTGGAACCAAACTTCATATCTGTTTCATTAAAATTTCTACCTTGCAAAAGGGTGTAACTTTCATTGAGGATATAATTTTCATCAGAGCCAAAAACCAATATATTTGGATTGGTTTTTACTGCACCATTTTTTATGACAGCGCCTTGTGTTCCTATGTTTTGAATACATGTAGTAAAATTTGGATCTAATTTATTTTTAAATTGAACAGCTTCTGTATAAGTTATATTCCGAAAGACTTTTTGTGCTATATCTTCATTGGCATCTAAACTAAATCCTAAATTTTTATTTCTTATTTTAAACGTGCCTGCACCCATACTGCTGAAACTTTCCGACAAATATCCTTTTAAGCCATCAACAGAAGTAAGTATGCCCACTAACGCCATGATGCCGAAGCCAATAATGCAACAAGTAATAATGGTTCGAATGATGTTGGCTCGAACAGAACGATACGAAAGTGTCAGTATTTCTATAAAATTCATTTTTAAAGATAAGGTTTAAAACCATATAGGTTGATTTTAGTTTTAAATTATTACACTAAATAAAAAAACCATCCTTTATGAGGATGGGTTTCAAATTTATTTTATTTTATAAAAATTAACAAGGTAAAGCATTACAAATACCGGTTAATAAACCTGCTCCTAAGTTTAAAACTAAAGAACACAATAAGCCACCAATAACTGGTATAGTTGTTACATTAATAGCTACACAGATTGCATCTCCGGCAAATAACTTAGTAAGCGTTACTGCTAAATTGCAAATGTCACGCAACGGACAAGCCGCTACTTTCCCGTTTACTACAGCATCAATTCCTAAAGATGATTTTAATGTAGGATTTAATTGGATAGCTTTTGCAAAAGTCGCCTGCAATTCTGTTTGTTTCATTTTAGCTAATTCAGGGTATTTTTCATTTACCTTTGCTAAGGCAATACCGAATGACTGCAATTCTTTTATAAATCCATCATAAGACATACCTAAGATAGCTTCCGCTTTTGAATAGTCAGCAGTGGTAGCCGTTTTATTGTTTATTTTTTCTACAATCGATTTTAATGCCGTAATACTTTTAGCGTCATTTAGTGTGCCGCCACTAGTTTTTAGATATAAATCTTTTGCAGCTTCAATCGCATTACTCAGTACCACATCTTTAGCTAATTTTTG
>JAGNZZ010000024.1:2181-39583 GCA_017984135.1 Chitinophagales bacterium | reverse complement strand
AAAAAACCGATTAAGCCACTATTTTGTCCAACCATGTCGTTCTAAATAAAGTATATTAAAGTAAATATCACCTATCGTTTTTATTGGGGTTTGATGGGTGATTTTCATGTCCGGATTGTAAAAAAAACTTACAATCCGGCATTTTATTTTAAGTGAAAATATATTTATTTTAGTTTGGTAATAATATGTGTTGTGTGTATTTTTGGGGTACGTGCAGGTGTAAATAAAACTATACATGTTTTTAAAAAATGACATTAAGTGAAATGACTGATAGGTTAAAAAATATAACTTCTGAACTGATTGAGAAATACATCGACATTTTAGAACAAAACGGAGAACCAAACGAAGCGTATAAATATTTAGCAATAAATACATTTCAGCAAAATTGGAAATTAGAAGCAGATGATTTTTATCAAATGTTTCGGACTTCTTTCAGCAAAGTTGCAAATCTACTCTATCAAAACTCTTGGGGATTTATCGAAAAATCGGCTCAAAATTTCCCTAATGAAACAAAAGAAATGTTTCGCAATTTATATGATGAATCAGTAGAAGTTTCACAAAGAATAAAAGCCTTTCAAGCCGAATCAGAGAAATTATTGCCTAAAGTCAGACAAGTATTAAATCGAACCAACATTAACGCTCAACAAGATGAGCGAACAATTTCAGTTTATTTGGCTTTCCGATTTCCTGAAAAATATATGCTATACAAAGCAGATTATTACAAAAACTTCTGCGAACAACTGAGCATCAAATCTAAAAAATCGGGAGAACGATTTTTACATTTACTGGAATTAGCCAATCGAATCATTGACGAAATTTTGTTGGATAATAAATTCATTAATACATATCGAAAATTTTATCCAAAACCAGATTGGGACGATAAGTATTTAATGATTCAAAATATTTTGTATGTGGTTTTTAGTAGTTTAAAAGAGCCTGATTTAGTCAATCTATTGAAGGATTTTAATCGAAAAGATTTGGAGGAATACTATGCGTTTTTAGATAAAATCATAGAAGAATTCAATTTGCAACAAAATGACCAAAGATTAGTTTTCAATTTTCGAGACAATAAATTTATTGTTTTCACGATAGGTCAAAGATATATTTGGCGTGTGGGGAATTTTAAAAGTAGTGAATTGATATTTGGTACTATTTCTACTGATGTGTTCACTGAAAATCATTCTAATTTTGATGGAAATCCAACTGCCTATTGGAATGGTACAAATACTATTTCAGAAATAACCCATCATCAAATTAAGATTTTTGGCGCAATCGGAAACGAACTCAATCGCACTCAAATTTCAGGATATTCCAAACACAACAAGAAAGAATTGGAACAAATGGCTTTTGATATTGATTTCAGAAATGAAATTTTGAGTCAATTGGATTATCAAACAACAACCAAAAAGCCAATGGAAATTACAAAATCCGATAAAAAAACTCCGCTCAATCAAATTTTGTTTGGAGCTCCCGGAACAGGGAAAACATACAACACAAAACGAATTGCTGTTGAAATCATCAACGGAAAAAAGGCAAGAACTCGTGAAGAAATAAATGCGGAATATGAAAATTTGGTTAACGCTAAACAAATTGTATTTACTACATTTCATCAAAGTTTGAGCTATGAAGATTTTATAGAAGGAATAAAGCCTGAAACGATTGATGGTAATGTTACTTACGAAGTAAAAGACGGTATTTTTAAACAAGTATGTAATAGAGCGGCAGCTGCCAAAGCAGTGTCAAAAGAGCATATAGTTAATTTCACTTTAGGCGATTATGAAACATATCTGCGTGCATTAGATTTAAAAGAAATTACAATTAGAAATTATAAACACAGAATTGAGCAATTATTAGGGAAAGAAATAAACGCTAAAAGAGATGTTGTTGATAGAGTAGTTTATTCTGATCTAGATAATATATGCGAGAATTTAGATGAAATAAAGGAATTTGATAAAGCTAATAACTTTCATAATCAATTTACTGCTTCTGTATCAAATTTGATTGATTTTAAAGAAAATTTAGCTTCTAAAAAATATAGAAATGAACAGTTAATTCCCAATTTAGTATTCATTATTGATGAAATCAACAGAGGAAATGTTTCGGCTATTTTCGGAGAACTCATAACACTTTTGGAAGAAGACAAACGAAAAGGCAATAAGGAACAAACCGAAGTTACACTTCCTTATTCCAATGATAAATTTTCTGTTCCAAATAATGTTTATGTTATTGGCACGATGAACACAGCAGACCGAAGTGTAGAATCTTTGGACACTGCTTTGAGAAGACGTTTTTCATTTGTTGAAATGAAACCCAATCCCGAAATTTTGTTGGATTCCGAATATCAAGATGTTGATTTGAAAAAATTATTGGAAACAATAAACCAACGCATTGAAGTATTGATTGACAAAGACCATCAAATTGGTCATTCGTACTTTATTGGGATTGAAAATTTAGACGATTTGAAGTTGGTTTTTAAAGACAAGATTATTCCGCTTTTGGAAGAATATTTTTATGGTGATTTCGGAAAAATAGGTTTGGTTTTTGGTGGAAGTTTCATTTATCAAGAAGAAAATACAGCAAAATTCCCCAAAAGCTTCGCTTATGAAAATGACTTTTTAGAAGATAAAAAAGTGTATCGTTTCACTCCTTTTGAGCATTGGAATGAAAGCACATTTATTTCTGTTTATGAGCATTAATAAATTGAAATATGGCCTATACAAGAATCTTATATCATATTATTTTTAGAACTAAAGCGAGTGAAAAATCGATTTCGTTGGAACAGGCTCCTGAATTGTATCGCTATATTTGGGGAATTGTAAAAAATAAAAAATGCTTTCTTTATCGGATTAACGGAATGGAAGATCATATCCATATTTTAATCGATTTACATCCTTCGGTTGCTTTATCTGACTTTATAAAATCCGTAAAAGTAGCTTCTTCAAAATGGATGAAAGAATCTGAATTGTTCCCTGATTTTAAAGGTTGGGGAATTAAGTATTGTGCTTTGACCTATTCATTAAACGAAAAAGACATAATAATCAATTATATAAAAAATCAGCAGTCTCACCATAAAAACGAGAGTTTTCAGGAGGAAATTCATCGCTTATGGAAAGAAGCTGAGATAGAAGATGATATTAAGTGGTTTTGGGTAGATAATTGAACTCCTACTGAGTTCAGTGAGTGAGGTAGTTGTGATCCCCTGAACTACGCTTTGCTTGTTCAGGGTAATGAGACTTGAACTCCTACGGAGTTCCTGCAGCACAAAACCGCATATGAGTTGCATTAAGTTTGCCCTGATGCGAGCAAAGCATCTGAAGTCTTGATGCATACATTTAGAACTCCGAAGGAGTTCAACTTGCATTACCTCGAACGAAGTTCGGGGATACAGCAGGGATGCGAACGAAGTTCGGGGATATGACAGAGATACGGAACGAAGTTCGTGGATACAGCAGGGATACGAACGAAGTTCGGAAAGCAACTCCGTAGGAGTTGAACAAAAGATAGATATGAAAAAACACATACAAGTATTTGAGCATCAGAAATTACGATACGATGATTCTGGAATTTTCCGAAAACATCATTTTGATGCAATGGTAAAATTCAATGAATTGCACAAAAACAAATACTTTACGATTATTCATAAAGGAATTCGTTTTGGCAGTTATGTCGGTGTGATTCAAATTGGTGGATTAACGATTGAAATCCTTCCAAAAGCAGACAAGAACGAAAATGCAGACAAAAATCTTTGGCAAAATGTGTTACTGAATATGCTCAAAGTCTGCAAACACATTCAGGTAGAATCTATTTCAGAAACGCAACTAAAAAAACGATACCACTCGATTTTAGATGTTTATTTCGAGTTGTATTTAAACGAAGTTGAAAGATTGGTAAAAAAAAGTTTGATAAAAAAATACAGAAAAAATCAATCCAACCAAAACGCACTAAAAGGCAAATTACTTTTCGCACAAAATATTCAGCAAAATTTGATTCACAAAGAATATTTTTACTGCGAACATCAGGTTTACGACAAAAATCATTTGTTGCATCAGATTCTGTACAAAGGTTTATTGATTCTGAAAACCTTTATAAACGATTCTTTAAAAGACAAATTAAATCGTTTACTCTTTGAATTTCAAAATTTTGAAAATATCAATATTCAGAAAAAACATTTTGAAAAAATCATCATTGATAGAAAGAATCACGATTATCAAAAAGCGATTGACATTGCCAAAATCATTATTCTGAATTATTCGCCAAGTCTGAATTACGGAAACGACAATCTACTCACGCTTTTATTTGATATGAACGCATTGTGGGAAGAATACATTTTCCGCATTCTTCAAAAACACAAAACAGACGAAATAGAAGTTTCATTTCAAAATTCAGATAAGTTTTGGGAAAACAAACGCATTCGTCCCGATATTGTTTTAAAAACCAAAGATGAAAATTTTGTAATTGATACAAAATGGAAAATTATCGAAACTAACAATCCTTCGGACGATGATTTAAAACAAATGTTTGTTTACAATCTACATTGGAAAGCCGAAAAAACATTACTGCTTTATCCGAAAACCAATCAAATAGACAGCAATTTCGGAATATTTCACTTTGACAATTTAGGCAAGAAATGTAAACTCGGATTTGTGGACATCACGAACGAATTGACAATTAAAAATAGTAAAACAGTGTCAAAAGAAATTTTTGAAAAGCTATAAATAAACACGCCAGCACCTATAAATTAATTTGCAGAAACGTCAGAAAAAAAGCTTCGGGTTAATGTTTTTGTTAACTTTGAACTTGAAGCTTCGATTAAAATTTGTACTAAAAATACCACTCTTTGCAAAGCTTCGTTATTGGCGTTCCGTTTAGAACAACACATCAAAGAATAATTAATTTAATTAATCACACTAAAAATGGAAATTAGTTCTAATGGGCAAGTAGGAAAATGGGCAAGTGGACACGAAAATGATTCCTTTCATAAAAATAGCGGTAATACAATACATATCCGCTAGTAAAATAAAAGGGAAATTTCGGATTAAAAATCATTACTGCATATTCATTTACATTAAACTATTTTTAACGTATCACATTTTTTTTGCTGATATATAGTTGAACTTATTGTATTGAATGTTATTTGTCGTTTAGTTTGTCAACTTTCCAAAAGCAAGATAAACTTAAAGTTTACGTATCACACAGTTTAAAGAGTTCCGTTTTTTTAACTTAACTTTGTAGTTCGTTTTTAAAAATGAAATCTAAAACAGGCATATTATTAGTAAACCTTGGAACACCCAATTCACCCAGCAATAGCGATGTCTATAAATACCTTATTGAATTTTTAACAGATTATCGCGTTATTGATTTCTCATGGTTGAAAAGAAATCTATTAGTTCGTGGAATTATTGTTCCGGCTCGTTATAAGCAATCGGCAAAAACCTATCGCGAAATTTGGGATGCAGAACGTGGTTCGCCTTTATTGTATCATACCCAAGATTTAGTGCAGAAAGTGCAAACACAATTGGGCGATCAGTATGTAGTTGAGTTTGCCATGCGTTATCAACAACCTTCTATCGAAAATGGTTTATTGAAATTAAAAAATGCCAATGTTTCTAAAATTGTGGTGTTGCCGTTGTTTCCTCAATATTCTTCCGCTTGCAATGGTTCTGTCATTCAAAAAATATTTGAACTTACTGCAACATGGAATGTAATTCCAAGCATAGAAATAATACATCAATTTTATAATTTTCCTACGTTTATTGATGCAATTGTGGCGCGTGTAAACCAACATGTTTTAGAAGATTTTGATCATATCTTATTTTCATATCACGGCTTGCCTGCTCGTCATTTAATACGTACAGCTAATAATCAAACCCATAATTGCGAAAATGAAAATTGCCGATATCAACTAACAGAAAATAACCAACATTGTTATTTAGCGCAATGTTACGAAACCACTCGATTAATAGTGGCTCAATTGCAACTATCAACCGATAAATACAGCACATCCTTTCAATCTCGGTTAGGTAAAGAAGTTTGGTTGGAACCTTATACAGTCGAGAGATTACCTCAATTAGCAAGAGAAGGAAAGAAAAAAATATTGATATTGTCACCTACATTTGTGGCAGATTGTTTAGAAACTCTATTTGAGATAAAAGTGGAATATCAAGAACTATTTCAAGAACATGGTGGCGAACAAATTACCTTAGTAGAAAGTTTAAATGCCGAACCCAAATGGGTACATGCAGTGTGCAAAATGGTGCAGCAAAATTCAATTAAGAACAGCCAATAATAGTACTATGCTTATTCTTCAACCGCATCTTCATTGATTTCTATTTTTTGCGCCAGATAAATGCAAATAATACCAATGAACACTGCTATATACGCAACGATATTATAATTCATCAATTCCATTGTAATCGGGTTTTGTGTCAATATCATTCCACCAATAATAGATGCAGTTCCTTCGCTTAGTTCTATAAATGAAGAACGAATTAATAAAAATTTTCCACGTTGTTCTTCTGTCGGAGCACCAGTAATTAAGGTCATCGCAGCCACCATACGTCCACTATTAAAAATAAACATAAATGCACAAATAAATAGCGCCAACATTATCGATGCTTCTTGTATATGAGATATAGCTAAAATGGGAATAAATGACAATAAAATTAAAATACGAAACGATTTAACCTTACCCAACGTATCAATAAATTTTCCCATCCGAGTCGTTGTTAATGTAACGGATAAACCACCTACTATATACATCCACATCGTATCTTCATCTTTAAAATTTAAATTATCTATTAAATAAGGATTTATGAAAGAGATAAACATGAAATGACCTAAGACTAATAAAAATGCAAAAAGCAATGCTTTTTGTAAATTCCTGTTTTTTAAAATTTCTTTTACCTCATGAAATGTTCTCGTATCTTTATTAATGTGTCCAGTTAAACTGGGTAAGAAATAAAAGGCAGGAATAAAAGCGACAAAAGAAATAATGCCAACGAGTCTAAATGGCCAAAAAATATCAGAGTATTTATATATAAAAATAGAGAAAGGAATGCCTACAATTGATGCTACACCAAATGATAAGTTTAAAACAGCCATCGCTTTGCCACGTCGTTCATAAGGAATAATATCACTAATAATTGCAGTGGAAACGCCACCTAATAATCCACCAAATAAACCAGTGAAGAATCTGGCAAACAACATAAACTCGTACGTATATGCAAAGGAACACATAAATGTACCCACACCAAAAAGCGCAAATGCACTTAAATACACCGTTTTCCTATCAAATTTGTCCACATAAAATGAGGCAAAAAAAGAAGATAAAAATCCACCTATAGAAAAAGCACCTATTAAATAACTGTACGCATGTGGCGTAATTTTGTATAAATCCATGAATGCAGTTCCAAGTGGCAACATCAATAAAAAATCGACGATGGCACAAAACCACATAAAAGAAATTAAGTACAAAATTATTTTTTCATTTTTCATCTTACAAAATTAGTGTAAATGAAACAAGAATTATTACACTAACTATATGTTTAAATGCTTAATGCTGATATTTATGGGTAAATATGTAGTTTTGCAACACATTCTAATCTAAATTGTTTATCTGACATGGTCGCTTCTGAAAATTCTATAAAGAGTATTTTACCGCAGTTAAAATTAGATACTGCTTTAATGCAAATTGCCGAGAAAGTATTGCATAATAAACGCATTTCATTCGAGGAAGGTGTATTGTTGTATGAAAAAGGCGAGTTGGGTTTTGTAGGTATGTTGGCTAATTTTATTCGCAATCAAAAACATGGAAACAATACCTATTTCAATAGAAATTTCCATGTAGAACCAACTAATATTTGTGTCTATTCCTGTAAGTTTTGTTCGTATTCTCGTTTATTGAAACATCGTGAAGAAGGCTGGGAATTATCTGTGCAGGATATTTTAAATGAGATTATAAAATACGATAATCAAGCAGTAACGGAAGTGCATATTACAGGTGGCGTTATTCCAAAGCAAGATTTTAATTTTTATATCGATTTATTTAAAACGATAAAGGCACATCGACCGGAATTACACATTAAAGCATTAACTCCAGTTGAATATCATTACATTTTTAAAAAAGCAAAAATTAGTTATAAAGAAGGCATACAAGCCATGCAAGCCGCCGGCTTAGGGTCGATGCCTGGCGGTGGAGCCGAAATTTTTGACTCAGCCATCAGAGATGAAATTGCTGGTGGAAAATGCAGCGCTGAAGAATGGTTAGAAATTCATGAAACGGCTCATCAATTAGGTATCCCAAGCAATGCTACCATGTTGTATGGTCATATCGAAAATTATACACATCGTATCGACCACATGGAACGCTTGCGTCAACTACAAGATAGAACGCATGGTTTTAATGCTTTTATTCCGTTGAAGTTTAGGAACCAACATAACGAAATGAAACACTTGAAAGAAGCTACCATTACCGAAGATTTACGTAATTATGCTATTGCACGTATTTATTTAGATAATTTTGAACATATCAAATCATATTGGGCAATGATTGGTAGAAACACCACACAACTTTCTCTAAACTTTGGCGTAGATGATGTTGATGGTACAATTGATGATACTACAAAAATTTATTCTATGGCAGGCAGCGAAGAGCAGAAACCAGCCATGAATACACGCGAATTGGTACATTTAATAAAAGCCGTAGGTAGAAAACCTATAGAGCGCGATACCTTATATAATGTCATCCAAGATTATACGGATGTTGTTTTTGAAGAAGATGAAAAAGAAAAAGCTCGCAAGTATAATTAAAAGTTTAACATACAATATGGAAATACAACATACTATTGCTTCACGAGGTGAATTTTTTATGGAAAATAATCAACATGAAAAACTTGCCAACATGACGTATCGAATGGAAAATGATAATACAATAGTGATTGAACATACCAATGTAGATAGAAGTTTGGCCGGACAAGGAATAGGAAAAAAATTAATAGAAAGTGCAGTGCATTATGCAAGAAAAAATTCACTTAAAATAAAAGCAGTATGCACGTATGCATTAGCAGTTTTTCAAAAAACGGAATCCTATGCCGATGTTTGGCTACCTTAAAATTCCAATTATTTAATCTCATTTTTATGATAGTATATACACTCACCGCCAATGTAGATGAAGATATAGCCGAAGAATGGTTGCACTGGATGAAGCATGAAGTGATGTTGTTGGTGGAAGAAACTCAACTTACGTTGGAATATAAAGTGTTTAAAGTATTAAACGATAACGAAGGCGTTACATTTACCTTTCAGATTTTTTTCAAAGATGTATTTGTATATCAATTATTTTTGAAAGAACATCACGCACATTTTGCCAAACAAATTAATACCAAATACACAGAAAAAGCAGTGTATTTTAATACACTTTTACAGCAACTGTAAATTCTGTTTTTCCTAATTGTTTCTAAGTAGTTAATTTTATTTAGATGATAATTGTGCGCAAATTATCCTAAGTTTCTATGTTGTAATTTCTTTATTATTCTAAATTATTTTTTGTAAAACTTCCTCACACATTTATAAACAAAAGTTGATATTTTTTTGTAAACTTTTTTATTTTTAAAAAATCATAAATCGTTGTATATCAGTGAGTAATGGTTTTTAATAAAAAACTTTACTAATTTTAGGTATTGTGAAAATATTTTCATTGTTTACTTTTGTACTATTCTTCGTTAAAAAAAATACCATAAAATGAAAACAATAGAGATATCGACCCAAAAAACTACTTATAGTCAAGAAGAAGCATTTACAGCTACATTAAGATATTTTAAAGGCGATGATTTAGCTGCCAGAGTATGGCTAAATAAATATGCATTAAAAGATTCCGATGGAAATATTTTTGAAAAAACACCGGATGATATGCACCATCGTATTGCTTCTGAAATTGCACGTGTTGATTCAAGATATCCAAATGCAATGTCAGAAGAATTCATCTTTAATTTAATAAAAGATTTTAAATACATCATACCACAAGGAAGCCCAATGACTGGTATTGGCAATCCGTATCAAATAGCTTCTTTATCCAACTGTTTTGTTATAGGCAACAGTGTTGATTCTGATTCGTATGGTGGCATTATGAAAATTGATGAAGAACAAGTGCAATTAATGAAACGTCGTGGAGGTGTTGGACACGATTTATCACATATACGGCCGAAAGGTTCCGCTGTGAAAAATTCAGCACTAACATCAACTGGTTTAGTTCCATTTATGGAGCGCTACTCCAATTCTACACGCGAAGTGGCGCAAGATGGTCGTCGTGGTGCATTAATGTTATCCGTATCAATTATACATCCTGACGCAGAAGATTTTATTGATGCCAAATTAGAGCAAGGCAAAGTAACAGGTGCCAATATTTCTGTACGAATTAATGATGCATTTATGAAAGCTGTTGAAGAGAATAAACCTTTCCTGCAACAATTTCCTATACTTGCCACATCACCAAAATTTAAAAAAGAAATTGACGCAACCGCACTTTGGAAAAAAATTGTACACAATGCTTGGAAATCGGCAGAACCTGGAATTTTATTTTGGGATACCATTATCAATGAGTCTTTGCCAGATTGTTATGCCGATTTAGGTTTTCAAACAGTATCTACCAATCCATGTGGAGAAATACCTTTATGTCCGTACGATTCTTGCCGACTTTTGGCAATTAATTTATTGTCGTATGTAGAGCAACCATTTACAAAACACGCCACATTTAATTGGAATTTATTCAAAGAACATGTGTCGTATGCACAACGTATGATGGATGACATCATTGATTTAGAATTAGAAAAAATAGATACCATTTTAGAAAAAATCCACCAAGATCCGGAAGATGAATCAATCAAACATACTGAAATAAATCTTTGGACAAAAATTAAAGAAAAATCACAACAAGGAAGACGAACTGGTATTGGTATTACTGCTGAAGGCGATATGTTGGCTGCTTTAGGCTTGCGATATGGTAGTGATGAAGCTGTTGAATTTTCTGTAAACGTACATAAAACATTGGCAATAGAATCTTATCGCGCATCGGTGCAAACAGCTAAAGAACGTGGTGCTTTTGAAGTGTTTGATGCAGCACGAGAAAAAAATAATCCGTTTATGTTGCGCTTAAAAGAAGCCGACTCTCAATTGTATTATGAAATGTTAGAATTTGGCAGAAGAAATATTGCCTTGCTCACCATTGCTCCAACAGGAACTACCAGTTTAATGTCGCAAACATCATCAGGAATTGAACCTGTATTTATGCCAGTGTACAAACGTCGTCGAAAAGTAAATCCAAATGATAAAAATGTTCGTATCGACTTTGTAGATGAAGTAGGAGATAGCTGGGAAGAATATGTGGTGTTTCATCATCGATTTAAAGAATGGATGGAAATTAATGGATACAACACCAACAGAAATTTCACCCAAGAAGAAATTGATGAACTGATAAAAAAATCACCATACAACAAAGCAACGTCCAACGATGTAGATTATTTGAAAAAAGTACGCATGCAAGGAGCTATTCAAAAATGGGTAGATCATTCAATTAGTGTAACGATAAATATGCCAAATGATGTGACGGAAGAACTGGTAGGACAATGTTATATGGAAGCATGGAAAGCAGGCTGCAAAGGTGTTACAGTTTATCGTGATGGCTCACGTTCCGGTGTGTTGATTAGTGCGGAAGAAAAGAAAGAAGATAATAAAGATTTAAGTACTCATTTTCCACTTACTCGTCCGGCGACATTAAAAGCAGATGTAGTGCGTTTTCAAAATAACAAAGATAAATGGATTGCTTTTATAGGATTGATTGACAATAAGCCGTATGAAATTTTCACCGGTTTGAGTGATGATGAAGGTGGAATTTTATTGCCTCGTGGAGTGAATGAAGGTTTAATTATAAAAAATAAAGAATCGGATGGTTCTTCACGCTATGATTTTCAATATAAAAATCAACGTGGCTATAAAACGACTATCGAAGGGTTGTCTTATAAATTCAATCCTGAATATTGGAATTATGCGAAATTAATTTCAGGTGCATTACGACATGGAATGCCGATTGAAAAAGTAGCAGAATTAATTAACAGTTTGGATTTGGATGAAGCTATTAATACTTGGAAAAACGGCGTAGCACGTGCCATTAAAAAATATGTTCCGGATGGTACTTTGTCCACTAAATCGAAATGTCCGAATTGTGGTTCAGTAAATCAACAATATTTAGAAGGTTGTTTAACTTGTAAAGATTGTGGCGCTTCAAGATGTGGGTAATTTGGTAATGGAATAATGTAGTAATGGAATAATGTAGTAATATGAGAATCTAATAATGCTGATTTTTTTCGCCGCCAACTCGACTGAACTTGAATATAGGCTGTGCCTACGTTCAACCAAGTAAGTAGCCTTTGGCTATATAAAAAATTTAATAATGTTGATTTTTCTTACTGGCAACTCGACTGAAAGAAGCGTTCTCGTAATAGAATGAAGGAATAAAAATATTCAACGTTTCAAAAATCCATATTCATAAACTTTGGGTTCTATTATATCAGAAAGTTCTTTAAGTTTTTCTCTTAGATTACCAATTAATGCTGAATAAGTTTCGTCTGTACTTTTATTATTCATTTTTCCTTTGTCGTTTCTTCCTTGAAAATGTTCCCTTATGTCATACAATGAAGCATTAACGTTGCAATCAGGTTGTTTGTGATAATATTTCCAAAGTTCACGTCCTACATTAAAAACAGCAGTTGCTTCTGTTGAAAATTCTAAAGGTGTTTGTCCATATTCAACTTCTGGTTCAAATAAAATAGATAAAGAATAAAATGATTTAGAAGGTGGTTTAGGTTTTCCTTTAATAAAATTAGTCATAAAATTGCTATCAAATTTCTCTCGAGCATCTACTTCATTTTCAGTAAACGGAATCCAATGGTTGGTACCAAATTTACTTTGAATGTTATTGCTAAAAAGTGTAAATGCTAAACAATCACTTTGAAATTTATTATCATTTTCCCATTTGTTATTTGGGAATAAAAATTGATCACGATCATTAATCCATGTGGCTTCAATGCAATGACGAACTGCAAAATAGATGCTTGTTTTTATTAAATTGCTTTGATTAATTAAAAACTGCCCAGCCTCTTTATTGTACATCATATTTGGATGCACAATTGCAATCATATTTTGATTCTGAAAATCATTTCCTTTAAACGGGAATTTACCGATAATGTTTGTATCTAGTTTGTTTGCCCTAAATGGTTTTACCCAATCATTAATATATTGGCTGTCAATATAGGATTCTATAAATTTAGTTTCTATCAGCGTGCCTTTTTTATCAAAAACATCTGCAATAATATTTACAAAGCTTTCTTTTTTGGAACAATCCCAAATAAAAAATCCAATCGGAAATTTTCCCTTTACGTTGTCAAAAGTATCAGCAGGTACAAGAAATAATTTCTCTAACTTGCCCTCAAAATTATTTCTAAAATCTATAAAATGTTGTCCTTGCAGAATTTTCAACTTTGAAAATTCTGCAAGGACACAATCAGGTATTTCTTTATTAATTCTTATAAAAAACTGTGCAAACAATTCAGCATTTCCTTGTCCTAATAGTTTTGAATATTTTTTATTTACTAATGATTGTTCAACTCCACTTTTTCCTTCTTTACCAATAAGTGTCTTCTTATCGCTTGCTTCCGCATAAGGTGGATTTATATAAACTACTAATTTTTTTCTTTTTTCAGGATTGTTAATTATTTCTTGTAATGGTTTTGGCAATTTGCTGAAATCATCATTTAAAAAATCGAACTGAAAAACATGGTCGTGTAATAAATTTGCGCCACTATTTATTCGGTCGTGCATTACTTCCACATCTTGTTTGTCTAAAGTGGAAGCCCAGATATTATATTTATTGGTTAATCCATTTAATAAATTTCCTGTTCCGGCAGCACAATCCCAAATGTAATATTCATCTTGCCAATCTTCGCCTAATACTTCTGTTAAGTATTTTTGTGAAAGCTCAACCCAAATTTGTGGAGTAAAAAAACTTCCTTTGCGCTCACGCACATCTTGCGGAACGAGTAAATCTCTACGTTCTACTATATAATCCCAATATTCTTCCTTTGGTGGTCGATCAAATTTATTCCAAAATTGTGTGTGTGCAATTTGTTTGTCAGTAAAATCGGTTTGTTTACTACTGAACAATCCTGCTTCATCAATTTTTCGGTCTAGCTCATAGTGGTCGTGTCGGAGCAATACAAATAGCTTTTCTTTAAGGGTGTTGTTTTCTTGAGAAAGTAAGTCGGCTAGATAAAAGTCACCATCAATAATTCCGTTCCTCTTTGCAATTTCCCAATTTATGACAATAGTTGGTTTTACAGTTTGTAACCATTTGTTGTAAATAATCATGAAATTGTTTTTGTCAATCTTTGTTTTTGTCAATCCCAATTTTCCAATGATGAAATTCTTTTTGATAAACTTTCTTAGTTCATGGTCGTCACTTAAAAAGTTAAATAGCAGCGCTTTGTCGTCAATTATTTTTTTTACTTTCTCATAAATGAGATTAAATTCTTTCGTTTCATGATTAGAAGGCGTTACATTCCAGTTAAAATCATTGATATAAAATACTTCGTGAATATCATTGTATGGAATAAAGGCAATTTTTTCTCCATCAAGTGCGCCTAACATTGCAGGTGGTAAAAATTTGTCGAACGTTCTTGCCTTTCCAATAGTCAATATCAGTTGAACAATTGATTTATAAATGTCAGATGAACCTTTTTTTGATTCTGCCCAAAGTAATGATTCTTGCTCAAACAGTTCTTTTTGTTTGTGATGCATACAAACACAAAAATCCACATTGCCAATTATTTTACTGCAATCGTATATCCAAAAATAGTCTTGTCCTACTTTATTTTTAAGTTCTTCTTCTCGTATATTTTTATATTTCATAGTATTAAATGTCAAATTGTATATTTACTATTATAACAATCTACTCAAAAATACATAGCTACTTCAAGGAATCCAACATTTGTCTAGCATTTATACTACCATTTCTTATCTTTTATTGTTACTAATTGTAGATAGTTAATCTGTTATAATAAAAAAAGTCAGAATATATATTCTGACTTATAATTATTGTAAGATAAATAACAGTTATAATTGTTTAATTTCTGATACTAATTCTGTCAATGCTTTTTTAGCATCTCCGAAGAACATTGAACATTTTGGATCGTAAAATAAGATGTTATCAATACCAGCATAACCAGCATTCATGGAGCGTTTATTTACAATTACATTTTTAGCTTTATCTACTTCTAAAATTGGCATTCCGTAAATAGGTGAACTTGGGTCTGATTTAGCAGCTGGATTCACTACGTCATTTGCACCTACAATCAATACCACATCTGTTTGTTCAAATTCAGGATTGATATCTTCCATTTCAACTAATTTATCATATTCTACATTTGATTCTGCTAATAACACGTTCATGTGTCCAGGCATACGGCCAGCTACTGGATGTATGGCATATTTTACTTCCACACCTCTTTCCTCTAATATTTTTTCCAATTCATGAATAATATGTTGTGCTTGAGCAACCGCTAAGCCATAGCCAGGAACGATTACTACTTTTTTAGAATAGTTCAACATCACGGCTAAGTCAGATACTTGTACATCTTTCACGGAACCTTGTACATCGCTTCCGCCACTGGTTGCATTACCTCCACCTCCAAAAGCACCAAAAATAACATTGCTCAACGGACGATTCATGGCTTTACACATGGCAAGTGTTAAAAGGGTTCCGGCAGAACCTACTAAAATACCACCTGTCAACATAGGTTTGTTATCATACAAGAAACCACCAAAAGCGGCTGCCAAACCAGTAAATGAATTTAATAATGAGATTACTACTGGCATATCTGCACCACCAATTGGCACCGTAAATAATATACCATAAATTATCGCAACGGCAAACAATACCCAAATCATAGAAGTTGGTAATGTTTGATTTTGAATGACAACAAATATTGAAAATACAATAACACCTAATAATAAAGCATTATTTAAAATATTGTATTGTGGTAATCGAATAGGTTGCTTCATTGTACCAGCTAATTTTAAATAAGCAATTATAGAACCAGAAAATGAAATAGTACCAATTACCATACCTGCTACTATAAATGATAATGCAGTTGGATTTCCTAAATTATGTTCGTATTCCGTTAATCCAATTAAAGCAGCACAAGCGCCACCCATACCATTAAACATGGAAACTAATTCAGGCATTTTGGTCATTTCAACACGTTTAGCCGTTATCCAACCAATTGCAGTTCCAATAGCAATAGCGCCAAAAATGAGAATTAATTTCATAGCCTCTCTGGAGGTATGCTTACTCTCGAATAAAAATATGGTACCTAAAATGGCGACAGTCATACCAAATGCTCCAATCAAATTACCTTGTCGTGCTGTTTTAGCATTGCCCATCATTTTTAAGCCTAAAATAAACGTTACTGATCCAATCAAGTAACATATTTCTAAAAGTCCGTTCATTTTTTTATTTTAATAATTGAGTAATTAAATAATTCTGTAATGTTTTGTTTTTTCATTACTAAATTATTTTATTAATAATTTAATTGATTTATTTTTTCTTAAACATATCCAACATTCTATCCGTTACAACGAAGCCACCTACTACGTTTAAGGTTCCTAAAATTACCGCTAAAAAGCCCAATGTTAAACCAAAAACATTGCTTGGGTCAGTATCGAGCATGACAATGATTGCACCTACAATAACAACACCATGGATGGCATTAGCACCAGACATCAAAGGCGTGTGCAGTACGGTAGGTACACCGCCGATTACTTCTATCCCTACAAAAACAGCAAGAATAATGAAGTAAATCATCTCTCTATTATCTACAAAAAAATTGAATATTTCCATGATTATAATTTAGTATTTATTGAATAAAATATTGAAATTAGTTTCCCCAGTATCAAATTATTTTATGGTTGAATTATTTAATCTGTTTTACACCTTTGTAAACAATCAAACTACCTTTGGTAATTTCTTCTTCCATTTCCCATTTAAAACCATCTTTAGTGGCTAAATGGTACAATAATGTTTGGATGTTTTTAGCAAACAAATCGCTGGCATTCATTGGTAATAAGGAAGGAATATTGCCTTCTCCAATGATGGTCACACCATTGATAGTTACATTTTCATTGAGTTTACTACCCACCACGTTTCCGCCTTGTTCTACGGCCATGTCTAAAATAACTGAACCAAATTTCATAGATTTTACCATGTCTTCTGTTACTAAAACCGGCGCTTTTCTTCCAGGAATTAAGGCTGTAGTAATTACGATATCGGCTTCAGCTACATGTTTTCCTACTAATTCTTGTTGTTTTTTCAAAAATTCTTCTGAAACACCTTTTACATAACCACCTTCCATTTTAATGGATTCATCGCCTTTTACTTCAATAAATTTTCCACCTAAAGATTGTACTTGTTCTTTCGTTTCAGGTCTGATATCTGAAACTTCTACCATGGCACCCAACCGTTTTGCGGTTGCGATTGCTTGCAAACCGGCAACTCCAGCACCAAAAATTACTACTTTAGATGGTTTTATCGTTCCTGCAGCAGTGGTCATCATTGGGAAAATTTTCCCAAGTGTATTGGCACACATAATTACAGCTTTGTAACCTGCTAAATTTGCTTGAGATGACAAAGCATCCATTTTTTGTGCACGAGAAATGCGTGGAACGGCATCCATCGAAAAAGCTGAGATACCAGCTGACTCACAAGCACTTACCAATTCAGGATTGGTAGCTGCCCACATGAATGAAATTAAAACAGTTCCTTTTTTCATTAATGCTACTTCTTCTGCCAGTGGTGCGTTTACTTTTAAAACGATATCAGATGAATAAACAACTTGTTTATCGGTTAAAGTGGCACCAGCTTCTTGATAGCTTTCATCTGAGAAAAATGAATTTAATCCAGCGCCCGATTCAACCTGAACTTGAAAGCCTTGTTTAATTAAATCTTTTGCGATTAATGGAGTAATGGCAACTCTATTTTCTTTAAATTTCGTTTCTTTTGGAATGCCTATTATCATTGAATTTAAAAATTTTGTGTGCTAAAATAAGAATGTTATACATTAATCGTGCATATTGTAGATAAAATTCAACTAATGTTAAAAATAAAATGCACGCATTGAACTAAAAAATGAATTTATTTACATAAGTCAAACTAAAATCGTGCAATTTTAACCCTAAAGTCCTAAAAAATGAAACTGAAAATATGGATTCCAATTCTGTTTGTTGTTCTAATTTGGATAATCAATAGCTATCAATTTTTATTTCAGCATGATTTTGGAAAATTGGGCATTCATCCAAGAGATATTTCTACTTTAAATGGAATGTTGTTTGCCCCTTTTATTCATGGAAATTGGAATCACCTGTTTTCAAACACTTTACCATTGCTCATTTTGGGAATGACGTTGTTTGTATCCTACGATAAAATAGCCTTAAAAGTTTGGCTCTTCAATTATGTATTAACAGGCATTTTGGTTTGGATATTCGGACGTGGTAATTCTTATCATATAGGCGCAAGTGGAATTGTGTACGGCTTAGCATCGTTTTTATTTTTCAGTGGTTTTTTTAGAATGGATATAAAATCAATTGCTATAGCAAGTGGCGTTGCATTATTTTATGGTGGAATGGTTTGGGGAATAATGCCTTTAGAATCGGGTGTTTCTTGGGAATCTCATTTAATGGGCGGAATAGTTGGTTTTATATTAGCCTATTTTTATAGAAATCAATACAAAGCAACTGTTATCATAGAACATGAAAATGAACAAGAAAGAGATAGGTCATTTGAGCAATTTTTAAAACAGCAAAAATAGGATTAATGTTCCTCTTTAAACGGATTCCGAACGATGTATTCTGTAGGTTTAATTTTTTTTAAAAAATAGGGCAAAGCTGTATTTGTGATTCGGTTGTTCATTTTTAAATAAGCTTTCAACTCTTTAGGATGTGCACCAATGGTTGTTTTAATTTCGGTGGCGGTACGGCCAAAATGAATTATTTGTCTTTGTTTTTCTATACCAAATTTTACAAAATCTAATAACATTCGATTGTATAATTTATGCGATTTATTTATCTCATAGTTTAATCCAATATAGTGCACATGCATGGTCGAAATGTCTTTGCAGAAGATACAAGCAAATCCAACTAATTCATCTGCTAAGAAATAACCCAAAATATTGCAATTGTCGGTATATTGTTGTTTTATTTTTTCAAAAAAATCAACATTTAATGTAGCCATATTAAACGCTACATGGTTGACTACATTATTATATAAACCATTTAATTTCTCTTTGTTTTTAATTAAATCATCCAAACTAAATTCGTGAGTAGAAATATCGCGAGAGGTGGACAATACCTTCTTCGCTCGTATCCTGTATTTAGAAGATAAAGCTTGCAAATAATCATCAAACGAATGCCATTGATTTTGTAAAGTCAGATACATATCTGGTTCGGTGATAAAAGGATGAAAGGAACGATTGCAAAATTGTGTACACGTAGCCTCTTCTTCTAGATATATATTTGCAATTAAAGTTGCTGTTGGTTTTTTTTGTGTAAATGATTTTTGAATTTGATTAAATAAATCAGGTAATAAGGAAATTATATCTTCGTCCTGATTAGAAATAATTCCTTTGTCGCCAGTAAAAAACACATTTCCTAAGTTTAATAACTTGGTATCTTTTTTGGCAATAAATTTTTTGATACTATTTTTTATGCCATTGTTTTTTTGTGTACCGTAATTCACTAAATTTTTAAAAGAAAAATCCAATAGTTGAACATAAACTGCTGCTTTAATTGTATTGTTTTCAGTAAGTAAAACATATCTAAATTCTAAATTAGGATGTAATTCTTCGATTGCCCATAAAAATTCGTGTGTTTGACAAAATGGAACTTCTTTTTTTATAGAATTCCATTGAATCGGATCAATTTTCGATAAGCTGTCAAAAAGTTGAACTTGATACTGATTCTGTGTGTAAGAATTTTGATTAGACATATTTCAGCAAAAGTAACAAGGATGTATCGCTTTTGTTCAAATTTAAACTAGTTTAGGTATTTATTTTCACATTTTTTTCGTAGATTCATGGTATAAATATTAAGGTATGATTGGATTTATTACCGGCTTAATTACTGCCAATGCATTTGAATGGTATTTTCACAAGGAAGTTTTGCATGGGCAAGGAAAGAAAAAAAACAACTTTTGGCGTTTTCATTGGGCAGTGCACCACAAAACTGTTTTGAAAGAAAACTTTAGAGATTCTGATTATGAGCATGGAATTATGGATGCTTGGGATCCACAAAGCAAAGAAGTAGCGGCCTTAGCTGTGGCAGCCGTGGCTGTATCTCCATTGTTTTGGGTGGCTCCAGGTTTTACTTCTGCACTTTGGTTTTCTCAATACAACTATTATCGAGTGCACAAAAAATCTCACTTAGATCCAGAATGGGCATATAATTATTTACCTTGGCATTACGACCATCACATGGCACCAGATCAAGATAAAAATTGGTGTGTTACGTTTCCACTTTGGGATTATGTGATGGGCACACGCATTCCATACAAAGGTACTGCTCGCGAAAAATTAGATATTGAACGAAGAATGCGCAAAGCGGCTGTGCAGGTTACCAAAAATCATCCGTTTCCTACTAAAAACAGTTTTAAAGAAACCAATTAAAAAATCAGAATTTACCATTCGTGCGTTGCTACTACCGACCAAACAACGATACAAAAAATTGAATTAAATACCGTTGCTATTGTTTTGGTAGATGCAAAAACATTGGAAATTTTAAAAAAATAATTAGTCGTCAATTTTACCAATTCCTTCGCGAATAATTATGGGTTCTTCGCCAGAACAATCTATTACTGTGGATAAATGATATCCACCTGTTCCACCATCAATTACGATATCTACTAACTTTTCATACCGCTCGTGAATAGATGCTGGTTCTGTAATGTATTCTAAATGATCTTCATTATCGTGCAAAGAAGTAGTAATAATTGGATGACCCAATTCACGTACAATCATACGTGCAATTTCATTATCCGGCACACGAATACCGACTGTTTTTTTATTATTCTTGAATAATTTTGGAACTGAATTATTTGCTTTTAAAATAAACGTAAAAGGTCCAGGTAAACACCGTTTCATCAATTTATAAGTTGGTGTATCCACACTCAACGTATAATCACTAATGTGGCTTAAATTATTGCAAATAAAAGAGAAATTCATCTTCTCTATTTTTACATTTTTCAATCGACATAATTTAGCAACAGCCTCTTTGTTAAAAATATCACAACCTAAGCCATATACTGTATCTGTTGGATAAATAATTATTCCTCCATTGCGCAAGCAATCGACAATTTGTTGCATTTTACGCATATCAATATTTTCAGGAAAAAGCTTAATCAACATTTCTATCTAAAATTAATAACACTAACACATACTACCTAATTATTTAATGAAAGATTATGTACATTTATTAAAACTATAGTTCTTATGAAAAATTTATGGCTACTCTTTATCCTTAGTATTTTCATTTTTTCTTGTAAAAAAACAGCTAAAGAACCAAAAGATACTTGTGAGGTTGAAATCACTCAAGTACTAAAAAACCCTTATGAATTACCAATAGAAACAAGTTCTTCTAAAAAAATAATTACACATCAATATGTAAAATTTTATTTACAAACTATGGAAGAGTATAAGCAACTGGAAGCGCAAGGTGCTGTACTTTTAGATCATCCTTTTAATGCTGTTCCTGATAAGAATTTACACTACCAAACTGAACATACTTTGCAATATGGTATATACTATGGTGTTGTACCCAAAGGTGTTTCATTGGCTGCGTATCAAACAGAAAAAATAAGCGACTTATACATGCCCGATAATCATACGGATGAGCGTATAAGCGATTTAGAAGAAAAAGAATTTTCAGGTAATATCCGATTTTTCGATCCGGTGGCACAAGCACAAATCCCTTTGGA
Organism: Chitinophagales bacterium; assembly: GCA_017984135.1. GTDB lineage: Bacteria > Bacteroidota > Bacteroidia > Chitinophagales > JADIYW01 > JADJSS01. The sequence goes on along the minus strand of JAGNZZ010000024.1, from coordinate 17,517 downwards.
AGGTGCGCAAATTATGATAAAAGATGGCACTCGAACGATATTTGCCATTTCTGATTCAGTAGGAAATTTCTCAGTACGCTCCAATGCTATTTCTACGGATACGGCAGAAATACTTATTAAGTTTGATAATCCAAATTTAGAAATTCACACCTTAGATAATGCTAATATCTTAGGTATTTTTGGTGTCAATACGTATTCATTTGGGTATAAAAAAGCATGCGCATTTACCAGCTTACATATCGTAATTGATAATAAATTTAATAATGCGGCTTTACATCATTCCTGTGCTACATTACATGCATACAATCAATTTAAAAAATTTGCAAATCAATTTAATTACATTATGCCTTCTAAAAAAATGATTTATTGGATTGGAAAAGATGCGCCTATTAGCACGAGTTATGCAGCACCGATGCTACAAAACATGTCACTCCAAAGTATCGATCATATAGAGCAACTTTTTACCAATTTACTAGGCGTACCGGCAAATATGGCAGATTTATTAGCTATTGCAGTAAGAAGTCAACTTCCGGATATTTATGCACCTTTTTATTCAACCTATTCTACGGTTGCTCGCATCTCTTTTTTAGAAACATTATTTCATGAATTAGCACACAGCAGTCATTTTTCAAAAGTAGGTTCAGATTTTTGGATGCCTTATGTGGAATATATTTATAAAAATGGTGGCTACGGTGAACCATTTTTTGCCAATGCTGGAATGGTAGCTGTTTCTGAAGCGTGGGCAGAAGATGTATCCAACATTGGCTTAAACTATATTTATGGAAAACAAGCCTATATAAACTTAAATGAAAATCCACCAACAGATTGGATTCCGTATGGAATTTATCATGATTTATATGATAATGGAACGAATGAAGGATTTGACCAAGTATCTGGAATTACATTTCCTGAAATTTATAATTTACTTCAGAATAATATACAAAGTTTAAGTGCATTAAAAACAAGTTTAAAAACAAACTATCCAAGTCAGCAAACGGCGATTGATCTTCTATTTGCACATTATGGATATTAATTTTATTTCATCTATTTAGATTAGATATTTTAACCATTATGGTATCAAATTTGTAGTAAATTTGGGCAAATGAAAAACGTATTTTTTTCCTTTTTATTTCTATTTACACTTGGAGTAAAGGCATCCTATATTCTTATTCCAATGGATGAAGCACAAACCAATCATTTAAAATCTTACGGAATAGCCTATTGGGTTCTACAAAAAAATATTCCGATAGATTGGTTATTGAATTATAGAGGTGGCAGTTTCTCGTTTCCATATTCTGCTGATTTGGAGAAAGAATGTTTAATTCGAAATGTAAAATATGAAACAATTGCAGATGCTGCGATGTCAAAAATCTTAGACGATATTGCGCAACCAGAAATTAATATGGATGCTGTACGTTTGGATAAAGTGCCCAAAGTTGCTGTGTATTCTCCTAAAACCAATAATCCTTGGGACGATGCCGTAACCTTAGTGCTTACCTATGCCGAAATTCCATACACAGTTATTTATGATGAAGAAATATTAGAAGGCAATTTGCATTTGTTTGACTGGTTGCATTTACATCATGAAGACTTTACCGGACAATACGGAAAATTTTATGCTGCTTATCAATATGCTGATTGGTACAAAAAACAAGTCGCTGATTATGAAAGTAGAGCAAAAGCATTAGGTTTTGAAAAGGTTTCCCAGGAAAAATTGGCAATAGTTCAAAAAGTAAGAGATTTTGTGATGGGTGGCGGTTTTATGTTTGCCATGTGTTCAGCAACCGATTCCTATGATATAGCCTTAGCTGCTGCTGGCGTGGATATTTGTCCGACACCATTTGACCATGATGCTATTGACCCAAATGCACAAAATAAATTAGATTACTCAAAAGGGTTTGCTTTTGAAAATTATACCATCAGCACGAATCCTTACGAATATGAATTTTCTACTATTGATGTTCCTGGCGTTCGACCTATTTCAAAAGAGATGGACTATTTTTCGTTGTTCGATTTTTCTGCAAAATGGGATCAAGTGCCAGCAATGCTTACCCAAAGTCATGAGAAACTAATTAAAGGATTTATGGGTCAAACTACTGCTTATAAAAAAGATTACATCAAAAAAGATGTTTTAGTAATGGGTGAAAACAAAGGATTGAATGAAGCTAAATATATTCATGGTGTGTATGGAAAAGGCACTTGGACTTTTTACGGAGGTCACGATCCAGAAGATTATCAACATCGAGTGGGCGATCCCGTAACAGATTTAAACTTACATCCCAACTCAGCCGGCTACCGTTTAATTTTGAACAATATCTTATTTCCAGCAGCTAAGAAAAAACCACAAAAAACCTAATCTATTCACTCACGGTAAACTCATAATATTCCATCACCGGATTATGTAAGAGTTTCTTGCAAGCTTCTTCTGTTTTTTGAGAGGCATCTTCTTTAGAAGTGGCTTCGATTTTTAATGTAATATGTTTTCCAATTCTAACATTAGACATTTGGAAACCCAAATTATGCAAACTTTGTTCCACAGCCTTACCTTGTGGATCAAGCAATTCCTTTAATGGCATTACGTTTATTTCTACAGAATATATCATACCTCAAAGTTAAGTTGATTTTTTTGATTTTGAATCTAAAGTGATTTATAAACTTACGTTATTTTATTGCATTAAAATATTAGTATTTTTGTGCAAACGTAAACATGCAACGCACAAAATATCTTATTGGTTTTGTTTTTATTCTATTTATAACAAATTGTAAAAAAGACAACAACACAGAAACCTGTATAAATACGGAGCAACGCAATGCTATTTTGCAAAAATTAGAGCATTTTAAAAATGATACCACACAATATTCAGCAGTAGAGCGACAATTTCTAAATGAAGTACGAATAATTGCTAATGATTTAGATGATTTAACTGCCACAGTTGACACATCGGTTTCTATTGAAAATATTTACAACCAAATCAATTCAAAATTTGTGGAACATGGTGAGTTAGTAGAGCAGAAAGCCATGCAGTTTTATCATGGCTCAGCGGCAAAAACTGTTTTAGCAAAAAATGCTTTTGTGTTGATGAGTTATGATGCATTGCAGCGAAAATATCCTGAATTTATGTGGACTCAGTTAGGCATATTTGCCGCAAATGAAGTACGCAATGGCTTAGTGATGGCGCTCATGATGCGTCAAATATTAATTAATAATAATATTAATCTGCCATTTGGAAATTCTACTATTACACAAACATTTTTAGAAACCACAGAAGTATTGATTGATGGACAATTAAATGTGTTAACCGATATAGGATCTTTAGGAATTTTAAATAGATTAATCGGTGCCAATAGAATAAAGACTGAAGCTTGGTTAACACCCGAAGCACGTGAAGGATTTAGATTACAAGAATTAGCAGAACAACACGTAAACGCAAATAATTGTGTAGAATATATGGATTTGCAAACACAAGCAGCGATTCAATTTGGCGCACATGAACAAGTTTATATTCTACAACCCATGTGGGATAATCCTACTATGAAATTATTTGCAGATTTAAATAAATTAGCCATTCAACTTTTCCAACATAAAATAGTTTTCTTTGGGGATATTTTTATTGGTACGAACAAAACCACAGAAGCCAACAAAGGATATTTTGTACGAATACCCAACAATGTCAATAATTTAGCCAATGCGAAGCAACGTGTTGATGTAGCAATTAATGGTTTTAATACACTTAACCAATTACGAAAAAACAGTGAAACCAGTTATTGGGTAGATTATTCTATGATAAAAATTGGCTATGCACATGACACGTACCAAGTTCCTTGGATTCAATAAATTTCGTTAACGTGGCATCTTAAACGTATTTTTAATGAGCGCCATCCATATCGTCTTTATTAAACTTATAGGTTTTAGCAAACAATACTAATGGTACTGTTACCAAAATAAAGATGGTGAAATAATGGAATATATCGATGTAACTTAAAATTGCCGCTTGTTTATCTATGGTAAAATTTAAAAATGCTAACGCTTGCTGTGCGGCATGATTGGCATCGCTGGTCATAGACATTAATCCCATTTTCATACCATTTAATCTTTCTAATAAAATAGGATTATCAGGAGTTATATGGTTTAATAAATTGGCACGATGTTCTGCACTTAAAGTTTCATTGAGCACACCAATAATAGCAACACTCATAGAGCCACCAATTTGACGTACCATATTACTAATACCAGAAGCTTGACCTACATCTGCGCCTTTTAATCCTCCTAAAATTAAAGCAGAAAGCGGAACAAACAGAAATGCCATACCAAAACCACGTACTAACAATGGCCAAAACATGGCGTCTGTTCCGGTGTTAGTGGTAAAGATGAAAGATGACCAATATACAAATATGGCGGTGATTAAAAATCCAGAAATAATCATAAATTTCGGTGGAGTACCTTTTGATAGCATTCCACCAATTATAGGCATCATTAGTCCACTTAAAAGTGCACCTGGAATAAACATTTCTCCGGAAAGTTGAGCAGTAAATCCTAAGAAGTGTTGCATGTAAATTGGATAAATGAATACACTTCCGTACAATATAAATCCGAGAATAAAATTCATAACAGTTCCAATGGCAACATTTCCTTTTTTTAGCACTCTTAAATCTACAATTGGGTGTTCGGTAGTTAACATTCTATAGATAAATCCTAAAATACCGACGATGGATAAGAAAGTAAAGACTATAATAAATTGTGATTCAAACCAGTCTTTACGTTCACCTTGTTCTAGCACCAATTGTAAAGATCCAATTCCGATAATCAACAAAATAATACCAAACCAATCTACACTTGAGCCCGATTTTTTTTCATAAGGATTATCTCGAATATACGTTAAAGTTAAAAACGTAGCTAATATTCCAATTGGAATATTGATATAAAAAATAATAGGCCAAGAAAAATTATACACTAAATAACCGCCTAAATATGGACCTATAGTTGGACCAACAATTACGCCCATCCCAAACATGGCCATAGCCATTCCTATTTTTTCTGGTGGATATATTTCTTTTAAAATAGTTTGAGAAGTTGCAAATAATGCGCCACCACCAATGCCTTGTACAAAACGCCAAAACACTAATACCCAAATGCTGTTTGATAAACCACACATTAAGGAACCAAAAGTAAAAATGGTTACGGAACCAGCAAAATAATATTTGCGACCAAAGGTTGCCGACAACCATCCACTCATAGGCACGATAATTACATTGGCAATGGCATACGACGCCACTACCCAACTCACTTCAGAAAGTGTGGCACCTAAATTTCCCATTAAAGTAGTGGTTGCAACGTTTACAACTGTGGTATCTATCAACTCCAATAAAGTACATAACACCACTGTAATTGTAATGATTACTCGTCTTGAACCATATTCGATTAAACTATTTGTTTGTTCTTGAGTCATTTGTTCCGTAATTAGTAAATAGTAATAAATTGGAAGTATTAATTAGTTTGATTTTGAAGTTCGCATACTATTTAACTTTTACAGCTACATCAACATTCATACCTGCACGTAAATCGTACGTATCATTTTTATCATCCACTAAAGCAATACGAACAGGAATACGTTGCACTACTTTTACAAAATTTCCAGTAGCATTATCAGCAGGCAATAAAGAGAATTTTGAACCAGTTGCCGCTTGAATAGACTCAATTTTTCCTTTAAATTGATGATCAGGATAGGCATCAATATTTACAGTAACATCTTGTCCTACTTTCATTTTTTCTATCTGAGTTTCTTTAAAATTAGCAGTAATCCAAAGTTGAGACTCATCAACAATACTCATCACTATTTGACCAGGATTTAAGAGTTGACCTACTTGTACATTTTTTTTAGAAATAAATCCATCACAAGGCGCAATGATATAGGCATACGACAATTGTAATTTTGCAAAATCTACATTTGCTTCCGATTGTTGTAAGCCTACTTGTGCTAAGTTAACTTGCGTGCCAACACCATTTGCTTGCGTTTGCGATGCTGATGATTGTTGTTGAGCTGCTTTTAATTGAGCATTTGCCACATCCACTTGCTTTTCTAAAACGGCCACTTGTTTTTCAGCTGCTTGTTTTTCAGTGAATGCTGCATCATATTGTGCTTGTGTGGCAGAAGTTTGATTAAATAATTTTTCATAGCGTTTAAAATTTTCTGTTGCATTCCATACTCGAACTTTTGCTGCTTCTACATTTGCTTTTGCTGTTTCAATACCAGCTTTTGCTGTAATAATGGATGTTGAAACGGCACTTGCAGATGCCTCAGCAGTGGAGGCTGAACTTCTTACCACATTAATATTTGCATCAGCACTTTTTGTATTGATTAGTGCTTGATTTAATCTTATTTTTAAATCTCTATCATCTAATTTTAAAATGGTATCTCCTTTCTTTACAAATTGATTTTCTGTCACATAAACAACGTCAACATAACCTTGAATTCTTGACGAAATGGGTACGATATTACTTTCAATTTGAGAATTTTCTGTGTCTTCATTATGCATTGCAAACATTATTTTTTGATAAGCAAAGATTAAAGCACCAATTAAAATTAAGATACCAATAGTTGGCGCCACAAAACTTTTTGGTGATTTTTTTCCTGTTGTTGATGTTGTATTTTCCATGTAATAGTTTGTGAGTTTATGAATTAATGAGTTTGTGAGTTTATGAATTAATGAGTTTATGAGTTTGTGAGTTTATGAGTTTATGAGTTTATGAGTTTATGAATTTATGAGTTTATGAGTTTATGAATTTATGAATTAATGAGTTTATGAGTTTGTGAATTAATGAGTTTGTGAGTTTGTGAATTAATGAGTTTGTGAGTTTATGAGTTTGTGAATTAATGAGTTTGTGAATTAATGAGTTTGTGAATTATTTACTTGCATTCATTGTTTTTCTTGATTTTGAAAATATTTTTAATAATTCTTCACCTTCATTAAACAATTCAATAATTTTTAATTTTTGTTTATCATTAAATTCTTCAATCATCTCTAACCAAAATAAAGTTTCATCTGCTTCTTCAATTACAATTGATAGTTTTGCATAAAATTCTGCCTTTGACCTACCTCTACAAGCTGCACGATAATTAGATGCTACTGAAGAAGCAGAACGAATAATTTGTTTTGTAAAAACATAATTCTCTGTGGATTTATCTAAATCTTTTGTAAATGAAATAATTTTAACTGCAAACTTCTTTGTTCTATTTTTTAAATCTTCTCCAAAATTAAAATTCGTGTTGTCCATATTTTCTATTTAATAAATTCTTTAACACTTTAATTCTAAAACTCAAAATTATTTTATTGTTCCTAAGCTTCTTTGAAGTTTAAAGTTTGCAATGGCTACATCTGCTTGCGCATTTAATAAATTGGTTTGGGCTTGCAATAATAATTGGTCAGCTTCTAATACATCACTTAATAATGCAACTTGCGCGTTAAATCGATTATCTAATATGCGTTTATTTTCACTAGCTTGTTCAATAGCTTTATTGGCTAATTCTATTTTTAACAAGGCTACTCTAACTGCTTCTACGTTGGAATTTACTTCCATAGAAATGCCATCTTGCATTTGAGAAGTCGCTAGTTGTAATTGCATTTGTTGATTCTTAGCATCGGCTACAATAGATCGAGCAGTGTATAATTGCATAATGTTCCAACTTAAACTGATACCAATATCCCAAGTGGCTTTGAACTTTGCTTCCGGTGGAAACACTCGTTGGTTGGGATTGCTATATGCACCATTGCCAATAGCGGTTATGAGTGGCATATAGGCACTCTTTGCAGCCTTCACCATATATTTGGATGCTTTATATCTGAAATTTTGTGCTTTAATTTCTGGACGCTCCATCCAAGATGCTGATACCAACGATTGAATGGAAGTGTTTATATTTATTGCTACTTCAGGCTTTTCAGTAATTAATTTAGTTGAAGTATTTATACCTAAAAGTGTACATAAATTATAGTTCAAAATAGCAATAGAACTTTCAATATCTGCTTGTGTAATTTGTAAATTATTCTTTTGCAACTCAGCACGCATCACATCATTATTCAACACTAAACCAGCTTCTTTAAATTTAGAAATATCATTTACTCGAACTTGTGTTTGAGCTATTGTAGAATCAAATAATTTAGTTGATTGTTGCATTTTATACAAACCATAATAAGACTGAATAATTGAAAGCTTTAAATCCTGTCTGTTTTTTTCTTTATCAAACACAGAAGCTTGCTGTTGCTGTTCAATAGCTTTCATGGTATTCCAATTTTTCAAACCTTGAAAAATAGGCTGTTGTATTGTAAATCGATTGCTGTATTGATTAACAATATTTGTATTTATTTCAAAACCTCCAACACCAGGAATACTAATCGCAAATGGATCAATATTATTACTCAATCTGGCATAACTTGCATTTACCGCAAGAATAGGCAGCATGGCATTTTGTGTTTGCCTTTTCTTATAAACTAAATCTAGAATTTTTAAACTATCAATTGAAAGTTGCTTACTATTTTTTTCGGCTAATTCAAATGCATCTTGTAAACTAATTCTTTTAAATTCTTGAGCATGTATTGATAATACACAAACCCAAATTGAAAGCAATAAACTGTATTTTTTCATCTTAATTAATTCCTAATTGATTTATCAAAAGTTCCTTCAAGTATTTTTTTAATCTCATTTTTTGTTTTTGTTCAAAAATGATATTAACATCGTTTTTTTGTAAAATTTTGCAGGCAATTGTACCGGAGGACATATAGATTTTTATAACTCCAATTATTGTGAGTACCGTAAGTTCTGCATCTACTTTTTTAAATTCTTTAATTTTAATGCCCTGTTGAATGATGGAAGTGATAATTGAAAAATTTTCAAATAATATTGTCGTAATATGCTCCGTCATTTCCGTTCGCTGGCCCATGGCTAATTCTCTAAAAATGATATTTTGAAAATATCTGTTTTTAGAGAATTGTTCAATATATAAATCGACTATTGCAAATAATTTTTCTGTATAATTTTTTTGTAATTCGATTTGTTTAAGGATACTATTCGAGTTAATCAACTTTCTCGTCACCACTGCTTCGTACAATTTATCTTTTGAACCAAAATAATAAGATACCATTGCTATATTAATTTTTGCTTCTTTAGATATTTCTCGGATGCTCACTGCTTCAAACCCAAATTGTGCAAACAATACTTCAGCCACTTCCATGATGTGTTCTCGCTTATCTACCTGTTTTGTTTCTGTATTTTCCAACTTGTTTAAACGTTTGTTTAATTTTATACTGCAAATATAATTAAACGTTTGTTTAATTTGCAAATTAATTTATTGTAAACTTGAAAAAAAATCCAATTACGACTTTAAAATAAAATTGAATTAAAGTGCAGTTACGTATCTTTGCGGTTCAATTTTAAAACATGGCACGAGAAACCGAAATAAAATTTAAAATTAAATTAGACGACCAAAATTTGCCAGAAACCATTAAATGGTCTGCTTCTGATGGGCCACAAGGTGATGGCGATGAATGTAAAAGCATGATGGTTGCCATGTGGGATGGACATGAAAAAAACACTTTGCGTTTTGATTTATGGACAAAAGATATGCAAATAGATGAAATGCATACCCATTTTTTTCAAATGCTTTTAAGTCTTGGTGATACCTATCATCGTGCTACCGGTAATCCATTTGTACAAGAAGAAATAAAAAACTTCTGTATGCAATTAGGCGATAAAACGCGCGAATGGGAAGAAGGAAAAGAAATTAATAAATGAAATAATAAAGCAATTAAATAAAGTATTTATCAAAAACATTATTTAATTATTGAATTACTAAATTACTACATTAGACATGTTACAAGCAACTAACCTATCTATCATATTTGGAAGTCGAAAATTATTCGACAATGTTACTTTTGCCATTCAGCCAAGAGACAGAATTGGATTAGTAGGCAGAAATGGTGCAGGAAAATCTACATTATTAAAAACAATCAATGGCGAAATTACACCACAAGAAGGTGGTTTAGCTAAACCAAATGGCTATACGATTGGATTTTTAAAGCAAGAAATTAGAGGACAACATGAACCAACAGTTTGGTTGGAAGCACAAACAGCATTTAAAGAAATCAACTCACTTCAAGAAAAATTAGATGACATTCAGCATCAATTAGAAACTCGTACGGATTATGATACCGATGATTATATGAATTTATCACAAGATTTTTGCGACTTGAACGATAGATTGGTGCATCTAGATATAGATGACAAAGACAAAAAAACAGAACTAGTTTTATTAGGATTAGGTTATAAAAGAGATGATTTTGAAAAAGCACCTTCCACGTTTTCCGGTGGTTGGGCAATGCGTTTGGAATTAGCCAAACTTTTATTACAAAATCCGGATTTATTAATGCTCGATGAACCTACGAATCACTTAGATATTGAATCTATCATTTGGCTAGAAGATTTTTTTCAAAAATACGAAGGCGCGATTGTATTGGTTTCGCACGATAAAACATTCTTAGACAATGTATGCAACAAAACCATTGAATTGGAATTAGGCAAAATGTATGAATACAAAGCTAATTACTCGAAATACCTTATTTTAAAGGAAGAGCGACGTGAAAAGCAATTGCAAACATTTAAAAACCAACAAGATCAAATTAAACAAATTGAACGCAATATTGAACGCTTTAAAGCCAAAGCCAGCAAAGCAACAATGGCTCAAAGTTTAGTTAAAAAATTGGATAAAATGGATATTGTAGAAGTAGAACAAGACGATGTTCGCTCTATGCGTTTTACATTTCCAATGGGACAACAAAGCGGCAAAGTAGTAGTAAAAGCTACTAGTTTGGCAAAAAACTACGGCGATAAGCAAGTTTTTCACGATGTCAATTTAGAAATTGAGCGTGGTGATAAAGTGGCATTTATTGGAAAAAATGGAATGGGAAAAACTACGATGGCAAAAATTATCGCAAAAGAAATTGATGCCTCTTCCGGTGTTTATGATTTAGGGCACAATGTGAGCATCGCATTTTTTGCACAACATCATGCGGAACATTTACCGAAAGAATTGACCATTTTACAATACATGGAAGATACTGCGCCTAACGATATGCGTGCACAAGTACGTAATATTTTAGGTGCCTTTATGTTTAGTGGTGATGATGCAACCAAAAAGATTTCCGTATTGAGTGGTGGTGAACGCGCGCGTGTTTGTTTAGCACATTTGTTATTGCATCCAAGTAATACATTAATTCTCGATGAGCCTACCAATCACTTAGATATTAAAGCAAAAGAAGTATTAAAAGATGCCATTGCAAAATATCCTGGAACGGTAATTGTAGTTTCGCATGATAGAGATTTCTTAAGCGGAATGACCGATAAAGTTTTTGAATTCAACGATGGTGTTGTGAAAGAATTTGTGGGCGATGTAAATGCCTTTTTCGAAGAAAGAAGATTAACTAATTTTAGAGAAGTGGAAATGGGTAATCAGCAACCTGATAACCGACCACAGAAAATAGTAGAAAATAAAACAGCCAATCAAAATCAAGACAAACAATTACGAAATAAAATTGCAAAGCTTGAAGAAGAAATTTCTATCAAAGAATTTGACATTAAAAAGTTAGAAGAAAAGATTGAAAAATTATCTGAAGATGGAAAATATGACGCTTCTATTATTGAACAATTAGGCACAGAAAAAAAAGCATTGGAAAAATTAATGCAAGATTGGGAATCACTTCAAGTATAGTACTACCTACTTTTAAAATAGTGGATATACATCAACACTACTATTATTTTTTTGGAATAGGTCAATTTTCTTTTTCTATCTGAATAGAAATAAACCAATTTGTTTAAAAATAGCATGTATTCATTCATTTTAATATCATTTTTTAAAATAATACAACATTCAACTGTTGGCATTATTTTTGTCTCTATGTAATTTAAAGTATTTCTATAAAGCAAAAAATAAGATTACATTTAGTATATAAAAAATGATTTTGTGAAAAAAATAGTTTTCTTTTTATGCAATATATTTATTTGCTTAAATAGTTTCAGCCAACAAATATTTGGATTTTCTTATTATACCAATGAAGAAGATTCGGTTGTTGTAACTCAAGTGTATAAAAACAGTCCAGCAGATAAAGCAGGTTTAAAGGTTGGCGATTTCCTAAATTTCATTAATGATATTCCATTTTCATTTAAGAAGAAAGAAGTACTAGCCAAGGTATTAAGTGAAACATCCAATACCAACAATAAATTAAGATTTTATAGAACACCAAATGTGTTGGAAGTCATAATAAATAAAGCACCTTTAAGTTCGTTTGAATATACTTGTATTTCCGGCGATTGTCAAAATAGCGATTGTGTTATAGAATCTACTTTTGGCTTTGTAATAAAGGGAAAATGTTTAAAAGGAAAAATTTCCGGCGAAGCAAGTATGTATGATGAAAATGAAAAACTGATTTTTAAAGGAAACGTTATACATAATTTAAAACAAGGTTTTGGTATCGATTATTACATAAAAAGCAATACACGATATGAAGGTCAGTTTGCAAATGGAATTCGTGAAGGTGCCGGAAAATATTACCTGGCAGACCATTCTTACTTGCAAGGAAATTGGATAAACAATAAATTAGAAGGTGAAGTAAGTATCTTTAATGCTAACAAGGAATTTAAAGAAAAACAAACGTTTAAAGATGGTAAAAAAATAATTGACATAAACCCAATTTTTACGTCTGAAAAAGAACAAAGCAAAAATGAAACTAAATCAACTCAAAATTTAAGCAACATTGCTTCTTCAAATTCAAATGGTCTATATACAAAAGCAAGTAAAAATCCAGCATTCGTAAAGAATATACTTGATAATAAAACTGGAACTTGGGATTTAGATTTTTTCAGTGACAAATATCCTAATACGATTCCTAAAAAACAAAAACCTCCATTTGAAAAAATCGATTATAAAACACTGGCATCTGCAGCAGAAGTTACACCTGAAGCACTTAAAAATATAATAGAACAATGTGCCTATGAAAACTGGCCTTCTTTTTATAAAACCTATAAAGATATAAATGCCATTTTTAAGTATGCTTTCAGAAATTTAAAAGTTCAAAATGTATTAACCTTCCGATCAGATAAAAATGATGGAGAATATAAAAGGTATGGACAATACACCATTATATTTATTAATGATAAAGAAAATAAACATGCTCCCAAAGAACTATTATCGGATGATGGTATTGGTTTTTTTATGTGCGTAGATGCTGAATTAATTCAAGATTTTATAAATCCTAGTTATAATTATTCAGCCTTTTCTTTAGAAAGTCCTTTAAAAGGTGGTGGTTTTGGAAATTGGGCTTCAAAAAAAGAAGTATATCTGTTAGACATGGTTTCTATTGAAGATGATTATTACAATTCAGGCTGGAATTATACTGACATTGATGTTCAAACAAAATTAGGCTTATCTGATGTGGAATTTAATAAATTAAAAAATTTATGCAACGTACAATTTCGACCAGATGGATTAAAAACACCTCAACAAATTAAAGATGCTCAACGCAATGCCGTTTTTACTGACATGAAAGCTTACACATTAGCAAATTTAGGTGCTTCTTTTTTAATCTATGTACCAAAAAATGAAAACCAACATTTATCGCAAAACATGCAACCGAAAAATAATGAAGGTTGGTTTTTTTGTACCAAAAGTTATGTGAATACTGTAAAACCAAGCGAGTCATACATTAGCCAACTAAAGGCAACTTCTGATGCTGCCATGCAACAATACAAAATGGAACAAGCTGCTCGCGATGAAAAAATGAAACAAGATGCACAAGCACAAGCGGAATGGTTATCTAAAAATAAATTCAAAGGCGTTGTAATCATTCAATATAAAAATGACAATGCTCAAAATGTGTACGAACGTTACAAATACAATATCATCTCCATATTTGCTTCTTCAACAAGAACGGTGGAACAATCTGATTACAATGACCTTTTGGATACATACAGCAACTACTACCAAGCAAGTGGCTATAAATATGTGGTTATAAATTTTGAAAAAGGACTTAATGAATCTCAAGCAATAGAAAAAGCAACTGAACTAACCCAAACTCATAAATATAATGTAAATACAAATTTTAGCTACACACTTCCTGAATACAAAAACCAAGTGAGCAACAATAACAATAGTGCGCTGAAAAAATCAGATGAAGAACTGAAAAAAAATCAGAAAGAACGTGATAATATTTCTATGGATATTGAGGAAGATAAAACTATGGAGAAAGTAGCCATGCGACAAAAAGCTATGTCAGCTATTTTTTCTGATAAAAAAACGATTAAAAATTCGACGCAGGTAATTATAATAGATGTTTTAACGTCTGATAAATATTATTTAGAAAATAAGAAATTTATCGGAAAGAGTGGAATTGTAGAAGCTTCGCTTACCGAAAATGGCGACGGTTCGTATTATGGAACCATTCTATTTCCGAATGAAAAATATTCTACTATTTTTTACAACGTTAAGGTGAATGTAATTCCATAAAATAAAATCAATTTTAAATAATATGTTACATAGAATACAAGTTCGTGAACCGCATCATCTTAAGTTAGATATTTTATGACTACCATTATTTGGGTATGACTGTTGACGTAATAAAATACTATATTTAATAGATAATATTTTGAATTTTAAAATTTGCATAAAATATGAAAAACCAATTAAAACTTTTTGCTTGTATAATAGCATTTTTACTGGCTCAAACAAGTCTAACGGCAGCAAATAAAGTTACACTAACCATTAAATATTCAACCAAAGGAACCATTTCCGGTTACGACCATTTAACTAAAATGCGTGTATTTTCAGATGGAAATGAATTAGGCGAAAGTGAGCCTAAAAAACAAACCATTTCCAATAGTGTTAGTGTTCAAGTAACTACAGGTAGCCACAATATTAAAGCTGTTTTATTCGCAAAACCGGATAATATTTGGGAAGAACGAACCAAAGACAATGAATATAGTTTTGATTGTGTTTATGAAAAAGAAATCAATTTTACAGAAAATAAAACCATAGAATTAGTATTTGATTTTGATAAACTTAAAATTATAGAAAAAGGAAATGATGAAGTATCTAAAACTACCTCATATACTAATTCAAAAACAACGAATAGCACTTCAAACTATAAAGAAAGCTTGAAAAAACTAAACGATTACTTAAAAACGTTTGACAATGGTTATTACGGTTATTTTGAAGTGATAGATGGTTATCTATACGATAGATTCAAATCTGGAAAATACACTAAAACTCCAATAAAAAAACTGAGGTATGCAACTGT
>JAGNZZ010000024.1:0-2081 GCA_017984135.1 Chitinophagales bacterium | reverse complement strand
ATTACTTAAAAACGTTTGACAATGGTTATTACGGTTATTTTGAAGTGATAGATGGTTATCTATACGATAGATTCAAATCTGGAAAATACACTAAAACTCCAATAAAAAAACTGAGGTATGCAACTGTTGAAGAGCCAAAAAGAAAGATATCATTATTATGTGATGATAATTCAGATTGTGTATATTCCACTTATACGGACTCTTATCATAAGCAATTAACTTTTTCTCAATCCACAGATTTCAATACAACAGAATTAGGAAAATTATTCAACGATTTGATTGATGCATATAACAACTCAACTACTACTTCAAACTCAAATAATAATTCAAATATTGATATTAAAAAAAGTGGTTCAAATTCAAACGCTAATTCCACCAATTACCAATCAGCATTAGTCAAACTAAATGATTACTTAAAAACGTTTGACAATGGTTATTACGGTTATTTTGAAGTAAAAGATGGCTATATCTACGACAGATTTAAAGCCGGAAAATACAACAAATTCAAAATGGAAGATATGGAAGGTGCCATCATCGAATCACAATACAGTCGTGTCATTTTTAAATGTAAAAGTGGCGATTGTATTTCTACCGATTGGAAAATAAATGGAAAAGAACCATACACACAATTTACTAAAGGTGGCTCGTACAATTATCAAGAATTGGCCGATTTATTAAATAATTTTAGAGATGCTTATTTAGGTATTAAAAAACAAACAAACACATCTTCTAACAATTCAAATACTAACAAAGGTAACTATCAAGAAAATTTATCGAAACTAAATACATTCTTAAAAACCTTCGACAATGGATATTATGGTTATTTAGAAGTGAAAGATGGTTATTTGTATGATAGATTCAAATCTGGCGAACACTGGAAAGTAAAACTAGATGAACTCACTACAGCAACAATAGAAACACCCAATAGAAAAGTAATAGTGAATTGTAAAGATTATAAAGAAAGTGTGTTTTCTACTTATACCAATTCCTATCACAAACAAATTAGCTTTTCACAATCCACCGATTTTGATGATGATAAATTAGTCGATTTATTGAATAATTTTCTAGAAACTTATAAAAATGGAAATGCAAACTCAAACGTAACAAAAAATAATAATTCTACGACAACTAAGTCATCCACCAAAACAGACGCAGAAAAGAAAAGAGAGCAACTAAAAAACAATGTTAATGGAGGCTCAAATTCCAATACAAAAACAGAAGAGTTAATTGATGATGAAGATATGGACTTTTGGTACTTTTTAGGTGGTGCCGATGACACTGACAATAAAACAACTACAACTAGTTCAACTACAACATCTAGTAACGCGTCAAAATACCAACCTGCGTTAACTAAATTAAATGATTATCTGAAAATATTTAATCCAAGTGTTTATAAAGGTGTTGAAGTAAATAATGGAAAAGTATATTTTAAATTTATTTTTTCTGGAATAACGTATAGTTCTTACATAAACACCAGCGATTTAAAAAACAAAACGAATATAGTGCAAGTAAAGGATGCTTTAAATAATGAACTAAAAATAAAATGTAAAAATGATGAAAATTGTTTTTATTCAGAATATAGTAAAGGAAAAGTAAATCACTTTAGGTTTTACACTTCAAAAGGGAAAGATTTATCGAAGATAGAACAACTGGTAAATGATTTTATTAAAGCATTAGATTAGCATGCTAATTAAAATGATAAAAGAGTGCACCTTTTCATGCACTCTTTTTTTTTATTTGGAACACAAACCCATTGTTAATAAATCATTTATTTTCAAGATACTGATTTTTATCATGGCAAATCAATACCTTTGCTTGTAATTTTATATTGTGAAATTTATAATTCTCATATTGTCCATTACTATTGTTTTCAGACCAATAGTGCCCATTATTGGCTATGCAATGAATTATGAATATATCTCCAAAGTGCTTTGTATCAACAAAGACATGCCCGAAAAAAAATGTAATGGTAAATGTCATTTAGCCAAAACTATAAACGAAGCGATGGATGATACTTCTTCTGATAAATCTTCACCGAAGCCTTCCTCTTCCATAGAAGTAATCGCCATGACCAATCAAGT
>JAGNZZ010000023.1 GCA_017984135.1 Chitinophagales bacterium | reverse complement strand
GGCACAAACGCTTTGTGCGAAGATGCGGCAACTATTTTTACAGATAGTTCTATGGCGGCATCCGGTTCCACCATTACCCAATGGCAATGGACATTTGGCGATGGAAATACGTCCTTTTCCAATTCGCCTATTAATATTTATACCAATTCGGGCACTTATAATGTAGGTTTTAAGGTAAGCACCAATCAAGGTTGTGCTGATTCTATTTCCAAAACGCTAGTCGTTAACAAAAGGCCGACCGCTTCCTTTTATAATTTATTATCGTGTTCTGGTTTGCCTACCACTTTTGTCGATCAAAGTAATGCCAATGCCGCTAGTAATATTAATTGGCAGTGGCAATTTGGCAATTTAGGCATTAGCAATGGCATTAAAAACCCAACCTTTCAATTTCCTAATGCCGGTGCGTATAATGTAACACTTGCCGTAACCAATAGTAATAACTGCAGAGATTCTATTACCTTGCCTATTTCTGTAAACGCTTCACCGAGTGCGCATTTTGCGTTTGATTCAGCGTGTGGAACGAGTCCCATTCATTTTCAATATTTAGCTACCGTTCAGCCACCGGCCACATTAACCTCTTGGAAATGGGAATTTGGCGATGGCAATATCCAAACAGCTATTAAAAATACGGATCATATATATCCAGGACCTGGAACGTATAATGCTAAGTTGACGGTATTTTCATCCGACCAATGTAGTAATACCGTTGAAAAAGAAGTGAAAGTCTTTGATTTTCCGGTGGTAGATTTCTCCATTTCACCCACGCAATGTGTAGGAAAAGATATTCACTTTACAGATATAAGTTATACCGTAGATGGTTCACCTATGGCCAATTGGAATTGGTATTTCTCCGGACAGGCAACATCTAATCAACAACATCCTACTTATGCATTTCAACAACAAGGAAATTACACGATACAGTTAACCGCAAAAAACAATGTGGGCTGTTCTGGTACGAAGTTGCGCTCTATTGCTGTATCAGATCCACCCATACCTAAATTTACTTTTTCGCCACAAAATGGATTACCACCATTAGTGGTGAATTTTATCAATCAAACAGCCACCAGTAGTAATTTTATTTGGGATTTTGGCGATGGAAGTACTCCTTATATTGGCCAACAAGCACCGGCACATACGTACAATACTTTAGGTTCCTATCCTATTAAATTAACAGCCACCGATTTTAGAGGTTGCTCCGATTCGTTGGTGAAACAAATTTTGGTGGACAAAGCCGTGCTAGATGCGGTGATGACTGGCATAACCTTAATTCCTTCGGGTGAGAATTATAAAGTTCAAATTACGTTGGTAAACAACAGCAACGTGGAAATTAGAAATTTAGGGTTGGCATTACAAGTGGGTTCCGGCGCACAAGTGGTGGAAAATTGGGAAGGTAGTTTATTGCCGAATCAAACATTGACCTATAATTTTATTGGTCAAGTGAAATTAAGCGATAATTCGATTCCGATTGTGTGTGCCAATATTGACCAAGTAAATCATGGTGCAACGGAAACGAGAACAGATAATAATAGAACGTGTAAAGAAACAGCAGTAGGCAATTTTGAAGTGTTGTCTGTTTATCCAAATCCTGCAGAAGAAATTTTAAATTTTGGCATTATGTTGCCTAAAAATGGGTCTGTAAATATCCAATTTATAGATGTTTTAGGCCAATATTTACAGAGTAAAACATTTACAGGAACAAAAGGATATAACCTTTTCCCGATGAATACCATGCCTTTAAATGCGGCGGTGTATGTGGCAGAAATCACCTTTGATGGACAAACCATCCGCAAAAAATTTATGCGAAAAGATAAGTAGGTTTTTTAGTCATTTATCATTAGTGGATTATTACTTCGTGTCCCGAAACGGTTTGGCAGTTTGGCGAATTGACGGAAATCGAAAATCAAATGTTCCGTTTTGTACAAAAGTTCAACCGAAGAACTGCCGTTGAATTTTGCACTAAATCCGTCATTTTGCCAAACTGCCCGTTAGCAGTAGTTGTATTATCCAAATAGTAAATTCACTCGTTTTCCAAGTCCAAATTCAAAAATTCGGTAGAGTGTTGAAAGCTGAATGTCGCATTTTCCGTTTTCAAGTCGAGAAATATAGCTTTTCTTAGTTCCAACTTTATCTGCTAATTGTTCTTGTGTCATATTTGCTTCTTTACGAGCTTCTTTCAACATTTCGCTAATGACAAAATATTGAGCTTTTTCTTCAAACTCATCCCGCTTTTTATTGCCTATTTTCCCGTATTTAATGTCTAATAACTCATCAAAGTTTTTAGCATTTCTAATATTTTCGTTTTTCATTATCTTTTCTTTTTTTCATTAAAATATTCGTCTTTCAATTTCAAAGCTAAGTCAATTTCTTTTTTAGGTGTTTTCTGAGTTTTCTTCTGAAAACCATTGAACAAAACAACTAAATTTCCTTTATCAAAACAGCAAAATATTCTATAAATATTACTTACATATTCTATTCGTATTTCATAAAGTCCGTCTGTTCCAGCCATATAGTCAAGGAATTTTTTTGGAACATTTTGAACTGTTCTTATAATCTTAAAAACATATTCAATTTTTTCTTGTACATCTTCGGTCAACTCCAAATAGAAATCGGTAAAATGATGTTTGTGGAAGATAATATGTCTTTCAGATTTCATTCTGCAAAGTTAACTAAAAAGTTATCATTCTGCAAATTTTCAAGTATTAATTTTTGGCATGAGAGTTCTAAAATGCTTACTGCTAACTTCGTGACCTTTGCGAAAAAACGGTGTAAACTTTGCGGTTAAAAATTATTTCTTATTTGTTCCACAATAGCAATAGAAGGCTTTACATCTTCAATTGTAAAACCATTATTATTCAAAATTTCTTGATAAGCGAGCGTATGTAAATCCGTGAAACCATTAGTAAATTCGATGCTTTTGCCATCAACAGTAATTTGTCGTTTGGTTTTATGTTCATTTTTGATGTTTAAATGCCAATGCACTTCAGCACGTTTTAGCTTCAAAAAACCGATACTTTCATACGCATCATTTTGTGTTACGTTTATCGAATCCACCTCACCAAACAACCAGTATGCTAAATCAAATAAATGCACACCAATGTTGGTAGCAATGCCACCGGATTTTTGGACATCGCCTTTCCAGCTTTTATGATACCAATTGCCACGCGGCGTAAAATATTCTATTTTTACTTGAAATTTTTCTTGCTGATTTTGCTCTATACTTTGTTTTAATGCCAATAATTCAGGATGTAAACGCAGTTGTAAAATGGTATAAATATTTTTGTTGGTGTAATGTTGCGCATCCGTTAAATGATGTAAACTTTCAAGCGTTAATGCTAAAGGCTTTTCACAAATGATGTCGGCGTTTAATTTTAATCCGGCGTAACAATGCGCTTCGTGTAAATGGTTGGGCGAGCAAACAACTAAGTAATCTATGCTTGTTTTTTCCATTAAAAAATCATAGAATTCAAACTCATCTGTAAAAAAATGACAAGCAGGAAAATAAGCATCTAAGACACCAACTGAATCTGCAATATCTAAGGCGGCCACCAAGTTTCCGCCAACTGCTTTTATAGCGTTTAAATGTCGAGGTGCAATATATCCGGCAACACCGATGAGTGCGAAATTCTTATTCATATTATGCTAATCGAATCACTTGTTTATCCTTTAATATATATTTTTCTCCGGAAACAGAACAAACAGCCAAGTCATTTTCAAACTGCAATTTATTTCCACAACGGCAAACCCAAGCGGTTTGTTTTGCTGGATTTCCTATTACTAAAGCATAAGCAGGAACATCTTTGGTAACAACAGCACCTGCGCCAATAAAAGCATATTCGCCAATGCTAACGCCACAAACTATAGTGGCATTAGCACCAATGCTCACTCCTTTTTTTACAATAGTTGTTTTATATTCTGTTTTTCTTTCAATAAAACTTCGCGGATTAATGACATTCGTAAATACCACAGAAGGTCCGATAAAAACATCATCTTCGCATTGTACACCTTCATATATAGAAACATTATTTTGCACTTTTACGCCATTGCCCAGAATAACATTATTGGCAATAAAAACATTTTGTCCTAAAATGCAGTTTTCACCAATTTTAGCTTGCATTATATGACAGAAATGCCATATTTTACTATGGTTTCCAATGGTTGCACCAATATCTACAATTGCGGTTTCGTGTGTAAAATAATTATCCATTTTGCTCAAAGAATGTATTTATACTAGTACAAATATAAGCGATTTGTTCATGAGTAAGTTCAGGAAAAATGGGAATAGACAAAACGCTATTGCAAAGTTGTTCACTGTTTGGCAATGAAATATTTTCTTGATAAAATGCTTGTTGATGATAAATAGGCAACGGATAATGAACAGCAGTTTGTATTTGTTGTTCCGCTAAAAAATGGCGCAGTTTATCTCTTAAATTATTTTTTATTTTTAAAGTATATTGATGATAAATATGTTCGTTTTTTGCAATGGGCAACTCAATTTGTTCTATTTTACACAATGCTTGTTGATACTGTGCTGCAATATTTTTTCTTTTAAGATTTGCCGCATCTAAATACTTTAATTTTACTTGTAAAATGGCGGCTTGCAAAGTATCTAAACGAGAATTTATGCCAACTATTTCGTGATAATATTTTTTGGTTTGCCCGTGATTGGCCATTTTTTTTATAGTTAAGGCAAGTGTTTCATTGTTGCAGAAAAGTGCGCCGCCATCGCCATAAGCACCTAGGTTTTTGGTTGGGTAGAAGGAAGTAGTAATAATGCTATTTCGCTGTATGTTTTTTTCTGATCCAAGTGCTTGCGCATTATCTTCAACAAGAAAAATATTTTTTTCCGTACAGAAATTTTCTATGCTTGTAATGTCGCAAACTTGCCCAAATAAATGAACAACAATAATCGCTTTAATATCCTTTTGCCATGCCGATTGTATATGCTCGACAGTTACATTAAATGTTGCAATATCTACATCGCAATAAACCAATTCATAGCCTAATAATTTCGCAACTTCTGCCGTAGAAATATACGTAAATGCAGGAACCATAATTTTGCTTCCTTTTGGAAGTGGCAATGCCATTAAAGCCAGCTGTAAGGCATCCGTTCCATTGGCACAACTAACGCAATAATTAATTCCTAGATATTGAGCAAGTTGTTTTTCAAAATTTGCTACGTTTTTACCGCCAATATAATGTCCATCTTTTAAACATTCCAATACGGCGGTTTCCATTTCTGCCTGGATGGAAAAAAATTGCTTTTGTACGTCAACGATGGGAATATTGTGCATAGTAAAAATGTACGAAATGATATTTCACGAATAATGTTTAAATTTACGCAAAATACACACTAATTTATGCAGTTTCTGCAGAAAGCGATTGATATTCTTAATAAAAAAGGAACCTATTATTTTTTTACAACATTAGTTGTACTCTTAAGTTTAATATTATGGTTTATAAATAGAAATGTACCATCCGGCGATCATTATACATATTTGTATTACATAAAAGGATTTGAAGAAGGTCGCTATTCATATTGGTATTTTTTGAAAGACTATATTCCGGATACGTTTCGAAATCCAGGTTTTCCCTTGTTTTTATATGGCCTAAGTTTTATCAGTAAATCAGTAGTATTTATCCAATTTATTCAATGGATTTTATTGATGGTTGCATTGTATTTAATGTTACGTATCATTGAATATTACGACAATAGTTTTTTTTTAAAAAATCTATTCTTGATTTTAGTCCTGTTTAACTTTGTTACTTTATCTTATACTGCGTTTATTTTTCCAGAAAACTTAGTGTTGTTTGTCGTTACATTCATACTTTTTATTGAATTAAAATGGCCAAGCAGTTGGAAAAAAACAATTGTTTTAGTGTTGTTGTATGGGTTTTGTTTTCAACTTCGACCTATTATCTTATTTATCCCATTTATTCGATTTGGATATTATTTATTGAACCAACGTAAAGAAAGATTTGCGTTTACTTTTACATTCATTTTTTTATTTATACTCACATTATTGCCGTATGCATTTTGGAATAAGAAACACCATGATGTATTTAAAATTACGCCTTTAGAAGGTGGTGGTGGCGTGATGTATTTGAGTTATTGGAGCCCAAAAATGTTGAATAATGTAGAAACGAGATATTGGAGAAACGTAATGTATGAAGATATACTTTTTAACTTTGTAGAGAAAAAAGAGATAGCACAAAATATCAAATTATTCAATCAAGAGTTTGATAGTATTGATCAAATATGCAGTAAATATTTAACCGCTCGAGATTCAATTCAGATTTTAGAAATGAAAAAACACCCAGAATTATTCATCACATATAATTCAAAATACACGATAGTTCGTGAAGATTTACTTAAGAAACTTGCTATTCAGCATTTTCTATCTGATTTAGCTTATACCATACCTTTAAAGGTATATACCTTTTTCCGATTGTGGTTTACGGGATTGGCGGCTCATCAGTTGGAACAAAATGATGTATCAAAATTAGTTCCATCTTTAATTTTGTTTGTTACGACATTTATCACTTTAATTTTATTTTTAGTCTATTTTTTATGGGCACTTGTCAAGGATAGAAAATCCCTTTTAATCTTAATTATACCTCTCTTTTGGTGTGTTTATTTTGCGGGTATTCATGTGCCTTTTGCTATCCAATCACGATATACGATTCCTGTTCGCTTTTTCTATTTGTTTATCTTAGCTTTTTTAATGTATCAATTTCATTTTAAAAATAGAATCAAAAAAGATATTAATTCCTAACTCTACTATTCATGTCGTCTAAAAAAGTATTGTTTCTTTCTCCTTATCCTTATGGCAAAGCAGCGAGCCAACGCTTGAAATATGAACAATATTTTGAGCATTTTGAAAAAAATGGTTTTGAACTAAAAACCAGTTCTTTTGTAGATGATGATTTATGGGAAGTAATCTATCAACCCGGATTTTTACTGCGTAAAATGCTCGGAACCATTCGTGGGTATACCCGTCGTTTCTTGGATTTATTTCGACTACATCAATACGATATTGTTTATGTGCATCTTTGGGTGACACCTTTAGGACCACCTATTTTTGAATGGTTTGTCCGCAAACTTTCCAAGAATATTATCTATGACATAGACGATATGATTTATAAATCGGAAGGTTCAGCCATGAATAATTTGATTTATATGCTGAAAGGGAAAAACAAGTCGATTGCTTTAATGAAATATGCCAACCACGTGATTACGTGTACACCGGATTTAAACGATTTTGCTAAAAAATATTGTAATAACTGCACCGATATTTCTTCTACGTTGGATACGGTAAGAATGTTTCCGGTTAATACTTATTCTAATGATAAGCCTATTGTTATTGGTTGGACAGGCACACATTCTACCGTTCCTTATTTGTATTTATTGACTAACGTTTTCCAACAATTAGCCAAAGAAAGAAAATTCAAATTACGTGTAATTGGCAATTTTCAATTTCATTTGGAAGGCGTAGAATATGAATACTTAGATTGGAATAAAGAACAAGAAGCAGCGCAATTACAAGGCATGGATATTGGTGTGTATCCATTGCCTACAGATGCTTGGGTGATGGGCAAAAGCGGACTAAAAGCCTTGACTTATATGGCGTTTGCTTTGCCAGTGGTCGCGACTAATGTAGGCGCAGCCATCAATAGAGTAATTACGGATAATGAAAATGGATTCTTAGTCAAAACAGAAGAAGAATGGGTAGCGAAATTAAAATATTTAATTGACCACCCAGAAGAACGAAAACGCATTGGCACAAATGCACGACAAACCGTTTTAGATAAATTTTCCATAGAAGCAAACAAACCCGTATATTTGCAGATATTAAAAAGTTTAGTGTAAAATATTATCCAAATCAATGAAAAAGAAAATATATATAGCCGGTTGTGGTGGAATGTTGGGCGAAGGTTTTTACAAAATCTTTAAAGATGATTACGATTTAAAATGCACCGATAAAGATGTAAACGAAGATTGGCTTTCATTCTTGGATTTTAGAGATTTTGAAGCGTATAAAAAAGATGTTCTTGATTTCAAACCAGATTATTTATTCCATCTCGGAGCGCATACTTCTTTAGAGTATTGCGATACAAACCAAGATGATGCTTATTTAACCAATACTATTGCTGTAGAAAATGCCGTACATATTTCCAATGCACTAAATATTCCGATGTTGTATATTTCAACAGCAGGCATTTTTGATGGCACAAAAGATACTTTTGACGATTGGGATATTCCAAATCCACTCGGGCATTATGCACGCAGTAAATGGGCAGCAGAAGTATATGTGCAACAAAATAAAACGCAACATTTAATTTGTCGTGCTGGCTGGATGATGGGCGCAGGTCCGAAAAAAGACAAGAAGTTTATTCAAAAGTTGATGCAACAATTGAAAGACGGAAAAAATGAATTATTTATTGTAAACGATAAATTAGGCACACCAACCTTAACGTATGATTTTGCCAACAACGTGAAATTGTTGTTGCAAAATGAAGTTTGGGGTTTATATAATATGGTTTGCGGCGGCATCACCGGACGATTGGAAGTAGCCACAGAATTAGTGCGTTTGGTAGGCAAAGAAAATGAAATTAAAATTACAGCAGTCGATTCTGATTTTTGGGCAAAAGAATATTTTTCTCAACGACCGCCAAGCGAACGACTCATCAATAAAAAATTAGATTTGCGCCAAATGAATAGTATGCGTGATTGGAAAGTTTGCTTACAAGAATATGTAGAAAACTATTATCAAGGCTATTTAGATTAACGTTTAGTCTTCTTTTTTTCATGTTCTTGAGCAGCATATTCTAAGGTGGAATAAAATTCATCACCAAATTTTCTAACTAAAGCATCTTTTACAAAAACATACAAAGGCACTTTTAATTTTGCGCCAAGTTTGCAGGCATCGCTGCAAATATCCCATTCATCATAATTGACAGCAACTATTGTATCCATGGGTTTTAAGCGAATTGGATATAAATGGCAACTAATGGGTTTTTGAAAATCTATCACGCCATCTTTCCATGCTTTTTCAATAGCGCAAGTGATGGTGCCATCTTGTTCATAATTTACATAAGCACAAGCACCTCCATCAATTAAAGGTGTAGCGAAAGCAGTGTATTCATCATCAGGTTCTGCAACAAACGTACCTTGTTCTTCAATGGCTTTTATGCCTTCTGGCAACAAGTATTTTTTTATTTTTGGATAGATTTTTTTTAAGATTTTAGTCTCATTTTTTTCTACAGGTGCACCACTGTCGCCTTCTACACAGCAAATGCCTTTGCATTTTTTAATGTTGCAGACAAAGTGTTTTTCTACTACATCATCGCTGATTAATTTGTCGTCTATTAGTATCATTTTCCAAGTATAAAAATAGCAGGTTTTTTATGTAAATCTGGTTTTTGTTTTTTCCATTCTGCCAATGGTAATGTTTTTATCATTTCATTATTGGCGGTAATGTTGCAAGCAATACACAACATTGAGTCGTATTTGCAAAATTGAATCAATTCTTCTAACAATTTTTGATTGCGATAAGGCGTATCCATAAATAGTTGTGTGATGCCTTTTTTTGCTAAGGTTTCCATTTGTTGTAATGCTGATTTGCGTGCATTGGCTTCAATAGGTAGATAGCCGTTAAAGGAGAATTGCTGTCCGTTAAAACCACTTGCCATCAATGCCATTAAAATAGAACTTGGACCAACCAATGGAACTACTTGTATGTTCATTTCGTGTGCCATTTCTACTACTTTATTTCCAGGATCAGCGATGCAAGGCGTGCCGGCTTCGCTCATTAGTCCTATATTTTTCCCATTAAATATTTCGGTTAAAATGGTATCATCGAATTTATATTGCTGATGCTTATCTAATTCTACAAAAACACATGCATCAATATTTTTTTCTTTAAGAATAGATTTAATGAATCGTCGAGCGGTTTTTATATTTTCAACAATATAAATATTGGTTTCTTCCAAAATAGTTTTAGTAAACGAAGGAATAAAATGGCTCGTATTTTCAGCCAGCACAATTGGAATTAAATAAAGTTTGCCTTGTTGCATATTGTAATATTTCTACCTATTAAATAAAGAAAGCGTTCACGCAGAAAAGAATATCTATCGCAACTTTTTTCTTGTTTTCATTAGTTTTTTTTGTACTTTAGAAATAGCAAGAAGGCTTGTCATTCCTTCTTAATTTTCCCTTTTTATACTATTTTTTGCAATATTTTGAACGAATAAACTATTTGTACTAAATCAGTCAGTTTTTTGTAGGTAAAATTGACTTTTTATATAAGATTAAATACCATATCCACTAGTAGCGTTCAAATCCAAAAGTACAAAAAATTATTTCTTTTACGACACAAGAATAATGCCCGTTTTTTTACTATACATAATTTCATTTTTGATTTCAGAAGATTATTACATATTTTTCAATGTGCTTCACTACCATCGTGAGAAGAATACCGACACCAAAGTGTATTTTTTGTTTCCAATAGTAAATACTTCAAGCAGTAAATAGAAATCTCAAAGTAAAATTAAAGGATAAAAAACGGCATTTATTTAGACACGATGTTTATTATATAAATCACAAAAATGACTGCAAAAATTGCAAATGCAATTTTTATGGCACTATAAGGTCGCTGTCCTTGTACATCGCCATTTCTACCATTGATGATAAAATGATACGTGTTCTTTTTGTACTGATATGCACTAATCCAAATAGGCAATAGAATATGTTTAAAGGAGATGTCGTTATGAACGATATGCATTTTATCTATGCGTTGGTCGTCGCCACCAATTTGTTGTCGTATTCCATCGTCAATGAGATCTTGCATAATTTTTTTGGCATAATTCAATCCTTTGCGAACATCTAACTGATAACATTCCGCTTGAAATCCACTAATATATTTTTCATCATAAGGCACTAAATTTTTTAAATCCCAAGGCTCTAATTTTTTAGATTCATCACTTGGTAAGGTATTACTAGCAATCACACATACATCATCAAAAAACTTGTTATATGTTCCGTTAGTAGCATACCATTTTGTTTTTCGTACTCTGTTTTTTCCTTCTTGTATATAATAATATTCACCACGTTCACCACTATATTCTGTTGTTGTATTGGAATCATAGGTCCAATAAGGCAAATACAATCCTTTTAATTTTTCGTTCAGTGAAGCCTGTTTTTTTAAATCATTAGGTGCAAACCACAACCCATTTATCCATTGATTAAAAAGCTGATGTGCTTTCGCGTCATCTATTTTGAACGGCAACACATATTTTGGTTTTATAATGGTAGATGTTGTGCCATTTTGTATTACTAATGGCGAAGCACAAAAGGCACAATTATCTGCTGTAACGTTAGGTTTTAAAGTGGTAGAAGCGCCACAATTTGTACATTTTACAGTACTGATCGTTTGTTTTTCTTCTTGGTTAATTTTATTATTGACAAATTCTTCGTATTCAATTTCATCAACGGTAAATGGTGTTTCGGAAGATTTAATTTCATTTTGTGCACCACAATATTTACAAGCTAATTTTTCAGTTCCAGGTGCATATTTGAGCAATGCACCACAATCGTTACATTTCAATTCTCGACTTATTTCATGATTTTTTTCATCATCAAAAGTGTTGCTCATGGTTTTGAGTTTAATATAATTAAAATTAAAAAATGGCAAATGAAATAAATCATTTGCCATTTTTTTATCTAAGAAATTATAAAGGTGGAGGTGCCAATGGTGGTGGAACCGAATTTAATACAGTGGCTAATTCCGGCAATGTGGAAGCTGCTGCCCAGCCAGCCATGCCAGCTTTCCAAACCAATGTATCTTTGATTAATTGGCCACTTTGAGCCATTTGTGTTAAAGCCGGCACATCAAAAGGGCCAGTTTGTGCACCATTAACTGCTACAAAAACTTGCATCACTGGTGGCGGAACAGCACCACTTTGTTGAGAGTTGGCAATGCCGCCTTGCATAATGCCACCCAAACCAACGCCAACGAAAGCACCAGCCAAGCCACCATTTTCTGCTGCTTTTTCAATGCCTTGTGCCGTTTTCCATTGAGTCAATTTTTGCATGTCGATTTTATCCAAACGAGATAGTTCGAAAATTTCTTTTTTCACCTCATCCGGCATCGAAACATTTTCAACCAGAATAGAAGTAACTTTTAAACCATATTTGTCAAAATCATCTGCTAATTTTTCAGTACCAAATTTTGAAAACTCGTCTAAGTTAGAAGCAAACTCTTCAATTTTTAATTTGCTTTCAGCAATAGCATCCGTTAATTTAGTAACCACTAATGTTCTTAGTTGGTTGCTAATTTCTTCCGTTGTAAAACTACCATCTGTTCCAGCTATTTCTTGCATAAATTTTCCAGCATCCGTTACTCTAAAAGAGAAATTTCCAAATGCTCGAATTTCTATCATACCAAAACGCGGATCATTTAGCGTAATTGGGTTTTTTGTACCCCATTTTTGATCTGTAAATTGTTTGGTATTAACATAAAAAATATCTACTTTAAATGGAGAATTAAATCCATATTTCCACCCTTTCAACGTAGTTAAAATAGGCATGTTAGCCGTTGTAAGTTCATACCTTCCAGGCTGGTAAACGTCGGCTAATTTTCCCTCATTTAAAAAAATGGCTACTTGTGATTCGCGAACAGTAAGTTGTGCGCCCGTTTTAATCTCGTTTTGAAAACGAGGAAATTTCCATACAATAGTGTCATTGGAGTTATCTGTCCATTCAATAATGTCAATAAACTCATTTCTAAAGGTGTCTAAGATTCCCATGGTATTCTTGGTTTTTTAATTTTGATACAATTTAAAAAAATAAATTTTCATCAGCATACAAACAACTGTTTTTTTTCGTTAAAAGTTCCTTGGTGTATCATTTATTTAAATAATCAATTTGAAATTTACAAGAAGTATTACTGTTTTTTAAATAAAGTTCTTTATCGAAATTTGTACTTTTGTCAATATGAAAACAACACCACTTACGGATACACACATTGCGTTGGGCGCAAAAATGGTTGACTTTGCAGGTTTTAATATGCCGGTTCGTTATACCTCTGATTTAGATGAACATCATTGCGTTCGCAATGGCGTTGGCATGTTCGATGTTTCGCACATGGGCGAGTTTATTCTTAAAGGCGAAAATGCGTTACCGTTGCTTCAGAAAATTATATCTAATGATGTTTCAAAATTGGAGCGCGGACAAGCACAATATGCCTATTTACCTAACGAAAAAGGAGGAATTGTGGATGACTTATTGGTCTATCATTTAGAAGATGGACATTATATGTGCGTGGTAAATGCCGGAAATATAGAGAAAGATTGGGCTTGGTTTAACCAGCATAATATGGAGAATGCTGAACTGCATAACATTTCTGATAAAACCGCATTATTAGCCATTCAAGGTCCAAAAGCTAAAGAAGTGATGCAAACATTAACCGAGATAGATTTAGATTCTATTCCTTATTATCGATTTATTCGAGGTGTTTTTGCAGGTGTTGAAAATGTCATTATTTCAAATACAGGATATACTGGTGCTGGTGGTTTCGAAATCTATTTTAGTAATATTCATGCAACTGAAGTTTGGAATAAAATTATTGAAGCCGGAAAGCCTTTTGGCTTGCAACCTATTGGCTTAGGAGCACGTGATACGTTACGATTGGAAAAAGGTTTTTGTTTGTATGGAAATGATATTGATGACAACACGTCTCCACTAGAAGCTGGATTGGGTTGGGTAACCAAATACACTAAAGATTTTATTGCCAAAGATATTTTGTTGAAACAAAAGGAAATTGGATTACAAAAGAAATTAGTTGGTTTTATTATGGTAGAACGCGGCATTCCTCGTGGTCATTATTTAATTAAAGATGCTCAAGGAAATGAAATTGGACAGGTAACATCTGGCACACAATCTCCAACTTTAGGTTATGGTGTTGGTTTGGGATATGTAGCTGTTGCTTTCTCTTCCGTTGATTCAGAAATCTATATTGACATAAGAGGTAAATTAATTAAAGCAAAAGTAGTAAAAACACCTTTTTTATAAAATATTTTTTTAGTTTTTAAAAGATAGATAAAATGGGATTAAACAAGTGCGTTTAATCCCATTTTTGTTGTTGCGATACAAAATAGTTAACCATGCAATTTTAAAATTTTATTATAAAATTGCACAGAAGTTATTTTAATATATACTATGAAATAATGAGCTTAAATGGTAATTTCCTTTTGTAAGAAGTCCATTAATTCATGTACATATTCTTTAGAGAAATTAAATGATATTCCGGCAGTTTTATATATTTCAGGAACAGGTTGCGTGTAGCCTAATTGAAGAGCATTTTTATAGGCTTCAATTGCATTTGTTTTATTTTGTTTATAATTTCGCCACACCGCAATAGCACCTAATTGAGCAATGCCATATTCGATATAATAAAAAGGCACTTCAAAAATATGAAGTTGTTTTTGCCACATAGCTTTTCTATAGGGTTCATAATTTTCCCAACAAACAATATTATTACTTAGTTCTTTATGCAGTTCCAGCCATTTATTTTCACGTTGTTCACTGGTATGTGTTGGATTTGTATAGATCCAATGTTGAAATTTATCAATTAATGCAATCCATGGAAGCATGGTAATAATGCCTTCTAAATGTGTTTCAATGGCACGTTTTTTATCGGCTTCGTTATAAAAAGCATCTAAGCCATCAAAGGTCATTAATTCCATGCTCATGGAGGCAAGTTCTGCTACTTCTGACGGAATTTCTTGATCAAAATTATACGGCAATGTGCGCATTAGAAAGGAATGTACTGCATGACCTGCCTCGTGCACCATCGTTTCTAAATCACGATGTGTTCCTGCGGCATTCATAAAGATAAATGGCACTCCAATTTCGGGTAAAGTCATGTTGTAGCCACCTGGTGCTTTCCCTTTTCTTGATTCCAAGTCTAAAAACTTCATGTTGTTCATGGTAGAAATACAGGAAGCAAAATAGGCATCCGTTTTTTGTAAGCAATCTATTGATTTTGAAATTAATTCGTCTTGCGTTGAAAAAGGATGTAGTGCGGCTCTTTTTTGTGCATCTACTTCCAAATCATAAGGAAAAAGTTTTTCTACTTGTAAATCTTGTTTTCTTTTTTCTAAAATTTTATTGACTAAAGGAATTACTTCTGATTTTATGGCTTCATGGAATTGTTCACAGGCATGCACATCGTAATCAAATCTGCCTAATTCTGCAAACATATAATCTCTAAAGTTTTCAAAACCAGCATTTAATGCCATTTGATGGCGAATTTTTAACAACTCATCAAACAATGAATTTAGTTTATCTTTATCTTGATTGCGACGAGCATTGGTTTTTTCAAAAATTGATTTACGCAAATTTCTATCTTGGTTTTGCATAAACACAGCTGCTTGAGGCATGGTATATTCTTTTCCTTCGTGCTCGATGGTCATTGCGCCAATGGCTGTTCCATATTCTTGTGATAATAATTGAACTTGTTGGGAAAGTGGAATATTTTCTTCTCTAAATAATTTTAGCTGAGCTTGTAAATTTCTTAAGTAAACAAAAAATCTTTTTTGATCAATTTTATTGAGATAAGATGAATCGGCTAATTTTTTATTTAATTGATTGCTTATGTTCATCCAATTGGGCATAATATCTTGGATGAAATTTTCGTATGCTTGTTTATAGGTTTCGTTTTCGGTATCGCAAGTTTGGTGGATATATCTCCAACGATATTCTTCGTCAACAATAGCATCTAATTCACTTCTGTTGTGCATCCATTGTAATAAATCATCTTTACTGGAGAAATTTATTTCCAATAATTTAGAATAATAGTGTTCAACATCATTCCATGAATTTACAGTTAATTCGTCGGGAACAAATTGTCTTTTTTTTCGTTGTATGCTTGTTTCCATTGCGTTTTTGGGTATCAATAATCGCCTAGGGTTTCTTTTAATTGTGCTAAAGCACTGGCTAATTGTTCATCGTTGGGTGCATTGCCGTGCCATTTGTGTGTGCCCATCATATAATCGACGCCAAAGCCCATTTGTGTACGCATTAGAATAGCAATCGGCTTTCCTTTTTTAGTTCTAAGTTTGGCTTCTGTTAGTGTAAATAGTACATCTTCCATCACATTGCCGCGCATTTCTAAAACGTCAAAACCAAAAGCACTGAATTTTGCTTTTAAATCACCTAAATCGCAAACTTGTTGAGTACTTCCATCGATTTGAGCATCGTTCCAATCTACCGTAACAATTAGGTTGTCCACTTTTTTAGCAGCAGCAAACATCAAGGCTTCCCAAATTTGTCCTTCTTGTAATTCGCCATCACCGGTTAAGCAATACACCAATTTATCATCGCCATTGATTTTTTTAGCTAAAGCAGCGCCAATTGCCACAGAAATACCTTGACCTAAAGAGCCACTGGCAATGCGAATGCCTGGTAGTTTTTCGTGTGTAGTAGGATGTCCTTGTAAACGTGAATTGATATGCCGAAAAGTACCTAATTCTTTGATATCAAAATATCCGCGACGAGCTAAAGTACTATAAAATACAGGTGAGATGTGTCCATTGGATAAGAAAAATAAATCTTCCAAAGTGCCATTCATATTGAAATCAGTATTAACGTGTAGGATTTCAAAATAGAGTGCTGTAAAAAAATCGGTGCAACCTAAGGAGCCACCTGGGTGTCCGCTTTTACACTGATGTACCATACGCACTATATCTCTGCGTATTTGAGATGCCACGTTGTTGAGTTCTGCGGTTTGCATGTATTAATTATAAATTTATGCCCTAAAAATAAGAAAAATAAATAGCATTCAGCTCCGATTAAATGGGATTAAGTGTACATTAATGTAAAATTTAAGCTTGGATTATCGTGGCCACTTAAATTTATTTTTCAATTGGTCTTTTACATTTTCTTGTAGGCTTTTTTGTGGAGTTGTGTCGTTCGGATTTTTTTGTCCGGAAATTATTTCTTGCAATTTATTTTTAGCTTCCTCGCGTACTTGCGTTTTAATAGTGTCTAAAGTTTGTTTGGCTTGTGTTTTAACTTCTTCTTTTAGTTGTTCCA
This sequence comes from Chitinophagales bacterium, assembly GCA_017984135.1. Lineage (GTDB taxonomy): Bacteria > Bacteroidota > Bacteroidia > Chitinophagales > JADIYW01 > JADJSS01. Next base: position 23,098 of record JAGNZZ010000023.1, on the reverse strand, counting down.
CTTGTTGTTGTACTTGTTCTTTCACCACATCTTTCATGGTACCAGTTCCATTTGTTCCATCGGGTTTACCTATGGTGATGATGGGTTTTGAAAATGTGCCACCGACTTTTAAATTTATACGCACGATTTCAGGCACCATGCCATTCAAGCTTGGAATCGGGTTTTTAGCTAATAAACCTTGTGCAAAGGAAGATGCTTGTCCGAGTTCTTTCCATGGCACATCAATGGCAACCGCATAATCCATGGTTTGGTCTAAACCTTGTGAGCCACCAATAGTCATTTTAAGGTTGTTTACGTTGGTTTCAAAAGGCGGCACTAAAACGCGTCCATTGGATACTGTGGCTTTGATATCTAAATTTTCAATTCTTAAATTTTCGAGTTGCTTTAATTTCGTTTGCTCCACGATTTGTTGTAATGCCGGCACACCTTTTACATTTGCTAATGGCATTTTAAGCTGTACCATTCCATCTAAAGATTTTAAATCTGGTGAAAGATCTGGATTTAATGCCATTTTCATATCCATATTTGACAGAAACGCACCAGAAATATATTTCATAATTGGCGCAGTTTGCTTAGCTGAATTGACAAACTTATAAACTTGTTGAATGTCAAAGTTTTGAATATCATAGGATAAATTAGCTTTTGGAATATCTTGTTGTGTATTATAAAATCCATTGGCTGTAATAGATCCGCCCAATAAATTACCAATCAGATTATTAATGTTTAATTGTTCTTCTTTTAAATTGATATTTCCTGAAAGTTTTTTGATGTTTAATTGGTCATAAATAAGTTCATTAATATTGGCAGTGCCTTTAAAGTCTATATTTTTGGGCAATCGAATCACTTCTTTCGCTTTTTGAGCAGTTGTTTTTTGAGCAGACGAAGAATCTGGTAAAAACTCATTGGCATCTAATCTATTTGAAAAAATGGAAGCATTACCTGTAATACTTGCCTCTTTTGAGAGGACATAGGCTATTACATTTTCTAATTTTGCTTTGATGTCAAAATCACTTTTTCCTATCGTAGTTTTGCATTGAGGCACATCAACATATTGAGGTGAAAAATTGACTTGTAAATTGCTAACAGAAATTGGTTTAGGTACATCTTTAGAATCATACTCAATGCCATTAGCTACAATGGTTCCGCTAGCTTTTATATTTTGATAATTTTTAGCATCAACATCTGATTTTTTTGCTTTTATATTGACGTCTACATTGGCAATGCCACTTAATTTTTTTACACCATCTATTGGGTAGAACTTTTGTACATCTGCCAAGTTGAGTTTTCCTTTGGCAGCTACATCTACATCTGGATTGGAAATTGGCGTAGCTATTTTTAAGTAAGCAGTAATTGGATCGTTACCTAAATTAAAATTCAATTTAGGTACATCAATTATCATTTTATCCAAATCTCCTTGTGTGTGAATCATGCTAGCATCAATAAATACTTTATTTACTGATGTAGGTAATTTTGGGTATTGAAATTGACCATTATCTACTTTTAAAAGTGCATTAAAATTGGGATAATTATTGCCTTGTAAAATGCCATTAATTTTGCCTTGAAGCGCCACATTCCCTGATGCTTTGATGTCATCAAATTCATTTGTGTAAATAGCTGGAATCAAAGACAATAAGGATTTAAAAGTAGTATTATCTGCGTTAAAGTCGATATCCATCTTTGTTTGTAATGAATCGGGCAGTTGAACAAAACCATTGAGTATTAATCCTAAATCATTCAAGCTTATTCTATTTTCTTTAAAAGAATATTTTTGTTCATTTTGATTGATATTAATTTTGCTTTCTACGTTTAGTTTAGCTTCTTTTAGATAAGCAACCATTCCTTGTTTAAAAGATAATTTATCAATTTCAGTAGTTGATGTATAATCAAAAACAGTAGCAGTAAAATCACCTTTTCCTGTATGATTTAAGTTTTCAATTTTCAATGAGGTACCGCTTTTTATATCATCATAATTCAATTGAATATTATCTAAAATAAGCTTATTTAATGCCAACGCAAAAGGCTTAGTTTCCTCCTCTTTTTTGGTTTCATCTTCTTTTAAAATATTCCAATTCGCGATACCTTCTTTATTTTGAATAGCATTAATTATGGCATCACTCAATTCTATTTGTTCAATTTTATATTGTTCGCCATTAATAACACTCATTAAATCTAAAGATGCTTTTGCATTTCCAATTTGCAATAATGTATCGTTATCAAAAGGCGCCTTTCCTATAATCGATAAATCATCTATACCAACAGCAATGTTTGGAAAATTTTTTATATTTTTTAAAATCGATAAATCGATATCATCAAAATCTACCTTCGCATTCATTTGTTTGTTTAATTCTGTTTTTACTTTTTCATAAATTTTATCTTTAAAAAAGTAAGGTACAGCAATAGCTGTTGCCAATAAAACACTTATAAACACTAAAATGCCGGTAACAAATTTCTTCATTTTTATTTTTTCACGAAATTAGTTAAATACATGAGGATGTCCTTTGTTTTTTACATTTTTTAGGAATTATTATTGTTGGAATATGTTGAATCTATACGATATACTACGTTAACATTTTGTAATTTTGTTTGTAATCTCGATGTTATGCAAGAAGTAATTCCTTATGTATTAAAAAATAAAATTAGAATCGTTACCGCTGCTTCACTTTTTGATGGACATGATGCAGCCATTAATATCATGCGCCGAATCATTCAGGCAAGTGGCGCAGAAGTTATTCACTTGGGCCACAATAGAAGTGTACAAGAAATTGTGAAATGTGCCATTGAAGAAGATGCGAACGCCATCGCTTTTACTTCATACCAAGGCGGTCATGTAGAATTTTTAAAATATATGCACGATTTGTTGAAAGAAAACGAATGTGGACATATTAAAATTGTCGGTGGAGGTGGTGGCACCATTTTGCCTTCAGAAATTGAAGAATTACATGCGTATGGTATTGACAAAATTTATTCACCGGATGATGGACGAGCTTTAGGCCTACAAGGAATGATTAATGATTTACTACAAATTTGTGATTTTCCAACAGGCAAAAATATCAATATAAACGAGCTTAAATTAAAGGAACGAAATGGGCATCATATCGCTCAATTAATTTCATCGGCAGAAAATTGCTCTCAAGAATTTGAAAAAGTAGAAACGCAACTAAAAACGTATCAACAAGCTACACCGATACTCGGAATAACAGGTACTGGTGGCGCCGGAAAATCGAGCTTAACCGATGAATTGGTTCGCCGATTTTTATTAGATTTTCCTGATAAAACCTTGGCGATAATTTCGGTCGATCCATCACGCAGAAAAACAGGTGGCGCTTTATTGGGTGATAGAATTCGAATGAATTCCATTAACAATAAACGTGTGTATATGCGTTCTATGGCAACACGACAGATGCACGCATCCGTATCTAAAAACATAAATGATGCCATTGCTATTTTGAAAGCAGCTCATTTTGATTTGATTATTATAGAAACATCCGGAATTGGACAAAGTGGCTCTGAAATTATTGATATTGCCGACACCTTTTTGTATGTAATGACACCAGAATTTGGCGCAGCCTCACAGTTGGAAAAAATTGATATGTTGGATTACGCTGATGTCGTTGCAATTAATAAATTTGACAAACGAGGTGCACAAGATGCCTTGCGTGATGTTAAAAAACAGTATCAACGAAATAGAAACTTATGGAGTCAGAAACCTGAAACAATGCCAGTTTATGGTAGCATTGCTTCGCAATTCAATGATCCAGGAACGAATGAACTATATAAAGCTGTTATTCAAATAGTAATTCAAAAATCGAACTTAAACTGGAAAACTACTTTGGAATTGCGCACCGGAAATTCAGAAAAAATTTACATTATTCCACCGAATCGAGTTCGTTATTTATCGGATATAGCCACATCTAACAGAAAATATGATAAATGGGTAAATGAACAAGCTGAAATTGCCAATCAATTGTATGCCATTGAGAAAATAAAAACTATAGCAAACGATTCAATTCAACAAGAATTGCATACAATAGATAAAACAATAAAACTTAAATTACACCCAGAATGCCAACAAATATTGGATATTTGGAGTGAGAAGAAGAAAAATTATGCCAACGAATATTTTGTATTTAAGGTTAGAGATAAAGAACTAAAAATAAAAACACATTCTGAATCCTTGTCGCATTTACAAATTCCCAAAGTTTGTTTGCCAACCTATCAAGCATTTGGAGATATCTTAAAATGGAATTTACAGGAAAATGTGCCTGGTGAGTTTCCTTTCACGGCAGGTGTATTTCCATTTAAGCGTGAAGGAGAAGATCCGACAAGGATGTTTGCGGGCGAAGGTGGTCCGGAGCGAACCAACAAACGATTCCATTATGTATCCTTAGGTTTGCCGGCAAAGCGATTATCTACAGCATTTGATAGTGTTACATTGTATGGAAATAATCCGGATTTACGACCAGATATTTATGGAAAAATTGGCAATTCAGGTGTATCCATTTGCACCTTAGATGATGCAAAAAAATTATATTCTGGTTTTGATTTGTGTTCGCCAAACACATCAGTTTCTATGACCATTAATGGACCAGCACCTACAATTTGTGCATTCTTTATGAATACTGCCATTGACCAACAGTGCGAAAAATATATAAAAGAACATAATTTAGTAGATGAAGTTAATAAAAAAATTGAGACTATTTATAAACTTAAAAATGAAAAAAGACCTGTGTATGTTGGTGATTTGCCGGATGGAAATGATGGGTTAGGGTTGTTGTTATTAGGTGTAACGGGTGACCAAGTATTGGAAAAAGAGGTTTATGAAAAAATTAAAATTTATGCTTTGCAACAAGTACGAGGAACAGTGCAAGCCGATATATTAAAAGAAGATCAGGCACAAAATACATGTATTTTTTCTACAGAGTTTTCATTGAAATTAATGGGTGATGTACAAGAATATTTTGTGCAACATAAAGTAAGAAACTTTTATTCCGTTTCCATTAGTGGTTATCATATTGCAGAAGCCGGCGCTAATCCAATTTCGCAACTGGCATTTACCTTAGCTAACGGATTTACATTTATAGAATATTACCTCTCAAGAGGCATGAAAGTGGATGATTTTGCTCCTAATTTATCCTTTTTCTTTAGCAATGGTATTGATGCCGAATATGCAGTTATAGGTCGAGTTGCCCGTAAAATATGGGCAAAAGCCATGAAATATATTTATAAAGCCAACGATAGAAGCCAGAAATTAAAATATCATATACAAACATCCGGAAGAAGTTTACATGCACAAGAAATAGATTTTAACGACATCAGAACTACGTTGCAAGCATTGTATGCGATTTATGATAATTGCAATTCATTACACACCAATGCGTACGATGAAGCCATTACCACACCAACGGAAGAAAGTGTTCGAAGGGCAATGGCTATCCAATTAATTATAAATAAAGAATTAGGATTGGCGAAAAATGAAAATCCGTTGCAAGGTTCATTTATCATTGAAGAACTCACCAATTTAGTAGAAGCAGCAGTATATGAAGAATTTGATAGAATTACAGAGCGCGGCGGTGTTTTAGGTGCCATGGAAACGATGTATCAGCGTGGCAAAATACAAGAAGAAAGTATGTATTATGAACAACTTAAACATACTGGCGATTTGCCGTTAATTGGTGTAAATACATTTTTGTCTTCTAAAGGTTCGCCTACTATTTTACCTCAAGAAGTGATACGCAGCACACAAGAAGAGAAAGGTATTCAAATAAAAAATCTGGATGCATTACATCATAGAAATTTAGACCAAGCAGCATTACAACTTAAATTATTGCAAGATGCAGCATTACAAAACAAAAATTTATTTGAAGTACTGATGGAAACCGTAAAATATTGCTCACTTGGTCAAATTACCAATGCTTTATTTGAAGTAGGTGGACAATATAGAAGAAATATGTAACCAAAATAAATCCGAATTACCTATTTCTTTCTATAGGAAAGTTTAGGAATGTTTAACGTTCATCGGCACTTGGCCCATACATTCCTGGAACAGGAACGTTTAATAAGCGTAAATAAACAGTCATTTGACCACGATGGTGGTATATATGATTGAATGCAAAACTTCTCAGTACGGCAATTTTCGGCATTGTAAAGTATATGGTTTCGCCATCTCGCATGGTCCAAGTTTCGTTTACCAAAACATCGGCATTTGTTTTTTGAATCGATTGTAAGGCGGCAGCTGTTGCTTGGTCATGAATGGCCAATAATTCATCTAGCGTTTGAATACGTTTGGGTTGGTATGGATTTTTTGCAAAGTCTAACTCTGAATGTTCAATAATAGATGCCACCCATTCTGGAATTTCAGCTATATGGGAAGCTAAAAATTCTAATTTCATAGATTTTTCGTGTGGTTTCCATGATAATTGATCCATTGGAACACGTTCCAGTAATTTTCTAGTGGAAGCACATTCGTGGGTGTACTCATTGGTGAGGCTTTTGATAATGTTGAAAGGCATATTTTTATTTTTAAAATTAGTTAAAATCTTGTTTAAAATGTAAAGGTAATATCTATGTAATAACATTCTTTCACATTTCAGTTATTTTTACGGCGACTGAATTGTATGATACTTAAAACGGATTTGCGAAAACTAATCAAGATGAAAAAACGATTTTTTTTATTATTTACGATACTCTTTTGTGGCATCTATCTTACGTATTGTCAGCACAAGACAAGCAAAGAACCAGGTTCTCACTTTACACAACCAACAATTAATCCAGCTTTATATCAATTAAAAAATAAGCATAAAATTGATTTACAAGACACGGATATCCAACATAAAATTCATGCCTTGGATTGTTATTTTGAAGAAAAAGTAAAAATGCAACAATTCAATGCTTCCGTGTTTATTGCCTATAAAGGAACGCCCATCTTTGAAAGGTATTATGGCTATAAAAACTATTATACTTTTGAAAAACTGACACCTAAATCTACTTTCCAAATTGCATCTACCACTAAAACGTTTACATCAGCAGCCATTTTATTATTGGTGCAACAAAACTTACTTTCATTAGAAGATACGTTGAACAAGTTCTTTCCTAATTTTCCATATTCCGATATTACGGTTCGAATGTTACTCAACCATCGTTCTGGTTTGCCCAATTATTTAAATTTTTCAGAAACATATTGGAAAAACAAGAAAGAGTTTATGAAAAATGAAGATGTTTTAGCCATGCTGTATAAATTTAAACCGGCAGCATTAAACACGCCCAATACTCATTTCAGATACAACAATACAAATTATGTGTTATTGGCATTACTTGTAGAAAAAATAAGCGGCATGCCTTTTTGTGATTTTACGCATCAAAATATATTTTTACCTATTGGCATGAGCGATTCATGGTATTACGATCCTTTGAGTGTACGTAATTCTGCTACAAAAGGATATAAAGGTACTAGATGGATGGAAGATGAAATTGTATATACGGATGGTGTGTTGGGTGATAAAGGTATTTACAGCACAGTGAGAGATTTATATAAATGGGATCAAGCGTTAAATTCCGGAAAATTTATCAAGCCGGAATTATTAGGATTGGCTTATACGCCTCAAAGTTTTGAAAAATACGGCAATAAGAATTATGGCTTAGGTTGGCGCATGACGGACCAAGAGGATGGTACTCGAATCATTTACCACAATGGTTGGTGGCACAGCTATAATTCCGTTTTTAGTCGTAAAATTAACGATCAAACCACCGTTATCATCTTAAGCAACCACTATAATCAGAGTGTTTATAAAATTCAACCAATTTGGGATATTTTGTACGGAAATGGATGGGTAACTACGGATGATGAAAGCGGTGCCAATATCACCAAAAAATTAAACAACGACAGTTTAAAAGAGATTAAAGAGGAAAATTAATTGGTGGTATTTTTATATTGTTTCTAAAAAGAAGAATCCCGGGCAACCATGCTCCGGGACTATTTTAAACCAACCAAATGAAAATGTTTTAACTATTGTTTTTAGTTATTAAATAATTAGCAATTCTCGTGCCAAAGTGCCATTTGTTGGGTTAAATATTTTTAGAAGCTTTAATCTCATCTTCTAATTCGGCTTTTTTAGCTTTTGTCTGTTTAATTTTCCATTCTTTCATTAAAACGGCTTCTTTAATTTCTTCTAAAGAATCGCTGATGATGCCAACAATCATATCATTTAATTCGTGGCTTTTGGGATGTGTATGGTCTAAAAAGGATTCAATGACACCATGCGTTACCTCTTTGACGCCACGTGTATTGTTGGGATCAATGATGTCCGTCATGAGTTTATCAACGGTTCTAAACGTAATATCGGCCACTGCTCTGTCTAAGGTTTCCTTTATAAAACCTCCAATTCCAGGAAGATAATTCAATGATTTGAGCTCTTGATTTTCATGGATGGCTTCTTTTATAATTTTAAAAATATAAGATTCTAATTCGCCTCTATATTGTGAGTAAGAAATATTCATGGCTTCGCCAATTCTATCCGTTAAATAATCTACTATGGCTTCTTCTTTAGGTTTGATGACGTTGTTTACGATTTTATTGACCAATGGTGAGCCTTTTTGTACCTCATCTTGAGCCATTGATATCATTTTTGCAATAACTCGATCGGCTACTTCTTCCACTAATACTTCAGAAACAAGTGCTGATTTTTTAAAAACAAATGTTTTGGTTAAATCAAAAACGCCTAAACGCTGCAAACGATAAACTAATCCAAAAACACGAACGATACCAAATAAATTGAAGCCATCAATAATTGGAATACACATAATGACATCGTACCAATGTACAAAAGGATAAAACCACCATTTATCGTATTTTTTTCGATAGATACTCCGAATCCAACGAAAGAGTAATTCGGCAATATAGATGCCAACAAAAATTAAATCGTAAAGAAAAATATGAGGAAATACATTTTCATTATACCACACATAAAATTTAGGTAGAATATAATTAATGGAAGCAGAGATTACATCAAATTGAAATAAAAACCCAAAGAATAAATACATTAGATTTAGTGCAACAAGCAGTAACATCGTTAAATCCATCCAAAATAAATGTGAAGAATCGGCTGTCCTAAGTTTTTGCATGTCTATTTTGAGCATGCGTCGTGCTTTGTTTAACATACAATGAAGATAAATATTTTTTGATGAATCTTGTTTTAAGCTTGTTTTGTCTCATTTTTTTTTGTAATTATTGACCTAAAATGGAACTAAAGCAAGTCTATTTTAGTTAACTTGCAGTAGAAAACAGGCAAAAAACAACTTTTTTATAATAAAAAAATTGAGATGAAAACTATTACCATTACGGTTCCGGATGATAAAGCGGATGAAGTACAGGCTATGTTGCAACAATACATTCAACAATTGAATATTTCTATTTTAAAAGAGGAAGAGAAATTAAAAGTGGAAGAATGGCAACGAGATACAGTGGTGAAGGATGCTGACAGCGAGGCTTATATCAGTTCGGATGAAATAGAGAAAATTTCGTTTAGTAGAGAAAAATAAGTTTTACGAAATGTTATGAAGTAGATTGATAGCTTCGTCTTCTTTTTGGCGCATGATTAAAATATCTGATTTTTTTTTGTCCTTATAGCCACATAAATGTAACAAACCATGTGCTAAAACACGATGTAGTTCTTTCTCCATTGTCGTATTAAATTTTTCAGCATTCGCGGCTACGCGTTCTAACGAAATATAAATATCGCTTTCAATATTGCCTTTGGTTTCAGAGTGGTCAAATGTAATGATATCGGTATAGGTGTTGTGATTTAAAAACTCGAGGTTGATTTTTAACAACGACTCATCATCCATCATAATATAATTCAGTTCATGGATGTTAAATTCTTCTTGCTTGGCAATTTGCTTCAACCATGATTTTAGTGGTGTTGGTTTAAAGAAGTTTGGTTTCTTATAATTATTGAAATGAAATAAAATTGCCATGTTTAAAAATGCGAAATATTTATTTAAGATTAGATAAATACGAGCTGTAAAAGTAGCATTATTATGATAAATAGAAATACATTTCTACGCATCTTCCACCATCAATAAAATAAACTTCATCGGCTAATTTTCGCATTAAAAATACACCACGACCATCTGGCTGTTCTATGTTTTCGGGCAATGTTGGATCGGGCAAGCTGTCTGGATTAAATCCCTTTCCTTCGTCTTTTATAGATAATCGGAATGAGGTATTGCATTTACAGGCAATGATATCTACTTCTTTTTTTTCGTCGAGATTATTACCATGTTCGATGGCATTAGTGACAGCTTCGACGGAAGCCAATAACAATTTGCCATATTGTTCTTCATGAATAGCCAATTGAGTTTTTAAATCTTCTATCATGGACTCGACAGCGGCAATATTTTCTAAGCGTGATTTTATTTTTAATCTTGCGATTTGTTCGGTCATTTTTTGACTATTTTGTGATAAATGCGGCCTGCCAAAAAATAGAACTTGCACGTTTTTAACTTGGCATTGATTGAAGACCAAAATTATTATACGTAAGTTTAATCAATTAGTTAACAAGTTGCAAATATTTTTCTACTAAATTTTTATAAAAAGGCTTCAAATTAGGTGGAACAGTTTTGTATAATTCCAAAGCTGCTTTGCGTTTTTGCAAGTATTCATCCAGATTAGGAGGTAATTTTTTAGGAATTTCAATGGCAGATTTTGATTGTCGTTTGTCGTCTTCTTGCTGCTCACGTTGAGCTTTTTCAAATTCTAACAATCGAGTTTCAATTTCTTTTTGTCGTTTCAAGGTTTCGGTATTCATTTTTTTCTTGGCAAATTCTTTTTCTAAGTCGTCCATTTTTTTAATCATGTCGTCTATGCCGCCTATTCCATCGCTGCCTTTCTTTTGGTTCATTTGGTCGCGCATTTCTTTTAAAGCTTGTCGAATAGCCGCTTGTTTTTGTACGGCATCGGCAAAATCTTTTCCCATTTTTTTTGGATCTTTTCCTTGTTGCAAGCCTTCTTGCATTTTTCCAAGTTGTTCACCCAATTTTTTCTGCATTTCACTTAGGGATGGTTTTTGTCCTTCGCCACCAGGTTTGTCGCAGGAGCCACTTCCAGGTTTTCCTTGTTTTTGTTTTTGCATTTTTTGAATATTATCCAACGATTCACTGAGCATTAAAGCTAAATTATTGGTGGATGTCATGACCATTTGTTGGGCTACAGCAGCAATATATTTTTGTCTGGCTTCTAATTGGTCAATCGATTTTTTCATTTCTCTATTGAGTTTGTATAACTCATCGAAAATGAATGTTTGCAATTGAAACTGACGTTTGCCTAAAGCTTGTAACGAATCACCGATGAGTTTAGCATCTTCGCGCAAGTCGTTTTGTTTTTGAATTATTTGAACATACTTTGGCGCTTCAATTTCTGTTTGTTTAAGTTCTTTCATGAGTTGCTCTTGGTCGAACGAAAGTTTCACTAAATTTTCTAATAATTGACGTATCATTTTAATGTCTTCAGCATTTTGATCCATTTGCATTTGGTTCAAATTGTTTTTCATTTTATCCGCCATTTGTTTCATTTTTTGTGAAGATGACTTTTGTGATTTTGATGCTTTATCGTTTTGTTGTTGTTGCAGTTCTTGGCTGCTATTTTTCATTTCGTCTTTTATTTCTTCGCCTTGTTGTTGGTTGTCTTTGGTGTCTAATTTTTTTTGAACGTCTTTATTTAATTGTTCTATTTGTTTAAGATTTTCATTGATGTTATCCATCTTTTTGTTCAAGTCATTTTGTTGTTGAAGTAGTTCGTTTCGAGGTTTTTCATTGCTTTTTGTTTGCTCGGCTAATTTGGCTTGTTCGTTTGCCAATTCATTGAGTTTGTCGATGGTTTCTTGTGCTTTTTGTTCGAGCTGTAATTGCTTAAATAAAGCTTGCATTTTATCTAATTCAGATTTGAGATTTTTATTGCTCATTTCCATTTTATCTAAATTTTCAAATGTATTTTTTTGTTCCATTTTTTGCAAGATATCTTCAATTTGTTTCATTAATTCTTTCATTTCATCATTCATCATATCGTTCATCATTTCTTGCAATTTCTCCTGCTTCTCTAAAATTTCCTCATTTTCTTTTTTAAAATCTTCTTGATTTTTTAAATTTTCATCGTATTTATTTTTAATTTCTTTTAGCTGTTCGGCTAATTGTTGATGCTGTTTTTGAATATCTTGCAGTTGTTTTTTGTCTTCCCAGGAAAGCGCTTTTTTGTTTAAAATTTTTTCTTTCATTTCTTTCATTTGAGCAGCTAGTTTAGCTGCATCTTTGCTTGCCGCATTAAGCTCATTGTTTATGGCTTCATTATTTTTATTTTCCTGTTTTTCCAACTCTAAAACGGTCGGCTTTTCATACACAAATGCCTGTGACTTGGTGGATTTAGGACCATTGATACCATCATTATCAAATACGACAAAATAATAATCCATCGTTTGCCCGTTTTTTAGCTGATATTTTGCAAAATCAATTTGAAAATTAAAATCAGAAATAGAGTTGTTGGATAGTGGCAATGCTTGTTTTTTGGAGCTTATCAAATTTCCTTTTTCATCTTTTATGGTAGCATGGAATTCTAATTTTGATAATCCATAATCATCTCCAACAGCACCTAAGAAGATAGCAAAATCCAGTTGAGTAGAATCTTGTATTTTTTCAACGTTGATATTTGGAAAATTGTCCGGCGTAGCCGAAATGACAAATGAGATTGAATCGCCATGGTTTACTTCCTTATTAGAAACAAAAATGGTATAGCGTGTATCCTTGTTAATTTTTTTAGAAAAGGAAAACTGATCAGTTCCATTTTGTGTAGCCTTGGCTGCTTCTCCATCTATAATTATTTTTAAAGCATCGGTTCCGGAAGTAGTAAAATTCCAATGTATGATAGTGCCAATAGGTACCGTTAAATCGCCCACATTTTTTAACAGTTCCGCTTTTTTCTCAATATAATTGGGATAATTTAATTGTGTGGTAAAGTTGGCAAGAACTGGTTTTTTTAGCACTTGAATTTTATGTTCATTGCTATTGTATTCTCCTGCTGAAAAATAAAACGTAAGGTTGTTTTGTATATTGGAAAATCGATAGGTAAACTGATCGACAGCCAGTTTTTCCATTTTATATTTTTTGCCTTCATCATTTACATACACCTCATTGGGTATCGTTTTTCCTTTAATGCGCAACTTTAATTCAACGTCTTCGTACTGTACTATTTTTAAATTTTTATTTTCTAACACAAAATCAAAAGGTGCTTTTTTTGCAAATATAGTATTGGGATTTAGTAAACGAGTACTGCTTTCTTTTAAAACATTCGGTGCTATAAAAAGAATGAGCAATAGCAATAAAAAAGGTGGCAATGCAAGCTTTAAATATTTTTTATTTTCTTGCAAATTAATGGCATTTGAAAATGGAACTAATTTAATAGATTCCGATTTTTGAGAAATGCTGGCTTCTATGAGTTCCTTATTATATGTATTGTGTGATTGTTGATTAAGGTGTAAAATATTGAGTAATTTATCTTTCACATCCGAAAAATATTTTCCAATGATTGTTGCCGCTTGTTCATGTGTTATTTGATTTCCAAGCTTAAAATACTGAATAGAAGGCTGAATCATCCAAAAATAAAAGGCTACTAAAATAGTGGAAGAAAAGACAAGAAGGATGGCTTTTCGAACGAGAGAAGATAAATAAAGTTGGTATTCAAAAAGCGAAATAAACAAGTAAGTGCCGAGCAATACAGCTACAAACAAAAGCGAGCCACGCAATAATTTATTCAGATAATATTTTCTGATAAAATCATCTAACTTTTGTAAGAGCAATTGATAATTATTCATTTCAAAATAAATATAGACAAAAGGTGGAGATGAAATTGTTATTTAGGTTTAAAATAGAGACTCATTTTTTGGTTTCCCTAGGAACAAAATATACTTCCGTAAAATCGCGTTGTTCTGAGGCATTTTGCGGGCAATTTCGCACATAAGGTTGTAATAACCGAAAGTCAATATCGTAATAAATAGGCAATAATACAGCATCATCAATAACGATTTGGTCGGCTTGTGTGTACAATTCGTTTCTTTTTTGTTCATCAATTGTTGCTAAAGCTTTGTCAAAAATGGCATCGAATGTTTTGTTTTTATATCGGAATGAATTGATATACGTTTTTACGTTGATGTCATTAGGTACATATTTGCTGTGAAATAAGTTTAAAAAACTTTCTGCATCAGGATAATCTGCCACCCAACCTAATCGATAAAAATCAATTTTTGCCGTTTCAACTGCTTCTGTATGTTGCGCCCATGGAACAATTAAAAGATTGACGTGAATGCCTAAATTCTCTTCCAACATTTTCTTTAATGCTTCGGCTACTTGTGCATTGCGTGAGCCACCAGAATTAAGTTGCAAAGTAATGGAAGGAAAGCCTTTCCCTTTTGGAAATCCTGCTTTTGCCATGTATTCTTGTGCTTTTGAAGGTTGGAAGGAATAGCCATGTACCGTTTTAGAATCAAATGTTCCGGTTCCCGGCGGAACAGTGCCGTAAAATGCGGGAAATCCGGTGCCTTTTAAAGTAAAATCACATAATTTTTGCCGATCGATGGCATAGCAAAATGCTTTACGTACGTCTTTATTGTTAAATATTTTTCCTTGATGTTGGAAGCCATAATATTGCAAGGCAATTTGCGGTTTATATTGTAAAATATAGCCTTTATATGCAGGTTTTAAATTCTTTTTATAGTCCACAATTTCGTCAATCATTTCCAATGGAAAACGATACACCAAATCGCTATTTCCTTTTGAAAATTCCAATAATTCGTTTTTCTTTTCTTTTATATAAGAAATACGTAACGCATCCAGATAAGGCAATTGGTTTCCGAACTCATCTTTTCGCCAATAGTTAGGGTTTCTGGCTAAGAAGGTAACCTGATCTTGTCGGTTTATTTTTAAATAAAATGGACCAGTTCCTACCGGATGATTTCGAATTTCACTACCATATTTTTCTATCGCTTCATGCGGATATATTTTTCCAAAAATTAAGGCTAATCGTGCTAGGAAAACGGCATAAGGTCGTTCTAATTCTATTTGAATGGTGTAATCGTCTATTATTTTAATGCCGCTTACGCCACTATCCGGCACAATGCCTTTTGCGGTTAATGAATCATATTCATTTGCGCCTTTGACGACATCTTTAAAAATCCAAAATCCTTGATTTTCTGCTGGATTGTGATAGCAAATTCTATCAAAACAATATTTTACATCTTTTGCTTTCATTTCACGACCTTTTCCGTTAGGAAAACATTTGTCATCGTGAAACATGATCCCTTTTCTTAAATAAAACGTATATTTTGTGTTGCTTGGGTCGATATCCCAATGCGTGGCTAAGTGCGGAATGACAGCTAATGAGCTATCATCAAAGGTGGTTAATCCTTCAAAGATTTGTTCGCCAATGCGATGAGCAACCACTTCAGTTACATTGAGTGGATATAATGTTTTGAAATATTCTTCTTCATTGGTGCGAAATGTTCCACCATAAAATTTCCCACCTTTTGCCGGACGTAATTTAATTTCTCTTTTTTGCTCACCCATGCAAGAAATCAAGAAAATACAAATAATGAGATAAAGAATGTGGCGCATACAAAACAAATTAAATAGTAAAATTATAAAAACACGATTATAAATTAATTTTCAAATAAATAGGGCAATGGTCGGAATGTTTTACATCCATAAAAATGGCTGCATCGGCTAATTGATTTTCTAAGGCTTGGCTCACCACTTGGTAATCAATACGCCAACCTTTATTGTTGTTACGTGCGCCGGCACGAAAACTCCACCATGAATATTGATGTAAAGTGGATGGATGAAAATATCTAAAAGTATCGATAAAACCACTGTCGAAATACTTGCTCATCCATGCACGTTCTTCGGGCAAAAAGCCGGAACTGTCTTTATTTCCTTTTGGATCGTGGATATCTATTTCGGTATGGCAAATATTATAATCACCGGCAATAATGAGCTTAGGTCGTTCTCTTTTTAATTGATGAATATATTGGAAATAAGCTTCTAAATAATTCATTTTAACTTCTTGGCGTTCATCACCACTCGAACCTGATGGAAAATAACTGTTGATGATTGTTGTGTCATTGAAATCCATGCGAATTAATCTGCCTTCGGCATCGTATGCATCCATATCCATACCTTTCAACACTTGGTCAATTTTAAGTTCATTTTTGGCAACAATGCCCACGCCACTGTATCCTTTTTTTTGAGCGGAAAACCAATGGGTTTGGTATCCAATTTGATGAAACAATTCTGATGGAATATCTAACTCATTCGCTTTTATCTCTTGAAATAAATAAATATCGTAGGATGTTTGTTGTATCCAATCAATTAATCCTTTGGAGATGGCAGAACGTATTCCGTTAACATTATATGAAACTATTTCTAAAGCGTTCATGGAGTGATTTATTTCAGCAAATATTTAATTAACTTCGCAAAATTGAAAGTCGTAAGCACAAATATACTATTATTCCTTTTTTTGTTGGTTTATAATTCAGTAAGCAGCCAAACATTTGTGGATGGTCAAGTTTTTGATGCTAACACGAAAGAACCATTGAGTTATGTAAATATTTATATAAAAGGAACGACTATCGGCTCCACGACCAATGACACCGGCTATTATCAAATCAAACTAAATACGTTTCCTGATTCTATTTCTGCGGCATTCTTAGGCTATATGGAACAATCTATTTCTATACAAAAAAAACAAAAACAGACCATCAATTTTTATTTATCAGCGGCTCAAAGCATGCTGGCAGAAGCCGTGATTGTGGCAAGTAAAGAGAGCTTGGAAGATTATTTAATCCGAAATATTTTAGCCAATAAAAATAAGAACGATAAAAAACATCTACAGAATTTCAGTTACGAAGGATATACTAAAATTGAATTGGATGTAAAAAATATGTCGGAGAAATTTATGAACCGTAAAATTCTCCAGCCATTTAAGTTTGTGTTTGATAATATTGATAGCACATCTGAAGAAGAACCTTTTTTGCCGATGCTTTTATCCGAAAATATTTCAGATTTTTACTATACCAATAAACTCAATAAAAAAAGAGAAGTCATCAAAGCATCTAAAATGTCGGGAATAAATGATGCTAGTTTTAACGAGTTTTTGAGTGCTACTTATCAAGATATAAATGTGTATGACAACGGATATAAAATTTTGAACAAAGATTTTATTAGCCCGATTGCCAATTCTTGTAAAACATTCTATAGATATAAAGTCATTGATACGTTAGTGTTGGATAATGTAATGCATTACAAGTTGATGTTTGAGCCTAAAACGAAAGGTGATAATACGTTTTTTGGAAATTTGATTGTATCCGAAAATAATTATGCCATTAAACAAATTCAAATGCGCATGGCACCACATGTCAATATCAATTTTGTAAAAAAAATAGAAGTAAATCAAGACTTTGATTTTGTTGACGCGCAAAATTGGATGCTTAGTAACGATCATTTGGTGATTGAATTTGCTCCTTTAAAAAAAACTCCTGCCATTGTAACCCGAAAAAATGCAGTGTATCGAAATTTTAAAATTAATCAATCCTTTAATGACTCTATGGTAAATTCTTTAAAAGAAGAAATTACCTACCATGAAGCATCCATTACAAAAGATGTTGCATTTTGGGATACATCAAGGTTTATACAATTAAGCAAAAATGAAGCTGCGGTTTACCATATTATAGATACTTTGAAAACTGTGAAAGCCTATAAAACGTATGTAGATATTATTGGCATGGTATTAACCGGATATTACCCAATTGGTCCGGTAAGTATTGGTCCCATATTGAGTGTTGTAAGTAATAATAAATTAGAAGGTTGGCGTTTGGGAATTGGATTAAAAACGACCGAAAAGATGTGTAAGTGGGCACAAGTGGAAGGTCATATTGCGTATGGTTTTAAAGATAAAAGAGTAAAAGGCGATGTGGCAGCGAAGTTTTTAGTAAGCAAGTTTCCGAGGCAAACGCTGGCTGCTTCTTATGAGCATGACGTGAGTGAGCTAAGCAAAACCAATGACCTTTTAGACGCAGATAATATTTTAAATTTGATTATCAATCGGAGAAAACCATTGGTGCGATTATTGTATTTTGATGCTGGAAAAATAAGCTATACTATTGAATATAAACAAGGATTAAGTACAGGTTTAACGCTTCAACATCGACGCATACAACAAGGTTTAGTCCCATTTCAATATCGGTATGCCAATAAAGAAAATGGCTTCGACACCTTTAGTACATTAACACAAAGTGAGTTGATTTGGAATGCACGTTTTGCTATTGGTGAAAAATTCATCAATAAGCATTCATTGTTTAGAAGCAGCATTAATACGAGCACCGTTCCGGTAATTTATTTTGAATATGTGTTTGGATTTAAAAAAATGCTAGGTTCACAATTTAATTACCATAAGTTTACGCTCTCATACGCACAAATTATTCCGATACGTACCATTGGTCGATTTGAAATGAAAATACAAGCCGGAAAAATAGTTGGAACAGTACCATTTTTATTAGCAGAAGTGCATGATGGCAATCAAACGTTTGCTTACAGCAATACGGCATTTAATGTGATGAATGATTATGAATTTTATAGTGATCAATATTTACAGTGGAATTTTTCACACCATTTTGATGGCTTTTTCTTGAATAGAATTCCGGGCATTAGAAAGTTAAAACTGAGAGAAGTGATCCATACTCGCGGTATTTGGGGAAATGTATCTGCGAAGAATAGTGCATACAATCAAATGAACAATTCATTTATACAACCGATAGGAAAAGTGCCATATATTGAAGTGGGATTTGGTATTGAAAATATTCTAAAATTTTTGCGCTATGATGTCATGTGGCGCGTTACCCATCGCAACCAACCTAAAACCTACAACTGGATGATGACCTTTGGTTTTAACTTTAATTTTTAAGCCGGTAAGCTAATTATTTTATACATTTACAAAAAGAATTTCCGTGTTTGCTAAAGATTGTATTGATGCGTCCATTCCATTTCTTAGAATTTCAGATTCTGTTGAGTATGCCTTGGATTTAATGCAAGAATTTAAGGCAGAAGCTTTGGCAGTAGTAGAGGATGGCAAATACATTGGGTTATTGTCGGAACAATTTTTATTGGAGTTAGATAATGAAACTTCTTTTGCCAACATCAAAGAACATTTCTTGCCACACAAAATTTTTGAAGAAACGCATGTGTTCGACGTATTAAAATATACATCAGAAAATGTAGCATTTTTTATTCCGGTGGTACAAGCAGAAAATGAATACATTGGCATTGTTTCGCCACAAAAATTGATTCAAGTATTAGCAAATAATGCTTCCTTAGTCAATAATGGTGGCATTTTAGTGTTAGAAATAGAATCCAGAAATTATTCACTGACAGAAATTTCCAAAATTGTCGAATCAAACAATGCGATGATTTTACATAGTATGATTTCTCCAGCAAAGCAACCAAGCCATGTTTTTGTGTCTTTGAAAATTAATAAAGACGATTTGAAAGACATCCAATTATCGTTTGAACGCTACGAATATCAAGTTATTGCCGTGTTGCATCAATCAGAATATGAATTGCAACTAAGAGAACGCTACGATAGTTTAATGCGTTATTTAGAAGTATAAACACGTTTTATTTTTCCATACATTTCTACAAAAAAGATAGTTCCCATGACATACATCAATGGAAAAATGGGAATTAAATAACGTACTTCAAAATAATTAAACATAAAAACAGTATATACAATTAATCCACTTAAATAGAGGATGGTTAAAGATTGCAGCGCAAAATGTTTTTTATAAAAAAGGAACATTCCTAAAATGGAAACAAACAGATAAATATTCCATAAATACAAAGGACCTTTTATAGCTTTTTCAATCCATGTATTGGGATATTGTTTTAAGAAAATAAGTTGTGAGGAATTACTTTGGAAAAGGATGCTTTTAAAAAATAAAATAGGCTTAAGGATATAATATCGAACAGGTTCTTTTTGAATAAATTCATTCTTTAGAGCATGTAATTGATTTAAACTAATTTTCCCAACTGAATCAGCAAGGGTTGTGTTCAATAGTTTTCTTTTGTAATAATAATAGTCATATAAGGTAGAAAATGCGGCTTGAACATTGTCTTTAGAATTGGCAATGAAGGCTTGTTGTGGCAATCTGTTTATTTCATTTTCAATAAACATTTCTTTGTCAAAAGAAATTTTATTTGCAGATAAGACTGTACTTCCTATTCTATTTGATATGCTTTCAGAGGAATAATCAGCAGGATTGGTCCAACAGGAAATCCATTCACGTAGTGCAATATTGGGCATGCCATAATCCATCGGATCTTCATAAAATTTTTCTAAAACAATGATGTCATTTGTAATTTGGTAATTGCGAATCATGTGTGGAACAAATAAAATGGCCGCACCAAAAACAAAAAAACTTCCTTGGAAAATAATACGTTTAATGGAGTGCTTGTTGGTATAAATAATAAGCACTAAAATGCCTGGAGCAATGAAGAAAATGGCTGGTCGGCACAATGAAGCAATGGCAAAAAATAAACCTGAAACAATCCAATCTTGCCTTCGATTTTGTCTGTAGCCTTTGGATAAATAGTATAACATAAAACAAACCAATGCCGGACTTAATGCTTCTGTAATGGTATAATACAAATAGCATACTATCGAAGGATTAAATCCATAAAAAATGGCACTTGTAATAGCAATGAATTTGTTTTGAGTAAAATTATAAGTGGCATACAATAAGGCAAAAACAGACAACACAAATAAAGCAATTTGTGTAAATCGAATCAAATAATAACTTCCTATTTCGCCGAATAGAAGATAATGAACACCATAAAAAAGCGGATAAATGGGCGTACGACGAACTTCGTATTTTTCTTTTTGAGGGTCAATGGTGAAGCCATTTCCTTTTACATAATTTTTGATTTGTTGTGTGTACCAATAATTGTCAATGTTATAAACCGTACTATTGTGTACCAATTCATTGTTATGAATAGAATCATTTTTGGGATATAATTTTCGTATGACTTTGTTGTTATATTCATTCAATATGAAAGCATATAATGCAACAGCTAAAGCCAATAAAAAGGTTGATTTTTTAGATAAAATAGACATAATGTATTCCGAAAATGAAATGTAAAGATACTAAACGAAAAATTAGGAGTAACGAAAGTTATTTAAACTTTCTTTTTATAATCGCCTCGAGAAAATTGTTTTTCTATCCAGCAATACATCAGAATAAAAAAATATCGGCTACCCATTTCTTTTATTTTTAATTTGGATTCGCCATATTTTCTATTCGTCCAAGAATTGGGTACTATAGTATATGAATAACCTCTAACAATTGCTTTTAAAGGTAACTCTAAAGTGAGATTAAAATGTGGCGACAAAAAAGGTTGTATGCCCGAAATGGTTTCTTTCTTGTATAATTTAAACGCATTGGTGCAATCGTTATAATTTAATCGGAATACTGTTTTTACAATAAAATTGGCGATACGATTGATTACCTTTTTCAATAAAGGATAATCAATAACTTGTCCGCCTTTGTCCCAACGCGAGCCAAACACGCAATCGTAATTGCCTTCTATGGCTTTTCTAAAGAATTTAACTAAGTCATTTGGATCGTCAGACAAATCCGCCATCATTACGGCTACATAATCGCCGGTAAAACGTTCTAAGCCGTAACGAACGGCATATCCAAAACCATTAGGACCATTATTCGTGTAATAAACTAAAGTAGGAATTTCTTTAGCTAAGCTTTCTAAAACTTGGTGTGTATTATCAGATGAATTGTCATTCGTGACCACAATCTCATGTTCAATATTTTCTTTTTTTAATACAACATGCAAGGTTTTTAAAGTTTCAGGTAAACTTTCTTCTTCATTGTAAGCTGGTATAACGACACTTAATTTCGACATGATTTATTTTAATATTCCGGCTAATTGC
Source organism: Chitinophagales bacterium (assembly GCA_017984135.1). Classification (GTDB taxonomy): domain Bacteria; phylum Bacteroidota; class Bacteroidia; order Chitinophagales; family JADIYW01; genus JADJSS01. The sequence continues at coordinate 1,071 of JAGNZZ010000023.1, read as the reverse complement.
TGTTCATTTTCTTTCATCCAATCGTAAATTTCTGAGAATATCTGCTTGGGAGAAATTTGTGGTTCCCATCCAGTTTTTTCCGTCACTTTTGAGTTGTCGGTAATATAAATTCTAATATCGGCAGTTCTATTTTCTGGCACTTCTTTTATTGGAATTTTATTGCCCGTAATTTCTTCACATAATGCAGTCATTTCTTTTAGAGATAAACTAATTTCTCTGCCACCACCTACATTAAAAATTTCACCATTAATGTCGTCGATATGATGTATTTGCCAATCAATCAATCGAAATAAATCTGCAGTGTGCAACATGTCGCGCACTTGCTTTCCTTTGCCACCATATCCGATATAGCTTAATTGTTGGTTCCAAAAATGTTTAGCCAACCAAAGGACTACCACACCTTGATCTATTTTTCCCATCTGCCAAGGTCCGGTTAAAACACCACATCGATTGATCACCGTTTTTAAACCAAAAAATTGTTTGTATTCTTGAATAAAAAGCTCAGAAGCTAATTTGGTAGTACCATATAAAGAACGGTAATTATCTAAAGGAAAATCTTCCGAAATTCCCTTTTGTGAAAAACCTTTGGTGCTTTGTGGTGCTGCAATTTCAAATCGTGTTTCAGCTTCTGTATAGTTAATATTTTCTATAGTTTCAATTGGATAAATTCTTGATGTAGATAGAAAAATGAAATCCGACTTGTTTTTAGAAGCAAAATTTAAACAATTAATAGTTCCGTTTAAGTTAGTATTGATGAGATAATCTGGTGTACTATCGATACCAGCTAAAACAGATGGTTCCGCACTGGCTTCTATAATGCAATCAATAACAGGCAATCCATCAAAATCTTCTTTATTGCGTATGTCGCCGTGAATAAAATGAATGTTGGCAGCTTTTAGTCTTGGAATATTTAATTCGGAACCACGTCGCTTTAAATTATCCAATACAAATAGTTCGTACTTTGGATATTTATTTTTAATAGATAATGCCATTTGAGAGCCTACAAAACCAGCTCCACCAGTAATCAATATATTTTTAGTGTTCATTGTTTATACTAAGTTAAGCAATTCT
>JAGNZZ010000022.1 GCA_017984135.1 Chitinophagales bacterium | reverse complement strand
TGCAGAGAGAGAGGGATTCGAACCCCCGGACCTGTAACAGTCAACGGTTTTCAAGACCGCCGCATTCGACCGCTCTGCCATCTCTCTGTGTTTCCGAATTATTGTATTTCATTTTTTCGTAACGGACTGCAAATATACAATAGAATTTTGAATAATGAATAAACAGATTGTATTTTTTGAAAAAAAATAGCCGTTATTGTTAACGACTATCTTCTATTTTTAGATTATTGCATTTATTTCAGATTAAACGCTTTTTTTACCTTATCAACGTAGTCTAATTTTTCCCAAGTAAATAATTCTACTTGAATTTTTTTCTCGTTTTCTTTTCCTTTATTAAATATTTTAGTCACTATTTCATTTTTTCTTCCCATGTGGCCGTAAGCTGCTGTTTCACTATAAATAGGATTTCTTAATTTAAAACGTTGCTCAATAGCATACGGGCGCATGTCAAATATTTTTTCAGCAATTTTAGCTATTTCGCCATCTGTTAAGTTTACTTTTGAAGTGCCATACGTTTCAATAAATAAACCACAAGGTTTTGCTACGCCAATGGCATAAGAAACTTGCACTAACACTTCATCTGCAACTCCGGCTGCCACTAAATTTTTAGCAATATGTCGAGTAGCATAAGCAGCGCTTCTATCTACTTTGCTTGGATCTTTTCCTGAAAATGCACCGCCTCCATGAGCTCCTTTACCACCATACGTATCCACAATAATTTTTCGACCTGTTAAACCGGTATCGCCATGTGGGCCACCAATTACAAACTTTCCTGTTGGATTGATATGATAGGTAATTTTATCATCAAACAACTTTTGAATGGATTTCTTCAATTGCTTCTTTACTCTTGGAATGATAACTTCAATTACATCACTTTTAATTTTTGCTAACATTTTAGCATCTGAATCAAAATCATCATGCTGAGTAGATACAACTATTGTATCAATTCTAATTGGATTGTTATTGTCATCGTATTCAATGGTTACTTGGCTTTTCGCATCTGGTCTCAAATATTTCAACTCCTTTCCTACCCTACGTGTTTTAGACAGTTCTTGTAAAATTTTATGGGCAATATCTAATGCCAACGGCATATAGTTATCGGTTTCTTTGGTGGCATAACCGAACATCATGCCTTGGTCGCCGGCACCTTGAGCGTTGGCTTTTGTTTCAAAATCACTCTTCGTCGATTTTCTATCTACACCTTGATTAATGTCTGAAGATTGTTCATGAATTGCTGAAAAAATTCCACAAGAATTTGCTTCAAACATGTATTCAGATTTTGTGTATCCTATCTTACGGATAACTTCTCTTGCTATATCTTGCACATCTAAATACGATTTTGATTTCACCTCTCCAGCTAACACTACTTGTCCTGTAGTTACTAAAGTTTCGCATGCCACTTTAGATTGTGGATCATAGGCTAAAAAATTATCAATTAATGCATCAGAGATTTGGTCAGCTACTTTATCAGGATGTCCTTCTGAAACGGATTCAGATGTAAATAAGTATGGCATTCTTTTAAAAAATTTAATTTAATTAAGTAATAAAATTATAACGTTCAAAATTAACGAAAGTTCTACTTATTTCAAAATCAAAGTATTGATATTGCGTTTACAAGAATAGAATTTATCAATGTATAAATAAATTATTTTATTTCACATCGCACTAATGTTGTATCGCCTACAAATCCTTCTAACAAATCACCGATGCCTACCGCACCAACACCTTGCGGTGTTCCTGTATAAATTAAATCACCTTGTTGCAATGTAAAATACTGTGATATATAAGCAATAATCTCATCAAAAGAGAAAATTAACATGGTAGTATCTCCTTGTTGAACGATTTCATTGTTTTTTTTAATGGTAAATGATATCTTTTTATTATGTTCCAAAGGAATAAAATCGCCTATAAAAGCAGAGCCGTCAAATCCTTTTGCTATTTCCCAAGGCCAACCTTTTTTCTTTAAATCTGCCTGTAAATCACGTGCAGTAAAATCAAATCCTAGGGTAAAAGCATCGTAATACTTATGGGCAAATTTACGGTCAATTTTTTTTCCATTTTTGCAAACACGCAATACTATTTCACCTTCGTAATGTACTTCTTTTGAAATATCTGGATAATAAAATGGTTGTCCGTTTTTAAGTAATGCTGTTGGTGGTTTCATGAAAATTACCGGACTTTCAGGAAATGAAAAATGCTTCATTTCTTTTATGTGTTCGTTGTAATTTAATCCGACGCAAAATATTTTCATTTTTTATAGTGATTAGTAAATGGTTGGTAATTATTGGTTTGTATTCATTGGAAATTGAACTTTGACATTTCACCTCTTTTCTCAAATCTCATTTATTATTGTATAAGTTCATTGTATTATTTAATCCTGCAGTACAGAAAGATTTAATAATCTCAACGGCTGTGTTTATTTTTTCTTGTAAGATAAATTCTTGGTCTGATTTCCATTTTCCCAATACATAATCTACTTGTTTTCCTTTTGGAAAATCATTTCCGATACCAAATCTTAATCTTGGATATTGATTGGTTTGCAATTCATCTTGTATGGATTTGAGTCCATTGTGTCCAGCATCACTCCCTTTACCACGAACCCGTAAGGTACCGAATGGCAATGCTAATTCATCGACAACCACCAAACAGTTTTCAATAGGAATTTTGAGTTCATTCATCCAATATTTGATGGCTTTGCCACTCAGGTTCATGTAGGTGGTAGGTTTTATAAAGTGGATATGTTTACCTTTAAACGTTGTCTTTGTGTAAGTTGCCAACCTGTTTAATTCGAAAGTAAGTTCTAATTCATTTGCGAAAGCATCCACTACATCAAATCCAATATTATGTCGAGTATGTTCATATTCTTTACCTATATTTCCTAAACCAATTATTAAAAACTTTGACATAAAAATGGGACTAAATTCAATTTTTGGATGGTCAAAAATACAAAAATTAAAAGTGAAAAGAATTAGATGTTACTATACTTTTTTCAATTTTTAAATAAAAAAAGGTCAGCCAAAGAGGCTGACCTAAGATATATAAGCATTTACTTATTTTTTCTTTGCCGAAGTAGCTGCTTTCGCTGCTTCTGTAGCAGCAGATTTTAATGCTCTAGTAACCTCTACAGATACCAAAGGAATTGCCGGTGAATTTAAAATTTCTAACCCATCCGTTTTAATATCTCTCACTTTAAAGGATTGACCTAATTTTAATTCGCTAATATCAATATCGATAGCATCTTTTAAGTCTTCAGGTGCTGCTTTTACTTTCACTTTACGAACTTTCACTAATAATTTACCACCTTCTTTTACTCCTGGAGATTGTCCAATAATTCTAATTGGAATTTCAACAATCACTTTTGCGCCAGGTGTTAGTTTGTGAAAATCGATGTGAAGAATTTCTTCTGTGATTGGATGCGATTGAACGTCTTTCAACAAAGCTTCATGAGTTGTACCCTCAATATTGATGATTGCTTTGTAAAATTTAGGCGTGTACAAGATTCCTCTCAACTCTGAAATAGTTGAAGTGAAGTGTACCACCTCGTTTCCCGCATACATCACGCAAGGAATGTTGCCTGCAGCTCTGTCGGCTTTAGTTGCTACTTTTCCTACGTTTTGTCTAGCTTTTCCGCTAATGGTAATGGTTTGCATAATAATTACTTTTTTTGAATGAATAATGAATTAATTGATTTATACTCGTGTGCATTTCGAATGGCTCTTGCAAACAATGAGGCCACAGAAAGCACTTTTATTTTTGAACTTTGTTGTTTTAAAGGAATGGTATCACACACTACCAATTCAGTCAATCCAGATTCTTCAATACGTTCATACGCTTTTCCAGATAAAACAGGATGTGTGATGAGTGCTCTTACACTTTTAGCACCTTTTTCAATCATTAAATTGGCGGCTGCACATAATGTGCCACCGGTATCAATTAAGTCATCTACCAACACTACGTTTTTATCGGCTACATCTCCAATCAAACTCATTGATTCTATTTCATTCGCTTTAGAACGAAACTTGTCGCAAATTACTAAATCAGCACCGAACTGACGTGCATAATTACGTGCACGTTTAATGCCACCGACATCCGGTGATGCGAATACCAAATTATCTAAATTCAATTCATTTAAATAAGGAATGAAAATAGCATTGGCTTCTAAGTGGTCAACTGGAATATCAAAAAAACCTTGAATTTGCGGTGAATGTAAATCCATGGTCATGATTCGCTGTGTACCTGCAGCTACCAACATATTGGCTACTAATTTTGCTCCAATAGCAACTCGTGGTTTATCCTTTCTATCTTGACGTGCTAAACCGAAGTAAGGCATAACGGCTACAACATATCCTGCGGATGCGCGTTTGGCTGCATCTATCAAGAGCAATAATTCCATTAAATTATCAGCAGGTGCAAAAGTACTTTGCATACAAAAAACATAAGAGCCACGAATACTTTCAGTAATCACTGGTTCAAACTCACCATCACTGAATTGCATCACTTCTACCGGTGTTAATTCTTGACCATAGCTTTCTGCAATTCTACTAGAAAGATACCGTGTATTTCTACCGGAAATGAGTCGTATGTCTGGAATTACCACTTTAAGTTTATTTTGAGGTGCAAAGATACTATTTTAATAGGATTATTTACAAAAAAGGATACACATATTAATATTTTGGTAAAAAAATAAATAAAACAAACAGCCGTATTAAATATTTTTAAAAGATGTACTGAAATAAAAGATGTATTTTTGGCTTCTAAAATAAAAAAGAACGATTTTGAATTTTGATGAATTTGGCTTAGATACTCAACTGTTAGATGGAATAGATGCGATGAATTACAAACAGGCTACGCCTGTTCAAGTTCAAGTAATACCTCATATTTTAAATGGTAAAGATTTGATTGCCAGCGCACAAACTGGCACTGGAAAAACAGCAGCATTTTTATTACCCACGATTCATAATTTGATTACCAAAGAAAAGCAAGACGATGAAGTAAATGCTTTAATCATAGTGCCAACTCGAGAATTGGCAGTACAGATTGCTCAAAACTTAGAAGCATTTTCCTATTTTACTCCAATCAGTTCGATTGCTATTTATGGCGGTGGCGATGGTTCCTCGTTTGAAAGTGAAAAAAGAGCCTTATCGAATGGTGTGGATATTGCCATTTGTACGCCAGGTAGAATGATTAGTCATTTGGCTTCCGGATATGTACGAATAAAAGGATTGAAATATTTAATTCTGGATGAAGCCGACAGAATGCTGAACATGGGTTTTTATGAAGACATATTGAAAATCATTAAATACTTACCCGAAGAAAGACAAACATTGATGTTTTCGGCAACTATGCCTGTAAAAATTAGAAAGCTGGCATTAGAAATTTTAAAAGAACCTGAACAAGTAAATATCTCCATTTCAAAACCACCTGAAAAAATACAACAAAGAGCATACATAATATATGAAGCTCAAAAAAATAAACTGATAAAAATTATATTAACAGAAAAATATTTCAAGAAAATAATTGTTTTCTGTTCGCGAATTGAAAATGCCAAAAAATTAAGTCGAGAACTGAATATTGCAGGCATTAAAAATGAAGAAATTCATTCAGGAATTGAGCAAAGTGAGCGTGAGCAAGTAATTTTAAATTTTCGGAGTGGCAAAACAAACATAATAGTTGCAACAGATGTATTGGCGCGTGGAATTGATATTGAAGATATTAGTTTGGTTATAAATTTTGATGTTCCTAATGATGCGGAAGATTATGTACACCGAATAGGAAGAACAGCACGTGCTGAAACAGATGGCATTGCCATTACTTTAGTAAGCGAAGCAGACCAATATAAACTATTGCAAATAGAAGATTTATTGGGTTATCCTATTGTAAAAGAAGAAATACCTTTAATACTGGGAGAAACACCTATTTACAATCCTATAAAAAAAGAGAAATCGAAGTTTAGAGGCAAGAAAAATTTACGAAAAAACAAGCCATATCCACCAAAGAAATAAGCTTAAAATATTCATAAAATAATTTATCAATATTCATTTCTGATACTATAAAGTGTATTTTTGTTGAATAAAAAGAAAAAACCATCATGAGTTTTCGCAAACCAAATACATCAAATTCATCTTCTAAAAAAATAACCAAAGAAACCTTTCAAAATAGTTTAAAAATTATAAGCTATTTAAAACCACATAAATTACTTTTTTTCACAGGCATGGTTTTTTTGCTACTTTCTACCATTTCTGCTTTATCCTTTCCTTATTTATTTCCATTATTGATTGATTTAGCACATCATAAATCTGCGCATTTAATCCCATTTAATGGTGGACATTTATTGAACATCTCCGACAGAAGTGATTTAATAAAATTAATTGTATTTATGTTGATTTTTCAAAGTGTAGTTTCTTTTTTTCGTTTATATATTTTTGCGCAAACCAATGAACGTGTTCTTGCCAACATTAGGCATGATTTATATAATAAAATAATTTGTTTGCCCATTACATTTTATGAAAAGAATAGAATTGGCGAATTAAGCAGTAGAATTACCTCAGACGTTATTAAACTACAAGATGCATTATCTATTGATTTAGCAGAATTTTTCAGACAAATTTTAACTCTAATTGGTGGTATAATTATCTTGATTTTTATTTCCCCGAAGTTAACCATATTTATTTTAGCCATCGTTCCTGCAGTCATTTTATTGGGATTTGTATTCGGAAAATTTATTAGAAAAAAATCTGCTGAGGCACAACAATCCATAGCAGATTCAAATATTGTGGTGGAAGAAACACTCCACAACATAAACATTGTAAAAGCTTATACCAACGAATGGTTTGAAAGCAACAGATACTTAAATAAAGTAAATAAAATTAAAGATGTATTTTTAAGAAATGCCATATATAGAGGCTCATTTATATCGTTTCTAATCCTTATGATGTTTGGTGTAATTGCAATTGTTTTATATAAAGCAAGTGGCTTATTGGAGCAAGGAATTTTAGGAGATGCACAACTTTTACAATTCATTATTTTCACTGTATTCATTGGTGGTTCCATAGCTGGATTGGGAGAATTATATGGCAAAATAACTGCAGCATTTGGTGCAACCGATAGAATTATTCAACTCTTAGAACTAAATACGGAAACAGATATTAAGCCGATTAAAGTAAGTAAATTAGAAGGCAATATCGAGTTTAAAGATGTTCATTTTAATTATCCAACGCGTAGTGACGTAGAAGTATTAAAAGGCATTTCTTTTTCGGTAAAAAAAGGAGAAAAAATAGCTTTGGTTGGCGCATCTGGTGTGGGAAAAACAACGATACTTCAAATTCTCATGCGATTTTATGACATACAAAATGGCTCTGTGAAGATAGACAATCGATCCATTTATGATATGGATGTTCAACAGTTACGAGCAAACACGGCTTTGGTACCACAAGAAGTAATGTTATTTGGTGGCACTATCAGAGAAAATATTTTATACGGAAAATTAGATGCTAATGATGAAGAAATTATCAATGCAGCAAAGAAAGCCAACGCATGGGATTTCATCCATAGATTTCCGGAAGGTTTAAATACGCTTGTGGGTGAACGTGGAATTAAGCTTTCAGGTGGTCAACGTCAGCGAATTGCTATTGCACGTGCCATCTTAAAAGATCCGGCCATTTTATTTTTAGATGAAGCAACCAGCGCATTAGATGCAGAATCGGAGAAACTCGTTCAAAGTGCTTTAGAAACTTTAATGGAAGGAAGAACTACCATTGTGATTGCTCATCGTTTATCTACTATTCGCCACGCAGATACTATTATCGTTTTACATCAAGGTAAAATTGCGGAGCAAGGTAATCATCAAACTTTAAGTGCAGAACAAGATGGTTTGTATAACCATCTTCTAAAACTGCAATATCAGTTGAATTAATTATTCTACTTTATTGTGTTGCAAGGTTACATTTGAAAACTTCAATCCGCGAATATCGCAAACACCATTTTCAATAACAGCGTCCAAATCGGCATCTAATTCACCGGAAATTAAGTTAGAAGAGCGACTGTAACCTGCAAGTCTCAGCTTACCTCTATTATTATGAATCGTTCCACCATACATCACATTTACACCAGCTTTGTTTTTTATAAATGCTGTTACTAAAATTTTTTCACCCGTGTCAAAGCTTAATGAAAATGGAATTTTATTTAAGAGTGTTAAATCGCGAATGGCAATATAAACTTGCATATCTTTTTTCTCATCAAATACTTTTATGATATAAAATTGATCGTTGCTAATCATCTCCATTCCACTATCCATATTTTGTTTTATTGGATATTTACATACATCTATACCATTAAATTCTCTACCCATAAAAAAACCATGTGCTACAATAGGCCTAATATCTTTTCGATATAAATAACTCGAATCAATCACTTCGTGTTTTATTTGAACTGGATTTACCAATCCGAGTGTATATCTAAATTTATATAATGCCATTCCTGCTAAAAGGACAAGTAAAGGAACAGCTCTTAAATATGATTTTTTCAAAAATTTCATGTAAAATTATGTGTTTAATATACTTCAGAATCTGAGTATTTTTAATTTTAAAATAATCAACTTCTCGAACAAAGATAAAGTAAAAAACGGTTTAATTCAATGTCAATAAACGTAATCATTAAAAACGTGATATACTAATTTCAATCATTAATGCCGAATTTGTTTCAATGGAATTTATAAAATAGGAAGCCATAAATGGAGATAATGAAATACCTTTTGTACCCATACCATTAAAAATAAATACATTTTCATACGTTTTGTGTCTATCTATAAAAGGTCTTCGGTCTTTTGTAGTAGGTCGAATGGCGGCTTTTTCTTCCACTATTTCATAAGGACAAACCATCATTTTATTTAATTTTTCCGTCAATTCACTTCGACCTTCATTGGTCATTATTTCTGATAAATCATTCCAAACATAAGTAGCTCCAACACTATAAAAATTATTGCCTTTTGGAATTAGAATAATATTCCGATTCAATAATTTATCGGTAATTTCTTCTTTAGTTTTAATAAGTAATTGCTCGCCTTTGGCAAAAGTAAAGGGTAAATTTTCAAAAAAAGGATTGTCTTTTGCGCGATAGCCTTCACAAAAAATAATTCTATCCGCAGTTATGTTTTGGTAATGTATTTCTGATTGTATTTTTAGTTGTGAGTAATCCAATTGCTCATCCACTATTGAAACAAATTTAGATAAATAGTTGCGGAAAGCATGAATAAATACTGGCATATCCATCCAATATGTATTTTTTATAATTCCTGTTTTAAAGGGTGAAAGAATATGCTTCTCCTCCAAATCAACACAATCACCTAAATAATCTTGATATGCGACGTTGTTTTTTCTTTGATTCCATATTTCAATATCTTCTTCTGAAGTGAAAATTTTATAAATATTTTTTTCAAAAAAAAATGAAGTTTGAATCGATTGCTCTATTTCTTGATAGGTATTCTTTGCAAAAGGCAAAATGGCATCAATCATCCATGTTTTAACCATTTTTCTTCCTGTAACCGGATTGATAACACCAGCAGCAATATTAGAGGATGAAGTTGAATTTAGTTTATCATAAATGATAAACGATTTATTTTGTTTTAATAAAAACCAAGCAATCATGCTGCCGGCAATGCCTTGACCAACTATTATGTAATCGTATTTCATATTTTTATTGCTCTTATCATTTCGCGTTTTCCTTTTGGGCCGGCTAAGGCTTCTACCTTAAATCCTACTGATTTTAAAGTACGTTTCACAATTCCTTTGGCACAATAGCTTACTAAAATGCCGTTTGGCTTCAACGAATCATACATTAATTGAAAGATTCCTGCTGTCCATAATTCGGGTTGAGATGTGGGTGAAAATGCATCAAAATATATTATATCAAATTCATTCTTAAAATCTATCTCATGAAAATCTAATTTCATTTTTTTTAGGATAAAATGAGAATCAATTCGGTGTTCAATGTTCCATGGTGATGAATAAATAAGTGGGTAAATATTTTCTGCATTTAAATCTTGCATCAAAGTTCCATAATTTAATTGCTGATAAACGGCTACTGGAATAGGAAATTTTTCAAAGGAAGTATAGAATATTTCACAATTATGCGTGCTCGATTCAAGTAGTGTTAATAAGGCATTTAAGCCTGTTCCAAATCCAATTTCCAAGATATGAATATCCTTTTGTTGGTTTAATTTTGTATGTAATCCAGCATGAATAAATACATGCATTGATTCTTGAATTGCACCATGTGAAGAATGGTATTGTTCTTTTATATGAGTGGAATAAACAGAATGACTTCCATCTGCAGTTTGCACAATTTCGAACATTATTGCTTTATCAATTTAGAATAATAATTTTGTGTATTAGTTTTAATTTGCAATAACAAAGTACCATTGCTCCACGACTCAAAGTTAGGTATTTGTAAAGCTTGAATACCATTTTGCAACCACATTTTTTTAGTAAATTGAAGTTGTCCTAATGCATTAAATACATTGACTTCTGCTTGCGTATGAATCACATTTTTAAATTCTAATACAATGTCATTAATGGTAATAAAAGATTTAACAGCATGCGTATTCTGATTAACACCTACTATTGGTGCAAAATAAACGGAATCAATTTGACTATATGACTTTTTGTTTGAATTGCTAACAATTGCAATACGATAATAATATATACCTGATGTTGCATTTAATGCGTGTAAATAATTGTATAATGTGGTAGCAGATGAATTGTTTCCTGCCGGAATAGTATCAATATTTATAAATGTGGTCGCATCAAAAGAATATTGAATGATAAATTCTTTGTTATTAAGTTCAACAGTTGTTTTCCATTCTAAAAAAACATCATCATTCACACGATTGACGTTAAAATCTATCAAGTTCGCGCTACCAATGGCGTTATAGTCTTGTTTGGTACTCAACAAATAAAATTCACCTAATGTATCTGTTTGAAACTCTACAAAATATCCATTTTGATATGGATAAAATTGAATTTGTTGCGGACTATAATATTTATAATAGGCATTTACATAATTATCAATAATATCTAAATTGGTATTCAATCCAATATAACGTAATAAACCAATATCGCCCATTCTACTAATGGAATCTTCTTCAATTGTATAGTTGGTGTATTCATCATTTAAAAGATACAAGCGAAGTTTATAATTTCCAAGTATTCGATGTTGAGGTTGGAATATCCAATTTCGAGGTACGATGTTTTTTCCTTTATAGGTTTTACGTTTATTGGTATTGGCTTCAAATCCAAGACTTACATTGCCTAAATTTTTATGGTCGTCAAATAATTCTGCCACTAAACGACCATTTCTAAAAAATGAAATCCATCCATTTCCCGTTGATATTGATGAAATAAATCCTGAGTCAGCCGTTGCTATTTCATGATAATCTTTTAAAATATGAATATCATCAATACCAATGCCTTCGCTAACGGCAAATTCATCGGATTGTAAATGTATGCGAAGCATAAAATTAGATGAATCTACTAAGTTTGCTAGTGGAACTTTATTATGAGCTACTTGCCAAGGGAAAACAGTTTGGTCCCAATATGGTTGATTTTGAAAGCCATTGTACCAATTTAAATCACAATCAAAACAACCTAAGCGTTCCCAATCGATACCATTGGTTGAATATTCTGCATACGCTGAATCAGATTGAGTTTGCATGACAGAAATAAAATTAAAGGCAATTAATGGATCACTGGTAAAGGAAGAAAAATCCATGCATCCAATGTATAAATAGGAATTTTCATTAAAATTATATCCAACGTTTTGTCCGGTTGTCCAAGCTTTGTTTTCCTGTGCAGCGTTGTTTATATTGTATTTTTGTGGTGCTGTCCATAGCCAAGAATTATTAGTTCCTTCTGCAAACATATTTCCATTATTTGTTTCAAAGTCATTGTAATAAGGGAATGAATCAATGGATGGAAGTACTAAAATTGTTTCTGTAATGATAGAATCATTAGCAGTAATATAATCACCTGCATTTTTTACCCAAGTTTTTAATTGATACAAACCTGCATTGCTATTTGTAAATGGAATATTGAAAGTAAAAGAAGCCGTATCATTATTCAAAATATTGGGCATGGTTGCACTAACTACTGCATTATTGTTTATCTGATAAAAAACCGGCAAATTGGTAATGGTTTGCGTGGAATTATTTTTTATTTGAATGGTAATAGGAATTGAACTAAATGATTTAGAACAGTTCATTTTTTTAGCAGATACATTTATTAGAGCGACATCTTTTCCTGCATGATATAGTTTTAAATCATCAAATGTATAGGCACCATTTCCATTTGGAGAAACAGCTTTTTTAATCCCATTTTGAGTAATTTTTAGTTGGGTGGATGATGAGAATGCTTGACCATTTTCTATTTTTAATTTTTGCAATAAATTGATAGCTGCTACATTTTTATATTTTCCAACAGTACCTTTATTTTCAAATAAATTATAAATAGGAATCCAAGGTTTGGTATCATCACCACGTGCAAAAATAGTATCGTTGCCGTCTGGTTCAGAGCGATTCATATAATTAAAATCAAAAAACAAAACAGAATCTACATAATTAGAAAGGTTGTAAGTAAATATAATTTCATTTTTGCGTTGCATGATTTCTCTAGAATTATCCATGGTCAAAGCTCGATTTCCGGTTAATGAATATACGTCACCTTCATTTGTTCTTAATCTGGATTCTATTTCCGGATAATAATCGGCATATTCTATTCCATTCATACCAAACGTAGCTTTTGCCAATTGAATATTTGTTTGTTCAAATGATTCAGAGAAGGGCAATGCAATTGGATTATTAGGCAAATGTTTTAACGTATAATATAAAGTATCGTTATTTTTATTCTCATCTCCTGCTAATGTTGTCCAAGCTGCGATAGCATAATTTCCAACAGAAGATAAATTTTCATGCACCGTAAAAAAAACAATAGATGTATCATTCGAAGTAATCACATCGTTGAGTATCGCATTTCTTACACTTCCACTATTAATAGTATAAGAAATAGGAATAGCAGATTTTGAAACTGTTCCATAATTTTTAATAATAAAAGAGAGTTGTGTAGTGGCAGTTAAAGAAGAAGAAGTAAACTTTCTTCCAATAGTAGGTTTATGCATACTATATACACCAACATCATCATTTAGCGGACAAGCAGCAGTGGCAATAGGTGTAAATGATTTAGCCAAACTATGATTGCCTTCAACTCCATTTACGATTGTAGAAATTGCATATAAGTAATCTTTTCCATTTACTAAATTATTAACCATAAATGAAGTAGTGGAAGATTGCCCAACATTTACCCATACACTATCCATGAAAAGAAAAACATTATAAGCAGATGCTCCAGGAAAAGCACTCCAGCTTATTTTAGCGGATTGATCACAAACTGTAGCATTAATACTTGAATAATTTACTTGTGCTCCAATGGTAAATGTTGAAGCAGATTGTGCATTGTTCTCTAATAAAATTCGCACTAAACATTTTTTACTCACAATGGAAGGAAACGTATAATCGAACGTTTGCTTATTGAGTTGATAATTGAATGCAATGGTTTGCCAAGTTGCGCCACTATCCAATGATAATTGAATCGTTCCTAAAGTATCCATTCCATTGTTTTTCCATCTGATTCGTGTAACAGAACCAACATCTAATATTTCACCACCATTAGGGTACATCAGTTCAATTTTGCGTTGTTTAAAATCATACGTAACAGAAAAGTCTTGCGGTCCAAATGGCACATTTGTACCTTTAACAACAATTGTATAGTTTCCTGCAATAGGTGTATTGATGGTAACTTGTTCTATCGTATTTAAATTGTCCACGCCGCGTGTAGCGGTATTTTTATAAAAATTTGGATATAATTTCCATGGCAAAATAGTATCACCGTTTGGTGTTACTATTTTTAAGTCAAGATTATTTACAATATTATTGGTCGCCAATGGAGAACTTTCTTTATCTGTCCAACATAACATAGTACTTAATTTACTTACGCCTGAAGGCACCGTAATTGCAAGCGTTTTAGTGCCATTTTGAGTTACATTATCTTCAAAAAAATATTGCATTCTAACATTATTTAAAGCACTAATTGCATCAGGCAAACCATAGCCAAATGTATAATCTGGACCAATATTACCAAGGTCTTTTGCTGTATTACAAAGGATTGCTTTTACTAAAGATGCATTTGGTGTACTGGCATATTGTTGTTTAAATTGTTGATGGATTAAAGCAGCAATACCTACAATTTGCGGTGCTGAATACGATGAACCATATCCAGTACCGTAGTTATTATTAGGTGTTGCCATTGTCACGCCAAAACCTTTTGCCACCAATTCCGGTTTTAAACGACCATCAACAGTTGGTCCACGGCCACTGTTTCCAACTATCATTTCATTTGAAAAAATCCAACCTACTGTAATGGCATTTTTACAACCTTGAAAGCCAATATCAATAGAACTGAACGTATCAGTTAATGAACATAAAGAAGCTGAATTTCCAACTGCAACTACAGGCAAAATACTTGGATGTTCATACACTAATTTATCTAAATCTGCTGCTTCTGGTAAATAAAATCCGGATTGAGTACAATTGGTAGATGCATAGTTATACGAGTGATTCGAAATATCAACATTATAATTATTTTTTCCTGATTCAATTTCATCAACAATATCATTGAATACATCCCAATAATAGATATCTGATTTCGGCGCAACACCTTGTAATGAAATGAAATTTGTTCCTTGTCCGGCAATAAAACTTCCAACATTTGTAGGATGAAAAGTATGGGCAAACGAATTAAACTCTTTATCTACAACGTGATTTTTGTTCGATGGCAAATCATAATGCTGACCAACAATACCTTCATCCCAAACACCCACCGAAACGCCTTCCCCTTTTAAATTAAAATTAAAGGGTTCTACGTTTCTCAATTGATTAATACCCAACATTTGCATCGACTCACTGATAAGGAAGTTTTTATTTGGATAAAATGTAGAAATGTAAAAAACAAAAGGAATTTTTGCTACTTCTTGAAGTTGATTTGTGGTAAGTTGTGCCGTAAACCTACTTCTTGTTTTATCAATTTTTATAATTGAAAATCCAAGTTTATTGGAAAGCAATTGAATCGTATTATCTTGAATATTATGTGCGTAAGAAACAGATACATGCTTCGTAATATTTAGATTTGATTGAAGCAATGGATCTATTTTTGAATCATCTTTTAAAGCACCTATTTTAAAGGGTTTAATTTGGCTTAGTTTTTGTTTTGTATCATTGGCATTGCTGGATACCAAATAAAATGCATCGCCTAAATAATTTTGAATAGTAAATCCAGAACTCACAAGTTGAGTGGATACATTGTCTTTTAATTGAACTACTAAATAATCTGTATTTTCATATCTAAATTCGGGTGTAATAGTTTTTGAATTTTCTGAGTCAAAATAAGTAAATGGTATTTCAGTAATATGTAATTTATTTTGTGCCAATGCAAACACCAAATTCAAACATAAGATGAAGAACAAAGTAGATGTCTTTGTCATGTAATAAAAGATTTATCTAAAATTAGGTGATTCGGTTGATATAGACAATATCTAATTTGAGATTTTATTAGACACAAACAAATTAAATACAAATCATTTTACATTACACCACTTGGATATTGACAGTTGATGCTTGCTTTCATATTAAGCTATGTTTGGCTTAATACTTATCATGAACAACAATTAATTTTCAAAAAAATATGCAAAAAGTCAAATTCTGCACACAAATCCATTAAATTACGCACAATTCAATCTGTACTCTTTTAAAAAGTTTTTAACTGTCGTATATTTGCGTCGCATTTAAAAACAAAATCATGCCAAACGAATTTCAAGCCCGACACATTGGTCCTTGTCCATCAGACACCGAAGCAATGCTTCAAACAATTGGAGTTAATTCATTAGAACAATTAATGGAAGAAACTATTCCTTCCAACATCAAAATAAAACACGAACTAAACATTGGCGAGCCAATGTCAGAATATCAATATTTACAATTCATTAAAGAAAAAGCAAATAAAAATGTAGTTTGTAAAAATTACATTGGATTAGGCTATTACAATACCATCACACCTACAGTTATCCAACGTAATATTTTTGAAAATCCAGGTTGGTACACTCAATATACACCATACCAAGCGGAAATATCACAAGGTCGTTTAGAAGCTTTATTGAACTTCCAAACCATGATAAGTGACTTAACCGGATTTCCTATTGCCAATGCATCTTTATTAGATGAAGGAACGGCAGTGGCAGAAGCCATGCACGTATTTTATGAAGTAAGAAATAAATCTAAAAACAAACCTCAAGCACATAAAATATTTATCGACCAACATACATTTCCACAAACGATAGATGTCGTAAAAGGTCGTGCATTGCCTTTAAATATTGAAGTTATTGTAGGAAATTACAAGAACTTCTCTCCTTCTGAAGATTATTTTGCAGTGGTATTGCAATATCCTAATGCTATTGGATCAATAGAAGATTATAAAACATTTATTGAAAATTGCAAAGCACAAGAAATCTATAGCGTTTTAGCTTGTGATATATTAAGCTTAGCTTTATTAACTTCTCCTGAAGAATTAGGTGCCGATGTAGCAGTAGGCAACTCACAACGCTTTGGAGTGCCAATGGGATTTGGTGGACCACATGCTGCCTTCTTTGCATGTAAAGAAGAATTCGTTCGTTTAATTCCGGGAAGATTAATTGGAGTTTCAGTAGATAAACACGGCAATCGTGCGTTGCGCATGGCATTGCAAACGCGTGAACAACACATTAAACGTGAAAAAGCAACTTCTAATATTTGTACGGCACAAGCTTTACTGGCCATCATGGCAAGTATGTATGCGGTTTATCATGGTAAAAATGGGATTAAAAATATTGCTCTGAATGTGCATAATAATGCAGTTGCTTTAGCTAATGAACTAAAGCGATTAAGTTTTGCCAATAAAAATGCTTATTTTTTTGATACCATTATTGTAGATGCAAAAGGCAAATCAACAATCCTAAAAAACATTGCCGAAAAAAATAAATTTAATTTTTGGTATAATGCTGATGATACCATTCAAATTACTATTGATGAAACGACCACACAACAAGATGTAGAAAAAATTGCTTCCATTTTTGCTGAATCCATTGGCGCAAATTATACTTCATCTTATTTAGAAAATCCAGCATTACAAATTCCGCAAGAAATACAACGTCAATCTGATTTTTTAACGCATGAAGTATTCAATACACATCATTCAGAAACGGAAATGTTGCGCTATATAAAACGCTTAGAATCTAAAGATTTGTCATTATGTGTTTCCATGATTCCGTTGGGAAGTTGCACCATGAAATTAAACGCCACCTCTGAATTAATTCCATTAAGTTGGCCTGAGTTTGCGCATATTCATCCATTCCAACCCAAAGAACAAGTGCAAGGTTATTTGGAAATAATACAAGAATTAGAAGAACAATTATCTAATATTACCGGATTTGCGGCAACTTCATTGCAACCTAATTCAGGTGCTCAAGGCGAATATGCAGGTTTAATGTTGATACGTGCCTTTCATGTTGCCAATGGCAATGCACATAGAAACGTAGCTTTAATTCCTACTTCCGCACATGGCACCAATCCGGCAAGTGCTGCCATGGCAGGTATGCAAATCGTTTTAGTGAAAACGACACCTGAAGGCAATATTGATGTGGAAGATTTAAAAGTCAAAGCAGCACAACATGCAGCAAATTTATCTTGTTTGATGGTTACTTATCCATCAACTCATGGTGTGTTTGAAGAATCCATTATCGAAATTTGTGACACCATACATCAATATGGTGGAAAAGTATATATGGATGGTGCCAACATGAACGCACAAGTAGGTTTAACATCGCCAGCAACAATCGGTGCAGATGTCAATCATATCAATTTACACAAAACGTTTGCCATTCCACATGGTGGTGGTGGACCTGGAATGGGACCAATATGTTGTACGGCAGAATTAGCACCATTTTTACCTTCCAATCCATTGGTAAAAACAGGTGGCCAACAAGCTATTCCTGCAATATCAGCTGCTCCATTTGGAAGTGCCGCTATTCTATTAATATCGTATGCTTACAACAAAATGTTAGGAACAGAAGGTGTCGTTAATGCCACTAAATATGCCATTTTAAATGCTAATTATTTAAGAGCAAAATTAGCTGCACATTTTCCAATATTATATTCAGGTGCCAATAATAGAGTAGCACATGAATTTATTATGGATATTCGTCCGTTTAAAAAGGAAACTGGCGTAGATGCTGCCGATATAGCGAAACGATTAATGGATTATGGATATCATGCTCCGACTGTAGCATTTCCGGTTCCAGGTACGTTGATGATAGAACCTACAGAAAGTGAAAGTAAAAAAGAATTAGATACATTTTGTGATGCATTGATTTCTATTAAACAAGAATTAGATGATATTATTGCAGGCAAAACTACTACACTAGATAATCCGATTATCAATGCGCCACATACTGCAAAAGAAGCTTTGCAAGAAGATTGGACACATGTTTACACTCGAGAAAAAGCAGTATTTCCATTAGCATATATTCGTGACAACAAATTCTGGCCGAGTGTGGCTAAAATTGACAATACTTACGGTGATAGAAATTTAGTATGCACTTGCTTACCTATTGAACATTACGCAAAGTAATCGATTCATTATCTTATTTTTTAGTATTTAAATTGATGCATATTCAATTGATGTACACTTCTATGTTGTACTACTCTATTTTATAATAGAATACCAAAGTAATTATTATTTAAAAAATATAGGAAGAACTAAAAACATTAGAAAAACGAAAAAAATACTCTATTTTTGGTCACAAAGAATAAAAAATATAAACACATAACATACTGATTATCAAATGACTACATATAAGTAAACTGCAAATAATTAGTCACCGAAAAAAAAAAAAACGACTATTTAGTTGACAAAATAAGAATCATCTTTGTACTAGATAAGAAGTAAGAACACTTATCGGGGAACTAAACTAACTAAAAAAAAATTTCATAAAAACCCAAACGTGAAACTAACTATTTCTCTGAAAGTCATTTCTTACACATTTATTTGTTAGCTGAAAAGCATTTTGTATATAGACAAAAAAAAATCGGGTTTTGCATTGCACAAAACCCGACAGACCTAAAGTCTAGAAACATAAAAACCCTATCACAAAGTTAAACAACTTTTGTATTTTGCAACTAGTTGTTTAACTTTTTTTTGATTTAACTCAAATCTTTTTCACAACTAACTATCTAATATACTAATAATCAATTGATTACAAAATTTACTATGCGAAAAAAAATTTCAATTTTTGTCCTAATTTTTAGCATTTCAGTCGCTTTGGGCATCTTTTTTACCTATGAACTACTTTTTGCAGACAATATAAAAGATCATAATACCAGAAAAGAACATGTATTATTCATACACACAGGTTCGAATTATAATGATGTGATTCGAGCATTGAAAAAACAGAAATTAATCAAGAATATGGAAACATTTAAAATAGTTTCCAAACGTTTAAAGTACGACCAACACATTATGCCCGGAAGGTATGTAATTAGTAATAATACCGGAAACTTATTTTTAATAAGAAAATTATATTCAGGAAGTCAAACGCCAGTAAAAATCACGTTTAATAATATTCAAGATAAAGAACATTTCGCAGAAAAAATTTCCACTCAAATAGAAGCAACAAAGGATGAATTAGTAAATGAATTCAACAATCCAACTTTATTAGATTCATTAAAACTAACGGAAGAAAATTTTCCAACCATTTTTTTAGCCAACACGTATGAGTTTTATTGGAACACTACAGCGAAAGAATTTGTAGCTAGAATGCTGAAAGAATATACTAAATTTTGGAATGACTCTCGAAGAGAAAAAGCTACAGAACTTGGCTTATCGCCTACAGAAGTTATTATTTTAGCATCCATTATTCAAAAAGAAAGTACTAAATACGATGAGTATCCAACAATTGCGGGCGTTTACCTTAACCGTTTAAAAATTGGGATGCCACTTCAAGCTGATCCAACTGTGTTGTTTGGTTTAAAAAAATTAGGCGTGAGCAGAAGAGTTTTGCACCGTGATTTAAAAATAAATTCGCCGTATAATACCTATATCCATAAAGGATTACCACCTGGACCTATTTGCTTGCCAGAACTTAAAAGTATTGATGAAACCTTAAATGCTGAATCTCATAAATATATTTATTTTTGTGCAAAGGAAGATTTTTCTGGTTATGCTAATTTTGCGGAAACGTGGCAACAACATAAAGCAAATGCACGAAAGTATCAAAAAGCACTAGACGAAAGAAATATTAAAAAATAAGCTGAAAAGGCTACGTTATGTCTTTAAAAAGAAATACTATAAAATACAAACGCTTAATGAAATCAGAGCGATTTCAAGACAAGCTGAAACAATTCACTTTGCCTGGATTTGAAGGCATTCCATTGTTTGATGTATTTTTAAAATTTAGAGATGAAGTAAAAAATGATGACTTATCCATTCGAGCTTCTTCTATTTCATTTTATTTTATAATGGCATTGTTTCCGAGTGTAATTTTCTTTTTCTCTCTAATTCCTTATATTCCTATCACTAATTTCGGAGATAAAATTCTTCATGGATTTCACGGTATTTTACCAAAAGGTGCTTACCTCCTTTTAGAATCCACGATTACAGATATTGTGATTAGACAACATGGTGGTATTTTATCAATCAATTTTTTTTTGGCGTTATTTGTGGCTTCCAATGGTGTAAACTCTATGATGAAAACATTTGACAAAATGAATCAAATGTACAAGAGACGAAACTGGATAGAAAAGCGATTTGCAGCTATTCGAATATTAGTTTTAGTGAGTTTACAAATTATTATTGCAGTACTTTTAATTATAAAAGGTAAAGAAGTGTTGCAAATTATTTTAAATTTATTACACACCAAAAGTACAATTACGCTTCTCATTTTACGATTGGTTAAAGCGATTTTAATCTTATTTAGTTTTTTTAATATTATTGCCTTAATTTATTATTTTGGTCCATCAGTAAAAGTAAAATATCGGTATTTTTCTGTTGGCGCTACTTTTGCAACTTTGTTCTCTATTGTAATGACGTATGGCTTTCAAATATACGCTTCGTACTTAAATAATTTCAATCGTTTATTTGGCTCATTAGGCATTATAATTGTAATTATGATGTTGATTTATTTAAATGCTTTAGCCTTATTGTTTGGATTTGAATTAAACAATAGTATTGCCGTCAATAAAGCCATTAGAAAAGAACGACAAAGCGAAAATGAAGAAATTAATCTTCAAAACGAAGATGTTTAATTGTTGTCGCTCTATTCATGATTTGTTTCAATGAATCAATTCCAATTTGAAGATGTAAATCCACAAAATTTTTAGTGACATTATTGTCGCTTTCTTCTGTTTTTACACCTTCTGGAATCATCGGTTGGTCAGACACCAATAATAATGCACCTACTGGAATTTCATTAGCAAATGCTACTGAAAATAAGGTGGCCGTTTCCATATCTATTGCCATTGCTCGAATAGAGTGTAAATATTCTTTAAATTTTTCATCATGTTCCCAAACGCGTCTATTGGTGGTATAAACAGTTCCTGTCCAATAATCTTGGTTGTGTTCACGTATGGTAGTGGAAATGGCTTTTTGCAAGGCAAAAGATGGAAGTGCTGGTACTTCAGGAGGAAAATAATCATTAGAAGTTCCTTCTCCACGAATGGCTGCAATGGGCAATACAAAATCACCAATTTCATTTTTCTTTTTTAAACCACCACATTTACCAAGAAACAAAGTAGCTTTGGGTTTTATCGCCGATAATAAATCCATCATGGTGGCTGCCAATGCACTGCCCATTCCAAAATTTATAATGGTAATATTGTTAGCAGTAGCATTAGACATTGGTCTATCTGCTCCATTCACTTCCACTTGGTGCCAATCAGCAAACAATTGAATATATTTTGAGAAGTTGGTGAGAATAATATATTCTCCAAATTTATCTAATTCACAACCTGTATATCTAGGTAACCAATTTTGTACAATTTCGTCTTTTGTCTTCATTTACATTTAAATTAATACATAATATTTTTACGTTTCAAATCAAAATTAATAGGCAATACGACCATCTCTTTTTTAGGTGTTCCATTTAATATTGCGGGATTCCACTTAGGCATCATTTTTATCAATCTCATTGCTTCATTATCCAGTACTAAAAATGAAGATTTTATAACGCGGATGTTACTAATCAATCCATCTTCATTTACTGTAAATCCAATCAATGATTGACCTTCCCATTTTTGTTTTTGGGCTTCTTCAGGATATTTCAAGTTCGTATCAATATATTTAACCAATTCTGTTCCGCCGCCCGGAAATTGAGCATTTACATTTTCTTGCGGATTGGATATAACATTGTTTGTGCTGAAAAATAACACCATTAAAATACTTATCATCTTATTCATATTCATTAAATTTAGCGTGAAACTATTTTGAATCGATAGTTGTTATATAAAATTAATGGATACACCTATCTATATTTATAGAAAATATCAATAGTTGTGCATAAGTAACCCAATATATTGCAAGACTATTTAAGGGAAAACACCCATTTTCAAATAGGTTACACCTATTTTCTCTAAGGCATCCACATACGCAGCAGTTCGTAAGCTATGCATTTTCTTATGTTTTTTATAAATTTCACGAATAGTTTCGTAGGAGTTAATCATGGTATCTTCCAAGCCGGAACGAACGATATCTAACTCATCGGCACCACGCAATGATTCACGTTCATTTTTAGAAATTTTTCGTCCTGTATTTCCTTCTATCAGGTCAATTATTTTATTAAATGCATTATCTTGGTGTCGGTGATCTAATCGACCAAAACTAACATGCGATAAATTTTTCAACCATTCAAAATAGGAAACTGTAACACCGCCAGCGTTTAAGTACATATCGGGAATTATCATAGTACCTTTTTTCAATAAAATATTTTCTGCATTTGGTGTAATTGGACCATTCGCACCTTCTCCAATTATTTTTGCTTTTATATTAATTGCATTTTCTTTTGTAATTTGATTTTCTAATGCTGCTGGAATTAGGATATCACATTCATATTCCATTAATGAATTGGATTGTTTGATAAATTTGGCTTTAGGATAATTACGAATGGTATTATTTTGAATTTGATATTTTTTCAAATCTTCCACATCAATTCCTTTTTCATTATACAAACCACCTTCAAATTCCGCAATTCCAATAATTCTTGCTCCGTTTTCTTCCAATACGCGTGCTGCATGATAGCCTACATTTCCAAATCCTTGCACGATAACTGATTTACCTTCAATTCCCACCTCTAAGCCTATTTTCTTCATGTCATCTGCAAAAGAACAAGCGTGTTTTAATCCATAAAATATACCACGACCAGTAGCTTCTGTTCGGCCATGTACACCACCTTGTCCAATTGGTTTTCCAGTAACGCAAGCATGTGCATTTATTTCTTGTTGATTAAATTGCATATAAGTATCAACGATCCAACTCATTTCACGTTCGCCGGTTCCGTAATCAGGCGCTGGCACATCTAAAGAAGGTCCGATAAATCCTTTTTTAATTAACTCAAACGTATATCGTCGTGTGATGCGTTCTAATTCATCTTCAGTAAATTCTTTCGGATTAATTTTAATTCCACCTTTTGCACCGCCAAAAGGAACATTTACAACAGCACATTTGTAAGTCATTAATGCGGCTAATGCCATTACTTCGTCTTGATCCACCATATTGCTATATCTTATACCACCTTTGGTAGGCATGCGATGGTGCGAATGCTGCACTCGATAGGCTTCTATTACTTTAATTTCATCTTTAATTTTAACAGGAAAATTAATGCGATAAACGGCATTACAGAGTTTAATTTGCTCTATTAATCCTTTTGAAAACTTTGTGAAAGAGGCTGCTTGGTCAACGTACGTTTGTACGTTTTGAAAAAACTTAATTTGCTCACTCATATTTTTGTTTTTAAAAATTAAAATGTGAGTACGAGCTACAGAAATAAAAAAACTTTATTTAGTGTCGATGTTCACATCTACTAATCTTGTTCCATTTTTTTAATTTTCCTTTCTAGATAAAAAAGAAAACTAAAGATGCCAACTAAAATTATAAGTGCAACAACGATTACTGTGTTTATTTTCGCACCATTATTCAAGTTTTCTGCTAATGATGTCGGCTGTGCGCTTAACATTTTAGAAACACTTGCGAAAAGTAAAATTAAAATTCCATTTTTCATATATAAAGGTTCTTTTTTTTGAATTTTTAATAAATCAACTTCTATTTTCTAACTATTTTTAAGGATGTTCAATATTAAATTAAATATCTAAATCCAGTCCATTTTTTTTTCTATATATTTTTTCTATTCGAATGAGCAATGTTGAAATCCAAACAGACAGTAAAATCCAGCCTAAAACGGCAGGATAAAATACCATTCTTAGATCGCTGTCTAAATCATAAGAATTAAAACCAGGATTTCCACCATTTCCTGGATGTAACGATGAGTTGCTAATTCGTGGAATAACATTGATTAAAACCATAAACATGGCAAATGCAAAAACAGCATATACCGCAGAAAAACGTGCTTTTTTCTCTTCGTCATCAAAAGAACCACGTAAGATAAAATAGGCAGCATATATCAATAATGCAGCGGCAGCACCGTTTAATTTCACTTCTGCAAAAACCCACCAAGCACCCCAAGTAGCACGTGCCCAAACAGAGCCGGTAAGTATTCCTAAAAATCCAAACAAAAATCCTACTTTAGCAAAAGCACTTGCTTTAATATCAAAATCAATTTTTGATTTGCTTAAATAAAAAATGCTATATACCATTGAAGTAAACATTAACGACATCATGGCAAACCACATGGGTACATGAAAATACAAATTGCGTATGGATTGTTCTAAAATATCTAGGGAAGGAACTGACCCTTTAAAGCCAACAAATACAGTATACGTCAATAAAATTATACATAAATATTTCCACCAGTTTTCTATCATATTATTTCTATTAATCTTTCCAAATATAAGGAAACAATACCACTGAAAGAATGACGGTAATCATATCTAGCAAGGCAATTGCGCCTAAATGCATATAAATATCTTTTTGTTGAATGGCAAAATTTGACAATTCACTCATTTTTACTATTAACAATAATAAAGGCAAAATGATTGGAAATCCCAATATGGCCAATAAAACAAAATTTTGTGTTCGTGCTGTGATGGAAGATAATAATGTAAACAAATTTGAAAATCCTATAGAACCCAAAATTATAGTGAATAAAAACCAACCTTTATCTTCAATACTTTCATTAAAAAATAAGAATAAAAATGCATAAATTACCAATGCCAATACGGTTATTAATATTGCATTATAAATAATTTTTGAAATTATTATTTCTGTTGGAGATGCGATTGTTCTTAAATAATAAAATTGTTCATTGGCATCTTTTATAAATGATTTTGATACGGCATTCACCGTTGTAAATAAGGCTATTATCCAGAATAAAGCAATCCAAACAGGAATAGTAATATGGCCTTGAAAAACTAAATAAATTAAAAAACATGTGCCAATAACATAAATAAAAATCGTGCCCAATGCCGTTTTTTGTCGCCATTCTAATTCAAGTTCTTTTTTTATTAGTTGTGATATATTTTTTAGCACGAAATTTGTATTGTTACAAAAATACGTTATTTTGACAATGTAAACAGCAATACATTAAATGATATTTGCATTATTAATAAAAAGATACTCATGAAATTTTTTATTACTTTTTTACTTTTCCTAATCACTTTTACGCCAACATTTGCTTCTAAAAAAAAGAAGAAGAAAGATAAACTTCCAATTACTTATGTTTCCAACGTAAAAAGAGATTCAGTTTTAAGAAAAGTGGTCGTATTTGATATTGTGCACAAAAACAACACAACACCTACTACTTCCATTAATATTGATGGTTTACTTTGGTTTGCCAAGCAACAATTAGGAACACCCTATAAATATGCCTCTGCTGACCCTCAAAATGGTGGATTGGATTGTTCGGGATTTTTGTATTATATTTTTGGTCATTACAAAGTTAGCGTTCCACGTTCCTCAAAAGATTATATGAATTATGGTATAACTATCAACAAGAAGAACATTCAGAAAGGTGATGTTTTGGTATTTACTGGCTCAGATGCATCGAAAAAAGTGGGTGGACATGTTGGTTTAGTCTTAGAAAACGAAAAAGGAAATATTACGTTTATACATGGTTCCTCGGGAAAAGGAAAAGGTGTGACCATATCTAATCTTTCAGAAGCATATTACACAGAACGATTTTTAAAAGTGGTACGAATAATAAAATAAACATAAAAAATTGCATTAAAAAAACCACATTTTTTGCTTCGATAAAATGGGATTTTCTTTACAGTTTGTCAACATAAATTACCACTTTATTTAGTTATTTTTACCGCATAAGTACAATTATGAAAAAGATTTTAGTTGCGAATAGAGGTGAAATTGCATTACGTGTGATGCGTACTTGCAAGCAAATGGGAATTGCCACTGTTGCCATCTATTCTGAAGCAGATAGAAATTCGCCACACGTTCGATTTGCAGACGAAGCGATGTGTGTGGGTGCGGCTCCATCTAAAGAATCTTATTTAAAAATTGATACTATTATTGATGTATGCAAAAAGCTACAAGTAGATGGTGTTCATCCTGGATATGGTTTCTTGAGTGAAAATGCTGCATTCGCAAAAGCATGTAAAGCCAACAACATTACGTTTATTGGGCCAAGTGTTGAAGCGATTGAAGTGATGGGAAGCAAATTAGCAGCAAAACAAGCCGTTTCCAAATTTGATGTACCTTTAGTACCAGGAACAGATCAACCCATTTCAGATGTGGATGAAGCTAAAAAATTATCGGAAAATATAGGATTTCCCATCTTGATTAAAGCAAGTGCTGGTGGTGGCGGTAAAGGTATGCGAATAGTAAACCATGCGAATGAATTTGAAGAACAAATGAAACTAGCTGTTTCCGAAGCAACTTCTGCATTTGGTGATGGAAGTGTCTTCATCGAAAAATTTGTCACCTCACCAAGACATATTGAAATACAAGTATTAGGCGATAGTCATGGAAATATTGTGTATTTATTTGAACGCGATTGTTCTGTACAACGTAGGCACCAAAAGGTAGTAGAAGAAGCTCCAAGTGCAGTTTTAACTCCATTATTGCGCAAACAAATGGGTGAAGCTGCTGTACAAGTTGCCAAATCAGTAAATTACTTAGGTGCCGGAACAGTAGAATTTATTGTGAATGCACATCTTGATTTTTATTTTTTAGAAATGAATACGCGTTTGCAAGTAGAACATCCGGTAACTGAAATGATTACAGGAATTGATTTAGTAAAAGAGCAAATCAATATAGCTCGTGGTGAAAAACTTTCAATCAAACAAGATGATTTAAAGATTAATGGACATGCCATGGAATTGCGGGTATATGCTGAAGATCCTGAAAATAATTTCTTGCCCGACATTGGCAAATTGGAAATCTATAAAACGCCTCAAGGTGAAGGTATTCGCGTGGATGATGGTTTTGATGAAGGAATGGAGATTCCTATTTATTACGACCCAATGATTGCTAAATTAATAGTACATGGTAAAAATAGACAAGATGCCATCGATAAACTTAAGCGTGCAATATCAGAATACAAGATTGAAGGTGTAAAAACAACTTTGCCTTTTGGTACTTTTGTTTTAAACCATACTGCATTTACAACTGGCAACTTCGACACGAAATTTGTCGAAAACTATTTTCATCCAAATGAATTAAATGATATTGAATTGCAGTTGGCCACTATTTTAACAGCAAAATTATTTAATGAAAACAATGCCACAGCTGAATGGGAAGAGAAAGGAAATTTAAATCAGGCTTCTAATTGGACCATTAGAAATCATTAAAATAGTCTTGAATAAAAAAAATTCAACTATGCAAAATGAAATCTCATTTATAGTTTAAAATATTGATGGATTCTTGGCAGAAATCATATTCATACATTTGATTAGAGCCAATAATTAATGTTCTATTTTGTGTATATTTTTCTATTAATTGCAGATACCAATCAATGGCTTTTTTATCAAAATTAGAAGTAGGTTCATCTAACAACAATACGCTTGAGTCTGTCATAAAAGCTAATGAAAGTTTCAAACGTTGTTTCATGCCAGATGAAAAATTTTTGATGTATTTATTTTTATGCATTCCTAATTGAGAAATTTCAAAAAAATCATTTACAGAAGTAGTTTTCATTTTTTTGAAGGATGCATGAAATTGATACATTTCAGTCAAAGTATAATCTTCTAACAATGAAATATAAGGTGCGGCAAATGAAATATCTTTAGCTGCCTCTAATTCATCCAAAGGCATATTTGTATTGGTGGTAAAGGATAAATTTCCGGCAGTTGGCACTAATCCTCCAGAAATAATTTTTAATAATGTTGACTTTCCACTTCCATTTGGGCCTACAATGGCATATTTTTTATCTTCTTCAAAGGTGGCGGACACTTTTTTGAATATCCATTCAAAACCATAACGTTTACTGATATTTTGGAGTTGTATATGCACTATTTAATTATACTATTTAGTATTGTATTTTAAATAAAATTAATCAACGCCTTTAATAATTCCTCTTTCAGAAGAATAAATAAATTGAGTGATATAATTTCTTAATTCGGAATTTGGAATTTCTTCTTCAATTTTGGTTAATGCCTGTGTGGTATTCAATCCATTATTACCAAAAATAAATCTGTATATATCTTGAATGGTATGAATATCTTCTTTAGAAAAATGATGTCTCTTCAACCCTACTGAATTAATACCTGCAAATTGTGCTGGATTACGCATGACCAAGCAAAAAGGAGGTACATCTTTTCCTATCATTGAACCACCGGAAATAAAACTATGTTTCCCTATTTTTGTAAATTGATGTGCGCCACTCATTCCACCAAAATACGCATAATCTTCAATGATAACATGACCAGCTAAATTAGTAGAATTGGCTAAAATGCAATGCTCACCTATTACGCAATCATGAGCAATGTGAACATAAGCCATCAACAAACTATGATTTCCAATTTTTGTGGTTCCACTAGTGGATGTTCCTCTATTAATGGTTGAACATTCACGAATTGAAACATGATTTCCAATTTCTACGGTAGAATATTCGCCATTAAATTTTAAATCTTGAGGAATTGCACCTATAACTGCTCCTGGAAATATTTTACAATGACTTCCAATTCTTGTGCCCGGAAAAATAGTAACATTTGGTCCAATCCAAGTTTCCTCTCCAATAATTACATCTTCATAAATGGACGCAAAATGCTCTACTTTCACATTGTTTCCGAGTTGTGCTTTTGGATGTATAAAATTAGTCAATGATTATGCATTTGTGCAAAGATACAAATTGAATTAAAGGAATGAAAATAAACGAACATAAATCCACTTAAAACGAATGTTCTACTTCCACTTTTAGATAATTTTCTACTAAAAATTGAGCAAATTTACAATTCGAAGTATGTCCAGGTTTGTACGCAATTAATTTTCCTTGAAAGTATGTTTGTGTCAAAGCCAAATCCCCAATCACGTCTAATAGTTTATGGCGTGCAGCCTCATTATCATAGGTTTGGTTTAATGGATTTAAAATGCCCATTTCAGGAATAGAATTAGCAGACTGATGAAAGGTGGTGGAAAGCCATTTAATTTTTTCTTTGCTCAATGCGGTTTCAGAAAAAACCAATGCATTATTTAAATTGCCTCCTTTTATTAATCCATTATTATATAAATACTCTATTTCATGCAAAAAACAAAACGTTTTAGCAGATGCAATTTCATTTTTATACTCTTGTATATCGTTTAAAACAGCATATTGGTGTTTTATCATTTTAGATGGAAAGTCTATTAAACAAGTTACTGAAAAATGTTCATTAGGCAAGAATATATATTCCGCACCTGTGGATTCATCTTTCCATTCAATGACATCTTTAATGATGATTATTTTTTTAGGTTGATTTAATTCCAATACATTTTGATTCCATATTGCATCAACATAAAATTTAGTGCTACCATCTAAAATTGGAATTTCTTTATTATCAATTTCAATTAAACAATTATCAATTCCTAAAGCATATAATGCGGATAATAAATGTTCAATGGTGATAATTTCAACATCATATTTTTTAATAGAAGTACTGCGGTTAGTATTGTAAACATTCTCACTTCTTGCTGGAACAAACAATGTTGGATCCAAATCTGTTCTGCAAAATTGAATTCCAAAATTTGCAGGTGCTGGTTTTAGGGTTACATTTGCCATTAAACCGGTATGCAAGCCAGTACCTGAAAAATGTATAAGTTTAATAATTGTTTTTTGATTATTCAAAAATAGATTATTGAGGATGAAGTATTTATCAAAATTACTAAATAAAATTTAAAAATTATTTAGGATACGCAATATAATGCTTTACCACTGGATTGGACAAACTTCGAATATTCCATTGTTCACTAATCTCTGTAATTTCTTTAATGCTGCCATCTTTGAATTTGATAAAGATATTATCTTTATCAGGATTGTATGCGTTATTTTTAGCGGTTCCTTTTAAAACTAAGAAGCGCATTTCTTCTTCGTTATATTTGTTTTTTAAAGCATTAAATTTAGTATTCACTAGTATTTCATCAGCATATTCAATTTTAAATAATTTTCTATTGATGATTGCTGTAGAAAGTGTACTTAATATTTTATCTTCATGTTCCATCCAATATTTTAGAGCTTGAAAAATATCGTAATCATCAAGAGTTACAAATTTATCCAGATTATTTATAAATGAAATAATCTCTAAATTTTCATGTAAAAAAAACGCCAAATTTGTTGAAATTCCATTTGACATATCCTGATTTAATGCCAATTCTTTAGCACGTAAGATGGTATTTTTGAGCATCAAATCAGCTACTAAACTGGTTTTATGTAAATATACTTGCCAATACATTAAACGACGAGCAACAATAAATTTTTCAATGGAATAGATGGCTTTTTCTTCCACTACAATATTATCATTGTGAACTTCGAGCATATTAATTATTCTATCATAACCCACCACACCTTCACTCACACCGCTATAAAAGGAATCACGATTGAGATAGTCTAATCTATCCATATCTAATTGGCCACTTACTAATTGATGTAGGTATTTTTTAGGATAGGTATCTGTAAAAATTTGAATGGCAATGGTTATATCATCTCCAAATTCATTAACTAATTGCTGCATCAGCAACATAGAAATATGTTCATGTGGTGTATTCGGAATCAGAACACCTTCCAAAGCATGTGAGAATGGACCATGTCCTAAATCGTGCAATAAAATGGCTAAAACTGCCGATCTACATTCTTGTTCGGTAATTATATGTCCTTTTGATTTTAGCACTTCTAAGCTGGTATGCATTAAATGCATAGCACCTAATGAATGATGAAAACGAGAATGCGTTGCGCCAGGATATACCAAGGAACTCAAACCTAATTGTTGAATTCTGCGCAATCGTTGAAAATATGGATGTTCTATTATATCAAATACGATATCGTATGGAATGGAAATAAAACCATATACTGGATCATTAAAAATTTTTCGCTTATTCATATTTATTAGATAATAGTGTAAAATTCACATTTTTTAATACGATAATATTGTTTAAATTGTGGCAAGTGAGTTTATTACATCACAAAAATAATCAAAACAATGTTCTAAACGTAGAACCATAAAATAATTAAAATAATGACAGCAATTAAAATACTGTGGGCAGATGATGAGATTGACTTACTAAAGCCTCAAATTATATTTTTAGAGCAAAAAGGATATGCCGTTGAACCCGTAAGCAATGGACATGATGCATTGGATAAATGCAAAACGGAACATTATGATTTAATATTTTTGGATGAACACATGCCAGGTATTTCAGGCTTGGAAACCTTGTCTAGAATCAAATCTTTGAACAATGATGTGCCAGTGGTTATGATTACCAAAAATGAGGAAGAAAACATAATGGAAGAAGCAATTGGTGCTCAAATTGCAGATTACTTGATTAAGCCGGTTAAACCAAATCAAATATTATTGTCGATAAAGAAGATAATAGATAACAAAAAATTGGTGTCAGAAAAAACAACCACTTCTTATCGTCAAGAATTCCAAAATATCATGATGGAATTAAACAATGTCAATTCACATCAAGAATGGGTGGAGTTATACAGGAAATTAATTTATTGGGAATTAGAATTAGAAAAGGCAGATAATGCCGACATGAAAAACATTTTGGATATGCAAAAAGCAGAAGCCAATAAGGAATTTTTCAAATTTATAACAAAAAATTATTTAAAATGGTTAAAAGAAGAAGGGAAAGAAAGCACTCCTACTTTATCCTATTCTTTGTTTAAAAATAAAATATATCCATTATTGAACGATGGAGTTCCTACCTTCTTCTTATTGGTTGACAACTTAAGGTATGACCATTATAAGATGATAGAATCTTTGATAAAAAAAGATTTCAGAAAAATAAGTGAAGATTATTTTTTTAGTATTTTACCTACAACTACACAATATTCTAGAAATGCTATTTTTTCTGGATTAATGCCTGGAGAAATTGACAAAAAATATCCTGAAAAATGGTTTTATGACGATGAAAATGCTGGAAAAAATTTATACGAAGATTTCTTTTTAAATGAACAATTCAAACGCAATAAAATAAATCTAAAAACCAGTTATACTAAAATTACCAATCATAAAAGTGGCAAAGATTTAGAAGATACCATTCTCAATTTAATGAATAACGATTTTAATGTAATCGTTTATAATTTTGTGGATATGCTCTCGCATGCTCGAACGGAAATGGAAGTGCTGAAAGAATTAGCTAGCGATGAGGCTGCCTATCGTTCTCTTACTATGTCATGGTTTGATCATTCACCTTTATTAAATGCTTTACAAAAATTAAAAGAACGAAAAGTACGCATTATCATCACTTCTGACCATGGAACAGTGCGTGTTCAAAATCCATCCAAAATAATTGGCGACAAAGCAACTACGACCAATTTACGTTATAAAACAGGCAAAAATTTAAATTTTAATGAGAAAGAAGTATTCTTTATAAAAAATCCGGAAGATGCATTATTACCAAAATCTAATTTAAGTTCGACCTATGTTTTTGCTAAAGAAGATTATTATTTTTGTTATCCAAATAATTATAATCACTTTGCCAATTATTACCGAAATACATTCCAACATGGTGGTGTTTCCATTGAAGAAGTGATTGTTCCTGTTGCTGTTTTTGAAAGTAAATAAATTATTGAAACAAGCATCATGCAAGTATATTCTGTAAAAAACATTCATGAATTAAATGACGTAGCATCAAAAATAGTAAACCTATCCATTTCAAATACTCTTTTTTGTTTTTATGGAAATTTAGGCGCAGGAAAAACCACATTAATTAAATTAGTTTGCGAGCAATTACAAGTATTAGATATTATCTCATCACCTACTTATCCAATTATCAACGAATATAAAACAACCAATCAAGAAAGCATTTATCACATTGATTTATATCGTTTAAACTCTACAGATGAAGCTCAAAACATTGGCTTAGAAGATTATTTGTATTCTAATGCTATTTGTTTTATTGAATGGCCGGATAATTTTGAATCCATTATTCCCGAAAAGCATATTAAAATTAAAATTACTAAATTAGATGACGATTCTAGAAATATTGAAATTCTATAGTCGAAGTTAAACAATCAGCATGGAATCCATAATAGGAAAATTAAAACTGGAATACACACTTTATCCTAAAGAAGTTTTAGCAGAAGTTGGAAATAGCAAAAAGTCTTTATTTATTGGCATTCCCAAAGAAACTGAATTTCAAGAAAAAAGAATTCCTCTTACGCCTAATTCTGTTGCAGCTTTAGTTAACTATGGATTTAGAATTTCAATTGAAAAAAATGCAGGCATCAATTCTAACTTTAGCGATGAAGATTATTTAAAAGCTGGTGCAGATATTATTTTTTCTAAAGAAGATGTTTACAAAGCCGATATTATTTTAAAATCAGCACCATTAAATTCCAATGAAGTTAGTTTATTGCAAAAAAATCAGATCATTTTTTCACCTATTCTATTGCCTTCTCAAAACAAATTGATGCTAAAATCCATGATGGACAAACGCATTACGGCATTGGCATTTGAGTATGTTCGTGGCGATTACAATACCTATCCGTTTATGCGAAGCATGAGCGAAATTGCAGGAAGTTATGCTATTTTAACCGCATCAAAATATTTAAGCAATGAATATGGTTCTGGAGTTTTATTAGGTGGTATTGCTGGGCAACCACCTGCAAAAATATTAATACTTGGTGCAGGAACAGTTGGCGAAGCCGCTGCGAAAGCAGCATTAGCTTTAGGTGCATCCGTGCAAGTGTTCGACAATAATATTTATCGACTTTCCCGTTTACAAAGTGATTTAGGAAATAAAATTTACACGTCAGTGATTGATCCTATTAATTTAGCAAAAAATATTTCACGTGCACACGTTGTAATTGGTGCGCTAAAACCTAAAAATGGAAAAACACCTAAAGTAGTGACAGAAGACATGGTTTGTTCCATGAAGAAAAATGCAGTAATTATTGATGTTTCCATTGACCATGGTGGTTGTTTTGAAACATCAATGGTAACCAACCACAATGAACCCATTTATAAAAAACACGATGTAATTCATTATTGTGTTCCCAATATTGCTTCTAATGTTTCCAAAACCGCCAGCTATGCCTTGAGCAATATTTTATCGCCCATTTTAAAAAATGCATCTGATTCAGGCGGTTTGGAATGTTTGATAAAACAAGATGCTAACTTACGTCAAGGAGCTTACCTGTACAAAGGTGCTATTACTAAAGAATTTATTGCATCAAAGTTTGATTTAAAATTTACTGATTTAGAATTGCTTTTAAGTGCTGATTTCTAATTTATCGCTTTCAATCTATTGCCACTTAATTATCATTATCCAAAAAGACGATTTTTAAAATCATCTTTTTTAGGAATAGATAAAAATATTGATGTAAATAAAATAGCAGTCAGTATTAAAGGAATAACAGCACTGTGATATGTTTGCGGATTAAAACCCCAAGCTACTAACAATATAATTAATACAATTCTATATATTTTTATAAAAAATATAATAATTTTTGGTATTTCACGTTTCATTAGAAACCAAGTAAATGGAATATTTAAAGGCATTGCCCATAATATGTTAAAGTTCCATTTGGTACATTGATGATCGGTGAAAAACCATAAAAATAAAAACAAGTAACCTAATAATCCTAAAATTGAAAAGTATAAAATTGGAATAAATTTATACTTAGAAAAGAATGAAAATTTAAGCTGTAAAAGTAGGATGACAAAAAACAAAATCCAGAAAACTAAATCTGGTGTAATCCATTGTTTTTGCTGATATTGTGGAACAGCATCTAAAATTAATACATTGCTCTTTGTTAATGGATGACCGTCAACAATTGCACTATCAAACGCTTGCATTAATTCATCTGGTAAAAAGGTTCGCCCGAAGTTAGCTGGTTGATCGGTTGGAATCCCAATTAAAATATCCATACCAACATCCAACCATTCGTTCGGCACGTTTCTATCTATTAACTGACGATAGGTTGCAGCATCCTCAACATCCGTTTTAAAAGTTTTATTTTTAAAAAGCGATAAGATAATATCACGTGGTCGAGTGGAACAATTATCAAATAAAAAATCGTAGATATAATATTTATTTTCTTCTCTTGCATTTATAGTTAAACGCTCAAATAAAGTCTGTTTTTGCACATAGGAAAGATTCAATACTTGCTCACGAATCCATCTGTTTTCTTCGCGATACATTTGTTCAAAATCTGAAAAATTATCGATGGATTCATAATACAACAAGGTACGTTTTATAAATTTCATCATAAAATCTGGATCTGAAAAATCAAAAGTTCCATAATTGAATACCAAATCCCAGCCTAAAATTGAGTCTTTAACACGAATAGCTGTATGGCCAAAATTTTGCCAAATTTCATCATCTGCGCGACCTACAGTTAATAAACTAATTTGGGCACTGGAAGTTAAATCAGGCACTTGAACGTCTTTTTTTTGTGCAAAAACAAACATTGCATTAAAAAAAATGGCTGTGGTAATTATTTGTTTAATAAATTTTAACTTCATTGTACGAATATAGAAATAAAACAATTTATTCTGTTCAACGTTAATGAAATATAACAAGCATGATGAACTATTTCAAAAACATTATTACTATCATTTGCTTTGGAATTTTCCTTCAATGTCAAACTAAAATTCCAACAAAACAAACAAATCCCAATAATCAAGTGCTACAAAAACAAGAAAAAATGAACACTCCTGAAATTAAAAAATCAAATGATGATTGGAAAAAAATATTAACAGATGAAGAATATTACGTGTTGCGCAATGCAGGAACAGAAAGAGCTTTCACCGGAAAATATACCGATTTAAAAGAGGATGGCAGTTATTATTGTAAAGCATGTGGTAATTTACTTTTTACATCTACCACCAAATACCATAGTGGATGTGGATGGCCGGCATTTTACGACAAAGCATCTGATACGTCTTTAATTACACAATTGGATAACAGCCATGGAATGACTCGCATTGAAGTATTATGCAGGAAATGCCATTCTCATTTAGGACATGTTTTCAATGATGGTCCAATTGATAAAACAGGATTGCGATATTGTATTAATTCTATTTCAATGAATTTTGAAGAAAAAAAATAAGCAAACCTAAGCCATGTGCTTTGATACTTTTTTATTTCTATACGATAAATAATAAATGAAAAACGCAATGCCAATAAAAGGAAAACTCAACCATTGACCATGCGTTAAAGTTACGCCTAACATGGTCAACGGATTTTCATCTACTTTCCAATATTCTAAAAAGAACCTACCTGCAAACATCATAAACAAGAAAATAGACATTAAACTGCCTTCTTGTGGTTTATATTTTTTAAGTTTATAAATAGTCATTAAAACAATAAAAATCAAAACATACAAAAATCCTTCAAATAATTGAATGGGCACACGTGGTATAGTTTCCCCTAAACGCTCAAACACTACGCCCCAACTTCCATCTGTGTAATCGCCAACAATTTCAGAATTAAAGAAATTGCCAAAACGAATAAACGAACCTCCAATTGCTGTAGGAATTGCTACTCTATCTATAATCCATAAAAAGGTTAATTCAGGATGTTTAAGCTTGTATAATATCAATGCAATTGTAATGGCGATGGCAGCACCATGACTGGCTAATCCACCTTTCCATATTTGAACTATTTCCAATAAATTTTGGCTATAATAATCCCATTGATAGAAGAAAACATGTCCTAAACGAGCACCAACAATTACCGCTATAAACATGTACATTAAAAGTTGATCAGCACCTTCTGTATCTTTATTTTCATTTTTAAATTCCCAGAATAAAATTTGATAGCCTAAAAAAAATGCGGCACCATATAATAAACTGTACCAACGAATACCGAACGATTCGGTAATCATAAAAATTTCAGGACTAATATTCCAATGAATGATAAAAGATAATAAACTACTCATACTTAGGTTCTATTTAAAAAGATGTCCAAAGTTAGTATTTTATTTTATTTGAAACTTCATTAAGCATAAACAAACGAAAGAAACTACGTTAAATAAAAGCTAAAAATAGACGTTAGAAATACATTAAATGAAAATAATACATGCAATTAATTTCATTTTTAAGAATAAAAAATAACATTCAATTTACAATTTGCTCTATATTTTTGTTAGTACAGATTTTTATATTTTAATCACCTTATACATTGAAAAAAACAGCAGAAAAATTCAGCGTTCAAATAGCCAAAATTGAACATCTACAATTTGCCGATGAATTATGTAAAATGTATGAAGAATCTGCAAAAAAAAGAGGAACTGGAATAGCCAAACGTGATCCGGAATACATCAAAGAAAAAATTATACAAGAAAAAGCCATTATTGCAATTTCTGCACATCAGCAAATTGCAGGCTTTTGTTATATAGAAACTTGGGAAGGCAAAAACTACGTTGCCAATTCTGGATTAATCGTAAAAGAAGATTTTCGCCACCATGGTTTAGCCAAACGAATTAAAAAATTTGTATTCGAGCACACGCGTAAAAAATTTCCAAATGCAAAAATTTTTGGTATCACAACCAGTTTAGCCGTCATGAAACTCAATTCTGATTTAGGCTACAAACCAGTTACCTTTTCCGAACTCACGCAAGATGATGCTTTTTGGAGTGGTTGTAAAAGTTGTATTAACTATGATGTGCTCACTCGTACAGAAAGAAAAAATTGCCTTTGTACTGCCATGCTTTTCAATCCAAAAGATGAAAAGAAAAAAGAATTCGCCAAAATAAAAAAAATAGAAAAGAAAATTCCATCAAAACTGAAAACACCAAAAGCTCAACGCATACGTGTGGTAAAAACTGCTGGAAAAAGTAAAGAAAATAAAAAATAAAAATTATGAGCAAAAAAGTTGTTTTAGCATATAGTGGTGGATTAGATACTTCATATTGTGTAAAATATTTAACAGAAGAAAAAGGATTAGATGTGTACGCCATTACCGTAAACACTGGTGGTTTTAGTGATGCTCAACTAAATGACATTGAAACACGAGCGAAACAAATGGGCGTGAAAGAATACGTAGTACGCAATGTTGTGAAAAATTATTACGACCAATGTATTCGATATTTAATTTATGGAAATGTATTAAAAAATAATACTTATCCTTTATCGGTATCCGCAGAACGTGTTTTTCAAGCGATTGCCGTAGCGGAATATGCCAAAGAAATTGGAGCCGATTTTATTGCGCATGGAAGTACAGGTGCCGGCAATGATCAAGTGCGTTTTGATATGGTTTTTAATATTATTTTGCCGGAAGCCGAAATTATAACGCCTATTCGCGACAACAAATTATCTCGTGAAGAAGAATTAGAATATTTGAAAAAACATGGTGTAGAAATAGATGCACAAAAAGCAGCTTACTCTATTAATCAAGGAATTTGGGGTACCAGTGTAGGTGGCAAAGAAACGCTTACATCTCGACATACGTTGCCGGAAAGTGCCTTTCCTACACCATTGCAAAAAGAAAGTACAGATTCAGAAGAAGTAGCTTTAACTTTTAACAAAGGTGAATTAATGGCCATCAATGGTCAAGCATTTGAACATCCTACTGATGCCATTAATAAGTTACAACAATTGGCAAGTGCGTATGCTATTGGTAGAGATGTGCATGTTGGTGACACCATAATTGGGATAAAAGGACGTGTTGGATTTGAAGCTGCCGCACCACTTATTATTATAAAAGCACATCATTTATTAGAAAAACATACACTAACTAAACAACAACTTTTTTGGAAAGATCAATTGAGTAATGTGTATGGAAATAATTTACACGAAGGTTTGTTTTATGAACCTTTGATGCGCGATTTAGAAGCATTTTTAACTCATACACAAGAACAGGTAAGCGGTAACGTTTTTGTTCAATTAAAACCATATACATTCCAACTTATTGGCATTGAATCGCCTTATGATTTGATGAGTAGTAAATTTGGAAGTTATGGCGAAATGAACAATGCTTGGACTGGCGAAGATGTAAAAGGATTTGCAAAAATTTTCTCCAATCAAATTATGATATGGAACAAGGTAAATGAAGAAAATAAATAAGCTTAATTGCCTGCTAAATACTTCGTTTTTTCATCCATCTTGCCAGCAAAATATTTATCTAATACTTGTTGAAAAACAGGATTTGTTGGATTTAACAAGGCAAATAATGTCACTGAAGATTGCAATTTCATAGCATCTATATTTCCAAAAATTTGTATCGGATTTTGAGTAGCTAATTTTAGTAATGCTGTTGAAATTTCCACTAATCTAATTCCCAAAATTGGATGTATTAAATAAGCTTCTGCTTCTTGT
>JAGNZZ010000021.1 GCA_017984135.1 Chitinophagales bacterium | reverse complement strand
AAATAACGTAATGAGTAAGAAGAAGCAGTTTTTATAAATGTAGAAAAACCAATAGACATGGTATCTATTACCCAAACAAATTCTCGGAAGTTAGAAATTTCACCATTATAATAATGTCCAGAAAAATGATGACAAATAAATATCCAACTAAAGGTAGGAATAACAAATACAAGCGCATTTAAGCTCATTATTTTAAGTTGGTCCAAGCTTGGGAATATACGATTTTCCATAATTAACATAGCTAAAACCATACATGGAAAATATAAAATAAAACTACCATACGCCAAACATAAAATTCCATTCAAGAAAGTAATAAATAAAAGCGATGTAGAATTTAACCGTTTTCTAATTAACAATAACATGGAATAAGCAACAAATAAAGGTGTAAAAAAAGTAAACATCTGTTCATGTGCCGAATAAAAAAATGCTTTAACAATTCCACTACTTACAATAAATAATGAAAGAAAATGAATGATAAACAAATCCACTTTTAATTGTTTAAGTAACTTTTCTAATAGTATTAAAGAAGCCAATAACACCATAAAATTCAGAATAATATAGGCTATATAAAACGGCAACATGTCCAACACTAAATTCTCCTGATTTTGAATATTATATTTCTTTAAAAATGGGCTTGACTTTAATTTGGTATTGATAATCGGTTGATGCAAATATTGATTTCCTCCAATAGACTCAAAAAATGAAGTAGTAACTATTTTATCTACTGCAAACTTAATAGGCAAGCCTATGACGTGTGCAATATAAATATACAATGGTCTATTTTGTCGAACTGCCACAAAGTTTGAATCTAACATAAGTGATGGATTTGTGGTTAGATAGGTATATTGATACGAATCACAAAAAAGAACAAATCCCATTTTATTGAGGTGAATGTATTCACCACAATACGTTCCAATGGATGTTTTAGGTTTGGGAGAAAACAAAAAAAGTAGTGTAAACACAAATATCATTAATGGATATTTAAGCCAACTTTTTTTAAAAACAATTTTCTGCACAAACTTGATTTTTAATAGACATCAAATATCCAAAAAAAAATCTAATCCATGCTTTTTAAAATTAATTCATGTATATTTCAAAGAAAAAAAATGAAATGAATATTTCGGAAAAAACCATCCTATCAAGTTCAAACAACTACCTTACCTTGATAATTAGAACGCCTGTTTTTGCACCTAATGGCATTATACAAATCAATACAGGAACTTGTATTCCTCAAAAAATATATTGGAAATTTGCTGACTACTTATGCCAAAATGGTTATGTGGCTATCACGTATGATTATGGTAATTCAGAAAATTTTTCTTCTTCAGTAAAGCACGAAGATTGGCTGAAAGACATGGAATGTGTGAGCCAATTTGTACTGGAAAATTATTCTAATCAAAAAAAATATATTGTTGGGCATAGTTCTGGAGGTCAGTTAATTGGATATACTCCATCTGCTGCACTTTTTGATAAACTATTTTTAGTTGCCTCCACCAATGGATACATTGGATATTTACCATTTTACATGAGAATAGTGCTGTTTTTATTTTGGAAAATTATTGTTTCATATTCTTTATGGAAATATGGATATATGAACAACGAAGCATTCGGCATTAAAGGTGGTTTTCCGAAAAATATTATTTTGGAATTAAGACAATGGTGTTTAACAAAAGATTTCTTTGTTTCCTATTATAAAACTACTGGAATCCAATCACATTACAATTCAATCAAAATACCAGTAAAATCCTATCATTTGGCTGATGATAAAATAACTACTCGAGATGGCTGTCAATTTATATTAGACTTGTATTCCAATGCACAAAAAGAAATTGAAACCTTGCATGCCAATGATTATGGTATCAAAAAATTTGGTCATCGTGGTTTCTTCTTCGCTTCCGCCGAAAAAAAATTATGGCCAAAATTTTTAAAAGATTTAGAAAAATAAAATTGAATA
Source organism: Chitinophagales bacterium (assembly GCA_017984135.1). Lineage (GTDB taxonomy): Bacteria > Bacteroidota > Bacteroidia > Chitinophagales > JADIYW01 > JADJSS01. Next base: position 38,678 of record JAGNZZ010000021.1, on the reverse strand, counting down.
TCTATGAAAAAAATAATGTTATTAGGTTCTGGAGAATTAGGAAAAGAATTAGTAATTGCATTAAAACGATTAGGTCAATATGTGATAGCTGTTGACTCGTACAATGATGCTCCGGCACAACAAATGGCCGATGAACGTGAAGTTATAAATATGCTAGATGGTGCTGCATTAGACAGTATTGTTGCTAAACATCAACCGGATTTAATAGTACCTGAAATAGAAGCTATCCGCACCGAACGTTTTTATGCTTATGAACAGCAAGGCATCACCGTAGTGCCCAGTGCTAAAGCGGCAAATTTTACAATGAACAGAAAAGCAATCCGAGATTTAGCTGCCAAAGAATTGGGACTAAGAACAGCCAACTATCAATATGCCAATTCCTTAGAAGAATTAATCGAAGCTGTAAAAAACATTGGAATGCCATGTGTGGTAAAACCATTAATGAGTTCTTCGGGAAAAGGCCAATCGACCATAAAAACTACAGAAGATATTGAACAAGCGTGGAACTATGCACAAAGTGGAAAGCGTGGCGACTATACCGAAGTTATTGCGGAAGCATTTATAAACTTTGAATCAGAAATTACCTTATTAACCGTAGCTCAAAAAAACGGACTGCCAACTTTATTTTGTCCTCCGATAGGTCATCGACAAGAACGCGGCGATTATCAAGAAAGTTGGCAACCTGCTTTGGTTCAGCCTCAACATTTAGAAGAAGCAAAACGCATGGCTGCTGCTGTTACAGAAGCACTCACAGGTGCCGGAATTTTTGGCGTTGAATTTTTCATTGCAAAAGATGGAGTTTATTTTTCAGAACTATCACCTCGACCACACGACACCGGAATGGTAACACTTGCAGGCACACAAAACTTTTCTGAATTTGAATTACACGCACGCGCCATATTAGGTTTTCCAATTCCTGAAATTACATTAGAACGTGTAGGTGCAAGTGCTGTAATTTTAGCAAACAGTGAAGGAAGTTCACCCAAATACATTGGTCTTGAATCGGCAATGAACCATATAAAATCAGATGTGCGAATTTTTGGGAAACCAACCACCAGGCCATATCGAAGAATGGGCGTTGCATTAGCTTATGACAATACTGATGCGAATGTAAATGACGTAACACAACGTGCAATTGACCTTGCAAAAATGATTAGCTTGGAAGTTAAGTAAAGGAGATTAAACTTTTAAAAATGCACTTAAAATTTTAGACATTTGTTCATTTTCTATTAAAAATCCATCATGCCCATAATCTGAATTAATTTCAACAAATAAGCTATGTGGAATTAATTTAGCCAATAATTGTTGTTCTTCCAATGGATATAAATAATCGGAAGTAATACCCAACACTAACACATTACATTTCACAGAAGACAATACATCTTTTGCATCACCACGTCCACGTGTAATATTATGATTATCCATTGCCTTAGATAAAATGTTATAAGAATACGCGTTAAAACGCTTTACTAATTTTTCTCCTTGATATTGTTGATAGGAACAAACTTTGAAATTTTCTAATTTGGAATTATCGTCATCAGATTGCGTTTTATTATAAGCCATATAATTCCTATACGACAATAAACCGATGCTTCTGGCTGCTTTTAAACCGGCTTGTCCGGCGTTATCATCTTCATTTCCAAATGTTTGGTCGGCATACAATGCTAATCGCTGGGATTCATTATAGGCAATTCCCCATGGAGAATGCTTAATATTTGTGGCGCCTAGTAAGATATTATCAAACACATCCGGCTCTTGAATTACAAATTCTAATAATTGCTGTCCGCCCATAGAAAAACCGCAAGCAAAAAATATTTTTTCAATACCTAAATTCTTACGCACTAAAATTAAAGTTTGTACCATATCACGAACGGTTACTACGGGAAACGAACTATAATATTTTTTTTCTGTTTCTGGGTTTATTGACAAAGGACCTGTGGTTCCATAGCATGAACCCAACATGTTTACACAAACTATAAAATATTTTTTGGAATCAATAAATAAGCCATCTCCTACCATTCCTGGCCACCATTCCATCGGATTGGAATTAGCTGAAAACGCGTGGCATATCCAAACAACATTAGATTTATCGGCATTCAATTCACCAAAGGTATGGTAAGCAATATCTACCATAGGTAAGGTTACGCCACATTCTAATGTAACAGGTTGTTGATGTGATAAAATTTGAGGTTGCATATAAATATTTCCAATAAAAAAGATGAGATAAAAAAACGTTGGAAAATTTATCTATTTTCCAACGTTTTATAAAAAATTAGGCGTTTAAAGCTTGTTCAAAGTCTGCTTTAATATCATCAATATGTTCTATTCCAACAGCCACGCGAACCGAGCCTTTAGAAACACCAGCTGCAATTTGGTCTTCATCAGACAATTGCTCATGTGTAGTAGATGCTGCGTGAATGGCTAATGTGCGAACATCACCCACATTGGCAACATGCGATACAAGTTTTAATGCATTGATGAAATTCTTAGCAGCATCGAATCCACCTTTAACATCAAAAGTAAATACAGAACCAAAACCATTGGTTAAATATTTTTTGGCTAATGTATGATATGGTGAACTTTCTAAACCTGTATAAGTAACTTTCTCAATTTTTGGATGTTGTTCTAACCATTTTGCTAATGCTAATGCATTTTGATTATGTCGTTCAACTCGAAGTAATAAGGTTTCTAATCCTTGTAAAAATAAGAATGAATTAAATGGAGAATTGGAAGCTCCAAAATCACGTAAGCCTTCTACTCTTGCACGAATGATGTAAGCAATATTTCCAAATGGACCTGGTGTTCCAAATACATTCCAGAAATTTAAACCATGATATCCTTCTGATGGTTCTGTAAATTGAGGATATTTTCCATTTCCCCAATTATAATTTCCACCATCCACAATAACACCACCAATAGATGTTCCATGTCCACCAATCCATTTTGTAGCAGCAGCCACCACAATATGTGCTCCATGTTTTAAAGGCTGAAAAATATATCCAGCAGCACCAAATGTATTGTCAACAACTAAAGGCAAATCGTATTTTTCTGAAAGTGCTTTAAAAGCTGCCCAATCTGGCACATTGCCACGAGGATTACCTATTGATTCTAAATAAATGGCTTTGGTTTTATCATCAATTAGATTTTCAAAACTTTGAGGATTGTCACCATCTGCAAATCGAGCTTCGATGCCTAATCGTTTAAATGCTACTTTAAATTGATTGTAGGTTCCTCCGTATAAGAATGAAGTGGTAACAAAATTATCTCCGGCTTGTAAGATATTGTTTAATGCTAAAAATTGAGCTGACATTCCTGATGAAGTTGCCAACGCAGCCACACCACCTTCTAAAGCTGCAATACGTTTTTCAAACACATCTGAAGTCGGATTCATAATGCGCGTATAAATATTTCCAAACTCACGCAATCCAAATAGATTGGCAGCATGTTCGGTATTTTTAAATTGATACGAAGTGCTTTGATAGATCGGCACAGCCAATGCGCCTGTTGTGGGATCTGGTTCTTGACCTGCATGTATTTGCAAGGTTTCAAATTTGTAATTACTCATGTATTAATTTTTATATTGTTATAAAAAAAGTTATAAAAAATGCCTTTCTCTTTAAAGAAAGGCATCGTATTTTTGTATATTAATATTCAATTTAGATAAAACCTTTCTTACTCCGTTTTACAACAGCAGCACATTGCATTCATAGAAAAGATTTTTATCATATTGCAAACGTATAAAATTTAAATTATTTATCAAAATAAAATCATCCAATTTCTATACTTCCACCATCTTTAATAATTAAAGTTCCACCTTTTATTTTTAATCCACCTTTTATTTTTACTTGTGCATTTACTTCTACTTGAGCTCCATCACTTATTTCCATATTCAATGAAGTATCATCAGTAAGTTTAATGGTAGTGTCAACTTGAGTACCACAATGTGAGCATTTAATATGTGATTTATCAATAGATTTAAAATCATTACTACCACATTGTGCACATGTTATTTTTTGTTTATGAGTATTAAGGTATTCCATTTTAGTATACTTCTAAAGCTTCTAATTTATCGGTTTTGGTGGATACGTTTATTGATTTCACAAAGTCACCAATTTCTGAAATAGCTTTATTTCCTTCAGGAACAATGCCAGCAAAAAATTGCCAAACGTGCATCATTTTATCATATATTTCTAATTGAACGTTCACATTGGCTTTATTCATTTTTTGTGCCAATCGAATAGCGTCATCAAATAACACTTCACTTCCACCTACTTGTATTAGTGTTGGAGGAAATCCTTTGAAATCGGCAAATAATGGAGAAATCAAAGGGTTCGTTGGGTCGCTTTCGGCATAGTATCTTTTTGAATAAATTTCTAATAAATGACGTGAAATTAAGGCATCTTCATCTTTCTTAGTTTCTATACTATCACCACTCAAGGTTAAATCTGTCCAAGGTGAAAGTAAAACTGCACCAGCAGCTTTTGATAGTTTATGTTTTCTAATTAGTTGTAGCAAGGCTAAAGTCAGTCCTCCACCAGCAGAATCTCCCATGATGAAGATGTTCTCATATCCGTCAACAATCATTTGTTTATATGTTTTAAGAGCGTCTTCTACAGCAGCAGGATATGGGTTTTCAGGTGCTTTTCTATAATTAATTGCTAATGCTTTGCAATTGGAAGCTCTAGCTATTCTAGCTATTAATGAACGATGAGAATGATGTGAACCCATCACATATCCACCACCGTGAAAATACAGAATTGTTTTTGACTTACTAAATCCATCAGGTGTAAACCATGAACCGTCTATGTCGGCATATTTGAGATCTTCTCTTTTTACAAATCTTGGAAATTTTGTAATATTTGAAGCACGTTCGAAACCGACTCGAATGGTATTGGCTTCTGTTTTGTGTACAAATAATACTTGTCTAAAAACACTAATAAATGCTTTTATAGATAACATTTGAACACTTTGCATAATTATAATTTACATTTACGTAACACTAAACTAATTAAAATTAGGCATAAAATATGTGCTATTCAATAAAAATATAATCTCTTGAGTCATAAATGATCCAATTCATAAAAAAAATCATCCAGAATCAGTATTTATAAACATTAAACGAGCTCAAGAAACATTTTTATGGAAAAAACCATTAAATATAACCTCAAATTCACAAAAGGAAATTACTAAATCTTTATATGTGGACAACTTTGGAATATTGATTTTGAAAAACAAGCACATACTCTTATTTTTGCACCGATTTTAAAATTAATCGTCTAATATAAACTATGGCAAACGTAGGTAAAATTACCCAAATTATCGGTCCAGTGGTGGACGTAGCATTTGATGGTGAAGGTTCAACACTTCCGAATATCTTAAATGCATTAACTGTAAAAAAAGATGATGGCTCTGAAGTTGTCCTAGAATGTCAACAACATTTAGGAGAAGATAGTGTTCGTTGTGTAGCAATGGATGCAACGGAAGGTTTAACAAGAGGTGCTGTTGTTACGGATACAGGTGGTCAAATCACCATGCCGGCTGGCGATGCTATTAAAGGTCGTTTATTTAACGTAATAGGAAATGCTATTGATGGTATTGGAGAAGTGAGCAAAGTAGGTGGTTATCCAATCCACAGAAAACCGCCAAAATACGAAGATTTAGCTACGTCTAAAGAAGTATTATTTACAGGTATTAAGGTTATCGACTTAATCGAGCCTTATGCAAAAGGTGGTAAAATTGGTTTATTTGGTGGTGCTGGTGTAGGTAAAACAGTATTAATCATGGAATTGGTAAATAACATTGCCAAAGGTCATGGTGGTTTATCTGTATTTGCGGGCGTTGGAGAACGCACACGTGAAGGAAATGACCTTTTACGTGAGTTCTTAGAATCAGACGTAATTAAATATGGTGAAGCATTCAAACACTCTATGGAAAATGGAGATTGGGATTTAGCTTCTATTGATAAAACTGCTTTATTAGACTCTAAAGCTACTTTAGTTTTCGGTCAGATGAATGAGCCTCCAGGAGCTCGTGCTCGTGTTGCTTTATCCGGTTTAACTATTGCTGAACAATTCCGTGATGGTGATGGAGATGGAAAAGGAAAAGATATCTTATTTTTCGTAGATAATATCTTCCGTTTTACTCAAGCAGGTTCTGAAGTATCCGCTTTATTAGGTCGTATGCCATCAGCAGTAGGTTATCAACCAACCTTATCTACAGAAATGGGATTAATGCAAGAACGTATTACTTCCACAAAAACAGGTTCTATCACATCTGTACAAGCGGTGTATGTTCCAGCGGATGACTTAACAGATCCAGCTCCAGCAACCACGTTCGCGCATTTAGATGCAACAACTGTATTAAGCCGTAAAATTGCGGAATTAGGTATTTATCCTGCAGTAGATCCATTGGATTCAACATCACGTATATTAGACCCACAAGTAATTGGAGAAAGACACTACAATGTTGCGCAACGCGTAAAATATATCTTACAACGTTATAAAGAATTACAAGATATCATCGCCATCTTAGGTATGGATGAGTTATCTGAAGACGATAAACTAGTCGTTCACAGAGCACGTCGTGTTCAACGTTTCTTGTCTCAACCATTCCATGTTGCCGAACAGTTTACAGGTTTAAAAGGTGTCTTCGTTCCTATCGAAGATACTTTGAAAGGATTTGAAATGATTTTGGATGGTAAAGTAGATGAATATCCTGAAGCAGCATTTAACTTAGTAGGTTCTATTGAAGATGCGATAGAAAAAGGTAAAAAAATATTAGCAGAAGCTAAATAATGTACTAATTAATTCATTTTTTTAAAATTTTCTATTTTTAAAAATAAACGCATGAACTTAAACATACTTACTCCAGAAGCAAATATCTTTTCTGGCGAAGCCGAATCGGTTCAATTAAATGGCATTGATGGCAAATTTGAAATTTTAAATAATCATGCGCCTTTAATTGCTTCTCTTAAAGATGGAATTGTTCGCATTAAAACAAATTCTGGAAAGCAAGAATTCAACTTAAAAAGTGGAATTGTAGAAGTATTAAAAAACAATGTTTCTGTTTTAACGGAAGGAATCATCGTCGAAAAATAATATTCCTTTTATCTAATAACTAAAGAGAAGCTATCTACGAATAGTTTCTCTTTTTTTTATAAATATTCCTTGGTGCCATAAATTCATACCGAATAATCCTAAAAAAGCACCAAATACTAATTTGATTTCAAAAACACGTATTAAAATATTGACAAATATGTTGGTTTGAGCTATTTTGAGTTTATAAAATTTATGTCTATGAAAAACGAAATTAAATTAATAGACATAGGAACCCGACTTATTGCTGCAGGTATTTTTGCTTACTCTGCATTTATGAAATTCACTTCAGCCGAAGCGTCTATTTACACTTTCCAATTAATTGGCATGGAACCTGCCGGCAGATATGGCGTTGCCATTTTGGAGTGTATTGCTATCGCTTTATTATTAGTTCAAAAAACAGCTTGGCGAGGTGCTATTTTAGGTTCACTAATGATGTTTGGTGCTATTTGCATGCACTTAACCATCGGAGAAGTGAATATTTTGAATGATGGTGGTCTGATGTTTGCATCAGCAATTGTAGTACTATTCTGCTGTATCAGCATTTTAGTATTCCATAAAACAGATTTAGAAGCTGAATTGAATTAAAAAATGCTTATAGCAATTTGTACTTTTTAATTACCCAACAATTAGAAAAGATGTAGGCTATACTTAATAGCAACAGAAATGTTTTGTTATCTTGTATAAGCCTGAACTGATTAAGGTATGTAGGCAATCCAGCTAAAGCAATTGCCACACCAAGTGATAGTCCGGCAGCAGTTGCCGGATTTTTTTGCATATAATTTTGCATCAATACTAATGTAATTGGTACTGCACTTTGCAAGAGTGCAACACCAATGCAAAAAACAGGAAGATAATTCTTACCAATATTTAATAAAATTGTTGAAAAAATAAGCGTTACAAAAACAAATTTTCTCCAATCCACTTTGTCAGAAATGTATCCACCAATTAATTTACCCGTAAATGCAGAAAAAGCAATACCAAGTAACCATTCATTATTTTCAAAACACATCATGTGTGCAATATTCCAAAACAGCGAACGAAATGTAATTGCCAGTAATAATATCAACATGAAAAAATCGTGTGTATCCAAAAGCGATTCATTTTTAGTTTCTGGAATGGCAGAATAAGATGGAATTTTAATTTTTATTAGAAAAAATAGTATTGCTATTAACACAAATGCAAATACAAAGAAGAAATGAAATTGCATTGTTCCAATTATGCCGCCAAGAATTAAACCAACCACGCCAGGTGAAGTGAAGATACCAGCCAAAGTAGAACTTTTGTTATCTGATACATAACATGCTGCGCCACCACATACATGTATAAATGCAGACGCTATACCGCTTAATAAAATTGCTACGAAAATATTTACATAAGAAAATGCAATAGCAAAGAGCATTAACGATAAGGAAATCAAAGAAAATAATTTAATCTTTTTTGATTTATCAACAATAATACCTGCTGGTAATTGTCCGCCGAAAGCAACAATACTATATACCAAAAAAGAAATAGAATTAAGTTGCCAATTTGTAGAATTTGCAGACATATTCGACAACAGATAACCGGCAATAAAATCATTAATGCCGTGTGATGCACCAAACAAAACTGCTATTTTATATTTATTACTCACAATTTAATATGATTAATCCAAATACCTAAGAAAGTAGTAACACTGTTTTGCACAAATGAAATAAGTAATGCTCTTGAAAACTTCTGCTCTAAAAAAAAATAAATAATAAATGCTTCTGCTAACGTAACGCCACTTTCTAAAATTAATAAATGTATTTGTGTGGTTTGAAATAAAATATTCAGCAATGGCCATGTAAAACAATTTGCGAGTATTAAAATCAATATGGAAAAATACATTCTATTTCGGTCAAATAAAAAGTAAATTGGAATCTCAATAAGCATAGTCAATAATAAATACTTAAACATGTAATTTCATTTTCCTTGATTTTAAAAAATAAAAAAAGGTAAAAATAAAAAGAGCTGCAAAAGAACAGATTACTGCGAAATTATTAGACAAATTTTTATTTGTAATATAAAATAGCGGAACGTTATTTTCTTTCTTTTCTTTGTATTCTTTGTGAGTATATGTAAGCTTATTGTCTTCTAAATCAAATTCTATTCCTCTTTGACAATCACTCTCAACTGCATCTTGGTAACCTGATTTTATGCATAATAAAATTGTGTTTGATTTATTTCTGGTTTTCTTATTTACACACCAGACTTCTAAGCATTTTTGCGAGCTGCTCTTTGATATCACAACAATATCATCTTGTTTGATTTTCTTTACCTTCTTTGTTTGAATATTTTTTATGTAAAAAGTGCATTGAGCAAATGTATTGATATTTGTAAAATGATATGTTGTGTTACTAAAATATTTTGGTGGTGGCATATTTGCCTTTAATTGAATAGTAAAAAAAAGAAGCCAAAACAATAATATACTTCTACCTATTAATATTTTCTTTCTTGTAAACATACATAAATATTAAAATTCCTAATGCACCTAATATACCTAAAACCAAAGGCAAATAATTAAAGTATGTAAGTTCAGTGATGTTGTTTCCGTTTTTATCAATAGGAATATCTGCAAAGCAAATTTGCAATAACAAAAACAAGGAATAGAATAAGATTGATTTTTTCATTTTCTAGACTTTCTTTTTCGAATATACGCAATTAGCCAAAGAATGAGAAATGTAGAAATTGATATCACTCCTAATAAAATTACAAAAGGAATAACTAAAACTATTGGCGAAACAGCATCTAACAAAATGGGCAGATTTCTCATATACTTCTTTGAAGTTCTTGTTCCTTATTATTTTTCCTAATAAAAAACATCAATACTGTTAAAATTAAAAGACTTAATCCTGAAATTAAATACATGATAGTCTTAATTTTATTGATCTGAATATCATCATCCTTATTATTCCTTATGGTATAAAATGGAATGATATTTTGATTTTTTCCTTTTATTGCATCTGTTGTATAAGACAAATGACGATTGTGTATGTTTACTATTATAATTTTTGAATTTTTTGAATCGCCACTGCAAAAAAACAGTGTATCTGTATGCACAAAGTTATTTTTATTTATTGCCCAAACTTTTATACATTTTGGAGCACCATAACCGCCTGGCACATGAATGCTTTTGCTACTATCTGTTAATTCTGAAACAACATGATTATCTTGAACAAAAAACACATGATTATTGTATTGGTTGAGTCCTGAAATCTTTACATCATAACTAGGCCGTGGTTTATTGCCAGGTACATCTGCGTACAAATAATAAGTGGTTAGTAATACGTAAAAAGAAAATATCCGTTTCATAAATAAATATAACGATTAAAATTGAAACGTTGAATACAAGCTAACACGTAGATTTAATAGCGTATTGACTTTTTTACGCGTTGAATTTCTTTTTGAGTATCGCGTTCTTTAATCGTTTCACGTTTATCGAATGATTTTTTGCCTCTTGCTAAAACAATTTCAATTTTGGCAATACCACGTTCTGAAAAGAAAATTTTATACGGGATAATCGTTAATCCTTTTTCTTTAATTTTATTTTCTAGGCGCTTAATTTCTTTTTTGGTCAATAATAATTTGCGTAAACGCATTGGTTCATGATTAGCGTAGCTTCCATTTTTATATACAGAAATATGCAAGCTTTTCAACCATAATTCGCTATTTCTAAAATAACAAAAGCTATCGCCCATGTTTACTTTTCCTTCTTTCACCGATTTTATTTCCGTTCCTGTAAGCACCATACCAGCTTTAAACGACTCTAAAAATTCGTAATTAAACTTTGCCTTTCTATTTACTATTTCTGGTAATTCAAATTTCTTGTTCACCTTGCAAATTTATTGATTAATTGCGGAATTAACGAATAAGAAAATTAAATTCGTACATTGTAACATACAAATTCCATCACATGATACTCAACTATATTTGGATTTTATTCTTCATTATATCTTTTATAATTGTTCTGTTTAAGCTTATTGTTCTAGGCGACACAACCGTTATGTCCACTACCATTAATGCCATTACAGATTCTTCTAAAACAGCATTTGAAATATCATTAGGATTAACCGGCGTCATGTGTTTTTGGTTGGGCATTATGAAAGTGGGTGAAAATGGTGGCGCTATCCGAATATTTTCTAAATTAATCAGTCCATTTTTTTCAAGGTTATTTCCCGAAATTCCAAAAGAGCATCCAGCAATGGGAAGCATACTTATGAATTATTCTGCTAATATGCTAGGCTTGGATAATGCTGCAACACCATTGGGCTTGAAAGCTATGAAAGAATTACAAGACATTAATCCAAATAAAGAACAAGCATCCAATTCAATGATTATGTTCTTGACATTGAATACTGCAGGTTTCACCATTATTCCTGTAAGTATTATTGCATTTCGTGCCACTGCCGGCGCAGCCAATCCTACCGATATTTTTCTTCCATTGCTCATTGCCACCTATGGTGGAATGATTTCAGGATTAATACTTTGCACTTTTATTCAAAAAATAAAATGGGATTTTGTACTCACTACTTGGGTGCTTGGAATAATAGGTTTTATTGGTGGTTTGACCTATTTATTCAGTACAATGCCTAAAGAAAAAATGGAAATAGCCAGCAATATTATTGGCGGATTCATTATCTTTTCTGTTATTATCACCTTTATTGCGTTTGCGTTTTTTAAAAAAGTAAATGTTTATGAATCGTTTATTGATGGTGCTAAAGAAGGCTTTGACATTACCATTAAAATCATTCCATATTTAGTAGCCATGCTAGTTGGTATTGGCATTTTTAGAGCTTGTGGTGGCATGGAAATCATTACACATGGCATTGCATATTGTTTTACCCATTTGGGATTAGATACTCAATTTGTAGATGCATTACCTGTTGCCATAATGAAACCTTTTAGTGGAAGTGGTGCGCGTGGTTTAATGGTAGATTTGATAAAACCAATTGAAGAAGGCGGTTTAGGAGCCGATAGCTTTGCCGGTCGTTTAGCCGGAATATTCAATGGCAGCCATGATACCACTTTTTATGTGTTAGCTGTTTACTTTGGAGCAGTTGCTATTAAAAAAACACGATACGTTGTGGCAACCAGCCTATTTGCTGAATTGGTGAGCATTATTCTGAGTATTGTTGTTTGCTATATCTTTTTTGGATAAAAAATATCGTTCGTTGTAACATTAATATTGAAAATGGTACTTATTATTTAAATTTAATTTCATTAAAACAACCAAACAATGACAACTCAAGAAGTAGCCGACAAATTTTATGAATACATGCAAATAGGTGCATTCGATAAAATTTATGATGAATTATATTCTAATAACTGCGTAAGCAAAGAAACGCCAGGTTACAATTGGGAAGACGCACTTGGCATGGTAGCCATACATGAAAAAGGCAAAAAATTTAACGAAAGCATAGAAGCTATGCATGGCGGAACTACTGAAAAGCCACGTGTGGCAGGCAATTACTTCACCAGTTTTATGACGATGGATTTTACACCTAAAGGTGGTTCCAGACAAATTTTTGAAGAAATTGGCATGTATGAAGTTCGAGATGGAAAAATTATTTCAGAGCAATTTTATTATTAAAAATAATGAACAGAAACAAGCTTAAATGCTTCTTAAAATTGGTCAAAGTTTTACTTCGACCAATGGTCTTTTAAGCCTACAGTTTTATTAAATATCAACTTAGTTGGCGTAGAATCTTTATCTAAATAAAAATAGCCTTTTCGCAAAAACTGAAAATGATGTTCTAATGTTGCCTCTTTCAATGTCGGTTCGGCAACAGCATTAGAAATAATTTTCAAACTTTCTTCATTAATGTATGATTTAAAATCACCTTCTTCATCTGATGGATTTTCAACTTTAAACAGTCGGTCGTATTCTCGAATTTCAACAGAAATAGCATGAGTAGCACTTACCCAATGTAACGTGCCTTGCACTTTAATGCCTGATGTATCCATGCCACTTTGGCTGTTGGCATGATACGTACAATGTATTGCAGTAATGTTTCCGTCTGCATCTTTCACAACGTCATTACAAGTAACAATAAAAGCACCTTTTAAACGAATGGATTGTCCAACTTCCATTTTAAAAACTTTCTTTTGAGGTGTTTCCACAAAATCATCTTTTTCAATAAAAATTTCTTTGGTAAAAAGAACACTTCGTTTTCCATCCAACTCATTTTCAGGATTATTTTCTATGCTTAATTCAATCACATTTTCCAAATTAGCTATCACCACTTTAATTGGATTAAAAACAACCATTCTTCTTAATGAAATTTTATTCAAATCTTCGCGAGTACAAAATTCTAACAATGAAAATTCATTAATTTTTTCTCGTTTAGCGATGCCGGCTTTTTCACAAAAATTTCGGATGGCAGTTGGAGTAATTCCTCGTCGTCGCATGCCCGAAATAGTAGGCATTCTTGGGTCGTCCCAACCATTTACATGTTGTTCCTCCACTAATTGTTTCAGCTTGCGCTTGCTCATCACCGTGTAATTCACATTTACACGTGCAAATTCATATTGCTTGGATGGATAAATGCCTAATTTTTGAATCAGCCAATCATATACTTCTCTATGTGGCACAAATTCTAAAGTACAAATTGAATGTGTAATTTTTTCAATAGAATCGCTTTGGCCATGTGCAAAATCATACATTGGATAAATACACCATTTGTCGCCGGTACGATGGTGATGCGCAAATTTAATTCTGTATAATAATGGATCACGCATCAGCATATTGGAAGAAGTCATGTCAATTTTTGCACGCAATGTTTTGTCACCTTCTTTAAATTCGCCGGCTTTCATGCGAGCAAATAAATTTAAATTTTCATCTACACTTCTGTTTCTATAAGGTGAGTTGGTACCTGCTTCGGTAGGCGTACCTTTTTGTTGTGCAATATTTTCTGCACTTAAATCACACACATAGGCATCGCCTTGTTGGATAAGTTGTACGGCAAAATTATATAATGTATCGAAATAGTCGCTGGCATAATAAATATTTGCCCAATCAAAACCCAACCATTTCACGTCTTGTTGTATGCTTTCTACATATTCTGTATCTTCCGTTACCGGATTGGTGTCATCGAAACGCAAATTAGTATTGCCTCCAAAATTTTGTGCCACACCAAAATTTAAACATATAGAAGCCGCATGACCCATGTGTAGATAGCCATTCGGTTCGGGCGGAAAACGGGTAAGAATAGAAGTATATTTTCCTTCTTTCAAATCGTTTGAAATTATTTCTTCAATAAAATTTAATGACTTATTTTCTTCCATTTTTTTATTCATTTAATTTACAAACACAAATCATACTACATTTTTCACAAAGAATACAAAGGATTTTTTCTGCTTGGTGATTAAATCATAACTGACTAAAGCAATTTTTAATCCTATTTATGCTTGTTTCATTCCCTAATAATACGATTAAATCAGGAATAGCTGGCCCTGACAATTCGCCCACTAAACTGGTGCGAATAAACTTCATCAACTCACCTATTTTAAGTTCATTGTTTTGTGCAAATTCTTTTAAGCTCGTTTCAATCAGTACTGAATCATCGCTAAAATTATTAAATAGCAGTGTCAATTTATCTATGTCTAATACTTCTTTTATTTTATTTACCTTCGATAAAGATGTTTCCTCATATTGTTCTATTGGTTGAAATAAATAGGCAAAATGTTCTATGTCGTTTAAGAAAGTAAGTCGCTCTTTTACCAAACCAACTACTTTAATAAGGAATGATTTATCGACAGCTCCAAACTTTTGCTGTACATTTTGCTGCACTAAATTTGCCAAAATTTCATTGTCTGTATTTTTGATGTATTCAGCGTTAAACCATTTTGCTTTTTCAAAATCAAACTTAGCACCAGCTTTATGAATATGTTCTAAGCTAAAGGCATTAATCAATTCTTGTTGTGTAAACAACTCTTGTTCTGTACCTGGATTCCAACCTAAAAATGCCAACATATTTACCACTGCTTCAGGTAAATAACCACGTTGTTTATAGCCACTACTAATCTCCTTCGTTTTGGGATCCGACCATTCTAATGGGAAAACAGGAAAGCCTAATCGATCACCATCGCGTTTACTTAGCTTACCATTTCCATCCGGTTTTAATAACAATGGTAAATGGGCAAATTTGGGCATTACATTTTCCCATCCTAAATATCGATACAACAACACATGTAAAGGTGCGCTTGGCAACCATTCTTCACCACGTATAACATGCGTAATTTTCATTACATAATCATCACAAACATTGGCTAAATGATACGTTGGCATGCCATCGCTTTTCAATAATACTTTGTCGTCCATTTGTGTGGTACTCACAAGTACATTTCCTCTAATTTCATCAGTAAAACGCACCGTTTCATCTTCTGGTAATTTTATTCGAATTACAAAGTGTTCGTTATTGGCCAAACGTTGTGTTACTTCTTCTTTAGAAAGTGTTAATGAATTTTTAGCTTGCTGTCGAGTTTGTGCATCGTATTTAAAATTTGGAATGATTGCTTTCAAATTTTCTAATTCTTCTTCTGTGTCGAAAGCATAATAAGCATAACCCTCTTTTAATAATTGTTCTGCATATTGACGATATGAATCTTTTCGATCACTTTGTCGATAAGGTGCGTGCATGCCATCACCAAAACCAACGCCTTCATTAGGTTCAATACCTATCCATTTTAAGGATTCTATGATATATTGTTCTGCACCTGGAACAAATCGATTTTGATCGGTATCTTCGATGCGTAAAATAAAATCGCCATTATTTTTTTTTGCAAAAAGATAATTATACAAAGCGGTGCGCACTCCTCCAATGTGGAGTGGTCCTGTTGGACTTGGAGCAAAACGAACTCGAACTGACATAAACTTGAAAAATATAAGAATTTGAAATGTTGAAAATGTTATATTTGACCATAAAATTAGTCAAATCACACATCAAAGATAAATTAGATTTTCTAATAAATGATGGTTTTTGAAATTAACTAATTTTCAAATTTTCAAACACTTGTATGTATTTTGTACGAATCCCATCAATTATAAAAAAAATATTTCCTTCGGTGGTATTCGATATTCCTAATAATGAAAATAAGATTTATTTAACTTTTGACGATGGACCACATCCTGAAATCACAATATGGATTTTGGAACAATTAAAAAAACATCAAGCAAAAGCTACTTTTTTTTGTTTGGGTGTAAATATAGAAAAGCATCCTGAAGTCATTTTAAAAATTAAAGAAGAAAATCATGCCATTGGCCATCATTCCTATTCTCATTTTAATGCCTGGAAAATTGACAAGTACGACTTTATAAAAGATGTAGAAAAAGGATATCAAACTTTAGAAAAAAATGGGATTAAATCAATATTATTTCGTCCTCCACATGGCAAATTAAAAAACTTACATCTTCAAAAATTTAAATCTAAATATAAAATTATAAACTGGAGTTTAATGCCTGGCGATTTTGATTTATCTATTTCTAAAACAACCTGTTTAAATCGTCTAAAAAAAATTAAAAGTGGTGATATTGTTGTTTTGCACGACAATGAAAAATCTTGGAAACATTTACATTATTGTTTGCCTTTATTTTTAGAATTTTGTGATGAGAATAATTTTCAATGTGTTGTTTTAGAGCATTGAAAAAGAAAATAAAAAAAATAAATCAATGGTATTAATAGATACACATACACATTTATATGAAGCGCAGTTTAATGCAGACAGAATGGAAATGATTAATCGTGCCATTGAAAACAATGTTACTAAAATGATAGTTCCCAACGTAGATTCTACAACGATTGAAGGCATGATGAGTTTAGTTCAAATGTATCCAAAAAATATTTTTGCTATGATGGGATTGCATCCTTGTTATGTAAAACCAGAAACCTATAAACAGGAATTAGACGTGGTAGAAAATAATTTATTTAATACGGAACATCATTTTGTTGCAGTGGGAGAAATAGGCATAGATTTACATTGGGACAAAACCACTTTGGACATCCAAAAAGAAACGTTTGAAATTCAGTGCGATTGGGCAATAGAAAAAAACATACCAATTGCCATTCATTCAAGAGATGCCACATACATTTTAATTGAGATTTTAAAGAAAAGAAAAAAAAATCCAGAAGGTGTTTTTCATTGTTTTACGGGCAGTTTAGAAGAAGCAAATGAAATAAATAAGCTAGGATTTTTTTTAGGAATTGGCGGTGTCGTTACTTATAAAAACACACATTTGCGAGATACATTAAAACATATTTCGTTAGAAAAAATAGTATTAGAAACCGATGCTCCGTATTTGCCACCTGTTCCTTATAGAGGTAAGCGCAATGAAAGTGCATACACTAACCTGGTTGCAGAAACGTTATGTTCAGTATATCAAAGAAGTTTAGAAGAAATTGCCGCTATCACCACAAAAAATGCACAAATTTTATTCAAGGTTTAATTATAAATTTATAAATTGTAGTGTATGAAAAACAGTATCTTTTATTTACTATTTATTGGTGTACATTGCATCACCTCTTGCACAAAGCCATTTGAAGTAAGTGGGTCAAAATTAATATTCAAATTTAAGTTTGATTCCACTCAAACAAGATTAAATAATTTTGGGAATGAAGTCAATACACTTCCAGCAGGTCATGCAGCACAATCACCCATTTTTCATTTAATGTCGTCGCATTATATTGAATTAGCACTAGATTCTTTATCGCCGTTAGGAACTGGAAATATTTTATATCGTGCTGCTGAAGTGGGTTCTGGCAGTGATTTAGCCATTGATTTTACTAAATCTATTTTTGCTGGAAATAATGAAATTTTCTATTCCGTTCCACTTAGAAATATCACACCTGGTTTTTATAAATGGTTGCGCGTTTCCTTAGCCTATCAAAATTATGACATTAAAATAAAATATGAAAACACTTCACTTCCCATTGCAAATGGAATCTATGATGGGAATGTAGCATCTTTTGTTGGATTCAATACTTATTTAACTTCTTACAAAGTAAAAACACAAACTGTTACAGTAAATGGGAAACGCAAACAAGGATATGGTGCTCTAGAGTTATTTAATTTACCAAGTGGATTTCCGGCACAAGCTCCAATTGAATTTCAATCACCGGAAAATGCCACTACTGTCCCAAATCCAATACGTTTAACTTCGCCTATTCCTGCCGGTTCTTGTGTAGTAACCGGAAGATTTATACCTCGTGAAGGCATTGAAATAACGGGCAATGAAACGCAGGATATAGTCATAATTGTATCACTTTCTACCAATAAAAGTTTTGAATGGAAAGATAAAAATGGAGATGGTTTATATCAGCCGATTAATGCTACTAACCAATCTATCATTGAAGATAGTGTGGTGGACATGGGTATTCGTGGATTAATTCCCTACATTCAATAATGAAAAAATAGCATGAATTCTTCTTTCAAAAATAGCAGTGAATATTATATTCAAGGAATCAAAAATAAAGATAGAATTATCTTAAGTAAGGCTATTACTTTAATTGAAAGCACGAAAAAAGAAGATGAACAATTAGCCGATGAAATTTTACAAGCCTGTTTATCTGTATCAAAAAAAAGTAAACGCATGGCTGTATCTGGTTCACCAGGTGCTGGAAAAAGTACCTTTATCAATACTATTGGAAAAACATTACTCAATGAAAATAAATCTTTAGCAGTGTTGGCTATTGATCCTTCAAGCACAATTAGCAAAGGTAGTATTTTAGGAGATAAAACAAGAATGGATGATTTGGTTGGGAATGAAAAATGCTATATCCGGCCTACTGCTAGTAATCGAAATTTAGGAGGTGTTGCACGCAATACACGTGAAACTATATTACTCTGTGAAGCATTTGGATTTGATTATATTTTTGTGGAAACTGTTGGTGTTGGGCAATCGGAAACGATGGTAAAAAACATGGTAGATTTATTTATCTTATTGCTTTTACCTAATTCCGGAGATGAGTTACAAGGAATAAAACGAGGTATTATGGAAATGGCAGATATTGTACTTATCAATAAATCAGAAAAAGAAAATGAACAGGAAGCTAAAATTGCCGCTGTGTATGCAAAACGTGCTTTACATTTATTTACAAATAACGAAAAAAATTGGCAGCCACAAGTATTGAATATTTCATCCATTCATAAAAATGGAATTCATGAACTAATACAATTAATGGAAGCTTATTTTTTAAAAATTGAAACATCCGGATTTTTAAATCACAATAGAAAGCAACAAGATTTATTCTGGTTTGAAGAAACTATTTTGCAGGAACTACAAAGTGCCTTTAGTAAACAGCAAGATATTACATTTTTAAAAAAAGTATTAGAAGAAAAAATTACAAAGAATGAAATAAATGCCGTTCAAGCTGCCAAATTTTTAGTTGAAAAATTTTTATCGAATTAGAATTGAAAATAAGATAACGAATAAAAAACAATAACGATTCATTCAACATTAGAAATAGGATTTTATAATCTCTTGTTGGTTGGAAACACCTCCAAAAATAAGAACTTAGGTGGAGCAATATTTGGCGTTTGTAGAGATGGAAAAACATTTATCAATCATAATCGTGCTATGTCATATTATGCAGTTCGTGGCATTAGAGGTGTTTTTTGCAATATAAATATTACATTAAAAAACAAAAACCAAGAAAATAAATGTTTTTTTTGAACGAAATTGCGTCTTGAAATGTTATAGTTAGTATTGAAAAAATTTGCAGCCATATTATTGCTATTGAACTTTTTAATGTTCATTTTACCTATTAGTATTAATGGCGAAATACCTATTCAATATAATTCTGCCATGCAGGCTGAGGAAGAACATGGACACGCAAAAGCAGTTGATGTAAAAGCTGCATTGTCTCATTTAAAAATTGAACAAAATATTCATGATTTTTTTGGCGATATCAATTCAGTAAAATTCACCTATTATCATACACATATATTTCCTGCCCATTGGTTGGAAACCTTATCGCCACCACCTGAGTTTTCATAAATATTTATTGGTATCCTTTTTTAGTAGGCACTTCGCCTATTCCCATCTTTTATTTTAAAAATCAAATTATTTATTTATGATAAATTCATCCTCGTTAATTAACGACATTAAATCTGATAGTTCATCCGGTTTAGTGGTATTTCTAATTGCACTGCCTTTATGTTTAGGTATTGCATTAGCATCTGGTGCACCTTTGTTTTCAGGATTAATTTCCGGCATAATTGGAGGCATCGTAATCGGTTATTTTAGTAAATCGGCATTAAGTGTTAGTGGCCCAGCTGCTGGTTTAATTTCAATTGTAGCATCAGCTATCACAGATTTTGGTGCTTTTGATATTTTCTTATGTGCGATCATCATCGCTGGTATTATTCAAGTAGTTTTAGGTATTATAAAAGCAGGAAGTATTTCATATTACTTTCCATCTAATGTGATAGAAGGTATGTTAGCAGGTATTGGAGTTATCATTATTATCAATCAACTAGAGCATGCGATTGGTATCGGTGGATTGCCAAAACAAGAAGAAGAAATTAAAATAGTTGTCTTTGTAAAAGCATTTATAAATAATATTTTCCATTATGGTGCATTGATAATTACATTAATCTCCATAGGAATATTATTATTGTGGCAACAACAATTTACGAAAAAACTACAAGTTGTTCCTGGTGCTTTATTAGCCGTTGCATCTAGTATTTTATTAAATGAAATATTTATTCAATCCTATCCTTCTTTAGCCATCACAGACAAGAGCATGCTTGTAAACATTCCTACTATTCATTCATTATCTGACTTTAAGAGTAGTTTTACGTTCCCTAATTTTAATGGATTTTTGAGAAGCGATGTATGGATGATTGGAATAACAATTGCCGTCGTTGCCTCAATAGAAACGTTACTTTGCATTGAAGCAATTGACAAGTTGGATCCACATAAAAGAAATACACCAACTAACAGAGAATTAATAGCACAAGGAAGTGGAAATGTTTTAAGCGGATTGATTGGTGGACTTCCGATAACATCTGTTATTGTGCGTTCTTCAGCAAATTTAAATGCAGGTGCAAAAACAAAAACATCTACAATCATTCATGGATTTTTACTCTTAATATCTTGTATTTTAATTCCATTTTTATTAAATAAAATTCCATTAGCCACCTTAGCAGCTGTGCTAATTTTAACCGGATACAAATTATGCAAACCTTCTGTTTTTAAAAAAATATGGAAGGAAGGTAAATGGCAATTTATCCCATTTGCAGTAACAGTAATAGCAGTTGTTGTAAAAGGATTACTTATAGGTGTTGCCGTTGGCATGGCGGTTAGTATTACTTATCTATTGCGTCAAAATATAAAAAATGCGTATTATTTTCATCGATCACAATACAAAAATGGAGATGTAATTAAAATTGAATTAGCTGAAGAAGTTTCATTTTTAAACAAGGCTAGTATTTTACTTACATTAGATCATTTACCAGAAAATAGCATGGTATTAATAGATGCAAATAAATCAAAATTTATTGACCACGATGTATTATTAGTTATTAATGAATTTAAAAACATAAAAGCAATTGATAAAAATATAAAAGTAATAACAACTGGATTTAAAGAATATTACAACATAGAAAATACAGAAAATATTAGTATGATAAATGCTGATTTTATTGAAGCCAACGACCAACCAAAACGTACAAAAGGCAATCAAAAATTTTTATTGAAAGAATTAATTGAAAATTAAGAAAAGAAAAAAATGAAAACATTAGATAAAGACAAGCAATCATTAATCACGCCTAGAATAGCATTAAAATTATTAAAAGATGGCAATACTCGATTTATATTAAACTTAAAAGCCAATAGAGATTTATTACAACAAGTAAATGATACGATTGATGGTCAATGGCCTTTTGCCACTATATTAAGTTGTATTGATAGCCGTACTTCTGCTGAGTTAATTTTTGACCAAGGATTGGGTGATATTTTTTCTGTTAGAGTAGCTGGAAACATTATCAATACAGACATTATTGGAAGCATGGAATTTACTTGCAAAATAGCATACTCAAAATTAATTGTAGTACTTGGGCACACAAAATGTGGCGCCATAAAAGGCGCTTGCGACCATGTAGAAATGGGTAACTTAACGGAGTTACTTTCCAAAATCCAACCAGCAATCTATCAAGAAAAAGAAACAAAAGAAAACAGAAATGCATCGAACACAACATTTGTAGAAAATGTATCTATGATAAATGTAAAACGCACTGTAAAATCGATTATTGAGCGTAGTTATATTTTAGAGCAAATGATAGAAAGTGGTGAAATAGGAATTGTTGGTGCTATGTATAATATTGAATCCGGAAAAGTAGAATTTTATGACGATGTACTTTTCTTAAAAGATGAAGCAAATCCGAATTTCAGTATGCTTGAGTTGAAACATTAAACAGGAACATCCTTCCTAATTTTAAAACGATTAGGAAGGATAATTTAAAAATTTGAAGTGATTATTACGGAACCAAATTGACAGAATCGACAAAGCGGTTGGTTTCACCTTGCCAAAAGAAATTACCACGTTTCTCTACATAATGAAGGTTCACATTTTTATTACTGCCTTTCATTATTTCATTCATCTTTGCAATTACATCTTCCTCTTTTACTGAAAATGTCCATGTATTATTAGCAATACTATTTCCAGTTGCAGTACTCATGCTTCCTACATTTAATGTACCTTCATACGTTTTAAATATCAATCCTTTTTCAGAAAAATTAACTAATACGCCAGCGCTAAATCCTTTTTCTGCCGTTGAATTAAAATAAAAAATAGCACCCAACACGGTAATAAAAAAAAGAGTACTAAAAAAAAACAACACCTTCTTGAAGAAACTTTTTATTGGATGTGTTTTTTTTATTTCTTGATTTGGTGAAATTTGCTCAGACATTTTAATATTTTTCACTAAATTAAACATAAATTTGATATTCTTAAGTTCAATTTTCACATAAAATAAAAGGTGATTTATGTAGAAAAATTAAAATTAACCGCAATACATAACTATCTTTACCTTGTCAGTAAATTCCATTATTTTTACACGCAAATGAAGTCAACTATAAATAAAATTATATTTCTTTTTTTTGTACTACTATCCATTGATAGTTTTGCCACACACAATCGTGCCGGAGAAATTACTTACAAGCATATATCTGGATACACGTATGAATTTACCATCACTACATACACCAAAGTAAGTGGTGTAAGTGGCGATGCCGACAGAACTAGATTGGGGATTGCTTGGGGTGACGGCACATTTGATTCACTTGCTAGATTATCCGAAATATTTCTATCTGCAGACATTAAGCAGAATAAATATATAGGAATTCACACCTATTCTGGTCCATTTACCTATATTGTTGGCGTTCAAGATCCCAATAGAATTGACAATATAATCAATATTAATAATGCGGTAAATACGCCATTTTATTTAGAAGATACTGTAAAAATTTTAGACCCTAATATTATAGGATTTAACAGTTCCCCTCAATTATTAAATCCACCAATAGAATATGGAAATGTAGGACAAATTTTCACACACAATCCTAATGCATTTGATCCCAATGGCGATAGTTTAGCATACAGTTTAGCTACACCTTTACAGGCTCAAGGTTTGCCAGTAAACGGATATTCGCCACCCAATTTAATTCAACCTGGTCCAAACAATCAAATAACAATTAACCAAAAAACCGGAGAATTTAGTTGGGATGCTCCACAACTAGCCGGCATTTACAATATTGTGATTTTAATAAAAGAATATAGAAACGGCATTTTTATTGGAAGTGTAATTCGAGATTTACAAATAATAATCGATGCGACTAACAACCAAGCACCAGTACTACAAGTTCCTACACAAATTTGCAAAATAATTGGCGACTCAATACTGTTCAACGTTTCAGCGACGGATCCAAATGCGCAAGATAAGATTACGTTATCTGCCAATGGTGCACCTTTTATAGTTAGCAATAGTCCTGCTACTTTTATCAGTGGAGCACCTTCTAATCCGATAAATGGCATTTTCAAATGGAAAACTACTTGCGACCATTTATTGAAAAATGATTACTTCGTAGTATTTAATGCAGTTGACGATTTTGACAGTCCACCTCTCACCCATCAAAAAACAGTAAGCATTAAATTATTAGCACCTGCACCAACAAATATAAATGCTACTTTAAATATTGCCAATAAGACTGTAAAATTAAATTGGGATAGTTTGTACACATGTGCATTAAACCCAAAGTTTCAAGGATTTTCTATTTGGAGAAAAAAAGGATGTGGCACTCAATTAGATACTTGCAATGTAGATTTAACGAGTTTAGGATATACCAAAATAGGAACCACTAAATTTTATTCATTTATAGACAATACCATTCAAAGTGGCAATCAATACAGCTATAGAATAGTGGCTGAGTTTGGAGATAAATCTAGTGCAAGCATTATTCTAAACCGATTCAATGGATTACCAACTATTGAAAAATGCATTCTAGTTCCGGCAGATATTCCACTCATCTATCAGGTTGATGTTCGTAATACGGATGCTACGAATGGTCAAGTTTATGTAGAATGGTCAAGGCCATTTCCTGATAAGTTAGATACAATCATCAACCATGGACCTTATACCATTTTATTGTATAGAGCCACGGGCATCAATGGCACCAATTTTTCATTAGTAAAAACAGTAAATGCCAATACTTTTTCTGCTATAAAAGATACCACTTTTTTAGATAATGGATTAAATACTATACAAAATGCCTATACATATAAAGTAGAATTTATTGCTAGAGGAAATGACACTTTAGGAGCGAGTGAGTCGGCATCATCGGTGTTTTTAAATATTCAACCACAATACGAAGCATTGCAATTAAGTTGGAATTTTATGGTGCCTTGGATAAATTCTGAATTTACCATTTTTAGAAAAACACCATCTGGAAACAGTTTTGATTCATTAACTACGGTTTCAGCTACATCTTATACAGACATGAACTTAATGAATGACAGTTTATATTGTTATAAAATAAGAGCAAAAGGAGCCTATCCCATTTTAGGACTAAAAGCGCCATTAATTAATTTCTCACAAGAAGTATGTGCACGACCTAAGGATACGATACAACCTTGTATTCCACAATTACAAGTCAATAATTTTTGTACCGATAGTAAATACGACACTTCCGAATATAAAAACTATTTGAGCTGGGAATACACAAACACGCAAAACTGTACCATTAACGATATTGAAAAAATCAGAATCTTTTATGCAAAAAATACGACGGATAACTTAGTTCAAATTGATAGTGTTTTAGGCAATACTTTTAATGTGTACACACACAACTTAAGCACCCGAAGTTTAGTTGGATGTTATGCAATTCAAGCAGTTCGAAAAAATGGAAATGCAAGTACCCTTTCCAATAAAGTATGCTTGGATAATTGTCCATTATATAATTTACCCAATGCATTTACGCCCAATGGCGATGGTCAAAATGATGTATATACACCCATTATTCCATATCGTTTAGTGGAAAAAATAGACATGAAAATTTACAATCGTTGGGGAAATTTAGTATTTGAAACAAAAGATCCAAATATCAATTGGAATGGCACTGATTACAAAACCAATAAGTCACTATATACCGGCGTTTATTACTATGTATGCGATGTATTCTACCAAACATCCGAAGGAATACAAAAACTATCGAAACCATTAAGTGGTTATATCCATTTATTTAGAGAATAAATTAAGCTCATTTATTTTTATGTTTACAGGAATCATTGAAGAAGTGGGTGAAATCATCCAAATACAAAAAGAAGGAACAAACCTACATATTACCATAAAAAGTAAACTATCCAACACACTTAAAATAGATCAAAGCGTGGCGCATAATGGCGTTTGTTTAACAGTAATAAAAAAAGACAAACAAACTCATACGGTTACTGCCATTAAAGAAACTTTAGACATCACCACCTTGTCGCTTTTCAAAAAAGGAATTAAATTAAATTTGGAAAGAGCCATGCAAGCCGGTGCTCGCTTAGACGGACACATGGTACAAGGTCATGTAGATCAAACGGCTACCATTACCCAAATAAAACCACAAAAAGGCAGTTGGAATTTTCATTTTAAATTTGATAAAAAAGCTACGTTTTCTTTGGTGGACAAAGGTGCTGTATGTATTGATGGCACCAGCTTAACGGTGGTGAAGGCGAAAGGAAATATTTTTTCAGTAAGCATTATTCCATATACATTTGAGCATACTATTTTTTCTACTTATACCATTGGAACACGCGTAAATATTGAGTTTGATATCATTGGCAAATACGTGGAACGTTTAATGAAAATGCATAAAAAATAGATTTTCTTATTTTTAAAAAATAAGAAACAGTAAAATATCTGGCAATGGTTTATAGAGAAGAATAGATTAGAGAGAAGAATTGATTAGAATTGAAATAAAAAGGGTTCGCCTACGGCGAACCCACACACTTTTTAATCCAAAAAATAAACAAGCATTATAAATCAATACGCAAGGTTTGGTAAGATTCGCCATGTTGCGTAATATCTAAACCTAATTCTTCTTCTTCTTTTGATACACGAATTGGCTCAATTAAGTTGGTAATAAAATATAAGGCATACGAACCACAAAATGCAAAAGCAGCAACACCTACTAAAGCAATCATGTGATGTGTAAATGTTTTTGTTTGACCGTAGATTAAGCCCCAGTCTGTAATACCAGTTCCATAATCTGCTGCAAAAACACCCGTTAAAATCATACCTACCATACCACCAACACCATGGCAAGGAAACACATCTAAAGTGTCATCTAAAGTAGATTTATTTTTAAAATGAACGGCAAAATTACTAACCACTGCTGCAATGGCACCGATGGCAATACTTTCGCCCACATTTACAAAACCGCAAGCTGGTGTGATTGCTACTAAACCTACTACTGCACCAATACATGCACCTATCGCTGATATTTTTTGACCACGCATAGCATCTACCAATACCCAAGAAATCATAGCGGCTGCAGCGGCTGTGTTTGTAGTTGCAAATGCATTTACCGCCTTAGCATTTACGCCAATAGCAGAACCTGCATTAAAGCCAAACCAACCAAACCATAGTAAACCAGTACCAATAATCACATAAGGAATATTGGCAAATTCATGTGTGCGCTCGCTTTCTGTACGAGGTCCCATAAACAATGCACCAGCTAATGCAGCAAAACCAGCAGACATGTGCACTACGGTTCCACCAGCAAAATCTAATACGCCATAGTTAAACAAAATGCCATTTGGATGCCAAGTCATGTGGCAAATAGGTGCATAAATACATATAAAAAATAAAAAGGTAAATAATAAATAGCCCGAAAACTTTACACGTTGAGCAAATGAGCCCGTAATTAAAGCCGGCGTAATAATTGCAAATTTTAACTGAAACATCGCAAACATAATTAAAGGAACAGTAGGCGATAAAACTGCCAATGGCGAGCCTTCTGCAGGTGGAGATAAAGAGACACCTTTAAACATGAAAAATGTCAGTGGGTTTCCAATAATACCTCCGATGCTATCGCCAAAACAAAGACTAAATCCGAAAGCTACCCAAATAATACTCATAAAGCCTAAGCAAATTACACTTTGCAAAACGGTGGAGATGATGTTTTTCTTGTTCGCCATGCCGCCATAAAAAAAGCCTAAAGCAGGTGTCATAATTAAAACCAAAGCAGCAGCAACTAACATCCATGCTGTATCGCTCGAATTAAAGGTTCCTGTACTGTTTCCTGTCAACGATTGACCAGGATTAAACGCTCCTGCAATGACCAAGCCAAAGAAGAGAAAGGCCGGTAAGAGGTATTTTTTTCTAATTGCCATACACATAAAATTTTAAGAGGTTATTAATTAAAAACAAATGTAGCTAAATATTTTTCTATTATTTTCATGATTACAGTTCAATTAATCTAAATTTAAAGAAAATAGTTGACATTTTTATTTTTATAATGTGTTAAAGTGCTAAATGCTTGATTTTCAATACGGCTTAGTCCTTTGGAAAATAAAATGTAAATATTTAGATAACATTACTACTTTAAAAACGACTATTTTAACGCATTAAAATTCAAAAATTTGTGTTAATACTATGGAATATCATTAACCAGTATATAACTAAAGGAACAAAAATTATGTGTTTTTTAGTAAAAGTAAGCGATGTTTAGATGTGGGCAACGAAAAAACCGTAATCGGTGGTCTAACTACTTTGAACTATAAATTAAAATACAAGGAACTTATCTCGAAATTTCGAGATAACGCAAAGCATACAAAGTTCCAAAACTTCAGAATTTAGAAAAAAGAAAAAGGAAGAGAATAGTATATAGAATCATTAACTGACTATGCAATATCAAAAAAACAGCTAAAGGATAAGTATAATGTCATTTCTTCTTGACTATTGTATCTTACTTATAACTAATATTTGTTCACTTCTCACCATTAATACCCCAACACTTTTAGCATTGATTCTGATTTTTGTTCGTCTGCAAATACTTCGTAAGTAAGTTTTCCATTCGCATCTTTGTCAATAATAATTTTTTTAGGCGATGGAATTAAACAATGTTTTGTGCCACCATATCCACTCAAAGAATCTTGATAAGCGCCTGTATGAAAAAAGCCGATGTATAGTTTTTGGTCTCCAATTATTTTAGGCATATACACTTGGTTGATATCCACTTCAGAGTTGTAATAATCACTTACGTCACAACTCAACCCACCAATAATAGTACGTTGGTACGCTTGATTCCAATTATTAATTGGCAATAAAATAAAACGTTGGTTCATGCCCCAAATATCTGGCACTGTAGTCATTAATGAACCATTAATCATATACCACAACTCACTGTCGTTTTGTTTTTTCTGACCAATTACTTCAAAAATAGTACAACCACTTTCTCCTACAGTAAAATTTCCAAATTCTGTATAAATATTGGGATGATCAATTTCTGCTTCATCACAGAAATTTTTAATTTTAGTTACAATTTCTTCTATCAAATAAGCATAATCATACTTAGAACCTAAGGAATAACGAATCGGCATGCCTCCACCTACATTGATGCTGTTCAACTCCGGACAAACGGTTTTCAATTCAACATACATATTCAAACACTTATTCAATTCGCTCCAATAATACGCAGAATCTTTAATGCCGGAATCAATGAAAAAATGCAACATGCGCAATTTTACATTCGTGTTCGGTTTAATTTTCTCTATATAAAACGGGATGACATCTCGTTGACGAATGCCTAAGCGCGATGTATAAAATTGGTATTTGGGTTCTTCTTCTGCAGCAATGCGCAATCCAATATTTAAGTCTTTATCAAAAGTTTGATACGCATCAAATTCATCCATGTTGTCTAAAACAGGCACAACATTCATGAAGCCGTCATTAATCAACTCTAAAATATTGTCTGTATATTTTTTGGGTTTAAAACCATTGCAAATAATCCTTATTTTTTTGTCCACTTTATTTTTTACATGTAAAGAGCGGATTAAATCGATATCATAAGCACTGGATGTTTCCAAATGAGCATTATTTTTAAGCACTTCATCTAATACATAAGAAAAATGATTACTCTTTGTGCAGTAGCAATAATAATAATGGCCATTATAACCTACACTTTCAAATGCCTCTTGAAACCAGCGACGAGCGCGGTTTATATTATCTCCAATTTTAGGAAGATAGGTAATCATCAATGGAGCACCATGTTCTTCTATCACATGCTTTAAATCAATCTTATGAAAACGCAACCAATTTTCCTCAATATCAAATCCATCCT
The DNA here is from genome assembly GCA_017984135.1 of Chitinophagales bacterium. GTDB lineage: Bacteria > Bacteroidota > Bacteroidia > Chitinophagales > JADIYW01 > JADJSS01. The sequence continues at coordinate 8,744 of JAGNZZ010000021.1, read as the reverse complement.
GTGGAAAATAATAGGTTTGTTCAATTAGGTCAATATATCTATCTCTCATTGTTACTTAGAAATTAATGAATTGTTGAATTAATGAATTTCATTTATCTCTGCAAAAATAATAACTTTGACTGGATATTTTTCAGCAATTTATAATAGAATGTATTAAGATATTGAACTGAAGAAAGTCGATTTATCGAATTATAACTAACATTAAACACCACTTTCAGCATGCATATTTTTGAAGAGATTCAGCAACAAGTACAACAAGCATTTCCCAATCTGTTTGGATGTGAAGTAGAATTGGCGAAAATTACCATTAATGAAACATTGAAAGAGTTTGAAGGCGACGTTACCTTAGTGGTGTTTCCATTATTAAAATTAACCAAAAAAAATCCGGAAGAATCCGCTAAAATTATTGGCGAATATTTGCTGGCAAACAATAAAAATATTCTGTCGTACAATGTAATAAAAGGCTTCTTAAATTTGGTCATAAAAGATGAATTATGGATAAATTGCATTTTAGGAGATAACCAAAAGGAGTTTAATCTAAAAACAGAAACGGTACTAATCGAATATTCATCACCCAATACCAATAAACCAATTCATTTAGGTCATGTCCGCAACAATGTGTTGGGTTACGCTTTAGCAGGCATATTTAAAGCCAATGGTTATAACACACATAAAGCCAATTTAATTAACGACAGAGGCATACATATTTGCAAAAGCATGTTGGCTTGGCAAAAATTTGGCAATGGTGAAACTCCTGAAAATACTGGTTTAAAAGGCGATAAACTAGTAGGAAAATATTATGTAGAATTTGATAAACATTACAAAAAAGAAATAGAAGATTTGATAGCTCAAAAAATGCCGAAAGAAGAAGCCGAAAAACAAGCTCCCATTTTAAAAGAAGCGCAAGCCATGTTGGTACATTGGGAAAATGGTGATGCTGCCATTGTTGAACTTTGGAAAACCATGAATACTTGGGTATATGCTGGATTTGAACAAACCTATAAAAAATTAGGCGTTGACTTTGATAAATATTATTACGAAAGCAATACCTATCTTTTAGGAAAAGACATCATTGAAGATGGATTACAAAAAGGCGTGTTTTATAAAAAAGAAAATGGAAGTGTTTGGATTGATTTAACGGCAGATGGATTAGATGAGAAATTAGTACTACGAGCCGATGGTACTTCGGTGTACATTACTCAAGATTTAGGAACAGCCGATTTAAAATACCAAGATTTTAAGATGAATCGTTCGATTTATGTTGTGGGAAACGAACAAGATTATCACTTTAAAGTATTGAAATTAATTTTACAAAAATTAGGTCGTCCGTATGCCGATGGCATCCAGCATTATTCGTATGGTATGGTCGATTTGCCAAGTGGCAAAATGAAATCGCGCGAAGGAACAGTAGTGGATGCCGACGATTTGATAGATGATATGATTGCAGCTGCGAAAGAACAAACTGAAGCACTCGGAAAAATTGACGATTTCAGTGAAGATGAAAAAAATAGTTTATTCCAAACTATCGGATTAGGTGCTTTAAAATTTTTCTTATTACGAGTTGATCCCAAAAAACGAATATTATTTGACCCAAAAGAAAGTATCGATTTACATGGCTATACAGGTCCATTTGTACAATATACATACGCTCGTACTCGAAGTGTTTGGCGAAAAGCAACTGAATCTACAAACGTAAGCAATGTATCTTTTAATGGTTACTCACTACATCCTTCAGAAAAAGATTTGATAAAGATTTTGTACAAATACGAAATAATAATAGCTGATAGTTGCAAAGAAATGAACCCTGCAAAACTAATAGATTACTCTTATGAAGTAGCGAAAACTTATAATAAATTTTACAATGATTGTACTATCTTAACAGCAGAAAAAAAGGAAGAAAAACAATTTAGAATTCAATTAAACAACTTAACTGGATCAACTATAAAAAAATGTTTTAGCATTGTTGGTATCGATGTTCCGGAACGAATGTAAACAAGTATCGAGATGCGAAATGTATGATTTAAAAAATGTATAACTTTTTATCATTTACCATTAACTATTCACAACACATGGAATTATATTTAAAAAAAGTAAGAAACAAAGGAAGAGGTGTTTTTTGCACAGAAGACTTAAACGAAGGCGATATCATCGAAGTTTGTCCAGTTATTGTTTGCCCGGCAAAAGACTGCAAACATTTAGATAAAACCACCTTATATCATTATTATTTTCAATGGGGAAATGATGGAAAAAGTGCCGGCGTTGTGTGTGGTTATGGTGCCATGTACAACCATTCATACAACCCAAATGCAGTTTACGAAACCTTTTATGAAAAACATATTTTCAGAGTAAAAGCACGCAGATTTATACCTGCAAATACTGAAATTACAATCAACTATAATTTCTATCCGGACGAGCAAACACCGGTTTGGTTTGATTTGGATAAAGAAAAAACCGACAATAAAAAACGGGCGCACGTCAACAAACAAAAACAGAAAAAATCAAAAGAAGTAATAAAGTAAATTGTAGCTGAATAATTTTTTTTTATATAGATTACACTAATTCTATTGTAAATTAGTTGTTCATTGTAAGAAAATGATAGAACGTTTCTTATCTATTTTAATCTCATTTACTTTCATTTTTGAAAGCACGATTTCTATAGCACAAAACACCAACATTTTTAAAGGAAAAATTATTGACCAAAAAACAAAAGAAGCTATTGCTTATACTAATGTATATGATAGTATCCAAAAAGCATTTACAACATCCGACAGCAATGGAATTTTCTATATAGAATTACCTTCTCAAATCTACCATTTTGAAATTTCCAATGTAGGCTACGAAACCATTTTAAAAGAAATTAATCTAAATAAAAATATAGACATTCATATTGAACTTCAACAAAATATTAGACTAAGTGAAATAAATATTTCTACAACTAAATTAGCTAAAACAGCTACTGTAAATGCATCTGGTATGACGACGCTCACGGCGGCTACATTAGAACGATTACCTACATTTTTAGGCGAAAAAGATATTCTCAAAGCAGTGTTGCTTACACCCGGAATTCAAAGTGGACAAGAAGGTGCACGTGGCATTTTTGTGCGCGGTGGTAGCCCTGACCAAAATTTAGTGCTCTTCGGCAATGCACCTGTTTTCAATGCTTCGCATATCTATGGATTTTTATCTGTGTTTACTGCTGAGGCAATACAAAAAATGGAAATTCATAAAAATTACATTCCTGTTCAATATGGAGGTCGTTTGTCTTCCGTATTAAATATTGAGCCTAATTTTGGAAATACAGAAAAATGGAAAGGTGATTTTTCTATTGGATTAATTACTTCAAAATTTCATATTGAAGGACCTATAAAAAAAGAAAAAACATCATTTAATTTTAGCATTCGTGATTGTCATGCCGGCATATTTACAATGCCCATCACAAAAATGCAATATAAAAAAATAGAAGGTGGCAATGGTGGATTTAGTTATTTTTTTTATGATATCAATGCAGCTATCCAACATAAAATAAACAATAAAAATACGCTTTCATGGAGCTTTTACACAGGCAATGATTTCTATACCTTTAAAGAAAAAAGAGAATTTCCTAAAAAGAAATATTTCTATAGTGTAGATAATAAAAAGTTTTTAAAATGGATGAACATTGCATCCGGAATAAATTGGAAAACACAACTCAAAAAAATATGGATTGACAATTATTTTACATTTAGTTTCTATAAATTATATTCTAAACAAAATTTAGATGTTATAGATAGAGATTATACTCGATTTATCAATACCATTAATTACACGGATTACAGAACTACGTCAAAAATAAATGACAATGGATGGCAAACAAATATTTATCACCTTGTAAATAAAAACCATTCATTTAATTATGGTATAAAATTAAATCAACGAAATTTCACTATCAGCAATGTTTCTATTTTTGTAGAAGACAGTTTACGTTCTGTTTTTTTGAGAGATACATTTTCAAATCCAAAAGTGCATAGTTTAGATATGTATCTGTACGTTGATTATTTATTTTCTTGGAAAGATAAATTAGAATTAAAAACAGGAATACAATTATTTAATTACCATATTCAAAATAAAAATTATTTCTATCCAATTCCAAGATTAGAAATTATCTATCATCCAATTTCCAGTATCAGCTTACGAGCATCCGCTATTCGAAATGTGCAAACGGTACATTTGCTTACCAATAATACTGGCGAAATACAAAATGATGTTTGGGTGCCTGCTTCTAAAAATGTACCGCCTGAAACGGCATGGCAATATTCTGGAGGCATACAATATGAACATCCAAAAGGCTATAGTGCCAGTATTGATGCCTATTACAAAAGCATGTATCGTCTTACAGAATATCGATATGGCACAACCTTTATGATTAATAAATTAAGTTGGGATGAACAGTTATTAAACAGTGGAACAGGACAAGCGTATGGCGTTGAATTTTTTGCAGCCAAAACAAGTGGGCAATTCACTGCTTGGTTTAAATACAATGTAGGTTGGAGTACGCGACAATTTCCGGAACTCAATGAAGGAAAAAAATATTTTTATAAATACGACAGAAGGCATGATGTGTCTATTGTATTACAATATAAATTGAAAAAACATTTTGATTTTTCGATTGCTTGGACGTACGGAACAGGTTGGCGCATGACCACGCCTAATTCAAAATACGCCAGCGATGGTACACTATATGATTATGATGTTGCCAACGAACCACTTCTTGGAAATCAAAATATGATTACCAATTGGAATGCTCGAAACAACTATGTTTTACCTGCATTTCACCATTTAGATATTGGCATGAATTATGAAAAAAAAGCAAAACGCGTGACACATAAATTCAATGTGAGCATTTACAACTTATACAATCAGTTTAATATTTTTGCAGTATATAGAAGCTCAAACGTGGATGAAAGTGGCAATAAATACAAAGAGTTTAAGCAAATAAGCTTATTTCCTATTACGCCATCTATTGGATATACCTTGAGTTTTGAAAAATAAGCTATGGAGAAAAAAATGAAAATTTATCGATTGAAATATGACCTAAAAGAAATAAAAATCTTATTTCCAAAATGGCAATGGCTCTTTCTTTTCGTATGTATTATTTGGACATCCACTGCTTGTCAAAAAGAATTGAAATTAAAATATGATATTGGTGAACCCAAACAAGTAATTATAGCCAACATTTATCCAAACAATCCATTACAAATTAGTATTAGTAAAAGTAAAGCACCGAACGACTATTCATCCATTGAATTTTTAAATGATTGCACCGTAGATTTATACGAAGATGGAATTTTTAAAGAAACACTATTTTTTATACTACGTGACACACTTTCGGGATTAGGTTTTTACACCTCAAGTTTAAATGTAGAAACAGGAAAAACGTATAAAATTATTTCTACACATCCAACACTTGGAGTGGCGGAAGCCGAAGAAAAACTTCCTGAAAATCCTATCGTTACGAATCATCAATTGATACAACATGCGGATATTACAGACCAAAGTAAATTGGGTAAATACAGCATAAGTTTTCAAGATAATGCGGCTGAAAATAATTATTATTTCTTGGCCACTTTTTATAGAATTTTGAAACCTGTGATAAAAACAAATGGCGATACAGTTTATAAAAATGATTATATTCTTGTTCCTTCTTATTTTGCCGAAAACAGAAATTTATCCAATTTTCATCGAACCTATTTTACAGATGAAACTTTTAATGGATTATCAAAAACGATTGAGGTAGAATTTCCGAGTTTATACAATTCCATTTATAAAGAAATAGAATTGATTGTGGAGTTTTCGAATTGCGGAAATAATTTTTACAATTGGAACATACAACAAGTACCTCTCGGGAACGATTACTTAAATGAAGGGCAAATTGAACGCAATGATTTGAAAGGAAATATCAAAAATGGATATGGACATTTTACGGCTAGCAATAGTTACTATTTTGGCTATCGCATCAAATAAAAATCCGCACCATGAGGTGCGGTAAATGTTTGTTCATAAGAATTTTTATTCTGCAAATTGTTTTATTGCAACATAAAATCTGACCGATTAATATTCGTCTTCGTTAAACAAGAAGTCTTCTTTTGTTGGATATTCAGGCCAAATGTCTTCTATGCTTTCATACAATTCTTCGTCGTCTTCTAATTCTTGTAAGTTTTCAATTACTTCTAAAGGCGCACCAGTACGAATGGCATAATCTATCAATTCATCTTTAGAAGCAGGCCAAGGTGCTTCTTCTAAATACGAGGCTAATTCGAGTGTCCAATACATAATTTATTCGTTTATTTTTTTGGTTAATACAGCGTTTTCGGACTGCAAATATATACTTTATAATTAGAAATCAAAACAAAAAATAAATAGCTTATTTTCAACCATTTATCAATGACTTTTCCACACAATTTCCGGTTCATTGGAATCATTAGCCAACTTACGAGCTAATACGAATAAAAAGTCGGATAACCGATTTAGATATTGAATTAATACTGGCAAAACGTTATCATTTTCAGACAAACGCACCACACAACGTTCTGCTCTTCGGCAAATTGTTCGGGCTACATGTGCCACCGAAGCAGCTTTATTGCCACCTGGCAAAATAAAAAATTTAAGTTCCGGCAATGATTCATTCATTTTATCTATGTATTGTTCTAATTGCACGATATGTGTTTCATTTATTTCAGGCAAAATTAAATTTTTCTTTCCTGGTTCTGCTGCCAAATGAGTGCCTAAGTCAAACAATCTACTTTGAATGGAATGCATCAAATCAGTGTATTCTTTTTCCTCTAAATAAGTGGTAACAAAACCCAAGTATGAATTTAATTCATCTACTGTTCCGTATGCTTCAATACGGATTTCGGCTTTTGAAACACGTTTGCCACCATACAATGCTGTTGTACCTTTATCTCCTTTTTTAGTGTATATTTTCATATCTCGATTTTTTAAGAAATGTGGTTACAATATAGCAATTCAATCCATTAAAAAACAAAAAAAGACTGCACGAAGGCAGTCTTTGAGTTTCTTTTAGAAAGAATTATTTACCTTGATTTTTTGCCGCTTCTTCCATCATACGTTGCAAGTCTTCGTTGCTCATTTGAGGTTGTGCATTTTGTTTTGGCATTTCTTTTTCAATGCTGATTAATTCTACTTCAAAAATTAATGTTTCATTCGGACCAATTCCTGCTTGTGGCATGCCTTGTGGGCCATACGCTAAATTTCCAGGAATATAGAATTTATATTTTGAACCTACTGACATCAATTGAACGCCTTCTGTCCATCCTGGAATAACGCCATTTAATGGGAATGTTACTGGCTCACCTCTATCTACTGAACTATCAAATACCTTACCTCCAATTAATGTTCCCGTATAATGTACTTTCACGATGCTCGTATCTAAAGGTTTTGGGCCATTGCCTTCTTTAATCACTTCGTACATCAAGCCACTCGCTGTTTTTTTAATGTTCTTGTTTTTATTGATGTCTGCAAAGAATTTCTCCGATTTTTTTTGACTATTATTCATCAAATACGATTGGATTTTTTCTCCAGAAGCTTCATCTACTGTAAAGAACGTTTTTTTGCTGTTTAATTCATCGTAAATTCCTTTAGCGATATAGTCGATATTTAATAAAGAACTATCAAAAGAGCTTCTTAGATTTTTTCCCATTAAAACACCAATCATGTAGGAAACGGAATCGATATCTTTTTTAGGTTTAGAGCTCACATAGTTTCCACCTTTAGAGCCACATGCTGCAAACAAAACAATCGCTGCTGCAGAAATAATTAAAATTGATTTTTTCATTTGTTTATTATATTAATATAGTTGATTATTGTCCTTCTATCATCATATTTCCAGGAGCTTGAGGAACTTGCGGTGCCGGTTTTTCAATTTTCAATAATTCAACATCAAAAATTAAAGTTTCATTTGGGCCAATTCCGGCTTGCGGTACACCTTGTTCGCCATACCCTAAATTTCCAGGAATAAAGAAAGTATATTTTGAACCTACAGACATTAGTTGTACGCCTTCCGTCCAACCACGAATCACTGCATTTAATGGAAATGTTGCCGGTTCTCCTCGTTCTACTGAGCTGTCAAAGACATCACCATTGGTTAATTTTCCGGTGTAATGAACGGTTACTTTATCTGTGGCAGTTGGTTTTTCACCAATGGAATCTTTAATTACTAAATATTTCAAACCACTCGCTGTGGTTTTCACATTTGGATTAGCAGCAATGCTATCTAAAAAATGTTTAGCCTTAGCCGCTTCTAAAGCTTGTTTGGCTGCTTGTTTTTCAGCAAAAAATGCTTGCGTATAAGCCATAGCTATTTGTGGATCAATTTTAGGTGGAAGCGCATTTAAGGCATCTTGCATCCCTTCTCTAAACAATTGAGTATTGATGTCGTTCACACCATTTTTCAGCATATCACTTCCTATTTGAGTACCAATAAAATAAGAAACAGTATCTACTTTAGAAGAAAATAATGCTGTTGCAACGGAGTCTGTGTTTTTGGAATGGCAAGTAGCTTGACATTTGGATTTTTTCTTACATTTTAAATGCTTCGCTTCAACGTTACTCATTAAGCCTACAACACAAAAAAAGGCGATAAATAATTTATTCAATGCTATTAAATTTAGAAAGGCAAAAATAAGGTAATTTTTATCATAAAATGGTATGTTAACTTATTTTAATAGTGTTGACATGGAAATAAAAAA
>JAGNZZ010000069.1 GCA_017984135.1 Chitinophagales bacterium | reverse complement strand
GAATTGATATTGAGTTTTTTCATGATATTTTTTTTGTGTGTATACACGGTATGCGTACTCAAAAATAAATGGCCAGCAACGGTTTTCGCGTTCCAACCTTTCGCTGTCAATTTTATAATTTCTGTTTCTCGTAGCGATAAATTAAATGCTTTGCAGTTGTCTTCATCTGTATGCATGTGCTTTTCAATAATGATATCAATTACTTTATGGCACAAGAATTTTTCGTTTTTTGCTGTTGCGTAAATAGCACCAATTATTTCTTCTTTATCACATTCTTTAGTTAAAAAGCTGATGGCACCGAGCTCAATAATTTTATAAATATTCGATTTATTTTCATCTGCAGAAATAATTAAGAAGTTCGTTTTGGGTGAAATTTTCTTAATGACAGAAATATCTTCCATCGTAAATGATTTAGGATTGTTATAATCAAAAATCACTACTTCAGGTTGGTGTAATTGCACCATTTCAAGCATTTCTTTCGAGTTAGAAACTTCTCCAATAACTTTAAAATCTTTATTCGCAGATAATAAATTTTCTAATCCAATGCGAACCAGATATTGAGTATCAGCGATTATAATTTTAATTGTTGTCATTTGAGCATCTCAAAAATACACAATTATCCATAATTATTTCAACTGCTTCATTATTCTAATAAAAATATAAGTGGTAATTTAGCAACATCTTTTAATAAACAATAAATGAATAATAATTTAAGCTTTAAACGCACTATTGTAGGCACGCTAAAAAGTAATGTAAATGTAGATGCGTGGAATACGGTTTTGGATAAATTTGATAATAAACAATATGCTGAAGTAGTTCGTGGTTGTATCAATTATGTAGATTCTGCTATTGAAACAAAATTTGCTAATACTGATAAAACTGAATACAATATTCCACATGGCTCTATTATTGTACAAGTAAAAATTACTGAAAATGAGTTAGTCGTTAATGCGCCATTCTTAAGTTTAGAAGGATCCAAACAAGTTCCTTTATTGCGACAAGTTGCTCAACTTAATTTTACACCATTAGCACTTTCGCGCATTGATTTGGAAGATGATAAATTATATTTCAGATGTGAAGTTCCTTTAGATGCATGTGAACCATATAAAGTATATGATATATTTAGAGAAATTTGTATCAATGCTGATAATTATGACGACGAATTTATCACGAAATTTGATGCAAAACGGATTCAAGAACCAAAGATAATTTCCTATGATGCAGACAAAAAAGAGACTGCTTGGAATACAATGCAGTCTTATATTAGTGAGGCATTTGCAGCATATGAGCAATTAGAAAACAAACGATTAACTGGTTTTCTTTGGGACATTTTATCGATTACATTATTAAAAATTGATTACTTCTGTTCACCTCAAGGTACTTTGCGAAATGAGATTGAAAAAGCAATTACCAACTTAAATGGAAAGGATGATTATTACGCACGTTTAGGTGCTGGAAAAGAATTCTTAAAAAAATTACAAAATTTAGATAGAACAAAATTTGAAAATGATTTGTACAAAATTGATGTTTTTGTTCCATATAAATTCAGAACCAATTTAGAAAGTGTTCGTAACAATCTAAAATATGCACATGAAACAGCTGACAAAGAAATAAAAGCAATGGATTATTTAGGTGCAACGTTAACAATAGAATATGGAATTCTCAATTTCTTTTATTCAAACAATGTTGAAGATTCAATTGCCGAAATTCTTACACAAGCAATGGAAAATGCAGCAGGAAAACCAACACAAGAATCAGCAAGAATTTTATTTGATGCAGTTAACAAAATTATGACTACTGATAATTTTGTAAGTGCAGCTGCACCAACCAATACATCAACTCAAACCAATCAAGGTGAGAAAAAAGGATTTTTTAGTAAGTTATTTGGATGATTATGATGTACGAATCATAATTAAAAAATCCAACATCAAAAAATATTCAATCATTCTACCACTCAATAATTAATAAAATGAACCACGAAGAATTAAAACACGCTGTACATAAAATAAATACTGCAAGCGGTAGTGGAACTGGTTTTTATTTAAAGAAGCAAAATATTTTTGTAACCAATTATCATGTTGTTGAAGGTAACAAAAAAGTATCGATAGAAAACCAAGCAAAAGACAGATATTTAGGTCATGTAGTATATGTAAATCCTGATGCAGATGTTGCATTTTTACACAGTGTATCCTATGTGCCACCAACAGAAATTCCGTTTCAGCAAGTGCAAGAAGTACACAGTCGCGATAAGGTTTATGTTTTAGGTTTTCCGTTTGGAATGCCATATACTATTACGGAAGGCATTGTATCCAACGAAAATCAATTGATGGATGGCAAAAATTATATTCAAACGGATGCTGCTGTAAATCCAGGAAATAGTGGTGGTCCAGTGGTGAATGAAGCTGGTATGTTAGTTGGTATTACTACAGCAAAATTTACAGAAGCAGACAATGTTGGTTTTGCCATTCCAGGAAAAGTAGTGAAAGAAGAACTGGACACATACGCACAAAACACGTCAAATTTATTTTCAATAAAATGCAATTCCTGCAAATCATTAATTTATGATAAAACAGATTATTGTCCAAGTTGTGGTGCTAACATTGATGAAAAAATATTTGACGATAAAGAGTTAGGAAAGCTCACGCAATTTGTAGAAAATGCTATTCAATCTATGGGTTTTGATCCAGTATTGGCTCGAAGTGGCAATGAATATTGGGAATTCCACTCAGGCAGCGCGTTGGTACGTATTTTTGTATATGATAAAAATTACTTGTATGCAACATCGCCTATCAATAATTTACCAATTGGCGCTTTAGATGGTTTGCTCAAATATGTAATGAGCAATCCTGTTTCGCCATATAAATTAGGTGTTTACCAAAATCAAATTTATCTTTCCTATCGAGTTCGTATTTCTGATATTTATTCTGAATTAGCTGAAAGTGTAAAACAAAATTTGGGTAATTTAATTTTGAAAGCCAACGAAATGGATGATTATTTTGTGCATGAGTTTGGTTGCGAAAAAACAAATTATGCGAAG
>JAGNZZ010000020.1:12743-41946 GCA_017984135.1 Chitinophagales bacterium | reverse complement strand
GTTACTTGCAAGCGGTGAACGACCGTGCAATAAAGAATAGTACTGCGATAAAACGAAGTATCTATAAGTGCAATCCTTTTAAAAAATAGACCGATTTATTACTGAAAACAAAAACGAATTGAAGCACATATCTGCTTAACCTTCGTGGCATACAAGATTTACAAAGAATTAGAAATGCTACTGGGGTAAAGCAATCAAATCTATTTCCTGAAAAAATCATTGAGATTGTTCAACGTATTTATCAGATAGAAATCTTCAACTCAATCAATCAAGAATTCGTCAAAAAAAACATTCATCTAACTGAAGATAATACGGCAATTGCTAAATTAGTTGATTTTTAACCTTGTGTGTCCCAGTGTGGAAGTCAGGGAAAAGACTGCCCTTTTGAGACAGCCTCTTTTCATACAAATTTGAACAAATTAATCTTTGTAAAAAATACAAGATGAAATTTTCATATTTTTTGTAGTTTAGTTTCTTTGTCTAAAAATTTATTCTTTTTAGTTTAAAACTACCCGTAATGCGTTCTTTTTCGTAGTTCGCGCAATTGTTACTTGGTTTGTGATATACATTAATAGTAAAAGAACCTTCAATAGTGCCACCATTACTGCTGCTGTAGCGTGTAACATCAATTGTTTGAAAATCTACAGGAAGTTCTTCTTCATCGCAAGAACCACCACCAATAGAAAATCTTCTATAATTCTCAACATTGTTATATACTTTAATACCACCAATTCCAGTTGCAATTCTTTCTATGTACGTTGTTGCATTTGTTCCTGCTGCGTTTTCTTCTCTTGATTCGTAATTGCGTTGAGCAGTTACATTCGGCACGTTGATACCCACATCAAAACCGTTTGTTTTACTTGGGTTTGCAAAGTTGGTTGCGCCAAATCCAATAGTCATATTATCGCCATCAAAGAAGCACCCGCAAGAAAGTAGACCAGCATCTGAATCATCTGGATCAAATTGTTTAAAGGTAATTGTTTCGCCTCCATCAAAAGTTGCAGTTAATTTAAATTGATCTAAATTTCCATCACTATTATTTTCTTTTTTACACGAAAATAATAAAATAGAAATGGCAAGAATAAAAATTGTTTTTTTCATTTTTTTATAGTTTAATAAATTCTACGCGTCTGTTATTTGCTTTGCCTTCAGCAGATGTGTTTGCTTCAGCAGGTTGGGTTTCGCCTTTTCCTTCAGTTTCCATACGGCTATTATCTATGCCAAATTCTTTGTTTAAGGCTGCTTTTACAGCATCGGCACGTTTTTTAGAAAGCGTCATATTGCTGGCATCATCGCCATCGCTATCCGTATGGCCAACTATTTTTACTTTCACATCTGGATTTTCAGTCATCACAGCAGCGAAATCTTTCAGTGTTCCATACGATTCGCCTTTAATTTTATCACTATTTACATCAAACTTAATTCCTGTGGTAGAATATTTTCCAATTTCCAAAAATTTATGTCGAGTATCTGGTGCACCCACCGCCACACGAATATTACTTAGGAAAAAAGCATCTTCTTTTCCATGATAACCATCCGTACGAAACCCAAGGAAGTTATATTTTGCCGTTGCACTAAATGCTTTTGGAATGTCCCAAATTTTGGTTTCGTTTACATACACACGCAAGCGTTGTTTTTGTCTCCAAACAGATACCTTTACTACATTTTTTGTTTCATCATTAAAATCAGGGAAATCGGTTCTGTTGTCAATAATTTCTGCACCAGTTTCATCATAAGTTAGCAAAAATTTTTGCCCTTGTCCGCCACCTCCAGCTGCTTGTGGATGAATGGCCACCAAAACACCGTTGTCTTTCTTACCACCATATAGTTTCCATTGGATATAATTTTTTGCAGGAGATACTAATGGCGCAAAAAAGAAATTAAATGCACCTGAATAAAAACTAAGTGGTTGTGTAGATGCTACATTAAATTCAACGGTAAAATTTTCAGGTAAGTTGGTGATAAATTCAGGATAAATAATACTTTCTGGTCCAAACTTTAACCATTTGCCTTGTTGCCCATCTATAGTTACTAATTCACCGGTTCCATTAGTATTCCATTTTGCTGGAAAATCACCGATGGCATCTTGAGAAAAATTTTCTTCGGCGATTACTTTTTCACCCGGAATAAAATCAAATTTTCCATACGCTTTTAAGCTTGTATTTGCACTACTATTTGAAGATGATTTTGTGTTGGAATTCGATGTTTCATTTGTATTTCCTTCAACACCTTCATTTCCTTCGTTACTAGAGCTATTGGATTTTGTATTTTTCGTTTTTGAATTGCTATTCTTCACACTTTCTTTCACGCCACTTTTTGATTTTTCATAAGCTTTGTCAGCACCATTACTAATTTCACTTTCAATTTTTTGTTGCGCTTTATTGCTTAATCCATCCACAATTCTGTCGCCAATGTTTCCCCATTGTGCTTGTATATTTTGTGTTTGGAACAAAAAAGCAAATAGAAATAGAAAGTTAGAGGTGTTGGATAAATATAGTTTTTTCATTTTTTTAAGATTTAATTGATGTATGAATCAAATTTATATTAAAATCAGCACTTTGCAATCAGCTAATTTATAGCGAGAAATCATTTTTGGACTTTTTTCTGTCTTAAAAGTCTATATTATTTCCGACAATCGTATTGTTTTTTTAGTATTCGGTCGTTTTGAATGAGAATTCGTAACAATACAAATTTTGGAAATATAGATAAGCTTATTTATTTTAGCCGAAAATGCAATAAAATGACAAATTATCCGATTGGTACAAAAATAGAACATCCAAAATTTGGTATTGGAGTAATTATTGATGATAATGATGAATATTCATATCAATTTTATTTTAAAGAACATGGCGAGCGCGAAATTTCGAAATCATTTGATGGCTATGTTGTTTTGAAAACTATTGAGAAAGATAAAGAGGCTGTTTCTTTAGACCTGATAAAATCAATTTTAGAAAAAATAATTGAACCATTAACAGAGCCTATAGAAGACTGTAAAATCGCTGATAAATGGGAAGGTGGAAATTTAATTTTACAACCGAATGATAAAAGCTTGCAAGCTAAAGAAATACCTGTTGAAGCCTTTTTTCATAAAATTGTAATGACCAGAGACAGATTGCGCGTGATGGAACAAAAAATTAATACATCCAAGCTTATGGATGCTGAAAAAGTGGAGTTACAACAATATATCACCCGAATTTATGGTAGTTTAACCACTTTTAATGTCCTTTTTAAGTTTAAAGAAGACCAATTCAAGGGAACTGGAGGTGCAGATTAAGAGGTATATTATTTTTTTGGAGTTATATAAAATATTTATGCGTAACTTCCGTTTATCGTATAAAAAGTATTTTATGCAACAAATTTTTACACCTGAACTTCTTTTAAAATTCCTTTACAGCGAAACCAATGAATCTGAATCTAAGCTGGTGCGTGATGCATTAGAAAAAAATGAAGATTGGAATACTGAATTTCAACAACTACAAACGGTTAAATATGCATTAGACGAGCAGGATGGCGATACACCACCAGCATCTGTTGTAAATAGAATATTGGCTTATTCCAAGCTGCAAGAAATGCTAGCAGTGGAATAATGTAACTTAGTGAATTCAGATTTTTATTAAGAAATCAATACGGTGACGGCAACTAGTGGTAATTTACTATTTTTGCAAAAAAAATAGTTTGGCGTCAAAATCTAAATTGCAAAAATTTGCTGAGTTAGCAAATAATCCTTATGTAATAGAAAAAAATCCTACATTAAAAGGGAAATGGAATGTTGATTTTTTTAAAAATAATTTTCCCATCACCTTAGAATTGGCTTGCGGGAAAGGCGATTATACCTTAGGTATGGCAAAATTGTTTCCGGAAAAGAATTTTATTGGCGTGGATATTAAAGGCAATCGACTGTGGAGTGCAGCACGTATTGCTGAATTGGAAAATTTAAATAACGTAGCATTTATTCGTGATCAAATTGATCATATAGATGATTATTTTATTGGTGGCGAAGTGGAAGCAATTTGGATTACCTTTTCGGATCCGTTTCCACGTGATGGCGATGCTAAACGACGATTAACTGCCGATAAATTTTTGTTGACATATAAAAAATTTTTAGCACCCAATGGACTGATTCATGTTAAAACCGATAGTGATTTGTTATATCAATCTACCAAAGAGGTATTAACTAATTTTCCCTCAAAAATTTTGAAAGATTATAATGATGTATATGCCATGAATAAAAATAATGAGTTGCATGGCATACAAACCTACTATGAAAAAATGCACTTAAAAAACAATAGAACAATAAAGTATCTATGCTTTCAGTTGCTATGAAAATCCAATGATCTCTAGTAGTTCTGCGTATTCATCCACAGCACTTAGTCCTGTTTTTTCTTCTTTCTTACATGAAATTTGAATGCCATAAGGCTGCAGAGATTCAACGATAGATAAAATATTTTCTTTTGTAAAATTCGTTTCAATAAATACGTTATTAGTAGAAATGATTTGTTTCAATTTCGAATTCTGCACGTCTAATTCCTTTATTTTTAAGATTAAGAAGTCTGAATGTTGTGGCTCATTAATAGAAGTCCAATCGCCAATACTTAAAAACTTTTCAAAATTCAAGTTTATTTTTTCCTCATGTAAAAATGGTATCTCAATTTCGTTTAGGTTCATTTGTTGAGCAATGAATTCAATTTCATCTTTAGTTTGATGTATGCCAAATTCACCAACAATATTGGGTTGGTACAACCAATTAATTATTTCTTGTGCTTTAGAAATGGAGATATTGTTTTCATTTAATGCATCAAAAGTAAAGCCTAAAAAATGCGCGCCAATGGCACTAAAAAAACGTGCATCGGTAAGGTTGGAGATAGAAGAGATTTTAAGTTGCATTATTTTGCTTTATGTTTAATAAAATAATGTCCTTCGATAGAAAAAATTAAAACTAAAAAAGCACCAAATTGATGTAAAACACCTAAAACTATGGGTACTTCACCGTGGCTGTATAATAAGGTGAATATGCCTAATAGCAATTGAACAAAAATCATACACAATAATAACCATCGCGTTCGATGAAATTGAAATGCCGCAGAAACTGTTTTTGTTTTAAAAAAAATATAAACTACAAAAAAGAAAATAAGATAAGCTACATTTCTATGTATAAATTGTAAAATGAGTTTTATATCCGTTTCTTCAATGCCAAATAATTTTGGAAAATAATAACCATCCATTAATGGCCAAGTAGTACTTACCAATGCCGCTTTAGAACCTGCCACCAAGGCACCTAAAGCAATTTGTATGAATACAAGGATAATTAAAATCAAAAATAAATTTCTTTTAGATTGGTCAAAAGTCGTGCTTCGTTTGGGATATAAATATTCTAAGCCAACACGCAATACATACATCACAATAATCGTAGCTACTAAAATATGCGACATTAAATTGATTGGATTAACTAAAACACTATATTGATTTAATCCACTTTGCACCATCATCCAACCTACTAAACCGGCAATGCCACCTAAAACAATTGCAATGCCAATTTTTATGATGTCTTCTTTGAAAACTATTTTTTTAATCATGAAATAAATAAGTGGTAAAACAGCAGCAACCGCAATCAGTCGCGCCCACAAGCGATGGAACCATTCCCAAAAATAAATACTTTTAAATTGAGCCAATGACATGGATGTATTCTGTAATTTGAATTGCCCAAACTGTTGATATTTTATAAATACGATATTCCATTCTTGCTCATTCATAGGTGGCAAAAAGCCAAGAATAGCTTTCCATTCAGTGATGGAAAGTCCACTGCCTGTTAATCGAGTGATGCCACCTAATAGAATTTGACCTAAGAGCATGCCAACACCCAACATGAACCAAATTCCCAATATTTTTTTTCGATTTATTTCTTCCATTTTTTCATCGTTTAATCACTCATTTTTTAATTGCTTCGCTATCTTTTCAATTGATTTTTCCATTGGAATAAAAGTATAATTTAATTGTTTTTTTATTTTATCATTCGCATATTCAAATGGCTCAATAGATATAATTAAGTTCTCTTTGGTGAGCCCTCTTTTTTTAAAGAAAAGAGTGGAAATCAACCAATCGAGACAAACAAAAAACCAACCTAATATTTTGTTTAATCTTAATTTTGGTGGTGGAACTTGTAGGGTTTCAGCGATGGTTTCAAAATAATATTTAAACGATTTATTTTCACTAATGATGATAAATCGCTCTGATTGTACGTTGCTATTCATTAGTTGAATACAACACGAGGCAACATCACTTACATCCACAAACCCATTGGTGCCATTGGAATAAAAAGGCAATCGTTGTTGTTGAATTTTTCTAAAAATGCGCATGGTTGATTTGTCTTCATGTCCAACGCCAATAATAATTCCGGGATTTACAATCACAGCCTTTAAGCCTTCTTGAATGCCACGCCATACTTCGCGTTCTGCTAACATTTTAGTGATGCCGTAGTGTGCAGTCCATTCATTTTTTTCCCATTTAGTTTCTTCTGTGATGCGTTCGTTGGGTTTGCCTCCAATTGATGCAATAGAACTCACGTGCAATAATTTTTTTACACCTTTTGCAAGTGCTACATTCACCACATTTGCTGTTCCTTCAATATTGCATTTATACATGCGTTCATAATAACTCTTGTCATACCCAATTACTGCGGCGCTATGGTAAATTTTTTCTATTCCATCAAATGCATTTTCTAATGAAGGAATATCTAAGATATCCGCTTCAGCAATTTCAATCTGTTGCAAGAAATTATTTAGATGTGTGAGCGAAGAATTTTTGCGTACAATAATACGAACAGATTCACCTTGAGCGACGAGTTGCTTAACTATTTCACCACCTAAAAATCCCGATGCACCAGTTACAAGAACCATAGAACAAATGTACTAAGTTATGTGTAATTTGTAGTACGTTTTATATTGTAAACTTGTTATTATTAAGGTAAATAAATGGCTCCACCAATTGTGTCTTTTTGAGCACCTGTTACACTTGCCAAGCTATTTGGAATTTCTAAATAGCGCAATAAACCTATAAATGCCATGGCTAAAGCTTCTTTGTATTGAATCGTATATAAATCGGGAATAACAATTTTTAAATTGGAATGCAGTTGTATGCGCTCCATTAAAAATGTATTGTATGCGCCACCGCCTGTTACCAATAATGTTGAATGATTCTCTGTTTTATGAGTGTGGATTGCTTGATTAATTTGTAAGGCGATATGCTCTACCGCAGTAGCCATTTTGTCTTCAATCGTATTGTTATATTTTTTGATACAGGCAATCCAGTTTTGAAATACATGTTCTGTGCCTAAAGATTTAGGTGATGATAGTTGGCAAAAATGAATTTGATTTAGTTCATTTAATAACGAAGGAATGATATTGCCTTTTCTAGCTATTTTTCCATCTTCATCATAGTTTAGATGTAGTTGTTGTGCGAAATAATTGAGCATAGTATTTGCAGCACAAACATCATAAGCATAAATTTCATTCTCCTTTTTATGAAATGAAATATTGGCTATGCCACCAAGGTTTAAAAAGGCAGAATAATTTGGGAATAAATGTTTTTCGGCAATTGGCACAATTGGCGCACCTTGACCACCATGTGCGATGTCGCTACTGCGTAAATCACAAATCACTTTGCATTTTGTTTGAGCAGCAATTTGCGCACCACATCCTATTTGCGAAGTAAATCCTAATTTTGGTTGATGAAAAATGGTTTGTCCATGTGAAACAATAAAATCAAGTGATTTAATCTCATTTTTTTCTATAAAATCAGCCGTTAAACGTCCAAAATTGGCACCTAATTCTGTGTGTAATTTTGCAAATTCAAAAGCAGAAAGCTGAGGCGCTTCACGTAATCGTTCTCTAAAATTAGTGTTGTATTCAATACATTCTGCAGTAATAATTTTATACGAAAAGGAATTAACTGGTAGCGAATTTTCCACATTAAATTCTACTAAACAAATATCCAGTCCATCTAAGGAGCTACCGCTCATAAGCCCAATGACATGAAAAATTGATTTGTGTAACATAGATTGCAAATAAATCCTGCAAGAAGTCGTAAATTTACAATAATTTAGCATAAAAGCTTGGAAATCATCGGATATATTGCCACGTTGCTCATTGGCTTGTCGTTAGGTATGATTGGTAGTGGAGGCACTATTTTAGCCTTGCCTATAATTGTATATTTATTCGGCATCAAAGATATGCATGTTGCTACACATTATAGTATGTTAGTAGTGGGTGTAAGTGCAAGTATTGGTGCTTTTAGAAAATATCAAGAGAAATTAGTGGATGTACGAACCGCTATTTTATTTTTAATTCCATCTTTAATGAGTTTATTTTTCACAAGAAAAGTGGTATTGCCATTATTGCCATCTGTGTTTTTGAAAATTGGAAATTTAGAACTTACAAAAGATGTTTTTTTATTGTTGCTTTTTGCAATTGTGATGTTGATTTCTTCCATCTCCATGATAAAAAATGCGCAACAAAAAGATGTGGATTGCTTTGCTAAAATACCAAATGCTACTGCCAATCCTATTAAAACCAGCCTAGTAGCACTGTTAGTAGGTGCCTTAACCGCATTATTAGGCGCTGGTGGTGGATTTTTAATTATTCCAAGCTTAATTATATTAAAAGAACATTGTATGCGTCGTGCCATTGGCACATCATTAATCATTATTACGCTGAATTCTATCATTGGGTTTGTCAGCGATTTACAAATGAATATGAATTGGAGTTTTATTGTTCCATTTACAACAATTGCTATAGTTGGTATGCTTATAGGAATAAAACTATCCGATAAAATTTCGGGTGAAAAATTAAAACGAATTTTTGGAATATCCGTTTTAGTGTTAGGATTTTTTATAATAATCAAAGAACTTTTTTTATGAGCGAATTGAAATGTGCCAATGGCGAAGTGCCGACACAATTAGATGCATCGTTTTGGGATGAACTATGGAAAAATAAAATTACCGGTTGGGATTTAAAAAAGGTATCACCACCACTAAAGGCTTATTTTGATGCGATGACATGTAAAAACAAATCGATACTAATTCCCGGATGTGGCAATGCCTATGAAGCAGCTTATTTGCTAGAGCAAGGATTTAAAAATATTACAGTCATTGATATTTCAGCAACTTTGGTGCAACAATTAATAGAAAAACATAAAACGCATATTGGTAAAGAATTAACGGTAATTGCAGGCGATTTTTTTAAGCATAGTGGAAAATATGACTTTATTATTGAGCAAACATTTTTTTGTGCTTTGGATCGAAATAGAAGAGAAGAATATGCAAGTAAAATGCAAACATTATTAAAAGATAACGGAAAACTAGCTGGATTGCTTTTTAGTAGAGAATTTGAAGTAAGTCCGCCACATGGTGGAAATAAAGAAGAATATGAAAGCGTATTTTCAGATAAATTTACAATTGAAAAAATGGACATTTGCGAAACATCCGTAACACCTAGAAAAGGTACCGAATTGTTTTTTGAAATGAGTTTAAAACTATAATTATATCGATGCCTACATTAGATAAACACTATTAAAAATGTAAATAAAGGTAAATGCATTGTGTTCTTTTTTATTGTTGACTAATTTTACTCATCCTAATAATAAATAAATATGTTAGATTTTTTACAACAAGCCATGCCATGGTATATCGCAGGTCCATTAATTGGACTCACTGTGCCATTGCTCTTAGTTATTGGCAATAAGCATTTTGGAATATCTTCTTCCATGCGACATATTTGTGCGGCATGTGTACCGGCAAATCTTCCATTTTTTAAATACGACTGGAAGAAAGAAATTTGGAATTTATTTTTTGTTGGTGGCATATTAATTGGTGCCGTTATTACTGTGTTGTTTTTTAAAAATCCGGAGCCGGTTCAAATAGCAGATAGCACCAAACAACTTTTAGAAAGCTGGAATATTACTGATTTTTCAGGGTTAATGCCAGTAGATATTTTCGGAACACAAAATATTTTTTCTTTAAAAGGTATTATTTTTATGGTGTTTGGCGGTTTTATGGTAGGCTTTGGAACACGCTACGCAGGTGGTTGCACCAGTGGACATTCCATCATGGGCTTGTCGATGTTGCAACTACCATCTTTAATAGCCACATGTTGTTTTATGGTAGGTGGTTTTATCATGTCTAATTTAATTTTACCAATAATATTTAAACTCATTTAATAGATGTCAACAGCAAAATGGAGTCATTCACTATTTTTAAAATGTCCAACGTGTGGCAAGGGTGATTTATATACGTCCAAAAGTTCATTTGATCTTAAAAATTTTTTAAATATGCATCAAAAATGTACAGTATGTTCAGAAGATTTTGTGGTGGAAACTGGATTCTATCAAGGTGCTATGTATATTAGTTATATCCTTTCTTGTGCACTTTGTTTAAGCATTTTACCCATCTACTATTTATTTAATATTTCTTGGGAAAAATTTTTGGATAATGCGATGTATTATTTAGTGGCCAGTTTTATCGTATTAATTCTTTCTGCACCATATATCACCAAGTTATCGAGAGCGATATGGCTTACAATTCATGTGAAGTTTTTTAAAAATAATAATTTCTAAAGATGGAAAACCAATCAAACAATATAGAACAGAATAATGACTTTGAAGTTCGAGCCTTAGATTCAATATGTGTGAATGAATCGGCATTGAAGCATCCATGGTGGTATAATTTTAAATACATGGCAGTAGGAATCATTTTTGGATTTGTATTTGTGAAATCAGAAGTAGTTTCTTGGTTTCGCATACAAGAAATGTTTCACTTACACTCGTTTCACATGTATGGAATTATTGGTAGCGCCGTTGTGGTAGGCGTAATTTCTGTTTTTCTAATCAAACGTTTTAATATAAACACAATTTATGGAGAAACGATAGATTTAAAAGGAAAACCTGCTAATAAAGGACAGATATATGGTGGCTTGATATTTGGATTGGGTTGGGCACTTACCGGTGCATGTCCTGGACCATTGTATGCGCAAATTGGCTCCGGATTTTTAGCTGTTTCAGTTACCTTATTGAGCGCCATTGCAGGCACATGGATGTATGGTTGGATACGTGAGAAATTGCCTCACTAATCTCATCTTTTCTGAATAAAACTTGATTATTTTTTTTACAAGTTCGCTTTTATAGAATCAGCAATTTCTTGCATTTGCTCATTTGTGAATGATTTAGTATTTCTAAAATCTAAATCATGAATAGAATTTATGGGCGATAAATGGATATGCGTATGCGGTACTTCCAAGCCAATAACGGCGATGCCGATGCGCTCACATGGAATTGTTTTTTTTAAAGCAATAGCAATTTTTTTCGCAAAAACAATTAAGTTCTTTAATGCTTCATCCTCTAAATCGAAAATATAATCAATCTCTGTTTTAGGAATTACTAAGGTATGTCCGGCGTTCAATGGGCGAATATCTAAAAATGCAAAATGTTGTTCATCTTCTGCTATCATATAACAGGGAATATCGCCGTTTATTATTTTTGAAAATAGAGTCATGTTGGTTTTTTAGATTTTACTAAAATAAAAAAAAGTTGGCAGCATTGCTACCAACTTTTATATACTATATGGAAATTAGATGCTAATATCCAACACTTCTAATTCAATAGAACCAGCTGGGACTTGAACGGCTACTTTTTCTCCTTTTGATTTACCTAATAAGGCTGCGCCAATTGGCGATTTTACAGATATTTTCATCTGTTTTAAATCGGCTTCTGTTTCAGAAACCAAATGATAGGTAAACTCTTTTTTTATTTTAGTATTTCGCACTTTCACTTTTGATAATACCACTACTTTTGACGTGTCAATGGTTGATGTATCTAAAACTCGCGCATTTCCAATATCTGATTGTAATTGAGTAATGCGCAACTCTAACAAACCTTGTGCCTCTTTGGCTGCATCGTATTCTGCATTTTCTGATAAATCTCCTTTCTCTCTTGCTTCAGCAATAGCTTTGGAAGCGTTTGGACGCTCTACGGCAATTAAATGAGCTAACTCTTCTTTCATTTTTGCCATTCCTTCTTCGGTTACATAAACTACGTTGTTCATACTTTTTATTTTTTAATGAAAAAAAATAGACACGCCCCAATTAGAGACGTGCCTTGAAATACAAATATACTTCAATTAATTGAATTCTACAATAGTAGAACGGATTTTAGTGGCATTTAGTTTCATTTCATGTGAATTTGTTGCCTTTTTAACAGATGTTTTCGAGTTTTAATTTAAAAGGCTATTTTTATAACATGAACACATTTACAGCTAATTTTCTGAGATTTCCCAAAAAACTATGGTATTTACTATTTTTTTCATTTCTAATACGAGTGTTGGTCTTTTTTAGGTTTGAACCTTGGAATGCGGCCGTGATAAAACATCAAATATTAATTTTTGATTCAATGGGATATCATCAGTTGGCTCTGTGTATTAAGAACTATTTTTCCTTTTGCGGAGATGCATTTAGAACACCTGCTTATCCTTTTTTTGTGTCGGTAATATATAGTCTATTTGGAAATGATCCATACATCGTTTTGGTGGTACAAATTTTTTTGAATTTAATATCAATCGTCTTGATGTATAAAATTGGAATTGAATTATTTAATGAAAAAATAGGTTTTATTGCGGCTTTGCTATTTTCATTCGATTTACATCATATTATCTTTATTTTCCAAATTTTAACAGAAACAATTTATACGACTATCTTCTTGTTGGCATTATTATTTTATATAAAAGGAATAAAAAGAAACGAATTTAAATATTTTGTACTCACAGGACTCATTTATGGAGTCAGCACTTTAATTCGTCCAATTTCTCAATACTATATTGGTGGCATTTTGTTGTTTACCTTGTTGTGGTATTTTAAGAATTATAAAATGGGATTGAAAAATGCCGTTATAATTGGAGTCGCTTATTTTATTGCAATTGCGCCATGGTGTTTTAGAAATTATAATGAATATGGACATTTTGCTTTGTCAAATATTAAAGGCTACAATTTATTATTTTGGAATGCCAGTTATTATGAAGCGAAACGCTTGAAACA
This sequence comes from Chitinophagales bacterium, assembly GCA_017984135.1. Classification (GTDB taxonomy): domain Bacteria; phylum Bacteroidota; class Bacteroidia; order Chitinophagales; family JADIYW01; genus JADJSS01. The sequence continues at coordinate 28,873 of JAGNZZ010000020.1, read as the reverse complement.
ACCGATAGATACTGTCAATGCGAATTTTAAAAAAGAATTGATAAAAATGGGATGGCGTCCGGATGCCAACCCATTTGATAAAGAAAAATACGATGGCGAATTAGCCAATAAAATTCTTAAAGCTCATTTTGCTGATTATCTTAAAACACACTTAATCGGTACGGTGAAAATTCATTTAAGTGTGGGAACACATAGCTTAACAGAAGTATTGCATATTCCTGCAAAGAAATTTACAGAAGAAGAAAAATATACCAATGGTGTTTTTGCCTTAGTAAAAAAGTTCTTTGCAGAAAAAACAATTTATGAGATTGGATTAGGTTTGTTTGTAGGTAGTATGTTAGTCTTCATTTATGTATTTGCTATTGTGGGCATTTGGAGAATGATAAAGGAAAAACAAGTACTATTGATGTTGTTTTTGTTGGGCTCAGCAGGATATTTTGTATTGATAAGTGGTATAATTTCATACGCACGTTATCGATTGCCAAGTATTCCATTTTATATATTATTGGCGAGTGTTGGAATTGTTTGGATGATAGAAAAGCGACGAAATAATCAGCCGAAGATTAACAATTAAAGGAGCTTACTTGTTTCATGTTAGAGGATAGCTTCTATTTTATCCATTAGAATTTTCACCAACTTAAGCTTGGATTCGCGTGTCCATCCTGCAATATGAGGTGTGGCGATTACATTATTAAATGCGAGGATTTCTTGATATATATTTGGCGGATGAATCTTGTTTTGTGTAATAGGTTCATCTTCAAAAACATCTAGGCAACATCCTTTAATTTGAGCATTTTTTAGCGCGTTAAGTATCGCTAATGTATCCACTACTGCACCACGTGAGGTGTTAATTATTACAGGTGTTTTGGCGCAATGCAGTATAAACTCTTCGTTGCAATAATGATGTGTTTCGCTTGTATATGGAACATGAAAACTAATAATATCTGCGGACTGTTGTATTTCTTGCAACGATACCGGTTGTACGTTCAAATCAGAAATACTTTGGTATTTGTCGTATGCTAACATCTTCACATCAAAACCACGCAATTTTTTGGCAAACGCTTTTCCTGTATGTCCATAACCAATTATGCCAATTGTTTTTCCATCTAATTCCTCACCTCTATTTTCTTCACGCAAAAAGATATTTTGCTTGATTTCGGTATTTGCTTTATTAATGTTATTCATGAAGCTTAGCAACATGGCTAAACAATGTTCACCTACCGCATTTTCATTGCCTTCCGGAGAGTTGATGCATTTTATGTTTTTTTGGTGACAATAGGAGATGTCTATGTTTTCCATACCACTTCCTACACGTCCAATTACCTTTAATTGGACTGCTTTGTCAATCACTGCTTTGTCCACCTTTGTATATGTGGTAATAATTAACATGTCGAAATCAGCAATAATATCAAGCAGTTCAGCTCTGTTTATTTCCATTTTTACCACAACGTTATAGCCTAATACTTCAAGCCGTTGTTGTAAATAAGGATGAATATCTGCCGTAATTAAAGCTTTCAAGTTATATTAATTAGTTGGCTTTGAATGAAGATTTTTTTCTATCAGTTTTGTTAATGCGATGAAATCAGAAACACTCAATTGTTCCGCACGCTTGGTAAATATTTCTTGTTGCAATAATTCTTTCGAGGCGATACCACTGAGTCCGTTTCTCAACATTTTTCGCCGTTGATTGAATCCTGATTTCACAATATTTCTAAACAATTTAAAATCAAAATCTAATTGAATGTTTTCTTTTCTTCGCATAGATATTATGCTGCTCATTACTTTTGGAGGTGGTGCAAATGCAGTTGGAGGAATATTAAATTCTAATTGAACATCATAAAATAATTGTGCAAATACACTAATTACTCCGTATTCTTTGGAGCCATGCTTGGAGGCTATTCGTTCCGCCATTTCTTTTTGAAACATGCCCACCATAAATGGAATTTTCTTGTAATTATCCAACACTTTAAATACAATTTGAGAGGATATATTATAGGGAAAATTTCCGACTATTGCAGTACTTGAGTTGAGAAATTCGTCTGTATTGAGTTTTAAAAAGTCAGCATCAATTATCTCTAAATTTGGATAAGATGGCTGCAAGTTGGTTTTTAAAAAATCAATGCATCTTTTATCGACTTCTACGCATGTTACGGAATCAAATTCTTTAACTAATAAGTTTGTTAATGCTCCCGTTCCTGGACCAATTTCAACTAGCTTTTCGTCTGTATAATTGCGTTTTATAAGATCGATAATCTCATTTAACACCATTTTATCGGTTAAAAAATGCTGTCCATACCCTTTTAAGGCTGTCACAAAACCTGACATTATATTTTCTATTATTTGATTTTAGAATTTAATTTTGGCTAACTAAACTTATTACTAACAGACCCTAAAGATAAAGATTATGTTACAGATTTCCACTAAACCTGCAAAAAGGACGATATTGGTTGTTTTTTCTAAAACGAACCTTAATTTACTTCCATTTTTTGATATAGAAGAGAAAAAAGCAATCCAAGATAAGTTGAATGATGGCGTGGCTATTATTCCATTTAGCAAACAACAAAAAACATATTTATTAATTCCTTTTGAAAGTGATGAAAATCTGCCGGAAGATACGATGCACGAAAAATTACGAATTCAAGGAAATACCATTTATAAAACATGCAAAGAATTGAAGGAAACAGATGTTAGTGTTGAAATTTTAGGAAATGTACCCAAAGACCAATTAGTTTCAATTTTGTTGGGTATTAATTTGTCTTGTTATGAATTTTTAAAATACAGAACGAAACAGAAAAATTTTATTTTAACGATACACATTGATCCAATAATATTGGATAAGGAATCCATCCAAGAAATTAATTTATTAACGGAAAGTGTTCATATTACAAAAGACTTAGTGAATGAGCCGGTATCTTTTCTTACGGCATTACAATATTCAAAAGAGATACAGAAAATAGGCGAAACGGCTGGCTTTCAGGTCACCGTAATGGATCAAAAAGAAATTGAAGAAGAAAGAATGGGTGGCGTTATTGCAGTAAATTCAGGCAGTTCTGCGCCAGCAACATTTAATATATTAGAATACAAACCCAATCATCCAAAAAATGAAAAGCCATTAGTGTTGGTAGGCAAAGGAGTGGTGTTTGATACGGGTGGACTTTCATTAAAGCCAACTAAAAACAGCATGGATATGATGAAATGCGATATGGCTGGTTCTGCCACAGTGGTTGGCGCTATGCATGCCATTGCAAAATCAAAATTGCCCTATCATATTATTGGATTAATTCCGGCAGTGGAGAATCGTCCGGGTTATGAAGCAATATGTCCAGGAGATGTAATTACCATGTACGATGGAACAACCGTAGAAGTATTGGATACGGATGCGGAAGGCCGTCTTATTTTAGCAGATGCCTTGCATTATGCTAAAAGATACAAACCGGAATTAGTCTTGGATTTTGCTACTTTAACAGGTTCAGCTATGCGTGCCATTGGCAAAGAAGCAAGTGTTATGATGGGCAATGCAGAGAAAAGTATTAAAAAGAAATTAAAGAAAGCAGCAAATACTACAGGTGAGCGCGTGGTAGAATTTCCATTGTGGGATGAATACGGCGACTATATGAAAAGCGACATAGCAGATCTCAAAAACTTGGGACCGGCCGATGCAGGCTCTATTACAGCAGGAAAATTTCTAGAACACTTTACAGATTATCCTTGGATGCATTTCGACATCGCTGGTCCCGCTTATGTCGCAGCGCCTTATAATTATCGTGGAAAATGGGCAACAGCGTATGGTGTCAGATTATTGTTTACATTTGTACAAAATCTATGTAACGATGAGCACACAAAATCAGAAAAGAAAGGTAGGAATAACACTAGGTGATGTTTCAGGAATAGGTCCAGAAATTATTCTTAAAACCTTTTCAGATGAATTAATTTACAAACATTTTACGCCTATCTTATTTGGGAATCCACGTGTATTATCCTATTATAAAAAGATGTTGAATATTGAGCGTTTTCAATATACTACCATAAAAAATTATGCTACACTTAGTCACAATTCATTAAATGTTTTTCCTGTTTGGGAAGAAGAATTTGTTATTGTGCCAGGTAATCCAAGCGAAACAACAGGCTTGTATGCATTAAAATCGTTGGAAGCAGCGTGTGAAGCTTTGAAAAATAAACAGATTGATGTATTGGTGACGGCACCCATAAATAAGCATGTGATGCATTCGGATAAGTTTCCTTATGCCGGTCATACGGAATACCTCATGCAGTTTTTTGGCGCCAAAGAAAACTTAATGTTTATGGTGTCAGATGATTTGCGCATTGGATTAGTAACCAATCATACTGCCATAAAAGACGTGGCTTCTTCTATTTCTAAAGAAAAGATTATTCGTAAATTACAGTTAATGAACACTTCTTTAAAAGAAGATTTTGGCATTGATAAACCACGCATTGCCGTATTGGCACTAAATCCACATGCAGGCGATGGTGGTGTCATTGGTGCAGAAGAACAAACCATTATATTTCCGGCAGTACAAGAGGCTAAAAATCAAAACATACTGGCATTTGGACCCTATCCGTCAGACGGATTTTTTGCGAATGGTAATCATAAAAAATTTGATGCAATTTTGGCGATGTACCATGACCAAGGCTTAATTCCATTCAAATATATTGCGGCAGAAGATGGTACAAACTTCACGGCAGGTTTAGAGGTGGTGCGCACATCACCGGACCATGGCACAGCGGAAGATATTGCAGGAAAAGGCATTGCAGATGAAACCTCATTTAGAAAAGCCATTTATACGGCAATAGATATCTCTAATCAACGAATTAGTTATGCGGAAATGCGTGAAAATCCATTGGTGAAACGGGCTGTATTACATGATGAAAGAATCTAAGAAGCAGAATGAGCATTCCATTTTCTCAGAAAAATAGTGCACTTAGTATTTCTATTTTATTTTTTATTTCTTTATTCTTTATCGCATTAAATTATAAAGGAACAGGTGATGAAGGCGACAGCATCATGCATTATTTATTTTCAAAATATGCCTTTAAACATCCACACCATTTCTTTCATCATTGGGCAAAACCTGTATATGTATTCATCACTTGCATTCCGGCACAATTCGGTTTTATTGGCATCCAAGTATTCAATATTCTAATCAATGCGGTTTCTATTTTTCTGACGTTTAGAGTTGCTCAAAAACTTCATATTAAATATGCTTACTTAGCGGCATTATTCTTAGCTATTTTTCCACATCAAATCATTTATTCTTTATCAGGATTAACAGAGCCATTGTTTGCCTTTGCCTTAGTGTTGATTTTATATCTATGGTTCTATAAAAAGCAATTTATTTCCATTTTAATCTTATCTTTTTTACCATTTATACGTTCAGAAGGACTTGTAGTGATGCTAGTATTTTTTTTGTATTTAATTTTGAAAAGAGAAAGGAAACTGATATTTCTTTTGCCAATAGGACATATCGTATATGCTGTTTTAGGATATCTTATTTTTAGTAAACCACTATTGTGGGTGCTTAACGAAAATCCGTATGCAATGGGCGAAAGTAGTTACGGAAGTGGACACTGGAATGCCTTTATTTTAAATATGCGTTTTTCAATTGGTGCTGCTATGTATTATGTGATGTGGGCAGGCATGTTACTGGGCGCGTACTATACTATTACCAAATTTGCTTTGAAAAAAAAGGTCAACTTCTCATTAGAAGAATTATTCCTTATTTATGGAATTTATTTTAGCATTTTTTTCTTCCATTCTTTTGCATGGTACAAAGGTTGGTTTCATTCGTTTGGATTAATAAGAGTAATGGTGGGTGTTTTACCATTAATCGCCATTATTTGCAGCAAAGTAATGAATGATATTTTTATTTTTTTTGTTAAAGAAAATAAACGACAAAGTATAATGGTGTTGGTTGTAGGATTTATCCTTGCTGTTAATTTTTATTTTGCAAAATATGCAATATCACCAAACAGAGATTTTAATTTACGTGGTGATCAGGCTTGCCAGCAAGAAGCAAGTGAATATATTTGGCAGTTCCATAAAGATGCTTATGAGTTGCCTTTGTATTATACTGCTCCTTACATCAGTGTGGTAATGAAAGATGATTATTTTAACGAAGAAACACATCCCGATTTTAAACGAGACTTTCATAATAATTCGATGAAAAAACCTTGCTATGTAATTTGGGATGATTGGTTTTCGCCGGTAGAAAGTAATGTTTCATTGGAGGCCATTCAAACACGATCCGAATTTAAAATGATTAAGAAATTTACCAAATGGGATATTGCCGGCGGAAAAGAAAGAACGACCATTTTGTTTAAGATTGAAGAGTAAATTTTTTTGTTTAAAAAATACCCAATACTAATCCTGCAGCAAATGTTTGTCCAAGTTCTTCTACTGCTACTATTTTTGGGTTGAATTCTGATTCTTTTACGATAATAGTATCTAGCACTTTTTTTAGAACATATCCAGTAGTAATTGTTTGTATTTGTCGTTCGGTGCCACTTCCATCCGTTTCACAAGAAATGAGTAAAGCATAAGGTTTATTGATTTCAATTTCACGTGCTGGATAATAAGTTCTGTCGAAAAAGTTTTTTAGACCACCACTCATCGATCCAAAATTTTCAGGTGTTCCGAAGATGATTCCATCTGCCCAAATGATATCTACTAATTCGGCGTCTAATGCTTTTATAATTTTAATTTCTACATTTTCTTTTTCAGCACCTATCTTACATTTTTGAATGAGTGATTCGGTGTGGCCACTTTGAGAATGGTAGATGAAAAGTAGCTTCTTCATGAGAAAATTTTAATTAAAATCGTCTAAATGTATTTTGTCCTGCACGCTTTACTTTGTTGATGTGTTCGTAATCTTGTTCATTTTTCAAGAGAGAACCAAAGTAAGGTGGTTGTGTATTGATGTAATCAATTTTTTGTAAATCATCTTTGGTATTTTTCCCCAATTTTAATAGTCGAATCCAATCGATTAGTTCGGATGTAGTTGGTTTCTTTTTTATTCCGTGAATTTCTCTCAATCCATAGAAAACTTTGAGTGCTTCATCCATCAAGTCGTCTTCAATTTTTGGAAAATGAACATTGATAATATCAATCATCGTTGTTCGTTCTGGGAAGCGGATATAGTGAAAAAAACATCTACGTAAAAAAGCATCAGGCAGTTCTTTTTCATTGTTTGAGGTGATGATAACAATAGGTCGAGTTTTGGCTTTAATTGTTTTTTGTAATTCATAGCAATAAAACTCCATTTTATCCAATTCCAACAATAAATCGTTTGGAAACTCGATGTCCGCTTTGTCAATCTCATCAATCAATAAAACGGCTTGTTCTTCGCTGTCGAATGCTTGCCACATTTTTCCTTTTATGATATAATGTGCGATGTCATTTACTTTGTCATCACCAAATTGTGAATCACGCAAACGCGCTACAGCATCGTATTCGTATAAGCCTTGTTGTGCTTGTGTAGTAGATTTGATATGCCAAGTAAATATAGGTTTGTTTAATGCTTTGGCAACTTCAAAAGCCAATAATGTTTTTCCTGTTCCAGGCTCGCCTTTTATTAATAATGGTTTCTCTAATGCTATGGCAGCATTTACGGCAACTTGCAATTCGTTGGTAGCAATATAATTTTCGGTTCCTTTAAATTCTTGCATATTTTTTTATATTGAATGGTTAGATTTTAATGTATTATTTTTTTTCCTTTCAAGGTTTTCATGGCATTGGTTAAACCTTCTAATGTCATCGGAAACATTCTATTTTTAAAGATTTCCTTAATGGCTTTTATGGTAGGAACGCCATCCCAATAATATTCGTTGGTTGGATTTAACCAAACAGTATTGGGAAATTTAGTAACAAAACGATGCAACCAAGCAATGCCTGTTTCATCATTGTAATGCTCCACACTGCCACCTAATGCACTCAATTCGTACGGCGACATGGTGGCATCGCCCACAAAAATAACGCGATAGTCTTGATTGAATTTATGTAAAATATCAAATGTAGGAATGCGATCGTTATAACGCATGACATTATCCTTCCAAATGCTTTCGTAAATGCAATTGTGGAAATAAAAAAACTCCAAGTGTTTTAATTCTGATTTTGCAGCAGAAAATAATTGTTCGCATAATTCAACATAAGGATCCATAGAACCACCTACGTCAAAAAACAATAAGACTTTCACTCTGTTTTTTTTGGCAGGTTGCATTTCAATGTCAAGAAAACCACCATTTCTACTGGTTTTTTCAATGGTAGTATGCAAATCTAATTCATCTTCAATGCCTTCTCGTGTTAATATTCTCAAACGTTTGAGTGCTAATTTGATATTTCGTGTATTGAGTTCTACATTGGATGCATAATTTTGAAATTGGCGTTTTTCCCAAACTTTAATGGCACTTCTTCCGCCACCATCTCCACCAATGCGTACACCTTCCGGATTGTAGCCGCCATGTCCGAATGGCGATGTACCACCAGTGCCTATCCATTTATTTCCTCCTTGATGTTTTTCCTTTTGTTCTTCCATAAGTTGTTTCAATCGCTCCATTACCTTCTCCAATCCACCCATTTTTTCGATTAAGGCTTTTTCTTCATCAGTAAATAATCGATCCATTTCTTTTTGCAACCAATCTGCCGGAATTTCTTTTTGTTCCATTTCTGAAACTTCTATGCCATGAAAATATTTGCCGAATAAAATATCATACCTATCTAGAAATTGTTCATGCTTGACTAATATCGTTTTAGATAAAAAATAAAATTCTTCTACATTAAAAGCGGAGACACGTTTGTTGAGTGCTTCCAATAAATTTAAATATTCGCCAATACTTACAGGCAAGCCTTCTTCTTTCAGCAATAAAAAGAAATCTAAAAACATGTATAAAAATAACAAGTAGTATGAATAAAGTAGTTAGATTTAAGTAAATTTATTTTATGTCGAACAACTTATTAAAAAAATACGACGCAATTGAACAGATTAAAGCTCATTTTTTGAAAAAAGTAGAAGGCTTCTCTGATGAACAATTGAATACGATACCAGTTAATAATGGCTGGAGCGCAGCGCAAGTTTTATATCATTGTGCATTTGTAGAAGATGGCGTTATAGTTACCATCCAAAAAAACTTAGCAGAAAATAAGGTTTATATCCAAAAGGATTTTAAAAGCATCCTTAGAAGTGTTTTTTTGGATTTAGCATTAAAATCTCCATTAAAATTCAAAGCGCCAAAAGTGGTGAGCAAAGTACCGAATCAAGTGAGTTTAGTAGAATTGAAAAAATTTAATGAAGCTAACTCAATTAAATTTTTACAGATATTACACGAATTGCCAGCAGAATTAGAAGACAAATATATTTTTAAACATCCTATTTCCGGTTTGTTTACCATTCATCAAACCTTGGATTTTTTATATAAACATTTCGTCCATCATGAACGTCAGCTGGATGCTTTATTATAAATGAATAGATGAACCAATTTATTTTAAAATGGTAAGACAATATAGCTGTTAAAAACTATTATTTATTGTACAAATTAAATTTGAATTTTTATCCTGTGAAACCTTTATTTATTGGCCTTATTCTTGTTGTTCTTGCCGTTATTGGAATGGCATTTTTTTACGATTATTGTTCTTTATGGAAAATGTTGCCTCAAGGTTCTCATCTTTGGCGACAATCGGATAGTTGGGCAATGACGCTCAATTTTCAACAATTTAAGCTTCATTTTTTACAGCCTGCGACCTATAATTTGCAAGCAGAAAATGGACAAGTTGCCGGTGAATTTCCATTGTTTTATTTTATAGCAGCACAAACCAAACATGCAGGAATTGTACTACGTTTGATGCATAGTTTTATTTTTATTTCAGGCATCATTGCTACCTATTTTATTGCGTATTATTTTTTACAAAGAAGTTTATTGTCAATATGGATTAGTATCTTATTTTTCACTTCGCCTTTATTAGTTTTTTATGGAAATAATTTTATTTCAGACATACCTGCATTAAGTATGTCATTTCTTGCTTGGGCAATTTTTTTAAACCAACAACAGAAAAATTCGGCGCTCCTTTTTGCATTTTTATTCTTCGCATTCGCCACATTGTTGAAGGCAAGTCAGTTGATAAATTACGGCATTTTATTTATTTTTTTATGGAAAACTAAGCAGCTACTTTTCAAACATATCATCTTGTTTTTAACCTTATTCATTCCCATTTCATGGTATGTTTATGCGAAACATTACAACACACTACATCATGATTCCTATTATTTTTTGAGTGTTTTTCCCATTTGGAAATTATCTTGGTATGAATTGGGATTGGGTGCATGGAGAATGTTGGTTTCTTGGAGTGATAATTATTTCTGGAGACCGACTTCTGTTGTAATTATTATTTCTTGTTATTTTGTTTTCTTACATCGAAATAAATTGAATCAAGATTTGAAGACAATAATAGTGAGTAGCTTAATTTTTGAAATAATCTATCTTGTTTTCTTTTATCAAAAAATGATTGGGCATGAATATTATTATGCTGTATTTTTTATTTTCTTTTTATTCTTGATAATAGGAATCCTAAAAACGTACAATTTATTTCATGCAGAAAATATATTTGCACATACCGCTTTATTTTTATTGCTCATTCCAAATTTTATTTTTTGTGTGGTAAAAACGGAGCAGAAGAATCAAGATGCGAAATATAATATAATTTTAGCCGATGCATTGTTTCAACAATACTTAGAAAAAATGGGCATAAAAAAGCTTAAAACGGTTGTTTCGTTGCCTGATGATTCGCCAAATAAAACCTTGTCTTTGATAAAGCGAAAAGGCTATACCGAATACAACAATTATGTAAAATTATTGAAAGAAAAAAAAGCCGATTATTTAATTTTAAGTGATGCTAACTGGAAAATGCATCCAGAACTTCAACCATATTTGGTAGATAGCATTGGCGATTTTCATGGAATTACTATTTATCAACTCAGGTAAACATTTTTTCTTTTTTTATATAAAAATTTAAATAACCTGTATATCGCTGTAGCTTATGTACGCTATTCTTATTTTTAAATGTATGGATGCTTGTTTGTAGATTGATAATTATTTATTATTAAAAAGAGGTAAAAAAAAGACTTATTTTTGTATTCCAATTTTATTTTAATATGGCAAAGATTTATATTAAACAGATTTTAGCAGAAGCAAAGATAGATAGCGATGTCGTTGTACGAGCTTGGGTGCGCACGAAACGAAGTAGTAAAAATGTAACCTTTATTAATTTGAGTGATGGCACCACCATTCATACCATTCAAGCTGTGGTGGAAAGTGGTGTAGTCAGCGACGATATATTAGCCAAAATAAATACGGGTGCTTGCTTGGAAGTGCATGGCAAATTGATAGCTTCACAAGGTACTCAGAAAGTGGAGGTTTCGGTACATTCGATAGTAATTTTAGGAGAAGCTGATGCCGATAAATATCCTATTCAACCTAAAAAACACTCTTTTGAGTTTTTAAGAGAGAAAGCACATCTGCGTCCACGCACCAACACATTCGGCGCTATTCTGAGAGTTCGACATGCATTGGCTTTCGCCATTCACCAATATTTTAATGATAAAGGGTTTTATTATTTACATACACCTATTATCACTGGTTCTGATGCCGAAGGAGCCGGCGAAATGTTTAGAGTAAGTACGTTAGATGCGAGCCAGCCACCTAAAACAGAAGATGGTAAGGTGGATTATTCTCAAGACTTTTTTGGGAAAGAAACCAATCTAACTGTTTCAGGTCAATTAGAAGGAGAATTGGGTGCAATGGCATTGTCTAAAATTTATACATTTGGACCCACTTTTCGTGCTGAAAACTCTAATACTTCAAGGCATTTAGCAGAATTTTGGATGATAGAACCGGAAGTGGCTTTCAATGATTTGAATGACAATATGGATTTGGCAGAAGATTTTTTGAAATATTTAATTTCTTATGCATTGGCACATTGTAAAGATGATTTGGAATTTTTAGATAAACGATTTGCGGAAGAAGAAAAACAAAAACCAACACAAGAACGCAGCGAATTGGGATTGTTAGAGAAATTAAATTTCTGTATTGCTAACGAATTTCAGCGCATGAGTTATACAGAAGCCATTGAAGTATTGAAAAATGCAAAAAAGAAATTTCAATTTCCTGTTGATTGGGGCACCGATTTACAAAGCGAACATGAACGTTATTTAGTTGAAAAACACTTTAAAAAACCGGTTATCTTAACCGATTATCCAGAACAAATCAAAGCATTTTATATGAAGTTGAGTGATGACGGAAAAACCGTTCGTGCAATGGATGTTTTGTTTCCTGGAATTGGAGAAATTATTGGTGGCTCTCAACGTGAAGAAAATTACGATAAGCTCAAAAAAAGAGCACAGCAATTTGGAATTGAGGAAGAAAGTATTTGGTGGTATTTAGAAACGCGTGAATTTGGAACGTGTTCGCATGCAGGCTTTGGCTTGGGCTTTGAGCGTTTAGTTTTGTTCGTGACCGGCATGAGCAATATTCGTGATGTAATCCCATTTCCACGCTACCCAAAAAGTGCTGAGTTTTAATATAATACTTATTTAGAAATCGTTGGATAAAAAAGTTTTTATTATTTTTAATACTACAAATGAGATAGTTGTCCTATTTTATTTAATTCAAAAAAAATAAATAAAACCAAAAACTAACGTATGAGAAAGCCGAAAAATAAGCTTTTAAGCATGCTTTTATCGTCACTGAACCGCGAAATAAAAGCTGAAAAAATCAACCAAGAAAATATTTCAAATGAATCGGCGTATAACAGACGTGATTTTATTAAACAAACCACTAAAGGCGCAATAGCTGTCGGAATTACATTGAGTTTTCCTAGTTTTATCACTTCGTGTAATTCGCCCGTAAACCATGAAAATGCTGCTAATACAGAAACACAAAGTGACTTATTGGATGTGGCCATTTTGGGTGCAGGAATTGCTGGCTTAAATTGTGCCAATCATCTTTTAGCTTCAGGACTAAATGTTAAAGTGTATGAAGCTAGCAAACGATTAGGTGGTCGAATTTTAACGCATTACAACGATTCCATGCAGTTAGGCATTTTTCCGGAATTTGGCGGCGATTTTATTGATTCCAATCATCAGGATATGTTGGATTTAGCAAAGGAATTTAATTTAGAAGTCATTGATTTAATTGAAGAGCAAGAAAAAAATCAATGGGTAAAAGATATTTATTACTTTGAAAATCGAAAAATTTCTGAAAAAGAAGTGATCAAAGAGTTTAAAAAAATTGCGGCTAAAATAGCAAAAGATAAAGACAGCTTAGGCGAAAATTACGATACCGATGCAGCAAAAGAATTAGACAAACTTCCACTTTCTGAATATTTAAAATCCTTGCCATGTGCACCATGGATGAAGGATTTATTGGATGCTGCTTTTATTGCGGAGTTTGGATTAGATTGTAACGAACAATCGACCATTAATTTCCTAGACATCATTGACACCGATACTTCCGGCGGATTTAAAGTGTTTGGCGATAGCGATGAACGTTATCGGATTAAAGGTGGAAACTCGCAAATCATTCAAAAATTAGCAGAAAAAATTGGCGAAGATGCCATTTTTAGAAATTATCAAGTAACAGAAATCTTAGAACTGGAAGATAGTACGTATCAAATTGATTTTGAAAATGGTGAACAAGTTTTGGCAAAGCGTGTGGTATGTACAATTCCTTTTACCATTTTACGTTCTTTAAAATTAAGCTTAAAAAATATATCGCCTGAAAAACGCAAATGCATCGATGAATTAGGCTATGGCATCAACACTAAATTGGTGTTGGGTTACGATGGACAGCCTTGGCGAAGCAAAGAAAACAATGCGATGGGCTATTTGTTTACCAAAGATATGACCAATGGTTGGGATGGAAGTTTAAATAAAACAGCAAACAATAAATATGGCGCTTATGTTGTGTTTTTTGGTGGAAAATTTTCACAACAATTATGTGATGTGTCTTCAAAAAATCCGATGGCACCACCCACACATGTTTGGCGAACGGAATTGCCCAAAGAACGCGTTCAAGGATTTGTGAATGATTTAGATAAAATATTTGTGCACTCAAAAGAAAAATTTCAAGATAAACACGTTTTTGTGAATTGGATAGAATATCCATACGTGAAAGCGAGCTACAGTTGTTATAAAGTTGGGCAGTGGACAAGTATTGCTGGAAAAGAAATTGAGCCAATTGGTAATTTCTTTTTTGCCGGCGAACATTGTAGCGAACTTTTTCAAGGCTTTATGAATGGAGGTGCAGAAACCGGCAGAACGGTAGCAGCTAGCGTTTTGCAGTCTGTAAAACGCACTGCATCCTAAGGATATGAAATGAAAATAAAAGGTTACTAATTTTTAATCCATGCTGCGTATGAATCTTTTGTTTCATACAATTTGAGTTGCATCAATTGGACATTAGAAGGCATGGCTATTTCCAATTTTTCTTTAATATAAAACAAGATGTTTTCTGCCGTAGGTTCAAACTTCCATACTTGTAAATTTTCTAACTGTATAAGTGCTGGAAATCTTTGCAAATAAGCTTCTGATAACACCAGACTATGATCAAGCACCTGCACGATTTGTTCCTGCACGATTTGTTTTAATTCTTTAAAATCAATAATAAATCCTGGTGCATCCAAGTATGTTTCTCGTGAAGTTTTTTCAGCAACGCATACATGCAATTCATAAGAGTGACCATGTATATTTTTACATTTTCCATTGTACCCATCAATGGCGTGTGCCATTTCAAAGTGAAATATTTTAGTCAACTTAATCATTGTCTTTCCAAGCTGCAAATTTACACATCTTATTACATCAGATGCACATTCTTCATCTTAATTTATAATTATTACTGTGTTTCCTTTCGTAAAATATAGAATAATCGAAAAAAACAAGCCTAAACAAGCCTAAAATAGTGCATAAATATGACATTAAGACTCCAATGGAGCAATTAGTCCTTTTGTATTTATTTGTATCTTTAGCCAGTGAATACATCGATACAGAATTACCTTAATCTACTTTCCAAATTATCCATATCCAAAGTATGGAATATGATGTTGGTATATATTTCCTTTTATCTTACAAAATATTTTAAAATCCCAATTCAATGGGGTAAACCATTTTCTGTTTCTTTTGAACCTACCACATCTTGTAATTTGCGTTGCCCGGAATGTCCAAGTGGCTTACGTTCTTTTTCTCGTCCAATTGGCATGTTAGAACCATCTTTCTTTAGAAAAACGATTGATGAACTGTCCAAGCATTTGTTTTATCTCACATTTTATTTTCAAGGAGAACCATATCTCAATAAAAATTTTTTGGAGATGGTGACGTATGCCAAGCAGAAAAAAATTTATACATCTACTTCTACCAATGCGCATTATTTTACAGATGAGGTGGCAAAGAAAACCATTGAAAGTGGACTGGATCGATTAATTATTTCGATAGATGGCACCACACAAGAAACCTATCAACAATATCGCGTAGGTGGTCAATTATCAAAAGTAATTGAAGGAGCAAAGTTGATTGTAAAATGGAAAAAAGAATTACAATCTACCACACCATTTGTAATTTTTCAGTTTTTAGTAGTAAAACCAAATGAACATCAAATTGATGATTTAAAATTACTGGCAAAAGATATTGGTGTAGATGAAGTGATTCTAAAAACGGCACAGGTTTATGATTACGAAAATGGTAATGAACTGATTCCTGAAAACGAACAATATTCTCGTTACAGAAAAAACAGCGATGGTACCTATTCCATAAAAAATTCTTTAGAAAACTCTTGCTGGAAATTGTGGCACAGTTGTGTAATTACTTGGGATGGCAAAGTGGTGCCATGTTGTTTTGATAAGGATGCACAACATCAATTAGGCGATCTAAAATCGAATACATTTAATCAGATTTGGAACAACGATAAGTATAAAAATTTTAGAGTGAAATTAGTGAAAGGTCGAAAAGAAATTGACATTTGCACCAATTGCAGCGAAGGTTGTGAAGTGAATTTTAATTATGAGGTTTGATTGCACTGATTTTTATGATTGAAATAATCGCCTATTGTTTGTAACCAATTCACCTTTGTTGGTT
>JAGNZZ010000020.1:0-12643 GCA_017984135.1 Chitinophagales bacterium | reverse complement strand
ATTTTAGGTCGTATGTTTTGTTGTGCTAATTTATTGACTTCCGCACTTGGATACACTCGATTGCATAGAAAAATATAAATTAAATTATGCTTCGGGTCAGCCCAAGCAATGGTGCCAGTAAAACCAGTATGTCCGAACGATTCTGGTGATGCCGAATCGCAAGTTGGTCCATCTTGTCCAATTGGCGTTGGCTTGTCGAAACCAATGGCGCGTCGGTTGTTCGGATATTGTTTGGAAGTGAATTTTCGTACCGTACTACTGTCAAAATATTGATAGCCACCATACATTCCACCATTTAATAATAGCTGAAAATATTTGGCTAAATCATTGGCAGTAGAGAAAATTCCTGCATGACCTGCAACGCCATTTAATAAAGCGGCGCCTTGGTCGTGAACGGTTCCTAAAATGGTCGTTTGCCTAAACGTTTTTTCTGATTCTGTAGGGATAATTTTATCTAATGGAATCCCATTTTTTTTAGGATTATAGGTGGTATTGTTCATGCCCAATGGCGAATACAAATATTTTCGTGTAATATTTTGCAAGGAATCTTTGTATGTTTTTTCAATAATTTGTTGCAATAAATAATAGCCTAAATCGCTGTATTTATATTTTTTAGCTGAAGCTAAATCACTTTCATAAATCATCTTCCAAATTGAATCTTGAAATGATTTTTTTAAATATAAACTATCTAAAATTTGAACAGAAAATATAGAATCCTGTTTTCTAGAATACCAAGCAGTATCCGGATTTCCTAATGAATCTAAGGTGTATTTATAAAATGGAATCCACGCTTGTAAACCGGCTTGATGGCATAACATTTCTTTGACAACGATCTCTTTTTTATTGCAATTTGCGGGATACGTAAAATAATTCCCTAAAGTATGATTGATGTTTATTTTTCCTTGCTCCTGCATTTTCATAATTAAAGGTACTGTTGCGGTTACTTTTGTAATAGAGGCGATGTCGAATAAATCAGCTGTTTTGGTGGCTATTTTTTGATCATAAGTATGAAAACCATACGCTTTTTCGTACACCACATTTCCATCTTTCGCCACTACTAATTGAGCTCCTGGAAAAATTTTATCTTCGATGGCTTTGTAAATGATATTATCTACTTTTTTAAGCTTGTTGATGTCCATATTTACTTCTAATGGACTGCCATATTTTAAGCGCATATTGGAAGGCGTACATTCTCCATCGCCGTATTGAAATTTGCCTACTGAAACAGGCAAGGTACCTTCAGCACTGCGTGCGCCAAAAATAATTTGAGCCGCGATAGATTTGGCATCATCATCATCGGTATAGCCAACTACAATCGTATTAAAATCTTGAAAATATTTTAAACTATAAGGCGAACCGAACACCGTTAAAATAGTGGTATTTTGTTTGTTTACTTGTTTTAAAAATGAGATTGAATTTTCTGTAAGACCAAAATTTTTAGCGGCAAAGCGGCTCATATCTTGCACATCGGCAATCACTAAATGATACTCTTTTAATTTTTTAAATACCTCATTAAATACAGCTGTCGATGCATCTTTCGGAATGAAAAAATGATCTACTTGTGTATATTTATCTAATGTAGTAGAAAATGCATTGGCTTTGCTGCTGCCAATGCCAACATGTGCAATGCGTTTCTGTAGATTTAAAATGGGCAATAAACGTGCAGAATCATGCGCTACGGTAATGGCATTTTCCAATAACTCATATTTCAAAAATTTCGCTTTTTCACTGTTAATGTCGGCATCAATACCATTTAAATCTATTGGTGTATAATGGTTTAAGCCTAGCCAATATTTTGCCGCTAAAATTTTTCGTACTTTTTTATTGATGAGTGCTTCTGTGATGATAGAATCTTGCAAAACTGCACAACGAACACCTTCTAAGGCTTTGTCCACATCTTCCGGAAACAACATTACATCATTGCCAGCAAGGATTGCCATTACTTCTGCTATGCCAGATGGATAGAACTTGGCAACACCTTTCATGTTCATGGCATCCGTAAAAATTAATCCATGATAACCCATGGAGTCAATTAGTTTTTGTTGTATAATTTTAGGCGATAATGTTGCGGGAAAATTGGGCGCGCCATCTAAGGCTAATACATTCAAGTGCGACACCATCATGCTGCCAACTCCATAGCGAATAAATTGTTTAAATGGATATAGTTCTACTGATTCTAAGCGTTTTGTGTCATGTTTTAAAACAGGTAGGTCTTTATGCGAATCGACATCGGTATCGCCATGTCCGGGAAAATGTTTAGCACTTGCCAATATGTGGTGGTCTTGTAAGCCTTGCATATAGGCTAAGCCTTTTCGAGTAACGCTAAATTTATTATCACCAAATGCTCTGTCATTTATCACTGGATTGTTGGGGTTGCTATTGACGTCAATCACCGGAGCAAAATTGATATGTATGCCGATGCGTTTCATTTGTCGGGCAATCTCGGTGCCCATTTTATAAATCAAATTGGGTTGGTCGATTGCACCTAAAACAAGTTGCCGTGGATAGGAAATAGTATTGTCTAAACGCATGCCCAAACCCCATTCTCCATCAAACCCAATCCACAATGGAATTTTACTTTGTGCTTGATATCTATTGGTTAATGCTGCTTGTTTTTGTGCAGTACCTTGGAAAAAGATTAAGCCGCCTACTTTATAGTCGTTAATGTATTTGTCGATGGTTTTATAATTAGCTTCGTCTTTATTGGAATAAGCCGCCACCATAAAGAGTTGGCCAATTTTTTCGTCTAAAGTCATGGTGTTTAATATAGAATCTACCCAAACCTGGTTGGTGTCTATTAAATATGGAGGTGCTACTGCTTTTGCGGAGCCGATGGCAAGTAGTAGGCTACAAGTAAAAGAAAATAATCTAATAAAACGCATGTTCATATTTCTACAATCATCAAAAATTAATCCTAATTTCCCAAACATACTAAAATAATTAAATAGAAGATGTTATAAACTCTAAACGGACGTGGATATTGAGTAGTTGAAAACTAAAACATGAAAATAACTGCATTTAACTCGGCAGAAAGCCAAGGATTTTGTATTTTGTGTTGCATATTATGTCTGATAAAATAAAACTTTTACCTGATGCGATTGCTAATCAAATAGCGGCCGGAGAAGTGATACAACGACCCGCGTCGGTGGTGAAAGAATTATTGGAAAACAGCGTGGATTCTGGTGCTAAAAGTATTCAGTTAATTATTAAAGATGCCGGTCGTGCCTTGATTCAAGTAGTAGATGATGGCTGTGGTATGAGTGAAACCGATGCGCGCATGTGTTTTGAACGCCACGCTACTTCTAAAATTAAACAAATTGAAGATTTATTTTCTTTATACACATTTGGGTTTCGTGGTGAAGCTATGGCAAGTATTGCTGCTATAGCACAAGTAGAACTTAAATCTAAATTACACGACAAAGATATTGGTACAATTTTGCTAATTGAAGGTTCGAAAGTGGTATTGCAAGAACCTGTTGCCACTAATTCCGGCACGTCTATTTCAGTTAAAAATTTATTTTACAACGTGCCGGCGCGACGCAATTTTTTGAAATCCAACCAAATTGAAACCAAGCATATTATTGATGAATTTATACATGTGGCGATGGCAAATCCTTCCATCTTTTTCTCTTTACACCACAATGGCTTGGAAGTGTATCATTTGAAAGCTTCGAATTTACGCCAACGCATTGTAAGCATTTTCGGAAAAAATTATAATGAAAAGTTGGTGCCAATAGAAGAAATTACGGATTATGTGAGTGTGCGTGGTTTTATTGGCAAACCAGATGTGAGCAAAAAAACACGTGGCGAACAATTTTTCTTTGTCAATAATCGATTTATAAAAAATAATTTCTTGAATTATGCCATCTCAAAAGCCTATGAAGGCTTGATGGCAGAAAAAAATTTTCCATTTTATTGCTTATTTATAGACATTGAACCTAATGCAATTGACATCAACATTCATCCCACCAAACAAGAAATAAAATTTGAAGATGAAAAAGCCGTTTATTTATTGTTAAATGCAGCCGCCAAACATGGTTTGTCGCAATACAGTGTGATGCCAACCATTGATTTCGAGCATGAATCTACGTTTAATTTATTGGTAGATGAACGTGTATATAATGAACAACCGTTTACCGTGGTTCAATCAAAATTAAATACCGATAGCCATACACGTGGTTCTTATTATTCACCTTTTGATAAAGATATTCCTGCTACTTCTCAACGTGCTATATCACCTACTACCACTAATAATTTTGAGTATTGGAAAAAGCTGTATGAATTAGACGAAAGTACGGAAGAAAAAGCCATTACGATTAAAAGTAAAATGGATTTATTGGCATTAGAAGAAGAAAATGAACTATCCAATAATCCGTTTAAAAATGAACGTTTTGAACCTATTCAATTACATGAACGCTATATTTTAACACAAATAAAAAGTGGCTTTATTTTAATCGACCAACATAAAGCACATCAACGTGTTTTATTTGAAAAATATTTGAGAAAATTAAATAATCAACCTGCCACTACTCAACGCATTTTATTCCCAAAATCATTAGAATTATCGAGTAGTGATGCTGAAATTATAAAAGAGCTTTTGCCAGATTTTAAATTATTAGGTTTTGATATTGAATTTTTTGGTGGCACCACTTTTGTAGTTCATGGCATGCCGAGTGATTTAAAAGATGAAAACGAAACACTTTTAATTGAAAAATTGCTAGAAGATTATAAAAATAGTGCGATTACAGAACAATTTGATAAACGTAAAAACGTGGCGAAATCATTAGCCTATCAAACCGCTATAAAATCTGGAAAATCAATGGACAGAAATTCCATGCAACAATTAATAGATGAATTGTTTGCTTGTGAACAACCAACCATAAGTCCAATAGGTTTGGCAACGTTTACACAATATAGCTTTGATGAAATTGAACGAAAATTTGGCAATTAAATATACAAGTAACTGTTTGAATCATGTTTCTGGTTAAACATTAAGTGCGTGATACTTGTTATAAAAAATTAAATGAATAAAATATAAACATGAATAATTTAACGCCTGTTGTAAAAAATATAATATTACTCAATGTTTTTGTATTTGTGGCATGTTTAATTTATCCGGAATTGACAGATATATTGGCGATGCATTATCCCACTAATCCCGATTTTAAACCATGGCAAATAATTACACACATGTTTACACATGGCGGATTTATGCATATCCTTTTCAATATGTTTGCCTTGTATAGCTTTGGCTCCATTTTAGAAAGAGAAAATGTATTAGGCAGCAAACGATTTGCATTCTTGTATTTGTTTGCAGGCTTAGGTGCCATAGCTTTTTATATTGCTATCAATGCAGGAATGGCGTATTATTATATTGGCGATGTCTTTTTTACGAATGAAACAAATTTGCCAGCAACATTAAGTGAGTCTGCTGTTAAAAGCTTAGGTCAAATTTATTATGCCAGCTTGGTTGGTGCAAGTGGTGCGGTATATGGTTTGTTGGCAGCATTTGGCTATTTATTCCCTAATGCACCATTGGCATTTATGTTTATTCCTATTCCCATTAAAGCAAAGTATATGATTCCAATGGTTATAATTGGATTTGATATTATGTTTGCTCAAACTGGTATTGGAAATATTGCACATACTGCGCATATTGGTGGCGCAATATTTGGATTTTTATTAGTTTTATATTGGAATAAAACCAACAAAAGTACGTTCTATTAACGATGAATATTTGGCAAGACATAAAATGGCAATACCAATATGGTTCTACGCTTATCAAAATTATTTTGTTGAATGTAGCCGTATTTATAGCGCTTAATTTAATTAGCCTACCTTTTGCTTTAATGGCCAAAAGCCTACCTTTTAATGTAGTTCATTTTTTGGCATTGCCAGCATCTGTATTAAAATGGCTCTATCAACCTTGGTCTATTTTTACCTACATGTTTGTGCATGTTGATTTTTTCCATATACTTTTTAATATGTTAGGCTTGTATTGGTTTGGGCAGATAGTTCAGGATTTAATCGGTAAGCCCAAAATTTTTCCTATATACTTGTTAGGTGGCATAAGTGGAGGATTGATGTATGTGTTGGCGTATAATGTTTTCCCAATATTTGCCGGCTCTGTGTCGGCATCTATTTGCATCGGTGCTTCTGCATCAGTGATGGCAATGGTTTTGGCAGCAGCAACACTTGCGCCTAATTATGAACTAGGCTTATTGTTTTTTGGACCTGTAAAAATAAAATGGATAGCCTTAGCTTATTTAGTGTTGGATTTGATAAATGTACAACATGGGAATGCCGGCGGTCATATTGCGCATTTAGGTGGAGCGCTGTTTGGATTTGTTTATATCAAATTTTTACAAAGTGGTTTGGATTTAGCACGACCTTTTTTTATTATTGCTGACTTTTGGTCATCGCTTTTTAAAGAGAAAAATGAGCTTAAAGTAACATATAGGAAAAAGGAATATGCCTATACTTCAAACACTACTTCTAGTCAAACAAAAAATACCAATTCCAGCCAGACTAAAAACACATTGAGCAAACAAGAACAATTAGATCAGATTTTAGATAAGATTAATCGCTCTAGCTATGATAGTTTAACGAAAGAAGAAAAAGATTTTTTATTTAAAATAAGTCAAGAAGATTGAACATAAATTCAGTATGTTTTTAGGATTATTTAATTATTTTGCTGAATGAAATTTTTGAAATGGCTTTTATCCTTTACGTCACGAACAGTGAATGTCATTTTTGTCCTGTTATTATTAATAAGCCTTTCCGCTTCGTATATCAGCCCAGATAAATTTTGGGTAATGCCTTTTTTAGGATTATTATTGCCAATTTTATCCCTTATCAACCTGCTTTTCGTTTTTATTTGGATATTGCGCAGGCGATATTTTGCTGTTGTTTCTTTATTGGCAATTTCGGCCTGTTTACCACAATACTTTAGATTATTTGCTACGAATATCCAATCATCCGTTCCAATAAGTCAAAATACACAAAAAGTAAAAGTTCTATCCTATAATGTTCGCGATTTTGATTTGTATAACTGGAGTGGCAACGAAAAATCGAAAGAAATAACCTTTGAAATGATTCAAAAAATAGATGCAGATGTCATTTGTTTTCAAGAATTTTATAATGATACCACTAAAGCCTTTAATACCATTACACAATTAAAAGATTTAGGATATAGTCATTATTTTTTCACCCGCGAATTAGTGCTTCGCGAAACGGATGAATGGGGAATTGCCATTTTTTCTAAATATCCCATTTTGGAACATGGCAATATCATGAAACAAAATTTTAAAACCGGATATGGAAAAAAACCGTTTAAAGGCTTGTACGCAGATATTAAAATAGGTGATACCATCGTACGTTTTGTGAACGTGCATTTGCAATCTATTTATTTTGATAAAAAAGAATACGAAACCATTGCCGAATTTAGAGAAACTCAAGATTTAGATGAGCATGGCGCAAAAAGTATTTTTGTAAAATTGAAAAAAGGGTTTGACAGAAGAACCAATCAAGCCATTGAATTAAAAACATTCTTGAATCAACAAACTAAACCTATCATTCTTTGTGGTGATTTTAATGATTTACCCAATTCGTATGTAATGAATAAAATTACAAAAGGAATGAAAGACGTATTTATCGAATGTGGTTTTGGCATTGGCCATACATACAATGGTCAAATTCCATTTATCCGAATAGATTATATGTTAACCTCTCAAAATATCAACACCTATAAATTTGAAATTATTGATAATGAAATTTCCGATCATTATCCAATTTATGGTGAGTTTCTAGTTCCTTGATAACTAAAAATAAAAAGATTAAAATAGGATTAAATGTGTAATTTATTTCCATTTTCTATTAATAGAAACGATGCTAAATATTTATTTTTTCTCCGATAGAATAGGTATTGCGTTCGGTACCATTGCGTGCAATGAGCTCACCTAAAAATCCGGCAACAAACAATTGTGTGCCTACAATAATCGTTAAAATTCCCAGATAAAATATCGGTCTATCAGTCATGCCAACTACACCAAAAATAGTTTTGGTGATGGTTAAATAAATCAAAATTAAAATACCAAAAAAGAAAGATAAAACACCTAAGGTGCCAAAAAGATGCATCGGTCGTTTGCCATATTTTCCAACAAACGTAATACTCATTAAATCTAAAAATCCGTTGATGAATCGTTCAATGCCAAATTTTGTTTTGCCGTATTTCCGTTCTCGATGTATTACTGGCTTTTCCACAATTCTATCGAATCCAGCCCATTTTGCAATGACTGGAATATACCGATGCATTTCGCCATATACTTCAATGCTTTTTACTACCTTTTTTTGATAAGCTTTCAGTCCACAATTAAAATCGTGTAGGTTGTGTATGCCTGAAACATAACGCGTTGCGGCGTTGAATAATTTAGTTGGGATGGTTTTAGTAATCGGATCGTAGCGTTTTTTCTTCCAGCCAGAAACAATATGAAAGCCATCTTGAGTAACCATTTTATATAATTCTGGAATTTCATCCGGCGAATCCTGTAAATCGGCATCCATCGTGATGACTACTTCGCCTTGTGCTGCTTCAAATCCAACTTGTAAGGCTGCAGATTTGCCATAATTTCGTTGGAATTGAACGCCTTTGATGTGGGTGTTTTTTTGAGATGCTTGTCGGATGACTTCCCAAGAATTATCTCTACTTCCATCATCAATGGTTATTACTTCATAAGAGAAATTATTTTCTTGCATAACTTTTTCTATCCATGAAAATAATTCAGGTAAGGATTCTGCTTCGTTAAGTAATGGTATGACTATTGAAATATTCAATTTATGATTTTAGAATTCAGATTTTAATACAAAAATAGTTTTATTCACTTGTGTAACCAAATAGAAAAAGTGTTTTATTCTTTTCTCATGAAAACACCGATGATAATTGACCAAACTAAGCCTAAGCCGTTGTATAATAATAACAACATGGCAAATGCGCCTTTCGGCATAATGTTTAATCCAGTTATTTTTGAAAAAATGGTATAATAGGAGGAAATAAAAATGGCTAACATCATGCTGGTGAGCCATCCACTAAGCAATGCTTGTACCATACTTAATTTGTTGCCTTGGATTTTTCGTGCTAAAAATTGCGCTAAAATAACCGACATAATGATGCAAATGATTTGTACGACGACAGCTTGTGCTTGCCCAAATGGCATTTTTTTGGTATAGGCCAATAGCGTGAAAGTCACATAAAAAATAGTTGAGAATAATGCGGATACAATGGCTATCATAAAGCCACTTAAAACACCTCTTGGGTTGTTGGATGCGTTCGAATTTGGTTCCATTTAATTATTGAATATCATTTTTCCTTTTGAGATAACAGCTTTTACTTTTCCTTTTAACGTATTGCCGATATAAGGTGAATTTTTTGATTTTGATTGAATGTGTTTTTCTGTAAACACATATTCTTCCTCAAAGTTTAAAATTACAAAATCAGTATTTATTGCGTTTGGTTGTATGATGTTTCTTGGAGATATTGCCAATAATTCGATCATTTTTTCTTTAGAAATTATATTTCCTAATTTTTTATTCAATAATCCAAATGCAGATTCCAAACCCAGCATGCCATAGTCTGCTAATTCAAATTCTACATTTTTTTCGTCGATGGATAATGGTGTATGTTGGGTAGAAATGCAATCAATGGTGCCATCTAAAAGCCCATCAATTAATGCTTGTTGGTCTTCTTTGGTTCTTAGTGGCGGAAATACTTTATAATTGGAATCGAATGTTTTTACATCGTTTTCATCGCTGATTAAATGATGTACAAAAACAGAGCAAGTAATAGCTAAGTTTTTTGCTTTTGCTTGACGAATTAACTCCACACTTTCTTTAGTAGAAATTCCAGCTACGTGCAAACGACCACCAGCATAATTTAAAATTTCGATATCGCGTTGAAGCGCAGCAAATTCGGATAGATTAGTGATGCCTTTCATGCCCATGCGCACGGCAATTTCACTTTCGTTCACTTGTCCTTCACCTACTAATGTTTTGTCGAATGGTGTAGCAATAATTAAGCCATCGAATGGTGCTGTATATTGCAAGGCGCGTAAAAGAACACCACTATCTTTAATACTGTGTGGCACATCAGCAAACGCAACTGCGCCGGCAGCATGCATATCCAACATTTCAGTTGGAGATTTTCCATCAAAATTTTCAGTAATGGCACCAATGGGTAAAAATGAAATTGGCGTTGATTTTGATTTGTTTAAAATATATTCTACTTGAGCTTTAGTTTGCGTAATAGGATGATTGTTTGCCAAAGCACCAATGGTAGTAAAACCACCTGCAACAGCCGATTTTGCTAGGGTTTCCATATCATCACGATATTCAAATCCAGGATCGTTGATGTTGACCATTAAATCGCAAAATCCTTGCGTGATAGAACAACCAGTGAAATCGTGTGTTTCCATGTTTTCCATCGCAATAGAAGGAGCTATCTTCGATAGTTTACCATCTTCTATAAATACATCCATCTTTTTCCCATTGTATTCAGGTGCGATGTGAAAAAGTGTTATGTTTTTTAATAAGTAATTCATTTTTTTAAAATCTGATAATTGATGTTTATCCTTTCCAATATCGAATCAACAAAATTTCAACCAATAAAAAGAATAAAGACAAAATTACGCAAAGTTTCCATAACAAAATGCCATCTTTTATTTGTTTAACTTCTGCTGCTAAATTAGCTTTTGTATTATCCAACAATAATTGATTTTTATGACTAAATGCGTGTTTTAGTTCATCTTTATTTGCAAATTTTAAATCAGATTCCGTTCTGTTAAAATTAAATGCGGCCCATCCAATAGTTTGATTGTTGGTATTAATGGTGTAAATCCCGTCTGAAGGCAATGTAGTATTTACTCTTAATAACGTAGTATTTCCAACGGAACGATTTTCCGGAATAAATTCGTGTATTCCATTGGAAAAAGTATAAACGCGTTCATTGGAATGATTGTTGTTTTTAAATTCCAATAAATTATCTTTGCCAATGGTGTAAAATAAAAGTTGATTATTTTTCTTGTACACCGCTGAATTATACAACATAGGCGCGAATAAGGCCATTGATGCTAAGTTTGAAAAATTAATATTTAATGGAACTGCTTGAAGGTAAACGAACCCATTGCCACTCTCAAATTTGGAAACTAAAGTGCTACCTAAATTAGTTGACAAAATTTGTCGTTCGTTATGATTTCTATTCGATAAAATGGGATAAAATTTAGATATCTTAGGCATTTCCATGTTTCGAGGCAATTGATTGAAAACGCCTTTGAACACCTCTTCTTGTGTATTTATTTGAGTGACTTCGCCTTGTTTTGTTTGTAGTTCGCCTAAAGTAGCAATCGCATTATTTACAAAAAATGAATTGTAAGATGTAATATTGCTAGTAGTGTTTGGAATAACATAGATATTTCCACCAGCACTTAAGTATTCTTTTAATGTTGCAGCTAAGCCGGCACTAATTTCCTGCAATTGATTTAATATAATTAATGAATAATTTTTGAATGAAGAATAATCGAGTTGTCCTTTATTTGATTTGTCGAAGCCAAAATGTACATCGTTATTGAATACAGCGGCAACATTATTGGGTGTTTCAGTATCTTCTATAGACAAAACGTTCTCTTTAGCAGCTACCTCAAAAGCAAAATAAAAATGATCATCAAAGGTAATAGGATAATCGTTAAAAGAGATTTCGCCACGTTGCCAGCCAGTTTGTGAGCAACTTATTGTAAATGAATCTACAATGCTACTTTCTGCAGCGATGCTGATGTCATTGATTGCCTTAATCTCTTTGTTGATTTTTATGGAAACACGCAATTTGTCAACATTTGAAGAACCGGAATTTTTAATGCGTACCATTAATTTATTGTTTGCAGTACGTGTAAAAACAGGCTGTTCAAACCAGCAAGAATCAACAAAAATATTTTTTTCCGGTATTCCATTGACGGCTAAAAAATGTGCTGTAAATGATGTGTCATCACTTTTAGTAAACATGTTTTTTTGAAAATCAGAGATCACAAAACCAAGCTTATTATGGTTGCCAATATTTTGAAAAAGTGCAGCTTGTTTTTTGCTAATAGCATGCACGGAAAGTGTATTTGGCGATAGATTTATTTTGTTAATGGCATCTAAGAAATCTTGCTTTTGCATCCAGCGTTGATGGTTTCCTTCCAAATCATTTGTAAGTAAAGCGAACTTATCTCCGTCACTAAAAGATTTTGCAATCTCTTGAGCTTTTGTTTTAGCTATGGCGATTGCTGCTTCGCCATCCTTCTTTAATCCCATGGAAAAGGAATTGTCGATATATAGCGCAATCGCATTATTTTGATGTTCAAGGTTATTCTTTTTAGTGCCGATAAATGGTTGGGAAAATGCTAATACTAAAAAAAATAATGCGAATAATCGACAGGCAAGAACTAGTCTCTTTTTTAATTTTTCAATGGTTGATTTTTCTTCTTGAACTTGTTTTAAAAATCGGATATCAGAGAAGTAAACCTTTTTGAATTTTCTAAAATAAAATAGATGAATGATTACCGGAATGGTAAGCGTGAATAAGGCTAAAAAAAACCATGGAAAAACAAAACTCATCTCA
>JAGNZZ010000019.1:10904-42625 GCA_017984135.1 Chitinophagales bacterium | reverse complement strand
TGGTTGATGCAGCAATTTTATCAATTCAAATATTCGAAAGAAGCTAAGAAGAATAAGTAGTGTTATAGTTTTATTCTTTTTATTCCCATTTTAGTTTTAATACTTCAAACTGTATTGTTTTATTGGTAGTTTGAAAGGTTGTTTATTTTCATTTTTCTTTTTATATAGAATTGAATGAAAATATTATTTTGTTATAAGGAAAAAGTGGGATGGTTATTGTAAGTGAATTACATTACAAGGAAATCACTTTTACTTTCATTTTTTGTTTTAAAATATCATAAAAGTTAAACTCATTTCTATTGATTTATGAGGAAACCAACGAATAATATCCGATAGAGAAAAAATAAAAAAACTGCCTCAAGTTTTATTTTGAAACAGTTTATTATTAACGTGAATTTTGGACGTTCTTGTTTTATTTGGCTTATTTTCTTGCCATTACTTTTTCTGCTTTTTCAAGGATGTTTTTAGGCATTAGTCCATATTTTTCTAATAATTGATCTGGTGTTCCACTTTCACCAAAAGTGTCTTGAACGGCTACCATTTCTATTGGAGCTAAATGATGACGTGCTAAAACGGATGCTACGCTTTCGCCCAATCCACCGTTTTGTTGATGTTCTTCTGCTGTTACTATGCAACCTGTTTTCTTTACCGACTGAAGAATGGCTGTTTCATCCAGTGGTTTAATGGTGTGCATATTGATTAGCTCGACAGAGATGCCACGTCTTTCTAATTCTTGTCCAGCAAGTACTGCTTGCCAAACCATGTGTCCACAAGCAATAATGGTCACATCGTTGCCTTGCGATAGGAACTGTGCTTTGCCAATTTGGAAGGATTCATCTTCTGCCGGTGTAAAAATTGGCCAAACCGGACGACCGAAACGCAAGTAAGTTGGTCCTTCGCGCTCTATAATAGCTTTAGTGGCCAAACGTGTTTGATTGTAATCACATGGCACAACAACTGTCATGTGTGGCAACATTTTCATTAAACCAATGTCTTCTAATATTTGATGTGTGGCGCCATCTTCACCCAACGTTAAGCCGGCATGTGAGCAACAAATTTTTACATTCTTGTTGGAATAGGCTACACTTTGACGAATTTGGTCGTACACACGACCGGTACCAAAATTAGCAAACGTGGTGGCTACTGGAATTTTTCCGCCAATGGTTAAGCCAGCTGCAATGCCAATCATGTTGGCTTCGGCAATGCCTGTTTGCACAAAGCGTTCGGGAAAATCTTCAATAAATTTTTCCAACTTTAAAGACCCAATTAAATCGGCACAAAGTGCCACTACATTTTCATTAGCCTTTCCTGCCTCGTGAATACCTACGCCAAAGCCGGAACGCGTATCTTTTTTATCGGTGAATGTGATGGATTGTAAGGACATATTATCTTCTTATTTTAATTAAGATACATTCATGTGGTTGTTTTTGTAATGTTTTTGCTTATTACAAAAGAACAAGTCTATGTTACACTTTATTTTTGGTCATGCGTGGTTTGGCAACAGATTGTTGTTGTACTGCCATATCTTTTGCCGGTGTATGATGTTGCTGTACATTGCTTGTTTTTACCGCTGATTTATGTTCTTCTCCTTCTGCTGGTTTTTTAAACACGTCTAAGTCTTCTAACAACACATACCATTTTACTAATTTTTTAATGTCTGAAACGTTTACGCGTTCTCTATCAAAAGTGGGCAATATAGCACCTAAGTAATTTCTTAATTCATCGTTAGAAGCATTCGCATTTACAATAGATGTTTTGTCTTTTTGATTTTTCATTTCAATAAAAACATCCAACAAAGGAACGGTATCGTCTTCTGTATAAATGGAAATATTATCTAATGGTGAAAACATGTGTTGACGATTGGAATAGAATTTTTTGTTGCTTCCATCTAGTTCGCATAAAATTAAACCATCGTTTCTGTTGGCAATCATTTTTTTTAATCCTGCAACGCCGGTTACGGCAATAATTTCTCTAAACTCCATACATTATTTTTATTCTACAAAAGTAGGAAATAGTTCGACAAAAGGAAATGAAATTTTGTTAATGCAAAAGTTGACCTAAGTTCTTTATGGTTCTATATTTAATAACATTTTGTGTTCTAAATTAAGTGCCATTGTCATTTATATAATCGGACAAATAGCATAATTAATTTTTACCCTTTTCGATGTTATAAATTTGATGTTCTGATATGTCGGCAAAAAAATGGAGAACTTTTTTGGAAAAAATTATGAAGATTAAATATTAACCATGGTATTTGCATCTTTCAAAACTTGCACTTTGTCCTATATTATTCATTAAATACTAAATAATATATAATAAATGTATTATAGTAATTACACTATTCAAAAAAATAAATGAGCCTTTATTTAAAATCTAACTACCGCAACACATTAATTTTTCCAGTATGTACATACCAATCATTGTTTTTTTCGAAGTACATTTTTATAAAATATAATCCGTTGGCAAAGTGCGCTTGAATTTTTATTTCATCCAATACATTATCAAATTTTTGTTGAAATACTTGTTTGCCACTGATGTCATAAATTTCAACATTCCATTCTTGAAACTTCGCCTCTTTAGGAATTGAAATAGAAAAATCATTGGTAGTTGGATTTGGAAAAACCGAAAGTTGTTCTTTAGAAATATGCTGTTTTATGCCAGAAACCAATTCATCACAACCTAATAATGGGTGTATAAATTGAGCAATATGGCGTTCTGTACTGTCTAAAATTCGTTGGTCTAAAAAGTTAAAAATAATATCGGGAAATCCTAAATTCATAAAAGGTACATGTCCACGACCTAACCAATCTTCAAACTCTACGCGTATGCCATTTCTCTGCATGACAGGATATTGTGCTTTGCCGCCAAACAAAACTGGCAAAGTAGGAATCTTAAACGGTTTGCCGTAATTATAGGGCACAATTTCATCTGCAGAGCCATGAATAATAAGCATATCAATCCCATTTTTTACAATCCAATTGGTATCTAATAAAGCTCCTGAAATGCTGATGCAAGCTTTTGGTTTCACTAAATCAAACTTGTGGCGCAAAACATAATCTACACTATCGCCATTGGCTTGTTTTACCCATTGTTGGTATTGTAAAGGTAATTGTTGAATGCTATCTAAATAACTAATAAACATGGAAGAAACCGCGCCGGCAGATACACCACCAATAAATGCTTTAGAAGTATCTATTCTGTATGGATTTCCATTTTGATAGGTCAGCATTAAATGATCCACGGCATCTTTTGTGTCTATTAAAGCTCGTGAAACGGCTTTCACCATAGTTTCTTCAGAGAGCAAGCCTAACAAGTTGGGCTCTTGTCTGTAATCAATTGATACCGTTACATAACCACGTTTAGCAAAATAATCACACATTAATACAATATCCGGACTGTTGTGGTCGAGTAGTTTTAAGTATGCACCTCCATGAATCAACAGCATGATTGGTCGCAAAGAAACAGTGTCGCCATGTGGTTGATAGATGTCGTATTTTAAATCGATAAACATGCCATCGCTTTGTTTTTTTCGTGCATATTTAATATCTTTTGAAATATCTACTTTTGAAAAAACAGGCTGAATGTATCGACCATTGGAACAATCAAGAGCAACAGCTTGTGTTATAACGAAGCTGAGTACAAAGCATAAAGTGATTAATTTGCGCATAGTATTTTTTTATGTTACTTCAAATTTTATATATTCAATTTTTAAAAGATACTTACCTTTCCTAAATAAAAAAAGCGTTCATTATTTCTATCAAAATAAAGTTTAATAAAATACAAACCTTTGCCTAGGTTTTCCTGTACATGGATGGTTTCTGTATGCTGCAAATTATTTTGTTGAAATACTTGTTTGCCACTGATATCATAGGCTTCGATGTTCCATTTTTCAAATCTATTTTCTTTCGGAATATTAATAGAAAAGTTCCCATTTGATGGATTAGGGAAAATGGACATATTGCCATCTACTAAATGTTGTTTAATAGTAGTAGTCAAAGCATCACAATCGATTAAACTATAGCAGAAATTAGTAATATGTCGTTTGGTGCTATCTAATACAAACGGATTAAAAACGATAGCAAATGGATTGGGTCCAAAAATGGCATCTAAGTTAAAACCACCTACAAAAGGAACGTGTGAGTAACTTATCCAAGTTTCTAATTCACTTCTTTGTCCTAAATTTTTATATCGTTTATCTATTAGATAACTTCCCATTAAATTGGGCAACGTAGGAATATTAAATGGTTTGCCAAAATTAAAAGGAACAATAGGATCTGCTGTGCCATGTTGCGACATTAATGGTGGATACTCTTTTCCTTCCTTTATCCAAGCAGTATCTAAAACTGCGCCAGAAATATTGACAATTCCTAAAATAGTAGAACCGCAATATTTATTTTCTAATAAGGCTTGTGCATTCGGTTCCACATCTAATATCCATTGTTTATATTGCATAGGTAACCCATCTAAATTATCTATAAATGCACCAAGCATAAGACTGATTGCACCTCCAGAAACGCCACCCATGATTACTTTATTTGGATCAATTTTATATGGATTTCCATAATTAAATGTTGTATCCATAATTCTACACATCGCATCTCGAACATCGATCACACCTCGACCTACTGCTTTTATCATACTTTCTTCTGAAAAAAATGACAATGGATTGGGTTCATGTCGGTAATCAACCGACACAACGACGTATCCTTTTAAAGTTAAATCAATGGCTAATTCTACAATATCCGGACTTTTTTTATCTAAAAGTGGAATTTCTAAAAAACCACTTCCATGTGCTAAAAATATTAATGGACGATTTTGGGCAGTATCATTTTTAGGCTGATAAACATCGTATTTTAAATTTAACCAAGCGCCATCACTGCGTTGTTTATAGGCATATTTAATGTCATTTGTTACGGTAAATTCATTAAATACTTTTTGCTTATATCTGCCATTATAGCAATTAGTAGCAATTGATGTTGAATAAATTAAAATGAGGAAAAAAAATGTAAAAATTTGTTGCATATTAAAATATTGATACTATTAAAGATAAATGATTCTTTTTATAAACAACACACACACATCAAAAAAATTATCCTAAGTAAACTTAGTCCTATTTGGACTTAGTATTCCGATTCGGTACTGCATTTTGTATATTTGTTGGTGCCTTTTAAAATACATTCATCTTATCAGCCTTCTGGAGATCAGCCTTCTGCGATTCAACAGTTATCTGCTGGAATTTTAAAAGAGGAAAAATATCAAACTTTATTAGGTGTTACCGGTTCCGGAAAAACTTTTACTATTGCCAATGTCATTGAAACCATACAGCGACCAACTTTAATTTTATCACACAACAAAACCTTAGTAGCTCAATTATATACAGAATTCAAAGAATTTTTTCCCGACAATAAAGTAGAGTTTTTCACTTCGTATTACGACTATTATCAACCAGAAGCGTATGTGGCGGCAACCGATACATATATTGAAAAAGATTTAGCCATTAATGCCGAAATTGAAAAACTACGATTAAGCACCACGACTTCATTAATGAGCGGACGACGTGATGTGATTGTGGTCGCTTCCGTTTCATGTATTTATGGGTTGGGTAATCCTGCAGAATATAAAAATCAAATAATTCGAATTTCGAAAGGTCAAACTATAAGTAGAAATTCTTTATTATTTGATATGGTTCGTATTTTATATGCGCGAACAACCGCCGATTTTCAACGTGGAAACTTTAGAGTAATTGGTGATAATGTAGAAGTTTTTTTGGCGTATGCCGATTATGCGTATCGTATTACTTTTTGGGGCGATGAGGTAGAATCATTAGAATCATTTGACCCAAGTAATGGTAAAAGCATGGAAAAAATGGAAGATATCGCCATATTTCCTGCCAACATATACATTGCGCCTCGCGATCAATTACCTACTATTATTCATGAAATACAAGATGAATTAAAGGAACATGTGGACTACTTCAACAAGATAGATAAACGACAAGAAGCCAAGCGATTGGAGGAACGTGTAAATTTTGATTTAGAGATGATACGAGAGTTGGGTTTTTGTAGTGGCATTGAAAATTATTCTCGTTTTTTTGATAGGCGACATCCTGGTGATAGACCATTTTGTTTGTTAGATTATTTTCCGGAAGATTTTTTATTGGTGGTCGATGAGAGCCATGTGACTATTCCTCAAATTGGTGGCATGTATGGTGGCGATAGAAGTAGAAAACAAAATTTAGTGGAATATGGATTTCGCTTACCTAGTGCGTTAGACAATAGACCTTTAAATTTTAATGAATTTGAGTCTTTATTAAATCAAATTATTTTTGTGTCAGCAACGCCGGCTGATTATGAGTTAATGAAAACAGATGGCGAATTTGTAGAACAAGTGGTTCGGCCAACTGGCTTGCTGGATCCAATCATTGATGTACGTCCAAGCATCAATCAAATTGATGATTTATTACACGAAATTCAGTTACGCATTAAACAGGATGAACGTGTTTTAGTAACTACACTAACAAAAAGAATGGCTGAAGAGTTGGCGAAATATCTAAGCAAACTCCATATAAAATGTAAATATTTACACAGCGATGTGGACACCATGGAACGTGTAGAAATTATACAAGGTTTGCGCTTGGGTGATTTTGATGTATTAATTGGAGTTAATCTCTTGCGCGAAGGTTTGGATATTCCTGAAGTTTCTTTGGTTGCTATTTTAGATGCTGATAAAGAAGGTTTCTTGCGTAACGAACGCTCGTTGACACAAACGGCTGGTCGTGCAGCACGAAACGCCAACGGTAAAGTAATTTTTTATGCTGATGTGATGACCAAATCCATGCAGAAAACAATTGATGAAACCAATAGACGAAGAGAAAAACAAATTGCTCACAACATTCAACACAACATCACTCCAAAAACAATATTTAAAAGTAAAGAGGAAATTTTGCAACGTGCCACCATCTTAGATGTCCGACAAAAGACGGAAACTAAAACGGAAAAAAAATATAGAGAACACGATGAAAGTATGACTGTTGCAGCTGAAGAACAATCTGCTTATTTGTCTAAAAATGACCTTGAAAAAAAAATAAATCAACTTAAAAAGGCGATGCAAAAAGCATCACAGCAAATGGATTTTATGGAAGCTGCTCGATTAAGAGATGAACTTTTTAAATGGCAAGAAAAATTATAGTTATGAATAATAAAACCATTCTCATTACTGGTGCTACTTCTGGTTTAGGCTTAGAAGCTGCCAAACAATTAGCCAAACAAGGTCATGAAATTATTTTGTTATGCCGCAATAAAGAAAAAGGCGAGCAAGCTATTTCAGAAATAAAATCCTTTTCAGAAAATAACAAACTGCATCTTTACACAGCAAATCTATCGTCGCAAAAAG
This sequence comes from Chitinophagales bacterium, assembly GCA_017984135.1. GTDB lineage: Bacteria > Bacteroidota > Bacteroidia > Chitinophagales > JADIYW01 > JADJSS01. Next base: position 35,233 of record JAGNZZ010000019.1, on the reverse strand, counting down.
CAGTGGAACAAGCAGCACAAAACATCAAAAATGATTTTAGTAAATTAGATGTATTGTTAAATAATGCCGGTGCTGTTTTTAACACATTCCAGCTATCGGAAGATGGTATTGAAATGACGATGGCAAATAATCACTTCAATTATTTTTGGATGACGTATTACTTGTTTGATTTATTGAAAAATGCAAATGGTGCACGCATCATAAATGTTGCGAGCGATTCGCATTATAGTGCAAAAAAAATAGACATCGATTCTTTTTATCAAAAACAAGCAAATTATTTTGTGTTAAATGCTTATGAGCAAAGCAAATTAGCTAACGTATTATTCACTTATGCTTTAGCGGAGAAAACTAAGCCATTTAATATAACCGTAAATGCCTTGCATCCTGGTTTTGTATATACGCCCATCGGCTCAAAAAATGGAAATAAATTTTTTGGATACGTATGGAGTGCTGCTTCAAAATTATTTGGTTTGACGGTTGAAAAAGGAGCTAGCTCACATGTTTATTTAACAAGCAGTAATGATGTAAAAGATGTAAGTGGAAAATATTTTCATAATTGCAAAGACAAACGTTCGTCGGAAATTTCTTATGATAAAAATGTACAGGAACTTTTATGGAAAGAAAGTGAACGTAAAAGTGGATTTGCTTTCTTGTAAATGTTATCAAAAAATCAGCTTAATTATTTAATCAGATTACTTTGTCTTTTAGATAAAAAAGTAAACCCGATGTCAACAAGGCATCGGGTTTATTTTTCTTTCGTCGTTGTTACGATTACTTTTTTTTCGGAGCTGCTGCTTTTTTCGCTGGAGCTTTTTTCGCTACTGCTTTTTTTGGAGCTGCTGCTTTTTTTGCTGGAGCTTTTTTCGCTACTGCTTTCTTAGCTGGAGCTGCTGCTTTTTTTGCTGGAGCTTTTTTTGCTACTGCTTTTTTTGCTGGAGCTGCTGCTTTCTTAGCTGGAGCTTTTTTTGCTACTGCTTTTTTTGCTGGAGCTGCTGCTTTTTTTGGAGCTGCTGCTTTTTTTACTGCTGGCTTTGCGCTTGCTGTTTTCTTTGCCATTGTTTTAAATTTTGTTTGGTGTTTCATTTTAAACAGTCGAAACTTTTCTGTTGAAGAATTTCATTTTTTAAACAGATTAAAATTCTCCTTTAACTATTCTGCTATATAAAAGTAATGACAATATTTAATCTGTACAATATGCGAGTTATTCATACATGTTAATAATTGTGGATAAAGTTGAACATAGCATCTTAAGTAATTTAATTCATGGTAATAACAAATGCAACAAATTTTTAAATTTAATAATCGCCTAAAAAAATATAAACTGATATTTCGTTATTATATCATTCATTCAAACTATTAATAAATACAAGTGTTTAAAGTCAATAGTAAAAAATATTTAGTTAAGAATGTAGTAAAAAAAATAAAAAAAATCTACACGTGTTTATTTATTTTAGATTAGATATTCATACAAAATAAAGTGGATGAATGTTTGCATTTTATTTTTTAAAAAATGTTTAAAAAAAATGAATTACAGAAATGAATTAGTTAGAATTAGTGAAAAATTGAATGTGAATTTTCAAAAAAAAATTCTTCATACGTTTTTTAAACAAGCTAACTACTCTTTGTTTCATTATTTTTTTTATCAAAATATTGAATAGCCAATTCACAATTTAGTATCTTTATTCTGTAAAAAATTAAAGTGAAAAAAATACTTCCTGTTTTTATTTTCTTTGTTGTAAGTCTATTTATTTATTCATGTACTTCTTGTAACAATGAAAAAACAAATGGCGATTCAATAGAACGTGACAGCATTGCAGAGCAGTATAAAATGTTGCCAACCGAACAACAAGATGTGATTGATTTGGTATATCGTTGGAATGCAGCACACGATAGTGTTCATATAGATAGCTTGGAAAACTATTACAATGATCCAGTGTTATTTTTCAAAAAACGGATTTCAAAAAATGCAGTAATCGAAGCTAAAAAATACAAAATTAAACATGCCGATTCTTATCGAGAACGAATTATTGGGCAAATAGGAATTTATGCTTCTGATACCGGAAATTATAAATGTGAATTTTTAAAATTAGTAACCATTAACAACAAACCAAGTGTTTTTCACTCTTATTTAATTTTTGAAAAACAACTCGATCAATCTTGGCGCATTATTGTTGAAAGCGATAAAGAAGCAGACATGAAACCTCAAATGGTTTCTTTGTTCGAAAATTTTGAAGAAAGCGAAAGCACTTCTTCCGGTGATTTTAATGGTGATGGAGAAAAAGAAGAACTCATTATTCTTAAACCGGAAAAAGATACTTCTGGAAATTATAAATCTACACAAGCAAAAGTGTCGTTCACTAATTTTGATTTACCGGAAATTACTATTCCAAATTGTATTGGTGTAAATGTACTCAACGAAAATGATATCGATGGTGATGGTGCGGATGATTTTTCTGTTGTCATAAAAAAGCCAAATGGTGAAGTTGGCAATGTCATTCTTTATAGTTTTAAACGTGGACAATGGAAAGAGTTGGCAACCTTTATTGCGCCAAGCGATGAAGTATTTAGTTCTCGTCAAAATTTAATTGAGTTTGCCGGAAGTGGAAATATTAAAATTAGAACGATAGAAAAAACAACCGACAATAGAGATAGTTTGATTGTTAAAACAATATCTACTTGGTAAGTATTTTGACAAACTGTTAAACTTCCATTTTATGTATATACCAAAAGTATTTAAACTAGATGATATAGATAAATCTATTGCATTTATGCAAGCCTACCATTTTGCCACATTGGTTTCTATAAAAAAAGAAATCCCTATTGCTACACATTTACCATTTGTAATTGAAAAAAAAGAAGGTAAAATTATTTTACGCTCACATTTAAGTAAAGCCAACGAACAATGGCGTACGTTTAACGATACGGAAGTATTGATTATTTTTTCAGAACCTCATGCCTACATTTCACCATCTTTATATCAACAAAAACAAGAAGTACCAACCTGGAATTATATCAGCATTCATGTATATGGAAAAGTAAAAATTTTAGAAACCGACGAAGAAAAAATAGCATTATTAAAACAACAAATGCAAGCGTATGAAGCCGAATACATAAAGCAGTTTAATACTTTAGATAAAAAATACTTAAACGCATTATTAAAAGAAATCATTGCATTTGAAATAGAGGTTTCTGATTTACAAGCCAAAGAAAAACTATCTCAAAACAAAAGTAAAGCCGATAGGTTATCGGTTAAACAACATCTGCAACAAAGTGATGATACAATACAACAAAATTTAGGAAAATATATGCTGGATTAATATGACATTCATCATAGATTATAATGGCTTTTATTGATAACTTTGTAGTCTAATTTCCAATCGTGATATCCTACGATTTAATAGATAAATACAATGTTCCTATTCCACGATACACGAGTTATCCAACCGTTCCATTTTGGAAAGATAATATGACCGAAATTAATGACTGGACATCATTGATTCATAAATCCATCTCCACACATAAAACAAAAGAAGGCATAAGCATCTATATACATCTTCCTTTTTGCGAACAACTTTGTACATATTGTGGCTGCAACAAACGCATTACTAAAAATCATTCAGTAGAAGAAAAATACATAGATGCATTGTTAAAAGAATGGGAAATTTATAAACGCATTTTTAATCAACCAATCGTAATTCGTGAATTGCATTTAGGTGGCGGAACACCTACTTTTTTCAGCCCTGAAAACTTAACCTACTTCTTAACTTCTTTATTTAAAGAGGTCGATATACATCCAAAACACGAATTTAGTTTTGAAGGTCACCCAAACAATACCACCCAAAAACATTTACAAGCATTATATGATTTAGGATTTCGACGTGTCAGCTTTGGTGTGCAAGACATGGATATAAAAGTACAAATTGCCATTAATCGCATACAACCATTTGAAAAAACAAAACAAGTTACTCAATGGGCGAGAGAAATTGGGTACGAATCAATTAACTTTGATTTGATTTATGGCTTGCCTTTTCAAACCATAACAAGCATACAAAAAACCATTGAAGATGTAATCACCTTGATGCCTGATAGAATTGCATTTTATAGCTATGCACATGTACCTTGGACAAAAAAATCACAACGTGCGTATGATGAAAATGATTTACCAAAAGGAAAAGAAAAATATCTTTTATACGAAATGGGTAAGAACTTATTTCTTCAAAATGGATATGCTGATATTGGAATGGATCATTTTGCCTTAAAAAATGATGCATTATTAATTGCCAAGAAAAACGAAACGTTGCATAGAAATTTTATGGGTTACACCACCACCAATACAGAAGTATTAATTGGATTAGGTGTTTCAGCCATCAGCGATGTGTTTTATGGTTTTCGGCAAAATGTGAAAACAGTAGAAGAATACTACGAAGCAATTGCCAATCAAGTATTGCCAATTTATAAAGGAATTGATGTAAGTGAGGAAGATATCATTTATCGTAAACATATTTTAAATATTGCTTGCAAAGGAAAAACCAACTGGCAACAAGAATTTGTTTTAACCGATGAAATGAAAAATAAATTAAGCAGTTTACAAAACGATGGCATTATTCTTTGGATGAACAATCAACTGGAAGTAACCAACTTAGGCTGGAGCTTTTTGAGAAATATTTGTGCCGTATTCGATAAAAAAATGAACGACGCAGAAAAGCCACAAGATGGCGATTTGCCCAAATTTAGTCAAGCTATTTAGGTTAATGTATTTATCAAATAAATGAACTTAAATTCTTAGTAATATAAAAAATGAAAATGCCATTAAAAAAAATTTTAATTTTAATAAATGGCAACAACAACTTATTTCATTGGAGGAATTGCATCAGATGAACGTCTATTTAAATTCCAACTTACAGCGGTAAACAATGCCGTTTATTTGCCGTTTCCAAAGCATGACAAAAAAGACACCATGGAAACGTATGCCCAAAAGTTTATTCCACTTATAGACACGACACACCCATTCAATATTGTTGCCAATTCAATGGGTGGCATTATGACGATGGAATTAATTAAATACATACAACCAGAAAAAGTAGTTTTAATTTCATCCATAAAAAGCAGAAGTGAAATGCCGGCAAAACTAAAATTTTTAACATATACCTATTTTCACAAGCTATTGCCCGGACGCGGATTTATTGGTGCAATACAATTTGGAAGCCTGTTTAAACGCGATGTGCTCAAAGAACCTGCTTTGCGCAAAATGGCAATCAGCATGGCAAAAAACAATACACCTAATTTTTTATATTGGTGTGTAAATGCCATTGTACAATGGAAAGGCAACGATGATTATAGAAATGATATCATCCACATTCATGGCACAAAAGATGAAATGTTTCCATTTAAAAAAATTAAAAATGCCATTCCTGTGCTTGGTGGAACTCATCAAATGCTATTGAATAAACATCAAGAAGTTAATACCATTTTACTGGAACATTTGGCGAATTAATATCCAGAAAATACAATTAAAAAACCAGCAAATATTAAAATGATAAGTCCAATAAAAAAACAAATGTCTGCATAAATTTCAATTCGCTTTAATTTTTCATTTCTTAAACTTAGATACGATAAAAAACAAGAAAATATAAAAAATAAAGTATCAATACTCACCATTTCATCAACTAAGGTTTTATTGCTTACATTCATTATTTTAAATAGAGAAATAATAGTTACGCTCACTCCAATCATAGTAGTAGATCCAATAAATATATGCTCTGCAATATCTTGGTCTTTTTTAAAATTTTGAATCATATACGTTGTACTTAGGATTTTTATTCTATAAATTCTTCTGTTTCGGTTGAAAATTCATTGACATATATTCGAACTAATAACAATAAATACGACACCAATAAAGGACCAAATATTAAACCCATAAATCCGAATAATTTTAAGCCTGTAATTACTCCAAATAATGTAATTAATGGATGAATATTGGCAAATGCTTTTAATAAAAATAATCGCAACACATTGTCAATGTTTAATACTACTACGGCGCAATAAATAGCTAAAAATAAACCATCTTGTGAGTGGCCATCTGTAAATAAATATACGGATAACGGCATCCAAATCATACTGGAACCAATAAAAGGAATCACCGAACAAACGCAGGTAACAAAACCCCAAAGCATCGGATCTTCAATGCCAAATATTTCGTAGCCAATATAGGCACTAAAGCCTTGTGCAATGGCTAAAACGGGAATTCCTATGGCATACGATGTAACAATATTTTTCGTTTCAGAAGTCACCAATTTTTTATTTTCCGGTTTTAATGGAATAAACTTTAATAAGGATGTTTCTATTTTGGAGGCATTCAATAGTAGAAAAAACAACGCAAAAAACATAGTACTGATATTGATGAAAATATTGGCAGCTATATTGATAAAATTGGGTAAATAGGAAGAAACAATTGCTGGAATATTTTTCAAATTATCTTTAGAAAGTAATTCAATACCAGTAACTTCATCTATGTGTTGAATAATTTGTTTTATACCTTGAAATAAGTCATTGGCATTGCTGGTAAAATTTTGCAATTTAGGTACCACAAAAATAGTAGCCAATCCAAAAGGAATTAATAATACAATTGCATCTACCAGAATTAACAAAATAGTGGCAACATACCTATTCCATTTCTTTTGATAAATTAAATTAAACAAGAATTTTCTGTTTAAAAAGTATAGTGTTATGGCACCTAAAACACCTGGTGCTAAAAAATTTATTTGAAGAAAAATGAGAATCCCTAATGACATTAAAATGACAAAAAATGCCACTTGTCGGAAACGTTCATTAAAGGTAGCAGACAACATGTTAGAAAGTTACTTTAAAAAAAAGAAAAGTACAAAAAAAAACTTCATCTAAATGATGAAGTTACTAAGGAAGATATTATTTTTTATATTTTCTGTATATACGTGATAATGTATTTAACTTTTTTAGCTTTGCCGGCTTCTATTGCTGGTGAGAATTTTGGCATTTTATTAATGGCTTGTATTACAGATGCTTCACAGCTTTTGCAATTGGATTTTATTAATTTCAATTCAGATAATTCGCCTTTTTCATCTACATAAAAAGAATAATATACGCGCACATTTTTATCAGAATCGGAAAGTTTTATCTCTTTTGGCAATAACACATTCTTGTTCATATATTTTTGAAGTTCGCCAGCACCTCCTGGAAATTCTACATTTTTATACCCTTTTCCTTGTTTATCATACGCTTTCATAATTGAATCTGATTTTCTGAAAAAATCACATTTATATGCAGAATCTAATTTTGATTGAATAGCTTGGTTATAACATTGTTTATACTCTTTACTTGTATCATTTGGATTAAGTGTGTCGTCTTTTCCAATTTTTACTTGCAACTTATTGTTTTTACTGGATGTGTTAATGGATTTAGTGCCTTCTTTAATTTTTGATTTATCAACTGTCTTCGAGAAGTTTGCCATCATCATACTATCTTTTTTTTGATGATTGATGATTTTTTTTTCATAATGACTATCGAAGAATTTCACAAAGTATTCCGGATTATTGGCATTTTTTCCTTTAATATAGCAATTCATTTCGCCTCTTTCAAAATGGGCATTCATGCTATCTTTTGCTACTTTACAAAAATTTGTTTTTTGAGCAAATGACAAACTAGAAAATGCAAAAAAAAGAAATGTTGAAAAAATTTGAATTGGTTGTTGCATGTTTTTTTTGGTTTATATTAATTATCGAACGGCAATACACGAAATTTCAACGTTTGCATTTTTAGGCAACACGCTTACTTCTACGGTTTCTCTTGCTGGAGCTTGGTTTTTAAAATATCGACCATACACTTCATTTACTTTTGGAAAATCATGCATGTCTGTTAAAAAAATAGAACATTTTACCACATTTGAAAAGTCCATTTCTGCTGCAAGTAAAATTGCTTTTAAATTTTGCATCACTTGTTCTGTTTCTTCTACAATTCCATCTTTAATTAATGCACCTGAAAATGGATCTAATGGTATTTGTCCAGAAACAAATAACATGCCATTTATAGATACGGCTTGTGAGTATGGACCTATTGGTTCAGGTGCATCTTCTGTGTAAATAATTTTTCGTGCCATGTTCTAACCTACAAAGTTATTAAATGCGAATGCAAAGAAATGTAAAAATATCTTAATTATTGAAGTTTATTTTCCTTCTTTCTTTCTATAAACTTCATCCACAAACCACATTTCATTTTTATATATTATCTCTACAAGTAATTTTTTGGTAGGTTCATCATATTTAGAAAAAATATCGTATCCGTTTTGCAATAATTCTTTTCCTAGTTTTATGCCATCCACATCTTTTTTAGGAAATGTTTGCGACTTTTTTTCCATAGTTTCAATTACATGTTGTAAAATGTCTAAGGTTTTTTTTAGTAATTGGGTGTTCACCATGGCCTCAAATAAACTCTTTACATCTCCAATAAATTTTTCAATATCTTCACGAGGTAATTGATATAAGGTATCTTCAAAATCTTCATCGCTCATTGGTGGAATAATCCCATTTTTATTGGCAATTTCTGCCATTGATGCTTCAAAATTTTTTGCACCAACAAATGAGTTTAGTGAATCCATTCCGGCGCGCAAGGCCTGCATAAAATGTCTTCCAAATTTGAATAATGCGCGAGCCATATCACCAAACAGTGCCCAAATTTTTTTAGGAGAACGCACATAATCTGCCAACTCTTTAAATGCTTCTTCTAATTTTTTACGTTCATCTGCAGGTGGATAAATGGTGTGTAAAAAATAATTTTTTACTTCCAAAATAGTGGCTTCCGAGATGTTTGCGGGTAAATCAAATCGTTGTACTAAGTCGTGGTAATGGTAGCGTTTTTCTATCATTTCTCTAAACTTATTTATAATGTGTTCATCGGAGGTGGTTGCCATGTGTTTGATTTATCAATCTAAAATAATCATTTTTAGAAGTTTATTTTTTTTTTATAAAAAAATTTATTAAAACTTTTTGTTTGCTTTAAAAAATAAAAACAAGCTTAAATTTTTAAAATAACGGCATCATATCCTTCTAAAACGCCATTAAATATTGATTTTCCTTTAATAGAAAATAGGACTTCTTTTATTGGAACATTGAGTTGATTTGAAATATTTACCTTACTAAAGTTTAATAATACCATGAGTTGTTCGTTGTGTAATGTTCTTGTAAAAGCTAAAATTTGTTGATGGTTTGTTTTCACTAATTCTATACTTCCGTTGCTTAATATTTCATTTTCATTTCTAAGTTTTATCAATCGTTTAAAAACATGAAGTAATGATGTTTCGTTATTTACTTGTTGTTCCACATTTCTATTTTCAATGTCTTTATTTACCGGCAACCACGTTTCGTTGGCAGTAGAAAATCCTGCATTTTTATGTGTATTCCATTGCATAGGTGTTCGGCAATTGTCTCTATTGATGGCAACCGGCAATAAATTAGCTATAAATTGTGGTACCCAACTGTAGGGTTTTGTGATGGGATCTTTTCCATTTTTAATAGAAATAGTTCCATTGGTCATGCCTATTTCTTCACCAGCATAAACAGTAGGAACACCACGTAACGTAAATTGTAAAGTGGCTAAAATTTTGGCTTTCTCAAGGCTGTTTCCAATGCGGCGAATACTGCGAAACTGATCGTGATTACTAAAAACAGTGGTTGGCATAAATGGTGCTGCATAATGCTGATTAAATTCCATTATTTTCTTTTGAAAAAATGATGGTTTAAATTTATAAAACAACATCTCGAATAAAAATATAAGATGCAAGCCATTGTTGTTGCCTAAATATTTTTTCTTCAAATCATGTTTACCAAATACTTCTCCAATCAATAATCGTGGTGGTTGAAAGGCATCTACTACTTGTCGTAATTCTTGGGCAAATTCAAAATTTTCATCTTGATTCACCGAATATTTTCTTATTTGGAAATTTCCACCTGGATAATCTTCAGATGGAAAAGCATGTAGGATGGAAAATGGATTATTTTTAAAATCTTTGTCTTTATAAATACAATTAAAAATATCCAATCTAAAACCATCTACACCTTTTTGTAACCAAAATCTACAGACATCAAACATCGCTTTTTTTACTGCTGGATTTCTATAATTTAAATCTGGTTGAAACGGCAAAAAAGAAGCGAAATAATATTGTTTACGTGTTTCACAATAGTGCCACGCTTTGGGACCAACAATGCTTTTCCAATTATTTGGTTTGTCGCGCCAAATATACCAATCTGCTTTAGTATTCGTTTTATTTTGTTTAGATTCTAAAAACCAATGATGTTGGTCTGAGGTATGATTCATCACCATATCGAAAACAATTTTCATTTGTCGATGGTGTACTTCATTAATTAATTTTTCAGCATCTTGCATAGTGCCATATTCTGGTGCAATGGAATAATAATCGGCAACATCGTATCCAAAATCGGCTTGTGGTGAGGCATAAAATGGCGATATCCAAATGGTTTCAAAACCTACGGATTTTATATAATCTAATTTTTGGATGATGCCTTGTAGGTCGCCTATTCCATCGCCATTACTATCGTAAAAGGAGCGTGGATAAATTTGATAAATGGTTGTGTTCAATGTAATAATTTTTCTTAATTGTTTAAAAATAAGAAAAAATATGCAGCACTTTTACGTTCAGATTAGTTTAAATTTTTAGACCAACCTTGGCACTAATTTCGAGCATTTTATCAATAGGAATTTTTGCTTTAAGGCGTAAATCTTCGTTCATTATTAGTTCTGGTAACTCGTATTTTAAACACAAATAAATTTTCTCTAACGTATTTAATTTCATGTGTGGGCAATCATTACAAGCACAACTGTTGTTTGGTGGTGCAGGAATAAATGTTTTATTTGGAGATGCTTGCATCATTTTATGTAAAATACCAGTTTCAGTAGCCACAATGTATTCTTGTGCCTCGTCGGTTTGGGTGTATTTTAACAAACCAGTAGTAGAGCCAATAAAATCAGCTAGTTCCAAAATAGGTGCTTCACATTCGGGATGTGCAATCATTTTTGCATTTGGGTGTTTTTCTTTGAGATTTTTTATTTTATCTAAAGAAAAAATTTCGTGTACCATACAAGATCCATTCCACAACACCATTTCTCTTTTTAATTTTTTGGAAAGATAGGCACCTAAATTTCGATCTGGAGCGAATATAATTCCTGTTTCTGGCGGAATGGAATTTACTATATGTTCGGCATTAGAGCTGGTACAAATATAATCACTAAGTGCTTTGATTTCAGCAGAGCAATTGATGTAAGAAATGACTTTATAATTTGGATATTGCGCTTTAAATTTAGCAAAATCTTCAGGTGGACAGCTATCTGCTAATGAGCAACCGGCATTTAAATCTGGTAGAATTACTTTTTTTGTTGGGTTTAAAATTTTTGCGGTTTCTGCCATAAAATGCACGCCGGCAAACAGAATAATATCTGCAGTGGTTTCTTTGGCTTTTTGGGCTAATTGTAAACTATCGCCAATAAAATCGGCAATGTCTTGGATATCGGCTTCTTGGTAGTAATGAGCCAACAAAACGGCATTTTTTTCTTTTTTTAATTTTTCAATTTCGGCAAATAAATCCAGACTTGGGTCAATGTCGATGTCTAAGAAGCCTACTTGCGTCAGCCCTAAAATTTTTTCTTTTAAATCCACTATTTCTTCCATGTCTTCGAATTTTTTTTCAAAGGTAATTTGATTTTTTTGATTCTAAACCTTCCACCGATTTTTTTTTAAGATGAACCGTTGAGTAATAGTATATAATAAATTAATTTTATAAAATTTTATTACTATATTATATCACTGTGGATTCGTTGATAAACTTTTAAACTTTTTCTTTTTTTAATTGAATGTTTTATTATTAATCACTTTTATTAACAGTTATTCCACAGTTTAAGTTGCCTATTTTATTGGATTTTGTTTATTTAATTAACAATCGTTTACTACTTTTTCCATAGTATATTGTGTAAAGATTTCTTTTCAACTTATTCTATTTGTACGTGTATTTTTTGTGTTTATTTTTTTTATAACTGCTATTGCTCGTGGAGTTTATTTTACAGTGGTTTTTATTTTTGTGGATAGATTTATTTACACACACTAATTCACCAATTTTCTTTTTTTTAAACAATTACAATTGTGGGAAAGTACCCTAATAAAATAAGGCATTCCGAAACAGAACTAACAGGTATGTGTATAACTCAAATTTTAATGATACAAATTGTGGAACTTTATATAAAGTTCCACGCTTTCAGGTACAAAATAGGTAATTGACTGATTGTCAAGTATTCGTTTTCTAATTTCTGTTGATGAGATGTCCATTAAGGGTAATGTATAGAAACGAAGTTGCTTATTTTCATTTTTCATTTTTTCATTTTTATTACTTCTATTATATACTAATACCTCAATATTTTCTAATATCCAATTTATTTCTTTCCATTTGTGTAATTCATACATATTATCTTCTCCAATTATTAACGAAAACTGATGTGTAGGAAAATCTTGTTTTAACTGTTTTAAGGTGATATGTGTATAAGATGGTTTTCTCAGTTGAAATTCAATATCATTTACTTTAAAATATTCAATATTTTTTATGGCAATTTTTACCATTTCCAAACGATGTTGCTCAGCTGCTAAATCTATATTTTTTTTAAAAGGATTTTGTGGTGAAACGATAAACCATATTTCATCTAATTGTGCTGCTTCTCTTAAATATGTAGCCACTAATAAATGACCAATATGAATGGGATTAAATGAACCAAAATATAAACCTATTTTCAATTTTATTTTTTTATGTTTAAATAAATAGTTTCCATTTTTTGTAGTATTAAAGATACATCATATTGTTGTACTGTTTCAAACGCATTTTCTACCATTAATGTGGTTTGTTTTGTTTGCTTAAAGATATCTTCAATATATTTTATTGCTTCCTGAATGGAATTATATAAATATCCATTTTTTTGATGTTGAATAATTTCTTGCGCTGCTTCATAATTCCTACATACAATTGGAATTTTTGTAGCCATAGCTTCTAATATTACTTGTCCGAAACCTTCATTTTTACTGGTAAATAAAAAAATATTTAAACAAGCAAGTAGTATTGGTACCTCATTTTTAAATCCTAAAAAATGTATGTTTGCATTTGTATTTTGATAGCTTGGTTTTAAAACTCCATCACCAATTATAATAAAATGATATTTTTTTTCTTTTTCGATAAGTATATTGGCTATTTTTATAAATTCTTCTATATTTTTTTCTTTTTCTAAAGCAGCAATAATTCCAATTAAAATTGCATTTTCATCTAATTTTAATTCCAATTTTAATGGATTTATATTCTTATTATTTTCTTTTTGATAGTTTTGAATATTAATGGCTGGTGGAATGATGACTATTTTTTCTAGTGGAATAAATTCCATTAATTTTTGTGCTGCTGCTTCACTAACACAAATTATTTTTTGGATATTTTTTAACGTGTATTTCCATTTATTTTTTATTGGAAAATTTACATGTTTGTGTATAATACATGGAATATTTAGACCTAAACAGTACGCTAAAAAATAGGTATTTATGGCATGACTATCATGTAAATGCAACACATCAATTTTATATAAACGAACAGTTTTTTTTAATTGCATGGCGGCAACTAAGTCCATACCAAATCTTTTATTATATCCAATTGTATTTTTGTTTTGATTGCGTTTATATAATTCACCATCTTTTACACAAAAAAGATAATGTTCTAAATGTGTAGTTTTTTGTTGTATAATATATTGAATTTGCTGTTCAGCACCACGCCATTCAGTATTGGAATTGATATGTAAAATTCGCTTCAATTTTTTTGTTTCATTCCAAGTCCTATAATAATGGCATAAATACATGTTCCAAATAAAGTTCCCATAAAAGCATCCCAAATAGCGAACATAAGTAAGCTTATATAAATACTTATTAGAAGCACATTTTTGTTTTTTATAAAATAAAACAACGGATAAATAAAACAGAGAATAGCAATACCACCAAGTATATATCCAAAAGTACTTAAATAATAAATATATTGATTGTGCGGAAGAAAGAAAAATTCTTTTTTTAAAGTAGGATTTTGTTGTTTATAGATGGTTGCACATTCTTTATATAAATCACCAATTCCAGCACCAAATATTGGATTTTTTTGTAATACAATAATTCCATTTTTTATAGATTGTAATCTTCTGGAATCAGAGTATTGATAGGCATTTTCAGCATTTTTTAAATATTGAGTAATATCATATCGCATGTAATTTATTTTTGTTTTTAATGTGTTAGATGTTTGAAATATAATTACAGAAACAATCAATATAATAACACTAATTATTCCTATTAATTTCCAATTTCTACTTGTTACTACTTGATAACTTAGATAGGTTATTAGTAGCGTATAGGTTAATATTATTCCTGTGCGAACGGCAAAATAATGTATAAAAAAAATAAAAATAATAGTCAATACAGCAGCTATAATTTTTAATTTTATAGAGCGTATATTTTCTATAAACACTATTAAAAATAAAATACCAAAACTAATTAAAGTAGCTATTTGTACATGATGAATTTTAATAACTGGTAACACATTTCCGATGCTGTATAAATCAGTTATTTTTTCAAAAAAAACAGCATGATATAGTGCATATAAAATTTGTATTAAAGCTGCGGTAGTATAGAGTATGAATAAATATATTATTTCTTTTTTTGAGTATTTTAATAGATAGATGGAAATAGGAATACAAACGATTGCTATTTTATTATTTATTGCTTTTATTGCCATTATTTTATCTGTACTGATAATGGCAGAGAATACATAAATTGAAAAGAGTATTACAGAAGAAATAAATATTTTATTTTTAAAAATAAATCGAACTTCTTTTCTCCATTCAGTATGGAAAATAAATAATCCAGATAAACCTACTAGTGTTATACTTTTTAAGGCATTGGAGTAAAAAAATCCAATAATTAAAATACTAAATAGTAGTAAGCTAATTTTATGTAATATGTAATTTCTATTTTCCAAAATTGAAACTAAAACAACAAATTTAGTGTTTATCTACCTAAAATATTACTAACTTTATGACGACTGTGTCTTTAGAACCTACTACAAATAGAGAACAATTGTTTGAGGATGAATTATTGCCTCATGCAGATGCATTATATAATTTTGCGTATCATTTAACTTATAATGAAGCAGATGCGAACGATTTAGTGCAAGAAACGTTTATGAAAGCCTTTCGTTTTTTAAATTCATACGATTCGGGAACTAATGCGAAAGCTTGGTTGTTTAAGATATTAAAGAACGGTTTTATAAACGAATATCGTAAGAAAAAGAAAGAACCGAATAAGATAGATTATGAAGATGTATTAGTTTTTCAGGATAGTGATGAAGATAATAGTGCAGCCGTTTATGATTTAAGAGAAGATGTTTTTGATGGAATGTTGGGTGATGAAATTACCATTGCACTCAATAAATTACCCATCGATTTTAAAACGGTGATACTTCTTTGCGATATTGAAGGATTTTCGTACGAAGAAATTGCTAAAATTATAGATATTCCTATAGGTACGGTACGTTCCAGACTACATAGAGCAAGAAATATGCTTAAAGATAGTTTGAGAAATTATGCCATAGAAATGGGATTTTTAAAAAATGAATAACATGGCAACACCACCTAATCATCAAAGAGACTTACAAAGTAAAATTAATTTATTAATTGATGGAGAGCTCGATCGCAACACCGAACGTGAATTAATGCTTCAGATTGAATCCAATGTGGAAATTCAACAAATGTATAAATCTCAAGTAGCATTAAAACGCACGGTATCAGAAAAAGTAACACGCATGAGTTGTGGAAATGAACTTAAGGAATCCTTGCGTTCTAAAATTCGAGGTTTGTAACTTATCTTCTTTTATATTTTTTTCTATGCATAGGCTCGATTCCAAATCGAACTGAAATTGCAAACTCATAATACGAAAAGTCAGATTTTACTTTAATACTTTTATTTTTAATAGGAAAATCGGCATTAATAGTAGGTTTATAATCCACTGCTACTACGAAAGGTATTCGCAAATTTTGAGTGGTATAATCAATTCCTACTTGCGGAGAAACACCTAATGCAACATATTGTTGTTTTCCTTGAGGACTTTTCTTTCCAAAACCTAAGGAAGGTCCAGCACCAACATAAACTGTCCACGCATTATTTTTTCTAAATTCCCAATGTTTTTGATACAATGCTTGAAAATTGATTCCAGGTTTATTGAGCACTAAACCATGGTATCCATAACGAATTAATACTTCAACACCATGTCCATTTTCCACCATATAAATACCAGACAATCCAGTTCCATACCCAAAACGTGCACCCACAGCACCTTTATAATTTTGTGCTATCATATTATGATACAAAAAAAGTATGCATATACAAGTGCATAAAATACTTGTGAATTGTTTTTGTATCATAAATAGGAAATGTGCTTACGCTTCTTCTATAACGCCAGATGCCAACCAAAAATTGTTTTTTCCTTCACCTAATATCAAGGATATAATTTGTTGTTGAACTAATTCCAACATTCCTAAAAAAATAAAAACTGCGTGAATTTTATTTTCACAAGCAGTAAATATTTCAGCAAACGAAGCTTTTTCTTTTAGATGAATGAAAGTGGCTAATTTTTCTCTTTCTTCTTCAATAGAATATTTATATGGAGAAACAGTATGTACGATTTTTTCATTTTTCGTTTTATAACGATCCATACTGCGTTGATATGCTTTTAATAATTTAAACAGCGTGACGGTTTCCAATTCAGCTTCATCTGCTAATAATTTAATTAAACCATCTACTTCTTTTTGCTTATTACCACGAGCATATTTTAAAGAACGATTACTTTCAAATTCTTTTAAAACTTCTACTATATCTTTAAATCGTTTGTATTCTAATAATGCTTGAATTAATTCAGCTCGAGGGTCAATTTCATTACCTTGTTCGTCCATATCTTTACGAGGCAACAACATTTTAGCTTTAATACGCATCAAGGTAGCCGCTACTAAAATGAACTCACTGGCCACTTCAATATTTAAACGTTCTAAATGTTGAATATAATCCAAAAAATCATTTGTAATTTTATAGATTGGAATATCGTTAATGCTTAATTCATCACGCTCAATAAAAAAAAGGAGCAAGTCGAATGGACCTTCAAATTGAGGTAGATGGATGAGAAATGGCGCTGACATAGTTATGTAAAAATACGAATTCAACTAAAAACATACTTGTGATAGTTATCTACACACCCAAAGTTACCAACAGAATTAAATACGTCTTTGATTTCGTATTTTCCCAATATTTTGGTATAGAATATATAATTACAGAAAATTCGACATTGGAGGATTACGCTGACTTTTGTTGTATAAATTATTCCAATCAAACCATACCCAATTCTATTTCAATTTTCCAAGCCGATTTATTATTGGAGAATACTATTAAAACACAACGCCTTTTTGTTTCACGTGAATCAGCGTTACCTGTGTTTTTTCAAACCACCGAATCCTATCATATTCGCTTCGATATTTTTGCCAGCATCTTTTACTTGATTTCGAGGTACGAAGAATATACCATACATGAACCGGATGAACATGGTAGATTTCTTTCTAAAAATTCGATTTTAGCAAAACCTGCTTTTTCATTTTTACCGATTGTGGAAATTTGGTTAGCTTATTTTAAAAATGAATTACTGAAAATTTATCCTACACTACCTTTTAAAAAACGGGATTTTCAATTTATTTGTACGTTTGATGTAGATAATGCTTTTAAATACAAAGGAAGAGATTGGCGAAAACATTTACCGAATTTTCGAAAAATAGACGCTTGGAAAACTATTTTCCAAAATAAAAAAGATCCATTTGACATGTTTGATTTTTTACTTTCTTATACTCAATCGAACCACATTAATACACTAATTTTTTTCTTGTTAAATGATGATGACCCGAACAATAGTAAAGTATCACCTTCGTCTAAAATATATTGGCAACTTATTCAACGAATATCAAAAAAAGCAAATCAAATAGGTATTCATCCATCCTATAATTCTCAAAGTAGAAATTTAATTTTAAATGAAAAAAACGTATTGTCGTCCATTGTACAGCAACCGATACAAATAAGCCGTCAACATTTTTTAAAGCTTAAATTTCCTGATACATACCGACAGGTACTTTCAGCTCAAATAGGCATGGATTACAGCCTAGCATACCCAGATGTAGTTGGTTTTAGAGCAGGTTGCAGTCATCCATTTTATTTTTTTGATTTAGAAAAAAATGAAACATCAGATTTATTGGTTCAACCATCGTGTTATATGGATGCCACATTTGCTTATTATCAAAATAAAAGTTTAGACGCAATTAAAGTTGAATTTTTGTTTTGGTATCATCAAGTTCAAAAAATTAATGGTAATTTTGTATCAATTTTTCATAATGACTTATTGGTTCAACCAAGTAATTATGAACTATTTAATTTTATTATTCAACATCATATTGTAAATAATTCCCAGAAATGAAATTATACATAAAAATATTTTTATTTTTAATATTCTCAACTTTTGTAATTAAATCAAAAGCACAAGATTATAAATTTTCTCAATTTTATAATTCTCCGTTAAATTTAAATCCAGCATTAACAGGAAAGGTAAATTCATTGTACCGTTTTGTGGCAAATTATAGACTTCAATATTTTCCCGTTCAATCACCATCGCCATATAACACATTAAGTGCATCAGCAGATTTTGGTATTTTAAGAGATAAATTGAAAGGAGATATTTTTGGTGTTGGAATCTTGTTTACCAATGACCGACAAACAGCTATTCGCTCTAATACAATGATGGCATCAGTGGCATATAATAAAAGCTTAGGAAAGGATAAAAATCATTTTTTAGGCGTTGGAATTCAAATCGGGTTTTTACAACGCCACTTAGACTTTGGAAATTTGGCATTTGCAAGTCAATTTGATTCTATTAATTTTCGATTTGATTTAACGAAACCAAATGGTGAGAATTTTGCCACTGGAAAATATTTTAAACCAAATTTAAATATTGGATTATTTTGGACATCTAATTTTACAAAATCAATAGGAGCGTATGCTGGCTTATCTATTTTTAATATCATTCGACCTAAAGATTCTTTTTTTAAAGAGAACAATGAACGCTCAATGAGATTTAACGCACAAGCTGGTTTATTTATAGATGTTAAACAAATCTGTTTAATTTCACCTAATGGTATGTATATGTATCAAGCAAAAGCACAACAATGGATAGTTGGTTCCTCATTTGCATTTAATTTATCTGGCAAGAAAGAACCCTATAAAACGGCGGTGTCAGCAGGTGTGTGGTATGATGGAAATGGAGCGGTGATTGCTTCAACTGGCGTTTCATTTTCAGGCATGCAGATCGGCTTAAGTTACGATGCTACAGTGAAAAAAGAATTAACCAAAGCAGTTAAATCATTTGGAGCATTTGAAGTATCACTCATATACACAGGAAAAGCATTAGAGAAAAAGAAATCGTATTCACCTTTATTGTGCCCAAAATTCTAGACTCTATTGTTTTTTATAATCTCAATTGTTTCACGTGAAACAAATTGATGCACATTCTTTTATTCATATTGTGTAAAATTTTGTGCATTTCTGTATTTATTTTGTTCCACGTGGAACTTATGCACCTTAATAAACACATAGGTTATAAACATGTGTATTATTTTGTGGAATTCAAAGGTGCAAATAATTTTTAACCCAACTTATAACAGAGAACTAATTACTTTCAATTAACTTCGCATCATGTTTCAATCGTATGACGTAATTGTGGTGGGCGCTGGACACGCCGGTTGTGAAGCGGCAGTAGCAGCCGCTAAAATGGGTAGTAAGGTTTTGTTGGCAACTATGAATATGCAAACCATTGCGCAGATGTCGTGCAATCCAGCCATGGGTGGCGTGGCAAAAGGTCAAATTATTAGAGAAATAGATGCTATGGGCGGTTATTCCGGCATTGTCACGGATAAGAGTATGATTCAATTTAGAATGTTGAATCAGTCGAAAGGTCCAGCGATGTGGAGCCCAAGGGCACAAAGCGATAGAATGCAGTTTCATCTAACATGGCGCGAAATGTTGGAAAACACACCTAATATAGACTTTTGGCAAGATATGGTGAATGAGTTATTGGTTGAAAATGGAAAAGTTTGTGGCGTGCGAACCGGAATGGGAATGGAAATACGATCCAAGGCAGTGGTACTTACAAATGGAACTTTTTTAAATGGTATTATTCATATTGGTGAAAAACAGTTTGGTGGCGGAAGAGCAGGAGAGAAAGCCTCTAAAGGAATTACGGAACAATTAGTGGCATTGGGATTTGAAAGCGGACGTATGAAAACCGGAACTCCACCACGAATTGATGGTAGAAGTTTAGATTATTCTAAAATGGAGGTTCAAGATGGAGATGAAGAAATAGTTGGTTTTTCTTATAAAAACATTGAAAAACCAAAAGAACAACGTTGTTGCTGGATTACTTATACCAACGATAAAGTACATGAAATACTTAAAACGGGTTTTGAAAAATCACCCATGTTTCAAGGAAGAATTCAAGGCTTAGGACCACGATATTGCCCTTCTATCGAAGATAAAATAAATCGATTTGCCGATAAAGATAGACATCAGATTTTTGTGGAGCCTGAAGGATGGAATACGGTAGAAATTTATGTCAATGGTTTTTCTACATCCCTTCCAGAAGATGTACAATATAAAGCTCTCACACAAATTCCAGGATTTAAACAAGTAAAAATGTTCAGACCTGGTTATGCCATTGAATATGATTATTTTCCGCCTACACAACTTTCATTATCATTAGAAACCAAGCTCATAAAAAACTTGTTTTTTGCCGGACAAATTAATGGAACAACTGGTTATGAAGAAGCAGCTGCACAAGGTATGATGGCAGGTATTAATGCTCATAGAACCATTCAAGATAAAGATCCGGTGATTTTAAAACGAAGCGATGCCTATATTGGTGTTTTAATAGATGATTTAGTCAACAAAGGTACAGAAGAGCCGTATAGAATGTTTACCTCAAGAGCTGAGTTTCGAATCCTTTTACGACAAGACAATGCTGATTTACGATTAACGGAACTGTCTTATAAAATAGGATTTGCAGAACAAGATCGAATGAATCGAGTACTTGAAAAACGAAAAGCAACAGATGATATTATTCAATTTATTAAAGAGTATAGCATTGAACCAGCAGATATTGATGCCTATTTAGAGTCAAAAGGAACTTCGGCATTGATTCATAAAATGAAATTAGAGAAAATAATTGCTCGTCCACAAATTGAAATTATGGATTTGGTTCAAAACGTTCCGGCAGTTCGGCAGCATTTAGAACATTATGAAAAGGAGTTTTTACAACAAGCCGAGATTTCTATTAAATATGATGGTTATATTCAAAAAGAGTTTGACCAAGTTCAAAAAATGGATAAAATAGAAAACGTTCACTTAAAACCAGATTTTGATTACATGTCATTGCAATCATTAAGCATGGAAGCTAGACAAAAACTAACTAAAATAAAACCACAAACACTGGGACAAGCCAGCCGAATTTCCGGTGTTTCACCAGCCGATATTTCTGTATTAATGATTTTTTTAGGCAGGTAATCCATCATCTATGAATTAAATATTCTATGTACGTACGAGAAACCAAGCAAAAAAACAGATTATTATGTTATTTGGCATTTGCCATTCAATGCTGCATTATAGCTTCTTGTGCACAAATTGTAGCACCAACAGGTGGTGATCGCGATAAAGATGCACCCAAAATAATATCTTCAAATCCTCCAAATTTTAGTACGAATTTTAATCAAACAGAGATAAAAATTGCATTCAACGAATGGATTCAACCTTTATCAAATGCGAAAAATCAAATTCTATTCTCACCATCCATAGAACCTTTTCCCAAAATTACCATATCTAGAAATGACTTATCCATTCAATTTAAAGATACGTTACTGCCGAACACCACGTATAGTATTTTTTTTGGAGATCATTTAAAAGATAATAATGAAGGAAATCCACTTACTAATTTTAAATATCTTTTTTCAACTGGAAATTATATTGATTCATTAAAGATAAAAGGAAGTCTAAAAACATCTCTGGATAAAATTCCTGAGAATACATTCTTAATGCTGTATAAAGATATTTCAGATACTGCATTTATAAATCAAAGACCATTTTATATCTCCAAAATTGAAAAAGATGGACACTTTAATGTAGAAAATGTAAAAGACGGAACATATAATATATTCGCCCTTAGTGATAAAAATAATAATTTTTACTACGATTTACCCACTGAAGAAATTGCCTTTTTAGATAGTTCTATCTCAATGATATCCAATTTAGATAGTATTCAACTTGAACTATTTTTACCGGAAGATACCTTATTGCGAATTCAAAGTTTTGATAGAATAGTAAAAAATGGAGCTTTACAACTTACATTTAATAAAGAAATTTCATTTAATAAAGATGATATTACGGTTCAAATACGGGATAATTCAACCTTAAAACCAATTGCATTTACAGAAAAAAATCAAAAAAACATGCGTGTTTATTTTCCTAAAATGCAAAAAGATACAAATGATTTTACACTCATTGTACAAAATAATCAAATACTCGTTGACTCCATCCAAGTTCATACCACTCAACGAAATTCTCAAAATCCGGTTTTATTTTTTACAGATACATTAGAATTTAAAAAACTCCAAGTAATCGAAACACAATCGCTTAAACTCTTGTCGAGCCAGTATTCCATGTTTCCAATTGATACAACCAAACTTTCCATTTTAGACTCAACACAACAGCCTATACCATTTACAATATCCAGAGATGCCGATTTACAAACCTATTGGATTCAAGCAGCCTGGAAACCAGAATCTAAATACACGTTTCATGTTTCCGATTCAGTATTGATGGATTTAGCTGGAAATTATAATAAAAATCAAAAAATTTCATTTTTTGGACGTTCTATTAAAAAATATGGTAACTTATTGATTAACTATGAGTTACCTGCAATTTCGTCGAATTATATTGCCATTTTAAAAGATATTTCGGGGAATGTTATAGATAAGCGAATTTTAAACGATTCTCAGCGTGTTCAAATTAACTATGGATTTTTACTTTCAGGAAATTATACGGTAGAAGTTATACAAGATTTAAATAAAAATGGAATTTGGAATTCAGGAAATTTCTATAAAAAAACATTGCCCGAAAAAATATATAAAGAACTAAAACCTATAATTATTAAAGAAAATTGGGATGCCGAAGAAACCATAAACGTTGATTTTAATTTATCGGCCGTTTCGATCTCTAAAACTTTCTCCAATCCTACGAATATCGAAATAGATAAATCAGGCTTTGGTTCCTTTAATAAAAGATAACACCACGCCTTTTCCACAATAATTTGTTATATTTCCACAAATATCACCATTTTTGGTGATGCGCTTATTTTTTACATTCTTTAACTTTACATTAACATAAACCGTTTTTTTAATCTTGCTAAGAAATCCCAAAATTGCAACGTTTTTTTTAAAAACCCATTTCTTTAAACACGTAGCATTTTTCTGAACATATTTAATTAAAATTTATGTATTAATACAGAGCAATTCAATTCGTTCGTGGTATTAAGAACCCTTTTTTAGAAACATAAATTTATTTGTATGAAACCCTATTTACACTTTAAATTGTTTTGTTTATTTGTAATATATATATTACAAAATAATACTATTTTTTCTCAATGTACCGGTGGTAGATCTACCGCCAACATTAATTGGGATTATCAATATTATGACAATACAGTTTTGCCACCCAGTGGCATTAATTTTATGCTGGGTAAAAATACATTACGAATGACTTGGTCATCTGCTACATTCAGAGGTGTAATGAATGAACATACCAATCATACTGGAAGTTTTGGAAATGGTAATGATGTAAAATTTGATGTAAGAAATGGATTAGTAACTTTTACATTTTTAGAACCTGTTCAGGATTTGAGGTTTACAGTGTATGATATCGATAATCGACAAACATTTGCACCGAGAGCGTATGACGTAAACAATACTCCGCTAAATATCACATTAAGCAGAGCGGCAGGTGGATCATCAGGTACTTTGTCATTGAATAATACTCCAACTCCTTCCTATTATTATACTAATGGTGCCGGACTAAATAGCAATACAGGTGCCATCAATGTTAC
>JAGNZZ010000019.1:9307-10804 GCA_017984135.1 Chitinophagales bacterium | reverse complement strand
GAATTGATATAGATCCTGCCACAGGAAACGCATTACGTGCCAGTAGATTTTGGGGACAAAATAGTGCGGTTGACAATAGTGGTAATACAGATATTTTATACGACTGGGGTGATTTTGTCGTAACAGATGGTGTATTATATAATTTTAATAGTGCTGGAGATGCAGCGCCAACTACGGAGATGCAACATTTTAGTTTAAATTCTCAAACTAAATTAGCAGGATATGATTATACTCCAGACACATTAGCACAAGCTTCTTTAGATTATGAAGGAAATATATTTAGTATCAGACAAGGATTTTATTATCAAACATACAATCCAACCAGTGGTGCTTTGGGTGCTCATGTGCATTTTTCAGGAATTCCATCTACTAGAGTTTTGTGTGATGGAGCAGAATCCTTTAAATATCCTTATGATTATGGAGATGCACCTTCTTCTTATGGTTATGCTTCACATATTTTTAGAGTAGCACCCAACCTCATGATTGGCTCAACGGTAGATTATGAAATGAATGGTTATTACAGTGCAGGTGCTGATGATGACGATAATGACATAAGAGGTATCGGAAATGATGAAGATGGTGTAAATGTAAACTATTTTGTAACGAATCCAATTTCTGAAACAAATACTACATATACAGTGCCCATTCAGTTAACAAACAGAACCGGTGCAGATGCCTATTTATATGGTTATATTGATTTTAATAATGATGGCGATTATAATGATGCTGGTGAACGCTCTCAATTAGTTACGGTGCCTAATCATCCTTTAACTCAACCTTATTCGGTAGCATGGACGAGCTTAGCAGGTGGTGTGCCCGGAAATTCGTTTATTAGATTTAGAATTGGAAGTGATGAACCAGAAATCAATACAGGAAGTGGTTATGCACGTTCTGGTGAAGTAGAAGATTATCCGATTGGAATTCATGCTTCTACCTTGCCGGTTGAATTAACAACTTTTACCGCAACTGCTTTAGAAAATCATACAACTCAATTAAATTGGGCAACCGCTTCAGAACTAAATAATGATCACTTTGAAATTCAACGTTCAACAGGTGACAATAATTGGTCAGCTATTGGAACCGTAAATGGAAATGGCAATAGTAGTATGCTTATTAATTATTCTTTTATAGATGAACAACCGGAAAATGGAATTAATTATTATCGATTAAAACAAGTAGATTACGATGGAACATTTGAATATACAATAGTTGTTGCGGTGACGCATAATTCATCAATAGAAAAAAATAATCCAGTAGAAATCTCAGTGTTTCCAAATCCAACTACAGATGTGCTTTGGGTAAAATCAAATTATTCTACACCAACTGTAAGTCAAGAAAACATTGATGTGTATAATACCAATGGTCAGCAAGTTTATTCAACTCCTCATCAGGAAAATTTGCAACAAGTAGATTTAAAATATTATGAAAATGGAATGTACTATTTGAAAATAGGTAAACAAACATTCAAAATCATAAAAAAATAATTTCTTGTACACC
>JAGNZZ010000019.1:0-9207 GCA_017984135.1 Chitinophagales bacterium | reverse complement strand
TTGTACACCTCAATATATTCAATATGATAAAACTACTTACACAATATATATTTATTATTTTACTGGCGATACCTATTTCCGTATCTGCACACGAAGCCTGTAATCTTCCTTTGTCTGAAAAAAGCAGTAGAATAAAAGTGCAATTGCCCGATAATAAAGAAGATAGATTGATGTTGATTGCCTTATTAGAAATTGATCATTATTATGTAGAAGAAAATGCGTTGATTACAGAAGTTCCTAATTCAAAAGCAAAACTTTTACAGCAACTTCCTTACAAGCATCAAATATTATGTGATGATGTCGAATTGGAATTGCAAAGAGCGAATAAAAAATATTACGATGCGGTGAAAGAAAATCCACACGCAAGAGTTGCTTTTGAAAACAGTGGAGATACCGTCGGAAGTATTATTAAAATGCCCAATGCATTTCAAGTAAAAAACACCTTAGGTGGTTATTATAATTATGCCGAAATGGTTACGGCAATTGGAAATTTATTCAATGCTTATCCCGGAATTGTAGATACTTTTTCATTAGGAAGAACACTTGGTAACAGAGATATCTGGTGTGTAAAAATTTCCGACAATGTGCTCACAGACGAAAATGAACCGGAATTAGGCTATATGGGTTTACAGCATGCACGTGAAGCAATAGGCGGCGCAAGTATGCTTTTTTTTATGCAATATTTAGCGGAGAATTATTCAGTAGATGCAAGAATTAAAGACTTGGTGGATAATAGAGAATTTTTCATTATTCCATGTATGAATCCAGATGGTTGGGAATACAATAGAAGCACCAACCCAAATGGAGGTGGCATGTGGCGTAAAAATAGACGGCAATTTGGTGCAGAATACGGCGTTGATTTAAATAGAAATTGGGGTGTAAGGTGGGCAGATTGCAGTGCACCTATTTCCGGTCCGGTTTCTAGTTGTGGCTCTAATACTACGTCTTCCAGTACTTATTGGGGACCATCCGCTTTTTCTGAACGAGAATCTCAAGCTATTCGTGCATTTGCCTTAACAAGAAATTTTTCCATCTTCTTGGATCAACATGCTTTTGGTCCTTATTATAGCATTCCACCAGGAAGACAACCCGATGCTTTATCATCTGATGAATTAAAATTTTATATCGAATTATGTTCCAGTATGGGAAAATACAATGGTATGAAATATGGAAATAGCTACGAAGCATTGGCTTATGAAGTTGCCGGTGGCGTTAAAGATTGGATGTTAAGAGGTGATATTGGAGTAGGTACCAAAGGTAAAGTATATGGCTTTACTGGTGAAGGTGGTGCTGGTGGTGGCACAAGTGGTAATAATTTTTGGCCACCTGCAGACAAAATTGTTATTCTTTGTAAAGGTATGACTTACCAAAATATACAAATGGCTTATTTTGCGGGTTCTTATGTTGACCATCAAGATTTAGGCGTTATTAATATAACCAGTACTACCGGAAATTTACCTTATAGAATTCGTCGTTTAGGATTGCAAAATTTGCCGATAACGGTAACCGCACTTCCTTTGCAAAATATTACCATTACCGGAAGTCCGGCGGTAACGAGTCTAGCTAATTTTAACGATGTGTATAATGGAAATATTTCATACAGTTTACCTAGTGGCATTGCCGCAGGAAATATTATTAAATACATTTGGAAAGTTGAAACAAATGCATGTACCTATTACGATACAATTGTAAAAGTGTATAATGGCGTTACGGTGATGTCTGACAACATGGAAGGAGCTTCTGCTACTACGAATTGGACAATTTCCGGTGGAGGTTGGGCTTATACAAGCGATAGAGCATTTTCCGGCAGTAAATCATTTGCGGAATCACCGTCATCAAATTATTCAGCAAGTACCACCAGAACCGCACAATGGAATTCACTTTTATCGTTGTCTGGTGCTGGCTCAGCCTATATGAGTTTTATGGTTCGACATCGTGCTGAAAATTTCTGTGATAAGCTGAGTGTGCAAATTTCTACCAATGGTTCTACTTGGATTTCATTAACCGGAAAAACAACGGTACAAGAACCAAATAATTGGGATGGAAGCACCATTAATGGCGAACCTGCATTAACCGGAATTCGAGAAGAATGGACGCGTGAAATTTTTGATTTAAAAGATTTTGTAGGTTTATCAAATTTAAGATTACGTTTTCATTTTACCACGGTGAATACAGATGCTAATTATGTATATAATGTTGATCAAGGTTTTAATATTGATAATTTAAGTATAATCATGGGTGGTAATCCAAACTTTACTTTACCATTAGAATTACTCCAGTTTTCCGGTCGACATGAAACACCCAATAATTTACTTAGTTGGACAACGGCATCTGAAAAAAATACCAGTCGTTTTAATATAGAACGCTCCGCAGATGGATTAGATTTTGAAACAATTGGAACCGTTCTAGCAGCCGGAAACAGCACGACAATTAAATCCTATGCTTTTATAGATACCAAACCATTTTTTGGAGATAATTTATATCGATTAAAAATGATAGATGCAGATGAAACGTTTACCTACAGTAAATTGATTTCAATAAAAGTAAATAATGAAAATAACACACAGCTTCCTTCTGGAATTCATAAAATATATCCAAATCCAACCAATGCAACATTATCCGTAGATTTTAATTCTCAAGATGAAAATGCATTATACAATATGATGATATATGACGTTACCGGTAAAATTCAATATTTTAAATCGGAACAGCTAAGTTTCGGATTTTATAAATTAGAATTCGATGTTTCCAATTTAGCAAATGGGCAATATGTTTTAGCAATTACCCAACCCGCAAAACGAATTACCTACGAACAAAAATTTGTTAAACAATAAATCAGTTCTTCATTCATTTTTATTTCATTTCTTAGGATAAACGAATAAGTGTATCTTTGTTTCTTTTCTTAATAAATAGTCATATTCAAAATGGAAACAATTCTACAAGCCATTGATTTTATTCTACATCCCGATTTAGCGTATTTATTACAACAATATGGAATATATATATATGTAATATTGTTTCTTATAATTTTTGTAGAAACAGGTTTGGTTATTATGCCGTTTTTGCCCGGCGATTCCCTTTTGTTTACAGCAGGTATGCTTACCGTTGCGGAACCAGGTTTAAATATTTATGTGTTAATTCCATTGTTGCTTGTGGCTGCCGTTTCAGGAGATACTTTAAATTATTTTATGGGTAAATATTTTAGCGATAGAGTGTTAAAATGGAGCTATAAAGGGCAACCTTTAGTAAAAAAAGAATGGTTAGATGAAACGCATAATTTCTTTGAAAAACATGGCAATAAAACCATTGTATTAGCCCGTTTTGTACCTATTGTACGCACTATTGCCCCTTTTGTTTCAGGTATTGGTAAAATGAACTATGCTACTTTTATGCTTTTTAATATAATAGGTGCTTTTATATGGATTTTGAGTATGCTTTTATTGGGTCATTTTTTAGGCTCGTATAAATTCGTACAAGATAATTTAGAAAAATTCGTTTTAGGCATTGTATTTTTATCCGTTTTACCCATGCTGATTAAGTTTATTCAAGCTAAAATGAAAAAATAAATTTTGTATTTTTATAAATGCGAAAGAGCTTGCTGCATAGCATCCACCACATAGCATCAGCAAATAGGTTATTGTTATTTTTCGTCCATTTATTTTCTATTTTTCATGCCAATGCTCAAGATAATTTAAATGTTCCGAGTACAATTGATTCAACTTCGGAAATCATTAAAAAGGAGCTTAAAATAGTGGACACATTTTTAATTGAAAAAAAAGAAAACAAGGCAGATAAAATAAAAAAAGCATTTAAGTTCATTTCGTATGTCAATTACAGCGATAGAGGTTATGGAAAAGATTTTACAGGAATAGAAAAATATGAAGCCTTTCAAGGAAAAAAAATATCGTGTGTAGATATCATACTATTCAAACCTTTTGCCTGCACACAAGATACTTGTCCTTCAAAACTTACCAAAGGACAAAAATTTGGAAATAAAATTCATTTTAATGCCAAAGAGTGGTTTATTAAAGGCGATATCTTTTTTAAAGAAGGCGATATTGTTAATGCCACATTATTTGCGGATACTGAACGACAATTATGGAAACGAAACAAGTTTAAACAAGTAGATATACTTATCCTTCCAGACTCAGCAAATACCGACCAAGTGGAAGTGCTTATTTTTTTACAAGATAGGCTTTCGTGGTCAGCAGCTTTAGGATATATTAATAACCGATTTACCTTTACAGCATCCACATTTAATTTATTTGGATTGCCCAATACGCTCACTCTATTTGCCGGAATTAATTCAAATAAACACAATATTTGGGCAGCTGGTGGTGAATATAATTATGACAACATACAAGCTTCACAAATAAATTTTAAAACTTCTTTTTTAATTGAAAAATTAAACCATAATGTAACTGTTTCGCTTAATAGAAACTTTTTTAACATCCATACAAAATATGCGTTTAATGTTCAATACGATTATAAAGACCAAACCATCAGTTTAAATGGAAACATTAGAGATCCATCAAGTTATGTAAAAGCAAAATCTAATAATTATTCACTTTGGCTGGCAGGTGCAGTGCCATTAAAAAAGTTTATTCCCAAGAATGATGATAAATTAAAATTTATTGGTGCCATAAAACTCAATTATCTTGATTATAAAACAAGACCATTTATTATTGATAGAAATTATAATGAACTTTTCATCCAACAACAAAATTATAAATTTGGAATTGGTTTGGCGCGCTGGGATTATTATTTAGAAAAAAATGCTTTCTATATTGATATTGCCGAATATTTTCCAAAAGGCATCAGTACGTCATTTTGGACGGGTTTGCAAATTGATGAAATTTATGGAAAACGAGCCATTATTGATGTTACTATCAATCAAGGCAATTATTTTAAAAAATTCGGATATTTATACGCTCAAGCTAATTTTAATGGATATATCCGAAACAAAAAAGGAGAACAACTGCAAACGCGTTTTGATTTGAATTATGTTTCTAAAAATATTCATTTTGCAAAACACATGTATTTCCGACAGCTTCTAAAAGGAAGTACTACCTTGGGTTTTTTCACTCCAGAAGAACGCTATTTTAATATCAATGATATGAATGGTATTCGCGGGTTTTATTCACCTACCTTAAAAGGTTCTAAAAGTATAACGTTAAGTGCAGAATGTGATTTTTATTTAGATAAACATGTGGCCATGAGCAAAGGCATGATTTATTTGTTTGCAGATGTTGGTTGGCTGAGTGAAAACGGAAAAAAATTAATTATACAAAGTACATTTCAGTATGGCATTGGTGCTGGTTTGCGTTTGCGAAGCGTGGATTTAGGATTGCCGTATATGGATTTTCAATTTAGCGTTTATCCTAAGGGAAAATATTATGGCGCAGCATTGTTTCAATTTAA
The DNA here is from genome assembly GCA_017984135.1 of Chitinophagales bacterium. GTDB lineage: Bacteria > Bacteroidota > Bacteroidia > Chitinophagales > JADIYW01 > JADJSS01. The sequence continues at coordinate 3,786 of JAGNZZ010000019.1, read as the reverse complement.
ATTATATGAGCAAAATATGAATGAGATTTTGCACAACAATATGTTTTATGAAACACCAAACAGCATGTATAAACAACGCTAATTTTTCTTTGATTTAGGCTTATTTTTCTTTGCCATTTTTTCATACATTTCATGTATCATGCCATCACCTAAACCCACTTTTGGAGCAAATAAAACATTAATATTTAAACGTGTCATGATGTAAATAAAAATTTGAGAAGCAGGTACAATCACATCTGCTCTATCTGGCCGGAAATCGTATTTCAAAATTCGTTCTTCTATACTTAAACTGCTTAAAACAGTATAAGCATTTTGAATGTCTTCTAAATGTACTTCTGCATTTTTTCTTTTTACAAAAAGCTTTTGAATGGTGTTGATATTTCCGCCTGAACCAATGGCAGTTAATGGTTGATATTTTCCTTTGAAATGTTCTATCCAAACATCCAATTCTTTCCAATGTTTGGGCTTCACTTGGTTCAATGCCATGCGCAAAGTGCCAATATTAAACGACCATTTGTCAACAACAATTCCGTTGGATAATAAAATTAATTCCGTTGAGCCACCACCAACATCAATGTATAAATAATTGTTGCGCTCTTCTAATTGTAATCTTTCTACATGATTGGATAAAATAAATTCAGCCTCTTTTTTTCCGGAAATAATTTGAATATCGATGCCTGTTTTTTTGTAAATTTTTGCAACAATTTCTTTTGCATTTTTTGCATCACGCATGGCACTGGTAGCGCAAGCCATTACTTGTACCGGTTTGTGTATATCTATTAAATGCTTAAACGCTTTCATGGTAGAAAGCATTTCAGCTTCTTTTGGTTTTGAAATTTTTCCTTTCAAAAAAGCCTCTTCACCCAAGCGCAATGCTACCCGATACATGGCATCTTTCACAAACTGCGGACCAGTTGGCGTTTCATACACATTAATAAAAATTAAACGAACAGCATTGGAACCAATATCTATAGCAGCGAATTTCATGAGATAGTATTACGACAGAAAGTTACGATTTTATTTTCTCTAGTTAGCCAACAAAACCTCTGCAGGAATTTGTAAGTTATTGTACAATGATTTTACCATTTTTAAAGTCAGTTTTCGTTTGCCATTTAAAACTTCGCTTGCTCTGTTTTTTCCACCAAAATATTTTGCAATATCTTGTTGCGACAAACCTTCTTGTTCCATTTTATATTTTATAACTTCAATGGGTTCTAGAGGTAAAATTGGATAATGTTTTTTTTCATATTCGTACACCAAAATAGAAATAGCTTCTAAGTATTGTTCTTCTTGTGAACCAACTTTGCAATTTATCAGCGACTCAATTTTTTCGAGTGCTTTTTCGTATTGTTTTTTGTTGCTTATTGGTTCTATTGTTATTTTTTGCATGGCTTAAATTTTTTCTATATTTTTTATTTTATCGTATGCTTTATGTGTGCCGATAAATCTCACAAAGCCTAATTGAATATTATATCGGAACAAAACAATCAATCTATATTTGTTGTGTTCTATATTAAAAACAATTCTGTTGTTTCCAACAGTATCCGATTTTTTAAAGAATTGAATAATTTCATTTGGTTGTTGCCAATTTTTACTTTCAATATCTGTGTACCAAACGCGCAATCCTTTTTCCGCATCAGGATATTTTTTCCAAAAATCATTTAATGTTTTTAGCTTAATGATTCTCAATGGTTACAATTATTAATCACAAAGATAAATAAAAAGTTCCACATTTGGGAACTTTTTTATAATTTCTTAAATAAAATCCGAAAGGATGAAATAATTATAAATAGAAAAGCGACCAAGAAGGCTAACGCTGAAAGCGTAATATTTATTTCAAAAAATTTGGAACAAAGTATTTTATTAGGTATCCTATAAAACAAAAAGTGGAAAGAATTTAAGAATCTACTTGAAAAAGTTGATTTGAAGTATTCAAAATAATCAGCGTTTCTTTTTCACACTAAAATCTTTCCAAAAATCATAAATGGCATCTTGGCTTCTAATCGGTTTTTCATTCAATGGCATTTTGCGGAATGGATTGTTCTGTATGTCGTTATAAAGTCGTGCTTTCACGGTATCACTCCATTGTAATTCCAATATTTTCAATAATTGCTTTTTAATTTTCTCATCAAAAATTGGTGTAATTACTTCAATTCTAAAATCTAAATTTCGAGTCATCAAGTCGCCAGAGCCAATAAATACTTGCGGTTTGCCATCGTTATAAAAACTAAAAATACGTGTGTGTTCTAAGAATTTGTCAACGATGCTAATGGCTTCAATATTATCACTAAAACCTGAAATTTGTGGAATAATGGAATTAATGCCACGAACAATTAATTTGATTTTTACACCAGCTTTTCCTGCAACATATAATTTCTCAATCACATCTTCATCTACCAAATTATTTAGCTTTAAAATTATTTCCGCTTTTTTTCCTGCTTTTGCATTTTTTATTTCTTTGTTTATAAGTGTTTTTAATTTGCTTCGCAAATTAAAAGGTGCCACCAGCAAATGATTAAATTTTGGAACCGAATAATTTTTATCAAAAAAAGAAAATAATAAACGAGCTTCTTTAGTTAATGTTTGATTGCAAGTGAGCAGCATAGCATCGGTATAAATTCGGGCTGTTTTTTCATGTAAATTTCCAGTGCCAATGCAAGCATAATATACTTTAGCACCTTTTTCTCTTCGTGTGATTAAACATAGTTTTGAATGTACTTTCAAGCCTGAAATACCTGGAATTACTTTTGCACCTGCATCGCGTAATTTTGTTGCCCAATCTAAGTTGGCTTCTTCATCAAAACGTGCACGAATTTCTATAAACACCGTAACATCTTTTCCATTATGCAAGGCAGTAATCAAAGATTTGATGACGTGTGATTGATTCGCCACACGATATAAGGTAACTCGAATATGGGAAACATTGGGATCGATGGCCGCTTCGCGCAATAAATCTAAAAAATAATCGAATGAATGATATGGAAAATACAACAAGACATCTTTCGTTTTCAGCTTATTTAAAATGGAACGAGTGCCATCGATATCTGGATGTGGAATATGCTCTTGAATAGGATTTAATAAATGAGTTTTTCCAAGCGTAGGAAATTTTATAAAGTCTTTAAAATTATGATATCGACCACCATCATACAATTGAGCTTTGGTGTTTAATCCCATTTTTTTGATGAGATAATTTTGAAAATCTTTCGGCATTTGTGCATCATACACAAAACGTAAGGCTTCCGCATGTTTGCGTTTTTTTAAGCTCATTTCCATCGATTCCATAAAGGTCAATGAAACATCATTGTCCACATCTAATTCAGCATCACGTGTAAATTTTATAGTATAAGCTTCAATTTTGTCGATGTCATAAATTTGAAAAATAGACGTTAAGTTATAACGTATCACATCATCCAAAAATAAAATAAATTGTTTCTCTTTTTTAGAAGGCAATACTACAAAACGTGAGAGCGCTGAAGTTGGAACTTCTATTAAGGCATAATGGATTTCTTTTGATTTGTTTTTAGAAAAACGAATGGCTAAATAAATGGAGGCATCTTGTAAGGTTGGAAATGTTTTTGCTTTATCCAGCATGATTGGAAAAATTTCTAATCGCACGTTTTCTTGAAAATATTTTTTTACAAAATTACCTTGTGTTTTATCGAGTTGTGTTTCGTTGAGAATAAAAATATTTTCTTTTGCTAAATCACTTAAAATTAATTCATACGCTTTGGTATATCTTTTTTGTAAGAGCTTTAGTTTTTGTTGAATGGCATCCAATACTTTTTG
>JAGNZZ010000050.1 GCA_017984135.1 Chitinophagales bacterium | reverse complement strand
ATTCTCAAAAAAATACTCTGCCAAAATTTCCTCTTTATCTTCAAAATTTTATTCGGCACACATCTTGCAAGTATTAAAAAACCTTATATCTATAAAGGTTAATGACATATTGTCGAAATTGAATTAAATTTACAGCATGTTTCAAAAAATTGAACTACAGAATATTATTGAAGATGACATAGAAATGGTACCATTGTTATCTATCGAAGAAGAGGACAATACCAATCATGAAAATTTACCTAAAGTAGTTCCTATACTACCTTTAAGAAATAACGTATTGTATCCTGGCGTAGTAATTCCTATTTCTGTGGGAAGAGAAAAATCAATCAAAGCCATTAAAAAAGCATACAAAAGTAACAAACACGTGGGCGTTATTGCACAACGCGACATGAATATTGAAGAACCTGAGCCTAAAGATTTATATGAAGTTGGCACCACCGCCAAAATCATTAAATTACTTACCATGCCAGATGGTGGCAACACGTTAATTTTGCAAGGTGTGCAACGTTTTAAGGTAAAACAACACATCAGCACCGATCCTGTTCTTGAGGCTGAAGTAGAATACTTAACCGATATTCCGCTAACTGATTCGCAACAAGAAAAGGCCATGATGGATAACTTAAAAGACATGGCAGGAAAAATCATTGAGTTATCGCCAAATATACCCAACGAAGCTAAAATTATATTAACAAATATTGCAAATATCAAATTTCTTGCAAGCTTTATCACCTCCAATTTAAATGTTGAGCCGATACAAAAACAACAAATTCTAGAAATTGACGATATCCATGAACGTATTCAATTAGTCTTGAAATTTTTACATCAAGAGTTACAACATCAAGAGTTAAAGGCAAATATCCATAACAAAACCAGAACGGACATTGACAAACAGCAACGTGAATATTTTTTAAATCAGCAAATGCGCGCCATTCAAGAAGAATTAGGTGGCGACATGTACCAAGAGGAACTCAATCGATTAAAAGAAAAATCAAAAGAAAAAAAATGGAGTGAAACCATTGCAAAAGCTTTTGATAAAGAAATCGAACGAATTAAGCGCATGAATCCGGCTGCGGCAGAATATTCAGTAATTTTAAATTATTTAGATTTATTAGTAGAATTACCTTGGAATGAAGCTACTCAAGATAATTTTGATTTAAAACGCAGCAAAAAAATACTGGATGAAGATCATTATGGATTAGACAAAATTAAAGATAGAATATTAGAATACTTAGCTGTTTTAAAATTGAAAGGTGACATGAAATCACCTATTCTTTGTTTCATCGGACCTCCAGGTGTTGGGAAAACTTCTTTAGGAAAAAGCATTGCTCGTGCATTAGATAGAAAATATGTACGCATGGCTTTAGGTGGTTTACATGATGAGAGTGAGATTCGTGGACACCGCAAAACCTATATTGGTGCAATGCCAGGTCGAATTATTCAATCACTTAAAAAAGTGCAATCCTCCAATCCAGTTTTTATTTTAGATGAAGTAGATAAAGTTGGAAAAGACCATCGTGGCGATCCATCATCAGCATTATTAGAAGTATTGGATCCAGAGCAAAACACTACATTTTACGACAATTACTTAGAACTGGAATATGATTTATCCAAAGTATTATTTATTGCTACTGCCAATAGCGTAAGTGACATCCAACCAGCATTGCGTGATAGAATGGAAATTATTCACCTAAGTGGTTATTCAATAGAAGAAAAAACAGAAATTGCTAAAAAACATCTTGTAGCAAAACAGCGAGAAGCACATGGCTTGAAAGGTGCGCAAGTGAAATTAAATGACAAATCCATTCAATATCTTATTCACAATTACACGTACGAAAGTGGCGTTCGTGAATTAGATAGAGTCATTGCATCTATCATGCGTAATGTGGCTAAAAGTGTAGCCACGGAAGAAGAGTACAATGCTTCTATCAATATCGATGATATCACGCGCATATTAGGAAAACCAAAATACAACCACGATAAATATACGGAGAGCAATCCGTGTGGTGTTGCCATTGGACTGGCTTGGACACCATTTGGTGGTGATATTCTTTTCATCGAATCATCTCTCAGCAGTGGAAAAGGCAATGTCTCCATTACAGGAAATTTGGGAACAGTGATGAAAGAATCATTCAACACAGCATTGAGTTATTTGAAAAGCAAAGCAGATGAATTACAAATACCTAAAGAAGCTTTCACTCATTGGAATTTACACATTCACGTTCCAGAAGGTGCCATTCCAAAAGATGGGCCAAGCGCCGGAATCGCAATACTTTCAGCTTTAACTTCTTTATACACACAAAAAAAATTAAAATCGTTTACGGCATTAAGTGGTGAAATTACTTTACGTGGAAAAGTTTTGCCTGTTGGAGGAATAAAGGAAAAAATATTAGCAGCGAAACGAGCCGGCATAAAGGAAATTATTTTGTGCAAAGACAATGAAAAAGACGTGGAAGAAGTACAAGCAGATTTTATAAAAGGATTGAAATTTCATTTTATAGAAAACATGGAAGATGTATTGACTTTAGCATTGGAGAAAAGAAAAGTTACCCATGCTAAAAATTTAGCCATCGTAACTAACTAAAGATACCTTTACGTTGTTTTTTGCCTATGTCAATTAATCGATTAATTTCGGCTTTCACCTCGTTCACTTTTTCAATAATTTGATATTCGCGACTGGTATCTCCTTCAAAATACATTGGTTTACCCACATTAATCACCACTTTTGTAGGAAATACAAACGGAATTAATGCCGGAGCTGCCGGAAACTTAATCAAACGTTGTAGTTTATCCATATTTCCAAAATTTATAATCGATTCTTCAAATCCAACCATACCAACCGGAATAATGGGTGTTTTTGTTTGAATGGCCATATACATAAACCCAAGACCAAATCGTTCCAATTGATATCGTTTTCTAAATGGTTTTGAAATGCCTCTCGCGCCTTCAGGAAATACTATTACTGCTTCATCATTTTCTAGCATTTTAATACAATTCTCCGGATCACCAACCGTTCCACCCCATTGTGAAAAGAGAGAACTAATAAATGGAACTTGTGGCACAAATCGCTCATACATTCCTTTGGGTGCACGAGGTGCAAGTTTATTGGTTACAATAGAATATCCCAACATCATACCATCAATGGGTAATTGTCCACTATGATTAGAAATAATTAAACATCGACCTTTAGATGGAATATTTTCTAATCCATGTGTTTCCACTCTAAAATAATTTTCATAGAAAAACCGACCTATTTCTACAAATGGTTTAACGCCATTTATATTAAATCCCCAAGCATCATACCCATAAGAACCTACTCTATTCGAAAAATTACTTATAATTTCATGCGATTCTGAAACTCCTTTAGGATTCGCAATTTGTTGTATAATTTCTTTGAATGTCATAGCGATGATTTCTATCAAACTTACTAAATTTAGTATTAATTAAACACTAAATTTAGTAGAATTTTTAACTAAGTATAAACAATTATACAAAACAATATTGAACAAATGGTGTTACCTTTGTAATTGAATTCACGTGTGAAAACAAAATTAAACATATCCGCATTATTTCTGGCCGTATTAGTATTATTTTCGGCAAATGGGATTGCTTTGTTTGAGCATTTCTGTAGTACCTCTAAAACCAAAAGTTTCCAAGCATTTTTCAAACCAACTTGTGAAAATGACCTACCTATTTCTTCTTGCTGTTCCAAATTAGCAGAAAAGAAAGAAAAGAAAGATTGTTGTTCGCATAAACAATTGTTTTCTAAGTTACAAGTGGAAGGTTTTATAGCAAAACAAATCCAATTAAAATCTAATGTTGACAATGATATATTTATGAATTTTCATACATATTATCCTACTCATTTGATTTCAATCGTAACAAGCACTTATTTTTCAGGATTACCACCTCCGGATAACCTATATTTTTATTCCATACAATCTAGTTTACAGCCTGTGCTTTCTGCAATTCAGGTCTATCGTTGTTAGGCAAGAAGTTGTTTTTCATTGAAATTCAATTTTCCATGCTTAATCAATCTAAAATGAAATCAATTAAACATTGGTTCTTCCTGTTGATCATTTTTATATCTCAATTAGGATTTAGCCAAACACAAAAAATAAAAATAAATATTACAGACAAAAGCACTCAAGAAATGCTTTATGGTGCAAATGTGCAATGGTTGGACACCATAGTTGGTGCTACTTCTGACGAATCGGGTATCGCACATATAGAATTAACTGGTTCTCTTCCAAAACTTTTGGTAATTAGTTATATCGGATATATTTCTGATACTGTGTTGGTACAAGAAATAAAGGAATACAATATTGCCTTGCAAGCTGAAATTTACTTGAACGAAGTGAACATACAAGCACGTAAACAAACCAGCTATATATCCTCTATTGACCCGATGAAAACGGAAAAAATTGGCATGGATGAATTAAAAAAAGCAGCGTGTTGTAATCTATCAGAAAGCTTTCAGTCGAATGCTTCTGTTGATGTAAATTATAGTGATGCAGTAACCGGCGCAAAAGAGATTAAATTACTAGGTTTAAATGGAACGTATGTACAAAATATTTTAGAAGGCGTTCCATTTCTTCGTGGATTGACAGCCACTTTCGGATTAGATAATATTCCGGCTCCTTGGATAAAATCGATTTCTGTTTCCAAAGGTGTTCCTTCTGTAAAAAATAGTTATGAAGGCATTACCGGATCCATGAATGTTGAGTTTAAAAATAGTTTTAATGACTCCACTAAATTATATCTTGATTTTTTTGGCAATCAAAATGCCCGAATTGAAACGAATCTATTAGTAAACCATAAAATAAATAAAAAATTAGGAACCATGTTGATGGCTAATGGTGCATTTACACCTTTAAAACAAGATATGAACCACGATGGATTTCTCGACCAGCCAATAATGAAACAATATAATTTATTAAATCGTTGGAATTATCATGGCGAAAAAGTGGAAGGGCAATATATGTTTAAAGTTCTGAATGAAAACCGAATTGCCGGACAAACTACCGTTCATCATCCTTTAGAGGGAACGAATCCTTTATATACCATCAATATAAACACAAAACGCTATGAAGGATTTGCTAAAACAGGATTTATATTTGATGGAAATGGAAATAAAAGTTTAGGTACACAATTTTCCGGTATTTATCATCAGCAAAAATCGAATTATGGCAATCGACAATTTAATACCAAACAAGCCACATTTACAGGAAATGTACTGTTCCAAAGTCAAGTAAAAAATAGCGATATGCATACTTTGGTCAGTGGTATCAATTTTATTTATGATAATTTGGAGGAGCAATTAGATTCTATTCAATACCACAAAAAGGATTTTGCTCCAGGAATCTTTGCAGAATATACTTTTAAATGGAATACTAAAATCACATTAGTGGCTGGACTTCGAGGAGATTATCACACACGTGCTGGGTTTCAAGTAAACCCAAGAATTCACGCCAAATTCTCATTGACTGATAAAACAACTTTGCGTGTTGCAGTAGGAAGCGGATTTAGAGCACCTAATATTTTAACCGAAAATCAATCTTTACTCGCAAGTTCACGTCAACTGATTTTTAAAGAAAGTCCTGCAAAAGAAGTAGCGTGGAATTATGGAATTTCATTAACACAAAAATTTAACCTATTCCAACGTGAAGGCTATTTTTCGGTCGATTTTTTCAGAACAGACTTTTTAAAACAAGCGATTGTTGACATCGACAATGCTGATGGAAATGCTACTATTTATAACTTAAATGGCAAATCATTTTCTAATAGTTTATTGTTGGAATTTGGAATGGAAGCATTAAAAGGATTAGATATAAAATTAGCTTATCGATTGGAAGATGTACGAGCCACCTATCATGGAGAATTATTACAAAAACCATTGCAAGCACTCCAAAAAGGATTGGTTACCGTAAGTTACAAAACACCTAACAAACAATGGCAGTTTGATGTAAACACTAGTATTAATGGGAAAAGAAGATTACCCAACAGCTTTGCCGATAATGTAGGCAAACGGGTTTCACCACGATTTGTAACTTTAAATGCGCAAATTCTTAAATATTTCAAAAGAGCAGAAATATTTATTGGATGTGAAAATATGACTAATTACAAACAAAAAGATATTATCTTAGGTACACCATTTAGCACACTTTTTGATACATACCAAGTGTATGCACCATCAATGGGCGCAACCGTTTATGGTGGATTTAGAATATTTGTAAACTAATTAATAAAAATTAAATTTAAACAAAATGAAAAAAACAAAATCAATTTTTACAATTATTATGATAATGATTGTAACGCTCATCGGATTCTCTGCTTGTAACAACAACAAATGCAACAAAGATGAAAAATGCGAAAAAACTAGTTGCTGTAAAGATGAAAAATGTTGTGACAAATGCAGTGACTCCTGTACTGCAGAAAATAAATGTTGCGACAAATGTGCCAAAGGCAACGACAAAGCATGTTGTAAAAAAGAAGGCAAAGATGCAGCATGCGACACAGCATCCATGTCAAAAGTAGAAAAAGAGGCATGTTGCAAAAAAGACTCTACAGTAAAAAAATAGATAAAAAATAATACAATCATGAAAAAAATAATTATTGCCATCACGTTTATGTTATCCGTTTTTTCTGGAGAACTATTAGCGAAGGATGTGCTTACAAAAGCCGCATTCAAAGTGTCTGGCAACTGCGAAATGTGTAAAGAAAGAATCGAAAAAGCTGCAAAAATAAACGGTGTAAAAACAGCTATTTGGAGTGAAGACCAAAAAATAATTAGTGTTGTATTTGCTCCTAGCAAAACTTCAGCAGATTCTATTAAACAAAGTATTGCCAATGCTGGTTATGACACCGATTCTATAAAGGCAAACGATGGCGCTTATAAGAAGCTACCACAATGTTGTCAATATAGATAGCCACTTTTGTAATAAAACAAAAAACCACTCGACATATTGAGTGGTTTTTTTATTTTTTAATCACCATTAAAATGGTAATTTTGTACACAAATTCTTGAATCCAATGAAATTAACACATCGATTATTTTTAGTTTCCGTTATTTTAATTTTTGTTCAATTAAATGCTTCAGCAAAAAGTGACAGAAAAAAACGGAATACCGAATCTGCAGTAGTAAAGATGACAGACAGCACCAAAGCTAATGTCAAAGATTCTACCAAAAAAGAAACAAAAGCTCCATACAAAACCATCAAAGAAATTACTGAAAAATGTAAAAAGAAAAATGGATTGTTTCCCATTTATCAAGACTCAACCAGCGGAAAAACATATATCGAAATTAATGAAGATAAAATTGGAAAAGAATTTATCTACTTTGCCTATGTTTTAGATGGATATTTAAGTACAGGCTATGCACGTGGCGGCTACAAAGACAATTCTGTTTTTAAAATTGAAAAATATTTTGACAGAATCGATTTTATCTTACAAAATACCAGCTATTATTTTGATGAAAATAATGCCTTGAGTAAAGCAAAAAATGCCAATATCAATCAACCTGTTTTCTTATCGGAAAAAATTGCCGGTGCAACTGGAAAAACATATTTAATTGAAGCAGATAATTTATTTTTAGGCGAAAGCATCACTCAAATTAAACCATCTAAAATGCCTGGTGAAAAAGCGGATGCCTTTTCATTAGGAACCTTAAACAGCAAAAAATCAAAATACTTGGCAATTAAAAATTTCCCAAGTAATACGGATGTTGCCGTAGAATATGTGTTCGACAATCCTGCGCCATCAAACTATGGAACAGACGAAGTAACCGATGCTCGTTTTGTTTCTGTAAAAATGCAACATAGCTTTATTGAAATTCCTCAAAACAATTACAAACCACGTGCCGACGATCCACGTGTTGGTTATTTTATGGATAAAGTAGATGATCAAACTTCTACAAAAGCAGCTCCTTGGAAAGATGTCATTCATCGTTGGAATTTAGAAAAAAAACATCCAGATGAAAAAATTTCAGAACCGGTGAAACCTATCGTTTGGTGGATTGAAAACACTACACCAAAAGAATTTAGACCAATCATGAAAAATGCTGTTTTAGCTTGGAATGAAGCGTTTGAACAAGCAGGATTTAAGAATGCAGTAGAATGTTATGAACAGCCGGATGATGCAACTTGGGAAGCAGATGATATTCGATATAATGTGTTAAGATGGACATCTTCGCCACGTCCGCCTTTTGGTGGATACGGACCAAGTTTTGTCAATCCACGCACTGGAGAAATCATTGGTGCAGATATTATGTTGGAATTTATTTATTTAACCAATCGGTTGCCATTAGAAAAATTATACGACATTGCTGCATTAGACAACCATAAACATGAGTTACCATTTGGAATGGAGCAATGTAATTTTGGCGATATCATGCATCAAAATATTGTATCTGGATCTGACTTAATGACTGCATTCGGATTTTCAAACATTGATAAAGATGAGTTTTTGAAACAAGCATTATACGACTTAGTCCTTCATGAAGTGGGTCATACATTTGGGTTAATGCATAATTTCATGGGTTCACAATTACATAGTATTGAACAAATGCAAGATCCGGTTTTGGGTGCCACTGTTGGCTTAACAGCTTCTGTAATGGATTATACGATTCCAAATATTTCCGGTGACAAATCAAAACAAGGTTTATATTTTGACATTAAGCCAGGTTTGTACGACAAATGGGCAATTCAATATGGATATAGTTCGTATAAAAATGAAAAAGAGGAGAAAGAAGGTTTGGAAAAAATTTTAGCACAATCGAATAAAAAAGAATATCAATTTAAAAACGATGCAGATGATATGCGTTCCGTAGGCAAAGGCATTGACCCACGTGGCAACATCAATGATATGTCGGATGATGCGATTGCGTATGCCATCAATAATATTGAAATGGTGAATAATGCAATGCCAAAACTGATTAAAAAATACAGCACTGAAGGTCAATCTTATCATGAATTACGCAGAGCGTATTTATCTTTAACTGGTCATTATGCTCGTAGTTTAAATGTAATTGACCGATACATTGGTGGCATTTATGTCAATAGAAATTTTGCCGGTCAAGATGCCAACATGCAGCCATTTACTCCAATTCCTTTAAAAGAACAGAAAAAAGCCATGCAGGCTTTAACGAAATATGCTTTTTCAAAAGATGCATTTAAAACGCCAAGCGAAATTTATAATTATTTGCAAATGCAACGTCGTGGTTACGATTTTAGGAAAGAACCAGAAGATCCGAAAATCCACGATAGAATTTTAAATATCCAAAAAGGTGTATTAGATCAAATATTAAACAATACTACCATGCAACGCTTAACCGATACCAAATTATATGGCAATAAATATGGCATTGATGTGATGCTTAGAGATGTTACAAATGGTATCTTTTTACAAGATTTAGGTGCTAGTGTTTCTTCTATACGTCAAAATCTTCAAGAGGAATATGTTGCGCGCTTATTAGCTATCATTAGTGATAAATCTACTTATGCGCATACTTCAAAATCTGCTGTTTTTGGTGAAGTGGATAGAATTTCAAAATGGATGCAATCAGCTGCTGGCGGAAATTTAGCTACTCAATCTCATCGTGCTCATTTAAATTATTTAATTTCAAAAGCATTGGACTCAAAAGACTAATTTAAAGTACAAATTTTTATAAAAGCTACAACACAAGTTGTGGCTTTTTTTTATTGTAAATATTTAGGTAAATAAATGACCATTCATGAACTCAAATTAACCATTCATGAAATAGCAGCATCAAATATATCCTTCTTAATACATCTTTGTGGAACAAAAAATTAATCTTATTTATCACAAAAAAAACAATTTAAAATGAAAAAAGTATTATTTATGATCTTGTTATTTATCGGTGCTGCATCCATGATAACATCTTGCAAGAAAGAAGACAAAAAACAAAAAGTAATGAATTTATTAATTAGTTCAAAATGGTTTTATAATTCCTATTATGCAGCTGAAGTACCGTCAGATACATCTGATTGTTTTGGTGACGAAGATTTTTTTGAATGCAAAAGCAATGGAACGATAAGTGATGATGAAAATTTTATTGATGAAGGAAGCACATTTACACTTTCTGAAGATGCAAAAACAATTACCGTAACGGAACCTGATGAAACATACACAATTACATTGATTAGCATTGATGAAACCACTTTAAAATTTCAACGAATGTTAGAAGGAATGGTATATGAATTTATTCTTACAAAAACCGCAGATGATTGTGATAGATAAAGCCTGTATCGTTATAAAAATATAAAAAACTGAATTAAGACAAATTAGGAAACGACGCAAAAGGTACATAGGAATATGTACCTTTTGCTTTTTTATAAGATGTAAGCGATGCTATTTTCATTTATACGATGGACGTTCTCACTACATTTATTATCTTTCATACAATTTAAAATTAATATCGGATAGTTAAAATATTTGAAATTACCGATATTTAGTGTATCTTTGTGGTCTAATGTGGAAAATAAACCTATCCGATATTAACGACATGCAATCTACCTTTGACAGATTGTATGAAAAAAAAGAAATGTTGCAAAAGGCAAGGCCTTTGCCTAAAATGGCTTTGAATAAAATCAAAGAAAGTTTATCACTAGAATGGACATATAATTCTAATAGTATTGAAGGAAATACACTAACATTGCGCGAAACACAAATGGTATTGCAAGAAGGAATTACTATAAAAGGAAAATCTTTAAAAGAACATTTTGAAGCGCACAATCACGAAAAAGCACTGGATTATTTATACGAACTAGTAAATGATAATTATGTTTTGCGTAGCATTGATATTTTATCGTTACATGGTTTAGTGTTGCGCAGCATTGAAGATAATTTTGCAGGAAGAATCAGAAATGGTGGTGTGCGTATTGTTGGTGCTAATTTTGTGCCACCAAATGCTAATAAAGTTTCTGATTTATTAGATGAATTGATTGCCTTTGTAAATAAAAATCCGTTAGGTTTGAATGATATTGTATTGAGTACCATTTTTCATCATAAACTCGTCTGGATACATCCATTTTTTGATGGTAACGGCAGAACCGTTCGCTTAGCCATGAATTTAATCTTGATGCGTAAAGGATTTCCACCTGCAATTATTCTTAAAAATGATAGAAAAAAATATTACGAAGCATTGAATGCTGCTAATAATGGAAATTATCAAAAACTTGTATTGTTGATGGTGCAAGCATTAGAACGCTCTTTGAATATTTATTTGAATGTTTTGCCTAATCAAAAGGAAGATGATGAATATAAAGAAATTTCAACTTTGGTAGAAGAGCCTTCTGTACCTTACGGACAAGAATATATTAGTTTATTAGCACGTCAAGGAAAAATAGATGCTTACAAAGAAGGCAGAAACTGGCTCACTACAAAAAATGCCATTGAAAATTATATACAACATAGAAAAAGAGAACGGATTATTTAAAGGTAGAAACGTGTATGATTCGGTAAACTATAAATGTATCATTTTTAATTTTAAAAATTATTATCCAATTTCTTACAGCAATGCAATGGAAATTTCTATTTGCCCAAAATTTATGACGGCACAAAGCATACTTTATTGGTTGTGCATATTTAGAAATTTCTTTGTAGAATCTTTCCGACCA
>JAGNZZ010000018.1:5300-45739 GCA_017984135.1 Chitinophagales bacterium | reverse complement strand
ATATATATATATATATATCAGTATGTATTTTCATAATAAACATTTCAACAAGTATCCTATTTATTTTCGATAAAAAAGAATTTTTACGAACACAAATTTTGGGCAAAGTTTTAAAAAATAGGAATTTTAAAAACGCATAAAATACTATAAATCAATAGTATAGATTTATTATAAAACTATGTTTTGTCTGGATATTCAGGAAAACTGACATTTTATCAGTTTCTAAAAAATGTATTATCTGCATCCTTCTGCTTTTTATTTCTGCCACAATGGTTCATTCTCCCAATTGGGTTTCATGCCTAATGCATTTTGGTCAACATTAGGGTACTTTTGGAAAAGATAAATTAGTCTTGATTTAAACTGATTTTGCGGTTGTACTATATCCAAAATATACTTCATGCAGCATAAATGAATATACAACATAGGAAATTCATGTTCTTTTGGAACATCCACAATCCATGGATTTGGTGGTTTTGGTAATAGCTTAGGTCTGCCTGGTAAATTTTTATTCCATAGACGACTATGGTGAGCACAATAATTTCTTATTTGTGCGATAGACTGTAACCAACTTGGAAGAAAAGTATGATTTACTGTACCATATTCCGAAGCTATTGTGTCTTTAGATTTAATTGTATTTTTCAGATTACCATAAAGTTTTGATAAGCTGCCAAAACTTGTTAATTCAAGCGTTTTCCATGCTGGCGGGAATCTTAAATCATCCTTATATTTCTTTCTATGTTCTTTAACAAAACTGTCTTTTGACCTTTCTATTTCCTCATCAAAAGAAGAAAGTGTTTTTATAAGTTCACTTGTATTGTTAAATAAACAGGTATCCTGGAACCACCAAGGATTAAATTCATGGGAAAGATGATAGATTAATTTTGTTCTAAGGCTTATTTCAATTTTTTCAATAACATCAAATAATAACAGACGTAATTCTCTATCAAAATTATACAGCGCAATTACGTCAGCAAAGCGACTATTGGCTTTAAATATATGCTTTTCTTTATCCGCCTGCAGCGGCCACCAATAACCAGCTAATCGATAATAGCTGATATGGCTAAGATAGTGGTCTGCATCGTCACTGTCTGCAATTATCAGCCCTCTCTCCTTGAGCTGTGCTATTTGTTGTTGTATTGTAAATGCGTTCTTGTTAAACATAAAGCCTATATATTTTAATACCTCCTAAATTATTTATAAACAATAATTTAGGAGGTATATATTTTTAATTTGAAAGGGCTATAAAAGCAAAAGACACGCCCTGGTACGCTGTTCTTATGGGTAGCGTGGCGTGTACTGTTAGTACAAATATATACCAATTTCTGTATATTTATACACAAAACAGCTTAAAAGAAATGTTAAATACAGCAAGTATATTTCTGCATCCATTTAATTGCATGAAAAACATAAGAAAGAGATAAGTTTCTTTATCGGTTAATATTCATTCGTAGATTCAAATGATATTCTATTTACATAATAAAATGATATTCGAACACGTTTTACTTATCTGTATCTATCTGTCTAATCCGCAATATCAGTGTTCTATAAAAAAACCTATCTACAGTAGAGCGATTCAAGCACAATTTTCATTCAAATAATTATGCCTTTTTATTTATTATTCGCTTCTCAAAAAACTCATAAGAGATAGCGGAAAGTAATATTGTAGCAAAAAAGGATAATGGATAAATATACCAGAAATGAAATCCTACTTTGGTATATAGATATACTATTCCATAGATGGCCAGCATTTGATACATATATATTCCGTAAGAGATTTTACCCAAATAATTCAGCACCCTATTTTCCAAAAAATAGTGTTTATTGTCTTTAATTAAATACAGCATTACACAAATAAATAAAATGCAATACAGCTCGAAAGTAAGGAATGGCACTCTTGCTCCTATTGCAAATAAAATAAACAATAAAACAAGCGAAAAATAGAACACTTTTGTTTGCGTAATCACATAAAAATATCGATGTTTTTTTACAAACAGATAAGCACCTATTGCACCGATAAACATACAATTCACCCGATTGTAAATAATTAAAATAATGCTGAAATTTATGGCACGTTGGAAGATAGGTTTGGCTAATATTGCGGTATTTGAAAATTGAATAACAATAAAGAGCAGCACGGCTACTAAATAATAAATTCCGATTAAAGTAAATATCAGTTGCTTAAAATTATGTGCATATTTTTTTAGCAATGCAGGATATAGAAAATAAAAAACTTCCTCTACGCCGATGCTCCAGACATGCCCCGCCGGCAGAGTGGAATTTCCTGTAGCCACCATTAATGCCAGTGCCACTTGGGGCAGCAAAATAATATACCATATTTTGGTGCTAAAGTCGGATAGGTGGATAGTACTATACTTAAAACTCGCAGCATCCATTAGTACCAATTTATCATCAAAAGATTGCAGTGGAGTATGCGGCAAAATAAATAAATGTATAATTATAATAAGGTAGTACAGCGGCATTATCCGTTTGGCTCTCGATAGATAGAAAGTACGAAGTGATATTGTACCCGAAGTATTATTTTCTTGCAAAAGCAAATAGGTAATCAAAAAACCACTTAATGCAAAAAACATAGAAACGGCTACGGGACCAAATGCTTTTAACGCATCTACTTTTTGGTAAATAGTGCTGATATGCATTACCTGCAATACTACGGCAACATGCTGTACCAATACCATGCCGGCTAATATAAAGCGGATACCATTGAGGTTGGGAAAATAAGTTTTGGGAGGCATACTATTTGTAGCTACTGTTCAGTAAAATTAAAAATTTATAAGTTTAGTATTTAAAAAGCTTTATATTCTTATTAAATGAGCCAAAATTTATTGAACATATATAAATACCTTTTGGAAGATCTTGAAAATGATTGGATATATCTATAGAGATAGAAGTCATGTCTTTTACATCTAGATAAATAGGTTGTAATATTTCTACTCCTAATAAATTGTAAAAAGACATATACCCATTGTAGTCAGATAGAGGATGAGAAAGTGTTATTTCTATTTTATTACTTGAACTTAGAAACATAATTTTTGCTTCTTCCTCATTAATTTTATTTATGTCATTAACAATAATATCAGAATTTGATATTCTGTAATTCGAAATGTCACTCTTTTCAGGAATAGTGGTTTGATTTGTAAAATTACTTTGTACAACTCCACATTCTGAGGAGACAATGAATGTTGAATTTAAATTATTTTTAGCAATATTATCATATTCATGTGCTCCAGCAAAAAAACATATTGGGTCGTTTAAGTGACACATATAATAACTTAATGCAGCTTGGTCAAGTGTATAAAAACCAATACTATACTTATAGAAAGGAGAATTTTGTAACTGTGTAGGTTTTATATAGTTAATTGAATTTACTGGAATGGAATTCTTAATTATATCATTAAAATAAGTAGTAGTAATAACTAAGGCTTGATAACTTTGAAATTCTGTGTATTGATAATAGAGTAAATTCTGTAGATTAGCATTAACATAATTTGTCAATTGGGTATTTGTTAATAAATTATTATATGGAGGAGTTACGCTTCCGTTTATAGTGTTTTGTGGCAATGTTGTTAACCATTCTCCTATATTGGCATCATCATATGCCGGAGACTCGAATGAATGTACTCCATAACAATTCAAATACATACTATACTTTATATTATTCGACTGTAGGGAGTTCTTATACCCTCTCATTCCCCAAATTTTTGGCCCTAATGTTGAAGAACTATCTGGATTAACGAGTATATCCCCTGCACCGGAAAACCAAATACTAGGAATATTATCAGCAGAAGTTATAATGCTTCCTAATGCCTCAGTTGGTGCTGGCAGCCCTCCTCCCATCGCCATTATGCCTTTTACACCGTTATTGCTAATTACACCAGGGTAGTTAAGTTTGTTTTTTACACAAGTATAATAAGGATTACTGTTCCAATTATTGTTGCTCCCGTATCCGTAAAACAATGCAGTATTACCTCCTAAGCTACCACCTGCTAAAAACAATGCAGATGTATCTACTTGCAATAAACTACTATTGTTTACAATATATTTACGTGCTTCATTACTTATAAATAAGTTAACAAACATAGTGGTTAAAAATTTATCTTTTGCGGTGTTATTAGGGGCGATGTTACAGTAATTACTCACTTTATCTGTAAAATAATCAGCAGTATTTTTAGTTGTACCATTAACATTAGGGTTTGTAGAGCCTGCATTTTCATAATATGCAACTATATAACCTCGCATTGCAAAATCTACTGCATATCTATTAGACAAATACCAATTACTAAACGTTTCCCCACTTCCAGGAGATATTAAAATACAACGTTTCTTTATTGACGGATTGTAAATAGGTTGAATAATCATCATTCGCAAACTATCTGAGCTGAATTTAATTTTCTTAATTTTTAAGTACGAATTGATTGGGTAATCTATACCGAAGTTTCCATTTGTGTATAATGCACTTAACCGCTGAGAAATATCTAAAACACTCATGTTATAAGCATTTTGATTATTATTTCCCATGAAACTCGCAGGTACAGTAAAAACATTAGTATTTACATCTGTATAATTAAAAGTTACATTAAATTGTGCTTTTACAGTACCAACAATATATATATATATAAATATTGTAATCAATAATTTACTTTTCATAACCGTTAATTTTTACGAAAATAAGAAGTTATTTTGAGAATATTATAATTTTTACGAACACAAATTTTGGGCAAAGTTTTAAAAAATAGGAATTTAAAAAACGCATAAAATACTATAAATCAATAGTATAGATTTATTATAAAACTATGTTTTGTCTGATTTTTCAGGAAAACTGACATTTATCGATAATCCCAGCAGAGGGTTTTTTATACTAAAAAAAGCTTGTAGAAACACGGAGGAACCGATATACACAGATTTCTATTCGCATTTATCTGTGTACTATATATTATATTTGCGATGGCGCGTAATGAAAAATATCGTTCACATATTTTATATCCATCAAGCAGAAAAACTATCGGATATTGTTTTTCAGCAATTCCTGTTACAATTACCCATTTTTTTCCAAACCAATATAAAAGCCTATAAACACTGGCAAAGCGCGCAAGCATCTTTAGTAGGAAAAATGATTTTAAAATATGCTTTACAGCAATTACAGATTAGCGCTACTTTGCACGATATAAAAATTTCTTCCATAGAAAGACCTTATATAAACGAGGAAATTGATTTTAATATTTCTCATTCCGGCGATTATATTATTTGCGCCATTTCGCTTACCGCAAAAGTAGGTATCGACATTGAAAAACATCGGAAAATAAATATTGACTTATTTAAGAAATATTTTAATGATGATGAATGGAATGAAATACAAAATGCATCTATACCACAACAAGCATTTTTTGATTTGTGGGCAATAAAAGAAAGTGCCATAAAATGCGATGGACGCGGCGTTGAAATTTTATCTAAAACACATAAAAAATATGGTTCGTACCATCAAATACAATGTGATTTAAACAATTTATATTACCAACCATTCATGCTACTACCTCAATATAGTGCTTGTGTTTGCAGTACGCATTTATTTCAAACACATTTAACTCAACTTAGCATTTCCGACTTACAACTGCTATAAACAATAATACATAATTCGTATCTTTGTCCTATCAAAATGAGGATAATTGCTGATTTTATTCGCGAAATTTTATTAAACATTCGCAGGTGGTTTTTCAAATTCATTCCTGAACAAAGTTACTTATACATGGCTTGTGGTGGAATCAATTTAGTATTTGATATGGCAATATTCTTTTTGTCTTATCATTTTATCTTTCATGAAAAAAACTTTGTTACGCCAATTTATACCTTTAGTCCGCACGTTGCCTCATTATTTTTATCGTTCTTAATTAGTACTCCATCCGGTTTTCTGTTGAGCAAATATGTTGTATGGACAAACTCCACCGTACGTGGCAGAAACCAAGCCATTAATTATTTAACGATAGTATTATTGTGCATCGTTATGAACACAGGATTATTAAAATTATTTGTTGAAGGATTGCAGATGCGTATGTTTGCTGCTCGCATGTTGACCTGTATAATTGTAGTTACAACATCCTATATTTTGCAACGCAACTTTGCTTTTAAGGTAAATAAAGCCGGAAATGCGGTTACCTAATTTTATATTTTAATTCCATTTGTATAATAGTAGATTCCATTTTTACATCAACACAAACTATTTTGTAAATACAGAAATCAGCTTTCCATATACTTTTTGAGATAATACCTTAATGAAATAAAACGCAAAGATTTTTTCACTTTCAATAAATAAAACGTATCGGTTTAAATTAAAAATGCCCTTACTCTTATTAATGCTGTTCTTTTTACTTGGAGTAAATAACACTAATAAGGAGCAAAGGACTTACATTGTTCTTCATAGTATGGTTTTGTCTATGTAAATTTCTTAACTTATTTGCATACACACAATCCCATTATTTAATGAAAATTATTGATATAAATCAAAAAATATACCTATAAATAGGGTAAAATTTATTTCAAATTAAATAATACTGCATATTTTGCCAAACCAATTGAACTTTTAACTTGAAGTTTTTCAATTAAATTTTTTCGATACGTATCTACCGTGAACGGACTGATATTTAATACATTGGCTATTTCTTTAGAAGTATATTCATCTGCAATATATCGTAATACTTCCTTCTCTCTTTCCTTGAGTGATAGAAATTTAGCAGCATGTAGTTCAAAAAAAGATAAATTACTTTTAAGTAACTTATAATCTGATTTATTTTTTAATAAATTATCAATACTACATCCTGTAGATAATAAATATTTTATACTTCCATCTTTATTAAAAATAGCAGGTTTAACACAAGAATACGTCCATTCCCAACCCGTTTTTACTTTAATATAAAAAACACCTGTGTGCATTTCCTTTTTACTGATATCCTCTGAAAAATGCTTAATCATATTATACAAGGCAGAAATATTCTCTGGATGTACGATGCTCAAAATATATTTAAATCCAAGTTTTGTAGTTTGTTCACTATTGACACCTAAATACATATATGCTGCTTTGTTTGAATAAACCATCGAATATGAAAAATTTTCAAATTCAAATATAGATGACATTTCATTAGAGGAATCACAAATACGTTTGAGTTGCTCTAACGTAACCACTCCATCAGTCGTATTACTGGAAATTGTTGATTTTATTTTGGCAAATAATGTATCTAGTTCATGGTGTAAATCGTTCATAAGTTAATTTTGTGTACATAAATTAAAGTTATAATAATCCATCCTTATATGTCAATGCGCAAATGGTCACAATACTGCGTGAATGGTATTTAAAACACCTCTTTGAATTCTAAATACAGATAAATTAAACGAATTTCTGTCTATTTATCTCAAAATTCATGCTCAATAATCGTATTGTGTAAAAAAAAATGTAGCTCAATCTTCTTTTGAAAAATTTGTCAATAATGGTACTAATTGCTTGCCAAATTCCTGGCTTAAAATCTGTGCCCCTTTTTCGTTTAAATGATGAAAATTATAGCCATATTCAATAGAATAAAATTTTGGATAATTTTGAATATTTGCCAATTCAATTTTGGTGCCTTCCGGCATAGCATTAAAAACCGGCAACAATAAACTATAGGTAGTTCTGGCTTTTGGAGGCAACATAAAGATGACTTGTATGCCACGTTTAGCGCATTTTTTATAGGCTTTCATGCATAAATCTATCATGGCTTTATTGGCCTTCTGTGTGGTATCATAATTTGTAAACGCCTGTAAAACTCTATTATTTAAGGTATCAAAATACGGATCTTTGCCATTTTCAAAACGATGTCTGGATTCCAATAACAACGTATCTTCCCATTTGTATTCCATGAATAAATGTGTTTCTTCATAGTCATACGGATAAAATCCATCGTGATTTTTTCCAACGTAACTACTATCTAAATACGATTTATCGAAATAGAATTTGAGCATATCGGGCACCGTACCAATATTAAAAAGGTTTTCAATCCAGCTGCTTAACCAAAATGCACCCATTTTAGCTCTGTATTTAAATGGCTCTTCTAATGAAGGCAATATACTAAGTGCATGGTACGACGCAGACGCTGTTTGCCACGACACCCATTTGGGTGTATGCAAATTGGCTTTAAAAAAATAAGGCTCACTGCTGATACTAAAAAAAACATATTTTAATCTTGGATTGCGAATAGTCAACAATCCGTCCAAATCATTCATCTGTTGGATAATACCATGACCATCTATTCCTAAATTGAAAGAATGAAAATCCAATCCATTTTTCTGCGCTATGCTATCAATAATATGTGGGTTAATATGTCGATATTCCAAACTTCCTCCTAAATAAACGGCGTTAAATTCTTCTGCATGTTTTTTATAATATTCATACTTCGTAGTTTGCGTAGAATCGCCCCAATAAAACGGTATAAAATAGCGCAATACATTAGACAATACCAATAGTACTGCTACGATTATCCCTATTTTAAAAATTGTTTTCTTGAGCATCTTTTAATATTGAAAATAAACAAATGAAGTATTATTAAAAATTCCGAACCAAACAATACTAATGACTAAAACCAAATATACCAACCATCGTTGTGGTGTATCATTTGACAACACTACCGTTTCAATTTTATTATCACCAATTTTTGCTTCTGTCAATATCAATCCTATCATAAAAAATACAACAATTACAAACTGTACAATGCCTTGATGAATCATCCAAGCATGAAAATATCCTGCTGTATGTAGTTTAAACAAATTAGCATAAATAGCTTTTGCAATCGTTATCCATGCCACTGGTTCTGTAGGATGTGCATGGTTAATATATGCCTGAGCCGTATGAACTCTAAATAATAAAAAACAAAATACAAAT
This sequence comes from Chitinophagales bacterium, assembly GCA_017984135.1. GTDB lineage: Bacteria > Bacteroidota > Bacteroidia > Chitinophagales > JADIYW01 > JADJSS01. Next base: position 36,819 of record JAGNZZ010000018.1, on the reverse strand, counting down.
AGACCAACCGTAACTACACTATGTAGCCAATCGGGAAAATATTTTTCAAATAGTTTATACGAATTGCTGGGTTTTATAACACGAAGTACGTTGGATTGCCACCAATATCGAATGGCCATAAATATGCCGACCATCGTAAATGCCAATACCATCGGCCAATTAGCACCATGCCATAAACCACATATTGCCAGCACAAAAATGACATTAAAAATTACTTTTCGTCCACTTGCTTTGTATGCACCTAAATAGAAAAAAACATAATCTGTAAGCCAAGTAGATAACGAAATATGCCAACGCGTCCAAATATCTGCTAAATTTTTAGCAAACAATGGTCGTTTAAAATTCTCCATTACATCAATGCCTATTACTTTAGCAGCACCAATAGCAATATCGGAATAGCCCGAAAAATCGCAATAAACTTGCATAAAGAAAAAGAAACCGCCAACGATGGTTGTCCATCCTGAAATATCGTTATAATGGAGGTACATATCATCCACATAAAATGCCAATCGATCAGCAATAACTACCTTTTTAAACAAACCCCAAGCCATTCTAAATAAGCCTAATCGCATTCTATCATAATCAAAACGATGTGCTTCTTTTATTTGTGGCAATAGGTTTTTGGCGCGCTCTATCGGACCGTTTACCATTACCGGCCAAAAAGCAGTAAATGCTGAAAAATAACCAAAATGTTGCTCGGCTTTGGTGATGCCTTTATAAACATCTATGGTATAGCTCAGCGATTGAAAAGTAAGAAACGAAACGCCGACAGGAACTATCCAATGATTGAAATACGGTTCTGGAACAAACCAAGGAATATGAAATATGGACAAAATTTCACGGATATTATTATCGGCAAAATCCAAATATTTAAACGTAAATAAAATGCCTAAATTACCAGCCATACTCAAGAACAACCATTTCTTTTTTTTAGCTATTTCAATAGATTTTTCAATCATTTTACCGGCAATAAAATCGTTGCAAGTAATGACAAATAAGATGATAGCAAAAAACGGGCTAAAATTTCCATAGAAATAGTAACCGCCGGCTACTAAAATTTTCCATTGGTGTTTTTGGGAAACAGAAAAATATAACCAACAAAAAATGGGAAAGAAAAGAAGAAAATGTAATGAATTAAACAGCATATCTCGGTTATAGCGTATTTCTACAATTTTCAAAAATAATAAAAATTAGCTTATAAAACTTTGCATGAACGTAAATAAGTGCTAAATACGTATTTTTGTATTTCAACCTATCCTAATTGAACCTATCAACATATAAAGAGAAGCTACAACACGCCTTAAAAGATAAGAATTTTAGCTTTGTATTAAAAGGTAGTTTCTCCACAGCCATTACATTATTTTTCGTACAAGGCTTGCGATTTATTTCAGGTGTTTTAATAGGAAGATTTTATGGTGCAGAAGCATCCGGAATGCTGACTTTAATTGTAACGGTGATGGGCATTTTTGCCATCTTTATCAATTTTGGAATTAAAGAAGCACTACAAAAACTTATTCCTGAATACACTGAAAAACACAACTTGAAAACGGCGTATTCCTTTTTTAAAAAAGGAACATTTTTAATTCTATTTTTTTCTATTATTGCAGCCATTATCTTGTATTTTATGGCGCCTTGGTTAGCCAATTATTGGGATGAACCTAATATGGTTTCACTTTTTAGGATTTCTGGAATTTTTCTGCCGTTTTATGTTTTAGGCGAATTAAATTATTTCAGTTTACGTGCTGCTTTAAAAATACATACGGCAAATCTTTCTTTAATTGTTCCAACTATTGCACGTTTAATTATCCTATTTATTATTACATTTTGGTTTTATAGTATTTATAATCCTATTTATTTGCATTGGGCTACGCTTTGCGTGTTGACATGGCTCTTTTCTTTATATCCTGTATATAAACATTTCCATCAACCAGCAGCAAAAGAAGCAGTACTTACTAAAACACCTCATCAGGAAGTTTTATCGGTTGCATTTCCTATGCTGATGACGTATATTGCTTTTATGGTTAATAATAGTGCTGATGTTTTTATTTTAAAAGCCAATAATGTAAGCACAGATTTGGTAGGTATTTATAAAACATGTACCAATATTTCTATGCTGGCAGCCACTTTGTTAGTGGCATTAAATACCACAGTACAACCCAAAATAACTCAACTTTATACCCAACAAAAATATGATGAAGTACAACGCATTGCCGTAAAATCTTCTAAATTAATTTTTTGGTTGAGTTTGCCTGTTTTTATTATTTTATTTTTCTTGTCGAAATATGTAATGTGGTTATATGGTGCAGAATTTATGAAAGGCGCACTAAGTCTTTCCATTTTAACGATTGGACAAGTTTTTAATACGCTCTGCGGTCCGGTGGCACAAGTGTTGAATGCAACAGGATATCACAAACAATTTAGAAATATTTCTCTTATGGGAATGGGTGTTAATATACTTATCAATCTAATTATTATTCCAATATATGGTATTGAAGGTGCCGCTATTGCCAATACATTGAGTATGCTATTTTGGAATATAGTAGGTACCATTTACATTAAAAAGAAATTTGGATTTTATGTGGCGTATATTCCATTGGTGAATTTGAATAAAAAATAAATGTACTCAATGACAATTGCCGTTTATTTACCTGACTCCACACCTTATAGCATGAAATTTTGTGCGTGGAATATAATGGCAATCTTGCAAGAAAAATATGCAGTACATTTTATTGAAATAAAATCTTTAGATGAATTGCCTATGGCAAATGCCGATATTTATTGGGATCCACGTTGTGGCGGTGGCATTGCTCCGGCCTTAAAATTTAAAGCATTGAATAAACCATTAGTGCTTACTGTTCATGGAATGGCAATGTTTACTTTGCCTTTAGATACGTTTTATTTTTCATTTACAGACAAAATCAACGGGCAACTGAAACGATGGAAAGAGCGATTGAAATGGAAAATTATGCAACCGCATATCGCACACATAATGACGGTTAGCGAATATACCAAATCAGAAGTAATTGACACGATTCATTTCCCGAAAGAAAAAATAACGGCTGTTTGGAATGGCATCAACCACAATAATTTTCATCCAGTTGAAAAAAAACAAGATTCAATTCCATTTTTTTTTACAGTAATTTCTTATCAAAAAAAGAAAAATTTTGAGCGACTGTTAGAAGCTTACCAATTGCTTGACGAAGCGACCAGACCAAGATTAATTGCTATTGTAAAACCATATACTATTACCGATTCTATAAAAAAAATTAAAGGCTTAGAAATCATCAATACACCAATTGAAGAATCAGCAATTATAAATTACTATCAACAGGCATTGGCATTGATTTTTGTTTCCTTACACGAAGGCTTTGGTTTGCCAATTGCTGAGGCTATGGCGTGCGGCACGCCAGTAATTACTTCTAATTCTACCTCTTGCAAAGAAATTGCCGGCGATGCAGCAATATTGGTCAATCCAACAAACATAAATGAGATTAAAAATGCAATGGAACAAATTATAAATGACCGACAACTCCAACAAAGCTTAAGCAAAAAAGGAATGGAACGTGCGGCGCAATTTCGTTGGGAAAAAACAGCGGATGCCTTTCATGCCATTTTACAAAAACTATAACACATCCGACAAGTTCGTATTGGCACCAACATAAATAATCCGCTCATCAGTAGTTGCATTTGTAATTTCACTTACTTTAAACGTAAACATCGTTTCATTTAATTTTTTCCCAATAGATATTTGAACAGTAAATCCAGGAAAATAAGCTACTGAGCCAAAATCTCTTTTACTATTGAGCATGGTTTGTATTTCTTCTCCGACCATTGCTTCCAATCGATCAGAAATTCCAAATTGAATTTTAGATTTATCCATAATATGATTGTATATGTAATATACAAAAGTATTTTGACAAGCATAATGTTACGCTAAAAAAACAACTGACAATTCTCTATCTTTGTAACGATGAGAATTGAGCTTACTGATAGAGAACAATTTATACTACAAATAATTGAAAATAGTGCGAATGCGTTACAAATACAGGCATTTGCAGTAGGTGGATTTGTGCGTGATAAATTAATCAATAGAACTTGTAAAGATATAGATATAGTATGTGTAGGTTCAGGCATTGAATTGGCAAAAAAGGTAGCAGAAAATTTACATCCGAAACCTAAAGTAGCCTTTTTTAAAAACTTTGGAACTGCACAACTCAAATTACACGATATAGAACTTGAGTTTGTAGGTGCTCGCAAAGAATCGTATCGACGCGAAAGTAGAAAACCGATTGTAGAAAATGGCACTTTAGAAGATGACCAAAATCGTCGTGATTTTACAATCAATGCATTGGCCATTCATCTTTCCAATGAAAAAATGGGCGAAATTATCGATCCATTTAATGGATTAGATGATTTAAAAAACGGCATCATCAAAACACCATTAAATCCAAGTATTACTTTTGATGATGATCCATTACGTATGTTACGCGCTATTCGTTTTGCCACGCAACTTAATTTTAAAATTGAAGAAAAAACGTATCACGCAATTGAACCTATTGCCGATAGATTAAAAATAATTTCGCAAGAACGCATTACCGATGAACTTAATAAAATAATTCGCGCTCAAAAACCATCTATTGGCTTTAAATTATTGTTTAATACAAAATTACTACATCAATTTTTTCCGGAAATGGTAAAACTCTATGGTGTAGCGGTGCAAGATAATTATGGCCATAAAGACAATTTCTATCACACGCTAAAAGTGTTGGATAACTTATCCGAAAATAGCGATGATATTTGGTTGCGTTGGGCAGCCATCTTACACGACATTGCCAAACCTGCCACACAACGATTTGAAGAAGGACATGGCTGGACCTTTCATGGGCATGAAGTAGTAGGCGCACGTTGGGTGCCAAAAATATTTGCTCGTTTAAAATTGCCTTTAGATGAGAAAATGAAATTTGTTCAGAAAATGGTTGCCTTGCATCTACGTCCAATTTCATTGACTAAAGAAAACATTACAGATAGTGCCATTCGCCGAATTATATTTGATGCCGGCGACGATTTAGAAGCCTTGTTACAACTTTGTGAAGCGGACATTACTTCTAAAAATGAGACTAAAGTAAAACGCTACAAAGAAAATTTAAAGCTGGTGATGCTTCGCATAAAAGAAGTAGAAGCACGCGACCATATACGCAATTGGCAGCCGCCCATTAGTGGTGAACTAATTATGCAAACCTTTCAACTAAATCCGTCTAAAGAAGTAGGTATCATTAAAGATGCTATTAAAGATGCTATTTTAGATGGCATTATTCCGAATGATTATGATGCCGCATTTCAACTGATGTTGAACAAAGGAAAAGCATTGAATTTAATGGCAATAAAAAATTAATGCCATGCTAAACAACCATAACAACACAAATTATTTAATTGTAATTGCCGGACCAACCGCTGTTGGCAAAACAGCAACGGCCATACAGCTGGCGCAATATTTTAATACAGAAATTATTTCTGCCGATTCGAGGCAAATTTATAAGGAATTAAAAATTGGTGTTGCACGTCCGAGCAATGAAGAATTAAAAGCGATACCACATCATTGTATCGCACATAAAAATATTCACGACTACTATTCCGCCGGTGAGTACGAACGTGAAGTGATGGCAATATTAGATAAAATCTATCTTACAAAAAATATAGCCATTCTTTGTGGCGGTACCGGATTTTATATAAATGCTGTTTTATCTGGATTTGATGAAATACCTGAGATTACGGCATCTGTGCGAGAAGAACTCAATTTATTATATCAAAAAAATGGGATTAAATTTTTGCAAGAGCAATTAAAAAATGTAGATATTGAAACCTATCAATCCATTGACTTACAAAATACACAACGCATCATTCGAGCATTAGAAGTATGCAAAGGTACAGGCAAAAAATTTTCATCCTATAAACAAAAAAAAACGATCCATAGAAATTTTATTCCCATTAAAATAGGTTTAAATCTTTCTAAAGAACAATTGCATCACAACATCAATGTTCGTGTAGAAAAAATGATGCACGAAGGTTTTTTAGAAGAAGCCAAACATGTGTATCCATTTAGAAATCACAATGCATTACAAACAGTTGGCTATAAAGAATTGTTTGATTATTTGGATAATAAAATTCTTTTAAACGAAGCCACTGAATTAATAAAATTACATACACGACAATACGCCAAACGACAACTTACTTTCTTTAACAAGCATAAGGATTACGAGTGGTTTGAACCCAAGCAAGCAAAAGAAATGATTCAGTTGATTCAAGAAAAAATTTCTACTTAATCGCATTTATCTTTACAAAAAACATGAAACGCATTGGCATTATTTCAGATACACATAATTTCTTAGATGAAAAGGTGTTGGAACATTTTAAAGAGGTAGATTATATTTTTCATGCAGGCGATATTGGTACTTCAGCAGTAACAGATACTTTAAAAAAAAATAAAACATTAATTGCCGTTTATGGCAACATTGATGGACATGAATTGCGACAAGAATTTCCAGAAAACCAACTAGTAGAAATAGAAGGTTGCAAAATTTTTATGACACATATTGCTGGTGCAGCGGAATACTACAACACACGCGTACAACGTATTCTTAAACAAGAAAAACCACATATTTTAATCTGTGGACATTCGCATATTGTAAAAGTTATGCATGATAAAAAATATCGAATATTGCATATTAATTCAGGTGCTGCTGGCATTCATGGCTTTCACAAAGTGCGTACCATTATTCGTTTTGAAATTGAAAACGGAAGACCACAAAAGATGGAATTGATTGAATTAGGACCAAGAGGAGAAATACACAATACTTCAACTAAGAATGCTTAACATTTTATCGCATTTGATTTTAATATCACTCAGAAATTATCACTACATTTATTTTATAAAAAGATGAAGGATGAATGAAATAAAAAATTGGCACGATGCACATGTAGAAAATTCTACTTGGGGTGATAAATTATCTGATGCATTAGCCAGTGGTATGGGTTCGTGGAAATTTATTATTGTACAAACTATTTTTGTTTTAGCATGGATGTTGCTTAATGTAATTGGCTATATCAAACATTGGGATGCCTATCCTTTTATATTGTTGAATTTATTATTTTCTACACAAGCTGCTTATGCTGCACCTATTATTATGATGGCACAAAACAGACAAGCGGAACGCGATAGAGTGCAAGCACAAGATGACTACCAAACCAATATTGATGCTAAATTAGAAATAGAAAACCTACAACGCAGATTGGATGCCATTGAACAAGAAAAATTAAATAAGATAATTACCTTATTAGAAGAACTAAACCAAAAACAAAAATGAACTTAAAACCATTTTTATGCTTATTTTTTTTAGGATTTTACTCCATCATTTTTGCACAAACAGCGAAAGATTATTTTATCAGTGGCAATCAAAAGGACAAAGCCGGCGACACTAAAGGGGCAATTATCGATTTCACAAAATCAATTGAGTTAGATTCCACTCGATATCAAACGTACAACAATAGAGGCATCTCAAAAAATAATATGGGTGATTTACAAGGTGCTTTATTGGATTATACAAAATCCATACAATTCAATCCCAAATTTGCAGATGCCTATAGCAACAGAGCCAATGTAAAAGACAAACTAAAACAATACAATAGTGCCATTCAAGATTATACTAAAGCTATAGCGCTTGCGCCCAATAATGAATTTTATTTTTACAATAGAGGCAACTCGTATCACCATCTTAAAAAATATACATTAGCCATCGAAGACTATACAAAGTCCATTTCAATAAATGCTAAATTTGCTCGAGCGTATTTCAATCGAGCCGTTTCCAAATTGAGTAATAAAAATAAAAATGGAGCTTGTACAGATTTTAAAAAAGCAGAAAATTTAGGTTATTCCCAAGCAAAAGAAGCTATTAAAAAAAATTGCAAATAATTTATTTAAGTTTAATTTGATGATGATGTAGAATGGTATTTAATTCACTGACCATCATCGCCGTTGCGCCCCACAATGTTTTTCCATATAAATCGTAATATGGTGCCATTAAAGTAAACCCAATAGCACTCTTTATAGGTTTTTCTTTAATAATTCCAGGCTCTAAAAAATAAGACAAAGGCACTTCCATAATATTGGCCACTTCTTTTTTTTCTAAAATAAATTGAGGTGCTGAATCTAAAATGCCTACAAATGGAAACACCATAAAATTACTCGCTAATACATAAACGGATGTTAATGGACCAACAACTTCAATCTCATTTTGTAATACGCCTACTTCTTCATGCGTTTCTCTTAATGCTGCCGCTAAAATAGATGCATCAGACTGTTCAATTTTTCCGCCTGGAAAAGCAATTTGTCCACTATGTACGCCTTTGTAAATAGGTCGTTCAATGAATAAAATATGCGGCACCGATTGAATTGGATAAATTAAAGACATCACCGCGCCTCGTTTTGGATTCGGCAAGGGTGGCGCATCTAAGCTGGGTTTTAACTTTAAATACGGACGCAGTGCCGCTTGCGCTGATTTTCCGGGTAATGGTTGTTTAAACGCATTTTTTAAATCGTGTGCAAATTGATGGAACATTACTCAAATCTAAAAAAATAATCAACACGTTTCATTTTTTATAAATTACTAAAATTTAGTGAAAAATTATTCTTATTTAAGAAATCAAATGGGATTAACATTTTTTTATGTAAATTTGTTTTTATAGTGAATTTTTCATGAAATCAAGATATTCTTAAATATATTAATAAATAAATATGAAAAAGTTTTTAATTCTTCTTGTATCTTCCATCTTGTTTTTGGGTTGTACCAAAAATGAAAATAAAACGGATGATGGCGAAATGGTGCTTTCCAGAATCGCGTTTGGCTCTTGTTGTGCTCAATATCTAACTGAAATGAAAATCTATGATCGAATTTTAGAGTTAGAGCCTCAGGTGTATATTGCTGGTGGTGATAACGTGTATGCTGATTTCTTTGCCTTAGCGCCTGGCACTAAAGAATATATAGAAGGTGCTTACCAACAATTGGGCGGACGTGGTTACTTTGCCAATTTTCGTTCAAAAGTGCCTGAAATATTACCGATTTGGGATGACCATGATACTGGTGAGAATGATGCTACTGTAACCAATCCGGTGAAGCACATTGCTAAAAAAGCATTTAGTGATTTTTGGAAAATTCCTGCGGATGCACCTCGTTTAAACAGACCAAGTGGTGCTATCTACGATTCTAAATATTATGGCGATGATGCCCATAAAGTACAAATTATTTTATTGGATTTACGTTGGAATCATTCTCCTTACAAAACATCTGGACCAGCAGCTGCATTATCAGGTTATGATACCTTAATGTCGCCAACAGCAACCATGTTAGGAGATGATCAATGGACATGGCTAGAAGAGGAATTAAAGAAACCGGCGAAAATAAGAATCATCATGTCGTCTTTGCAATTTAACTCCAACTATGACGGCAGTGAAAACTGGGCAATTCTTCCTTTGGAAAAACAAAAAATGTTGGACTTGATTAAGTCAACAGGAGCAAATGGTGTGTTTTTCTTAAGTGGTGATGTTCATTATGGTGAAATGACTAAAATTCAGCCGGCAGGAATGTATCCAATTTATGATGTAACGGCCAGTGGAATCACACACCATGAAGGTAAAATTCCAACTAGAAACGACAATATTCGCGTTGGAAATGGATGGAATTGGGTAAACTTCGGATTTATTGATATCGATTGGAAGGCATCACCTGTAACAGTAAAACTACAGGTTTTTGGAAACACCAAAGGTACTGGTGAAAATGGAAAATTAACTAGTGCTGATGCTAAAATTTCTCAAACAGTGACCTTAGATGAATTAAAATTCTAATTAAGTAAATATTACAATACAAAAAAGAGGCGTTTTTTAGCGTCTCTTTTTTTATTTTTGAACTATGGATATTTTTGAGCAGACGGAAAACTTACTAAAAGAGGTACAAACCACCAACATTAATAATGCGGATGAGTTGGAAAAATTTCGCATTCGTTTCTTAGGAACTAAAAATATTTTAAAAGATATTTTTAGTGAAATAAAAAATGTACCGAATGAACGAAAAAAAGAATTTGGTCAACTAGTGAATAGTGTGAAACAACTTGCCGAAGAAAAATTTAATGCCTTACAAGAAACGTTTCAAAACAATCCTCAAACAACCGAATCCATTGATTTATCGTTGCCAGGAAACGTAACAAACATAGGCGCTCGACATCCAATACAGCTAGTAAAAAATCAAATTATTGATATTTTTAAGCGATTAGGTTTTGCAGTACAAGAAGATAGAGAAATTGAAGATGATTGGCATAACTTTACAGCATTAAATATGCCCGAAGACCATCCGGCAAGAGATATGCAAGATACGTTCTTTATCAACGTAAATCCGGATGTGGTGCTAAGAACGCACACCTCATCGGTACAAGTGCGTACAATGGAAACTCAAAAACCACCGATACGAATACTATCGCCAGGTCGTGTGTTTAGAAATGAAACGATTTCAGCACGTTCGCATTGTTTTTTTCATCAAGTTGAAGGTTTATACATTGATGAACATGTTTCATTTGCCGATTTATTACAAACCTTAGATTTTTTTGTAAAAGAATTATTTGGAAAGGAAACAAAAATAAAATTAAGACCATCATATTTCCCTTTTACAGAACCCAGCGCAGAAGTGGATGTTACCTGCTTTTTATGCAATGGAAATGGTTGTAATGTTTGTAAACAAAGTGGTTGGGTAGAAATTTTAGGTTGTGGCATGGTAGATCCGAAAGTATTGGAAAATTGCGGCATCGATTCTAAAAAATATGCTGGTTTTGCTTTTGGAATGGGCGTAGAACGAATCACGATGTTAAAATATCAAATTAAAGACATACGCTTACTTTCAGAAAATGACATGCGCTTTTTAGAGCAGTTTAAGTCTGCGCTATAATTTACATACTAAAACTTTCACCGCAACTGCAAGTACGAGATGCATTTGGATTATTAAAGTAAAAACCTTTTCCATTTAATCCTTCGGAGAAATCTAATTCGGTTCCTAATAGATATAAAATACTTTTGGGGTCAACTACCAATTTAATGCCTTTATCTTCAAAAACTTCATCATTGGGTTTAGGTTGGTTGTCGAAATGCATATTATAAGATAAACCACTACATCCACCACTGGTTACACTGACGCGAACAAAATGTTCAGGAGTAAGTTTATCTTCTTCCCAAATAGTTAACACGCGTTCTTTGGCTTTTTCTGAAATAAAAATCATGAATGGGTGATATTGTAATGAAAAATAATGGACAAGTTACCTATATAATTCTATAACGTAAATGTCGAAATTTTGTTTACTAAGAAATCAAATCAAATTTAGTGTAAGGAACTAATGCTTTTGGTATTTTAATTCCATTTTCGGTTTGGTGATTTTCCAATAAACTGGCTAAAATACGTGGTAAAGCTAATGCACTTCCATTTAGCGTATGCGCTAAATATTTTTTATTCTCCGCATCTTTTAATCTTAATTTTAATCGATTGGCTTGAAATGTTTCAAAGTTGGAAACAGAACTCACTTCTAACCATCTTTCTTGAGCAGCGGAGAACACTTCAAAGTCGTACGTTAATGCTGACGAAAACGTCATGTCGCCTCCACATAATCTCAAAATTCTGTATGGCAATTCTAATGCTTGCAGTAAGGTTTCTACATGTTGCAACATTTCATCTAATGCTTGGTAAGAGTTTTCAGGTTTTTCGATGCGTACAATTTCCACTTTATCAAATTGATGTAATCGATTTAAACCTCGAACATCTTTGCCATAACTACCTGCTTCCCTACGAAAACATGGTGTATAGCCAACATTTTTTATGGGCAATATTTTCTCCTCAATAATTTCATCTCTATAAATATTGGTAATAGGTACTTCTGCTGTTGGAATAAGGTAAAAATCATCCACAGTTACATGATACATTTGACCTTCTTTGTCAGGAAGTTGGCCAGTTCCAAAACCGGAATCTTTATTGACTAAATGAGGTACTTGCACTTCGGCATAGCCAGCTTCGATGGCTTTATCTAAGAAGAATGAAATTAAAGCACGCTGCAAAGCTGCACCTTTTCCTTTGTACACGGGAAAACCTGCTCCTGTAATTTTATTGCCTAATTCAAAGTCTATTAAATCGTATTTTTTGGCTAAATCCCAATGAGGCAAAGCACCTGAATGCAAGTGTGGAAATTCTGTAACAGAAAATGCCACTTCATTATTTTCTGCATGTTTTCCAGCAGGCACAATGGCATTGGGAAAGTTTGGCAATTGTACTAATTTATCAAAAAGCTGGGTTTCAAGTGCTGAAAACTGAGTTTCTAATGTATCTGCTTCTTCTTTTATAGTGCCAATTTGATTTTTTAAAGTATCTGCGGCCACTTTATCCCCATTTTTCATAAAAATGCCTATTTCTTTTGAAATGGAATTACGTTGTGCTAAAAAATCATCTAATTTTGATTTTATAGCTTTTCGTTGGTCGTCGATGGAAATGATTTCATCTACAAATTGAATCTCTTTAAAATTTTTATGTGCCAATCGTTCTTTGGCAAATTCTGTATCTTTTCTTAATTGATCTAAAGTAAGCATTGTTTGGAAAAATTATTTTGCAAAGATAAGTTTTAAGTTGTTGAGTATCATTAAATACACTACATTTTGGTATTTTTTCAAAAAAAAGTAACATAAGACGTACATTTTTTATAATTATTTCGTTTATTTGCATATCAAATCAATATGGCCTCGCGTTTTATTGAGTAGTCACTAAACAATTTCAGTATCCATTTAATGTATTTTATTTCCAACCTATTTAGGCTCAATTTGTGTGTATGTTATCACTAAGCAATGTATTTTCTATTCTTGAAATAAAATAACAAGTATTTAATATCCCATTTTAGACCCTATTATCTCAATCAAAAAATATTTTTTAAAATATAGTATATGCAAGAAAACAACGAAGAAGAAGAAGTGAAGATTGTTGATTCATCAGAAGATCAAAAAAAAGAGAAGAAGACACGTGCGCGTATTTCTCGAAAAGTATCAGAAAAAGTGATACCTGAAAAGAAAACGAAGCAAGTGGTAGATGAAGAACCTGAAATTATAGAAGAAGCTAAAATTACAGAAGAACCTGAAATTATAGAAGAAACTATAAAAGTGGAAGAACCCGAAGTAAAAAAGAAGCAGAAATTAATTATCAATTTTCCTATTAAACAAGAAGTTGATACGCCTAAAGATGAAACAACGAATGAAGTAGCTAAAAGGTATGTTCAAGAAGTGGTACAAGTTCAGGAAGAGAAAAAAGTTGATTTTAATATTGATTTAGATGGTGTAATATTAGGAGAAGGTGTTTTAGAAATCATTCCGGAAGGATATGGCTTTTTGCGATCTTCTGATTATAATTACTTATCATCGCCGGATGATGTGTATGTATCGCCTTCACAAATAAAATTAATAGGCTTAAAAACAGGCGATACAATAGTTGGAAATATTAGACCACCTAAAGAAGGTGAAAAATATTTTGCATTATTACGTGTAGATTCTATCAATGGAAAATCGCCACAAGAAATTAGAGATCGAGTTCCTTTTGATTATTTAACACCGTTGTTTCCTACTGAAAAATTAAATCTATCAAAAGATGCTGTCAATTTTTCTACCCGAATTGTAGATTTATTTACTCCAATTGGGAAAGGACAACGAGGCATGATTGTGGCGCAACCTAAAACTGGTAAAACGATGCTTTTAAAGGATATTGCCAATGCCATTGCCAAAAATCATCCAGAAGTATATTTAATTATTCTATTGATTGATGAACGTCCGGAAGAAGTAACGGATATGCAACGCAGTGTAAATGCGGAAGTAGTTGCTTCTACGTTTGATGAGCCGGCAGACAGGCACGTGAAAGTAGCTAGCATCGTATTGCAAAAAGCTAAAAGATTGGTGGAATGTGGCCATGATGTGGTGATTTTATTAGACTCGATTACTCGTTTGGCACGTGCCTATAATACAGTGGCTCCTTCTTCCGGAAAAGTATTATCTGGTGGTGTGGAAGCCAATGCTTTACACAAACCAAAACAGTTTTTTGGTGCAGCGAGAAATATAGAAAATGGAGGTTCATTAACCATTTTAGCAACGGCATTGACAGATACCGGTTCAAAAATGGATGAGGTGATTTTTGAGGAGTTTAAAGGAACCGGAAATATGGAATTACAATTAGACAGAAAATTGTCGAACCGTCGAATTTTCCCTGCGGTGGATGTAGTGGCATCTTCCACACGTAGAGATGATTTATTATTGGATAAAGATGCACTTCAAAAAATGTGGATTTTACGCAACCATTTGGCCGATATGAATTCTGAAGAATCTATGAAATTTTTATTGCAACAAATGAAAGGCACACGCAATAATGAAGAATTTCTAATGACGATGAACAGATAACAATTAGATAATTAAGGAATTAGCGAATTCTACAATTAAAGTTGAAGAATTTTAAATTCAATTTGTATCTTTGCTTTCCGAAATTTCGGAACGAATTTTAGAGTATAGTACTCTATTTTCATCCATTTTATAATTCTATAATTGAAATACAATGAAAAGAACGTTTCAACCATCTGTAAGAAAGAGAAAAAACAAACATGGTTTCCGTGAGCGAATGGCTACAAAAGGTGGTCGTGCTGTATTGAACGCACGTCGTGCAAAAGGCAGAAAAAAATTATCTATCTCTGACGAAAGAAAAGGAAAATAATAGCTGGAACAGAACATCAAAATCGATTTAGCTTCACCAATGAAGAGCGTCTAAAAAGCAGCAAACGAATAGAATCACTTTTTAGTAAAAAATCCTTTGTTCAAAATCCAATTATTAGAATATATTACCAATCTGTAGAATCAAATTGTGCCGTTCCGGCACAATTTGCATTTGTAGCTCCCAAAAAATTGTTTTCAAAAGCAGTAGATCGCAATCGTATTAAAAGGCTTCTGCGTGAAGGTGTTCGCCTACAAAAGCACGAATGGAATTCCATTATGCAACAGCGTGAACAGAATTTTATTTTTTTACTTAGCTATCAAGCAAAAACGATAAAGAGCCAACAAGAAATTTCCACGAATATTTCTTTATTATTCAATAAGATTTTAGATAAATAATTACAAACAATTCCATTTGTAAAACAAATTGATTGAAAAACGAGTGTTATTTTATTTTATAAAATTTTATTTTATTAAGGCTTGCCAATATTCAAAATCTTTCATTTCTCCATCATCCATTTTAAATGTGTAGGTGATTTTTTTGATGTCAGAAATTTCGAATTCAATTTTCTTTTTAAAAATTGGTCCATCGTAGCTGAATGTATGATATTCTCCATTTTCACCACAAACATCTACCCTTTCAGGTAACTTCTCCATAAAATTTTCATCTAAATCTATTCCTATAAATGATTGGTCGAGTTTGTCTGCTTGTGTAACAATTATCTTACTTTTAATACCAGATTGTAAGAACTCTTTAAAAATTTCTTCGGATGTTTTGCTCCAAAGTGGCTCCACTACTTCAATGCCTAATGGATTTAGTTTACTTTCTCGATAAGCTTTCACATCTGCAAGAAAAATATCTCCAAAAATAAAATGAGTGACGTTTTGATTTTTAAAATGAGTAATTGCTTCCGTCATTCCTTGTTCATAGTTTTTTGTATGTTCAGAAAGCGTCACTGTATAAAGTGGTATGCCAATGCTATCTGCTTGTTTTTGTAACAAATTGAGTGGAATACCATGAATGGATGATGTAGCCGTAATTTCGTTGATGGTTGTTAGCAGCGAAACTACTTCATATTGATTTGCTTGAAGGATTTTATGTAGTGCTAATGCTGAATCTTTTCCACCACTCCAATTAAACACAGATTTTATGCTATCTATTTTTTCCATTTATACATCTTCTTTGGATATCCATTTAGTTACTTCAGGTGCTTGATAGTTTTTTAGTTGATGTAACAAACTTTGAATATCTGAACTGTGCAACAGCATTTGTTGGTTTTCGACTCGCAAGAATTGTTTATTCACCATAGTTGTCAGCATTGTTAAAAATGCATCATAAAAACCATCGATGTTTAGCAACCCGATAGGTTTTTTGTGCAAGCCTAATTGCGCCCATGTCAACATTTCAAACAATTCATCCATGGTTCCAAAACCACCTGGCATGGCAATAAATGCATCAGACAAATCGAACAAAATAGATTTGCGTTGATGCATGGTATCCACTTTGATGACTTCAGTAATGTCGTTGTGTTCTATTTCTTTCGTGGATAAAAACTGTGGAATTACTCCAATTACTTCTCCTCCATTTTCCATCACAGCATTGGCTATGATGCCCATTAAACCTACTCTTCCACCGCCATAAACTAAGCCAATTTGTTGTTGTGCCAAGGTCTTTCCAAGTAAGTAAGCTTGTTCCGCAAAAATGGGATTGTTGCCTACATTGGCACCACAATAAACAGTGATTTTTTTCATTTTTTTATATAATCAAACTAATTCAACATAACGGATAACGTGAAATATCCTAATCATATTTAATTCCTTACACAATCATACCAGCTGCTACGGTTTCATTGGTCATTTCATCTACCAAAATGATACTGCCTGTAATTCTGTTTTTTCGGTAACTGTCAAAAAATAAAGGAACTGTTGTACGAATAGAAACACGACCAATATCATTTAATTCAATTTCTACATCCTCTTCAATCCGTTGCAGTGTATTGATGTTTAATTTGTATTTCGCTTCATTTATAATGCATTTACATTCTTTAGAAGTGTGACGCAATATATATTTTCCGCGTTTTTGCATTTTCTTTTCATTCATCCAGCATAACATCACGTCAAATTCTTGTTCAACAGTTGGCACGTTGTTTTCACGCACTATCATATCTCCACGCGATATATCAATTTCATCTTCCAAAGTAATAGTGACACTTTGAGGTGCAAAGGCTTCTTGTAAATCGCCATCCATGGTAACGATAGATTTTATTTTAGAAGTGAATCCACTTGGCAATGTTTTTACTTTATCGCCTACACGAAATACGCCACCGGCAATTCTTCCGGCATAACCACGGAAATCATGGTATTCGTTTTTCATAGGACGTACTACAAATTGCACCGGAAACCGTGCGTCGATATGATTCAAATCAGAGCCAATATGAATGGTTTCTAACAAATACATTAATGTTGGTCCGTTATACCAATTCATATTTTCAGATCGATGAACAACGTTATCGCCGGCTAAAGCAGAAATAGGAATAAAATGAACGTCTTTAATATCTAATTTGGAGGCGAATGCTTTGTAATCATTTACAATTTTGTGGAATGTTTTTTCATCCCAATCTACTAAATCCATTTTATTGATACATACAATAATATGTGGAATTTGCAGTAATGAAGCTATGTATGAATGACGATAAGTTTGTTCAATAATACCTTTACGCGCATCAACTAGAATTATGGCTAAGTTGGCCGTTGATGCACCAGTCACCATATTTCGAGTGTATTGAATGTGGCCTGGTGTATCGGCGATGATAAATTTTCTTTTGGGTGTAGAGAAATATCGATAGGCGACATCAATCGTAATGCCTTGTTCTCGTTCGGCACGCAAGCCATCGGTAAGCAATGCTAGGTTTACATATTCTTCACCTCGTTTTTGCGATGCGGCTTCAATGGCATCCATTTGGTCTTGAAAGATGGATTTACTATCGTATAAAAGCCTGCCAATTAAGGTTGATTTTCCGTCATCTACACTTCCCGCAGTGGAGAAACGAAGAAGTTCCATATCTAAATATGCTTTGCTGTCAAAATTGTCTTGAGGTGTATCAGTAGTTGTCATTTTTATATTTTTTTTCATCAAAAAATATGTAATAATCGTATTTTATTATATTATTACATTGTTTAATTATTTAATTTTTCCTTTAAAAATAACCTTGTTTTTTTCTGTCTTCCATAGCTGCTTCGCTGCGTTTATCGTCGGCACGAGTACCGCGTTCTGTGGTACGAGAAGAAGCTACTTCTTGGATAATATCTTCTAAGGTTGCTGCATTGGAAAAAACAGCTCCAGTACAGCTGATATCGCCAATGGTTCTAAAACGAACAATGCGTTCTTCCGCTACTTCATTTTCTTTTTTGGTCATATATTCACTATCGGCATACCAAACGCCATCACGTTCAAATACTTTTCGTTTATGCGAAAAATATAAATTTGGAATGTCAATTTTATCTTGATAAATATATTGCCAAACATCCATTTCAGTCCAGTTGGAAATGGGAAATACTCTAAAATGTTCGCCTATGTTTTTTCTTCCGTTAAAAATATTCCATAGTTCTGGGCGTTGGTTTTTAGGATCCCATTGTCCGAACTCATCTCTATGTGAAAAGAAACGTTCTTTAGCTCTGGCTTTTTCCTCATCACGGCGCGCACCACCAATGGCACAATCAAATTTATGTTTTTCAATAGCATCTAATAATGGTGCTATTTGCAATGCATTTCGAGAAGCTGTAAATCCTTTCTCTTCACGTACCATTCCGCTATCAATGGCATCTTGCACGGAAGCCACAATTAAACGCAAGCCATGTTTTTTCACCAATTCGTCTCTAAAATCAATCGTTTCTTGGAAATTATGTCCTGTATCTATGTGTAATAATGTAAATGGAATGCTTGCTGGATAAAAAGCTTTTAGTGCTAAATGTAAAACTGTAATAGAATCTTTGCCGCCTGAAAATAATAAACAAGGATTTTCAAATTGAGATGCCACTTCTCGCAAAACAAATATAGATTCTGATTCTAATTCTTTTAAATGATTTAAGTGATAGTCGTTCATATTTAAAGTGATGAGTTAGTTGATAGATTTGATTTTTGAAATGATAAATTGGTATATCGTTTCTATACTTTCTTCAATGGTTTGTTCTTCTGTTTTAATTTCTAATGCCGGATTTTCAGGAGCTTCAAATGGTGCATCTAAACCGGTAAAATTTTTGATTTCGCCATTCAATGCTTTTTTATACAATCCTTTGACATCACGTTGAGCACAAGTATCAAAACTGGCATTGATATATATTTCACAAAAATCTGGTTCGCCAATAATTTGTTGAGCTAATAGGCGTATATCCTTTGTTGGACTTACAAAACTATTTATCGTTATAATTCCATTTTGTAATAAGAGTTTATTGATTTCAGCAATACGACGAATGTTTTCAATTCTATCTTCTTCACTAAAACCTAAATTTTTATTAATACCAGTTCGCACATTATCGCCATCTAAAATAGACGTTAAAAAACCTTCGTGGTGTAATCTTCGTTCAAGCCCTTGAGCAATGGTAGATTTTCCGGAACCTGACAAGCCGGTCATCCAAATACAAATGGCTTTTTGATGCAACAATTTTTCTTTATCTGCACGTTGAAGTATTTGGTTAAAGATGGGATGAATATTGGAATCGTTTTCTGTCATTTATCTTTCTTCGTTTTAAAACGTAACAAATATACAAATTGATTTAAAATTCTAACAGTATATCGACTTTATAGAGTAATAAGAAAAGGTTAAACTATTCTACTATCATATTTTTAAAAAAAAATGGAGATTAAAATTCTACTTCAATTTGTGTAGCTAATAGGTCATCGAGGTTTTCACGGCGACGAATAAGCTTAGCAGAACCATTGTGTATGAGTACTTCTGCTGGACGATAGCGTGAATTGTAGTTCGAAGACATGGAATAGCCGTAAGCACCAGCATTGTGCAAGGCTAAGATATCGCCTTCACGTACTTCGTTGAGCTGACGATCCCAGCCAAAGGTATCCGTTTCACAAATGTAACCGACCACTGTGTATATGCGTTGCACACCATTTGGATTGGATATATTTGTGATGTGGTGATATGCATCGTACATCATCGGTCGAATTAAATGATTTTGACCAGAATCGACACCTGCAAAAACAGTGGCTGTCGTTTGTTTAATAACATTGGTACGAACGAATAAGAAACCGCTTTCACTCACCATAAATTTACCAGGTTCAAATACTAAGGTAAGTTCTTTGCCATAGTTGGCACAAAATTCTTGAAAACGATCGCTAATTTTTGCGCCTAAATCTTCGATATTTGTAGTGTTGTCGTTGTCGTGATATTTTACTTTAAATCCACTTCCAAAATCCAAATATTCTAAGTCTTTAAAGTTTTGAGCAGCTTCAAATAAAATATCAGCTCCACGTAAAAAAACATCGGCATCTAAAATATCAGAGCCAGTATGCATGTGCAAACCTACTACTTTTAAATTGGTAGATTTTACAACACGTTCTAAATGTCGCAATTGATAAATAGATATTCCAAACTTAGAATCGATATGTCCGGTGGAAATTTTTTGATTGCCACCTGCCATAATATGTGGATTGATGCGCACGCAAACCGGATACGTGTCTTTATATAAATTGCCAAACTGTTCTAAAATAGAAAGATTGTCGATATTAATATTTACACCAAACCCAACAGCACGATTAATCTCATCGATATTTACACAATTCGGTGTGTACATAATATCGTTAGGTTCAAAGCCTGCTTTTAAGCCCAATTGAACTTCTTGAATGGAAACGGTATCTAAACTTCCACCTAAATTTTTTATAAACTTCAATACTGAAATATTGTTCAATGCCTTGCAAGCGTAATGAATATCTACTTTAGTTTTTCCGAACGCATTTTTTAATCGATTGTATTGTCGTTCAATGATTGCTGCATCATACACATATAGTGGTGTTCCATATTCTTTACACAATTCAAGTACATTTACACCTCCAATTTGATATTGCCCGTTTTTTAATTCCATTTATTTTTAAAAATTAGTATGCTAAGATACTTATTGATTTTAGATTTTAGATTTATTGAAAGGTTAATAATTCAATCCCAAGGAATAGCTAATTCATAATTTCCAAGACTATCGCAACCCGTAATTTCACCTAACATTTTATGCGATTGGAAGAAACGATAAATAGGTTGTAAGCTTTGCCAAAAAATATTATTTTCCGGAAATTGGTCATAGAGATTTTGCATGTTTTTTTCGTCCATTTTACACGGAAAAATATGAATCGGAATTTTTGAGTTTATAGAGAATGAATTGACACATATCCAATATAATTCACTTATATTTTTATTCCCTAGTGGAATGCAACCAATGGTTTTATTTTTCCCATGAATGTAAATATCTCCACCTAAATATGTAACGTTTTTATTTCGTATTTTATCGCATTCGTTAGGGTAATTTACTTTAAAAGATAAATGAAAAATACTCAATGGATTGAAGGTTTCAAGTTGATAAAATCCTTCTGGAATTTGCCTATCGCCTTCTTTAATTTTTGGCCCTAAATTACCCGAAAATGCTGTAAATTTATATGTTTTAATAAGTTGATATTGCACATCATTACTTGCCCAAACTTCAAGAAGTTGTTCTTGTTTAAAGGCGCGTAAATAAAGTTGTTTTGTGGGAAACGGAAAGCCTTTTTTTGCAAACAAGTCAGTTACAGCAGCATGATGTTTGCGTTTGGCTTCTTCCACACGTTTAAACTGCAATTGATGTTGAATAAAATTATCTTGTTTCATGAAAGATGGAAACAGTAATGTGAGGATGAAAAGAAAACTTAGCACCATCAATCTTTATATCGCATTTGAGGTTCGCCAACTTCTGTTTGATGTCGAGTTTTATAGCGTTCTTCGTTGTTGTATAACAACGAATTTTGTTCTTCCATCTCTTCCTCATCAAACGAGGTTTTTCCAAAAGGATTATTATAATCGGTTACAATTTCACGACCATCCAGAGACATTTCTGTGGAATAATCGGCTGAATTAAATTTATCCTGTAAATATGGATCGTTCGATTCGTTGATTAAAGGTCCAGTGCCATAAAGATTTGGGTTGGCCGCATTTGCATTTTCTTCAGAGGTGCCGTATCTATTATTAAAGGATGCCTGTTCCAATTGTGCTGCTTGTGCACCCCAGTCGCGACCTAATGTATCATTTCCAACCATAATAATGGCTTCCGGATTGGATGCAGTGGGTACTCTAAATGAATCATAGATAAAATATCCAAAGATTAAGACTATACCGATTAGTGTCAATATTTTACCACCAAATTTCATATCCTAATTTAACGTAAAAAACTCGTTTTTAGTTCATTATTTTGAATTGCCCATCCATTTTTTCAACAAAGGAACCAAAATTAATAATGCAATTCCTCCACCCACTGATACATAGAAAATCTTCATAAATACCCCACTATAAATTCCTAAAGAATCTGCTGCGGAAATTGTGGTTTCTCCTCCTTCCGAAGGGATTGCCATTAGAGTACCAATGACACCTGCTAAATGTTGTCCTAATGCTGATGCTAAAAACCAAAATCCCATCATCATGCCGGTAAATTTTGGTGGTGATAATTTGGTTATCATTGATAAACCTATTGGTGAAATGCAAAGTTCGCCGGTGGTGAGCAATAAATATCCCAACGCATACCAATGAAAATCAACACGTCCGTTTAAAGCTAGTTTTGCACCAACAACAAATAACAGAAATCCTAATCCTAACTGAAAGAATGATAAACTAAATTTCATTGGTGTGGAAGGTTCTTTATCGCGTTGAGACAACCATAACCACCACCAAGCAAATGGGAAACTCAATAGAATAATATAGAAAGGGTTGATGAAGTTATTGATAGAGGCAGCTGGAAATCCAAATGTATTTACATTGCGTTCTGTATATAAATTTAATGAACCTCCGCCTTGCTCATAAAATGCCCAAAACAACACTGAAAATGCCACTAAAACAATGGCGGTAAGCATTTTATTTCTTGCTTCTACCTCTTGCTTAAGGGCGATTACCAACATAGCAATAGTGGCAGTAATGCAAATTGGGAACATAATTTTTCCCATTAATGTATAATTGTTAAATAAGTAAATAAAAACGGGAATAATTATTAGTGAAGCTAAAATAATTAAAAATTGATTTTGCTTGCTTATATCTGTTCCTTGTTCATTTTTAGGTGTCAATCCAATGTTTCCTAGTGTTTTTTGTCCGAAAATAAATGTGATTAATCCTACCACCATAAAAATTCCAGCCAGTCCAAAACCATAATGCCAATTTATTTTTTGACCAACATAGCCACAAATTAAACCACCTATGGCTGCGCCTAAATTTACACCCATATAAAAAATAGAAAAGGCACCATCTCGTCTAGAGTCGCCTGGCCGATATAATTTACCAACCATGGTAGAGATATTTGGCTTAAAAAAGCCATTTCCAGAAATTAAAAAAGCCATGCCTGCAAAAAATGACCATTCTGTTGGAATGGCCAAAATTAAATGGCCTAATGCCATTAATATTCCACCTAAAATAATGGCTTTTCGGTAGCCCAATATTTTATCAGCAGCGATACCACCAAATAATGGCATTAAATAAACCAATGCGGTATAAGTTCCATAAATTAAGTTGGCTTTAACATCGGCATAATGCAATTGGTGCACCATAAACAAAACCAATAACGCACGCATTCCATAAAACGAAAAACGTTCCCACATTTCTGTGAAAAACAATAACGCTAATTGCTTAGGGTGTCCGTTAATTGCATCTGCAATATATACTTCCTTATCGATGCTCAACGCATCGTTATCTAATAATTCTGCATTTTTTCCCATAAGCAATTTGATGAATTTGAATGTAAATATAAGTAATTATTCTTCTCTAAAAAATGTAAATCTCCAAGCAGAGATTCCACCCACAATTGCTGGAATAATGAGGTTTATAAACCACAAGGTAATTGATGTTGCAATAATTGAAATTGGATTGTCGACAAAACTAATTAGAAAAAAGGCAGCCACATTATTGCGAAATCCAAAATCAACTAAGGCTATACTAATAGGATTGATTGTTTGTACAAAAAATATGGATGCTACCAAAATCATCGCATGAGGAAAAGCGATAGAAATCCCAAAAAAATCCAACAAAAAAACAAATTGCATACAATAAATGATATAACGTAAAATGGATAAAATTTCCAATTTTAGAAATTCTGTATTTGTATATAAATCTATAATATGCAAATAGCGACTTGCTTTTTTTAAGATAGGGAAATTAGAAAACTTCGTACTGACTACATCTAAATTATAAAAACAAAAATGTACAGCCAGCACCATTAATGTATAAATAAAAGTATAGGCAGAAAACAGATAAAATTCCGACTTTTCATATACATATAAATACAACAAAAGACCTAATGCGCCTAAAGAAAGGTTTACTACTATTTGTGCCAAACTACCTATTATAGTTGATACTATTGCTTCTTTTCGATCCGTATTTAAGGCAAATACTCTACCTCCAAATTCACCAATTCTGCTGGGCGTGAATAAAGAAAATGTAACGCCAAACAAGATGCCTTCTATTGCCTCAATCCATGTAATTGGATGTAATTTGTCTATTAAATATTTCCATTTTATGGCTTCAATGCTCCAATTTAAAAGCATCAAAAACAAGACTAAAAACAAGATTAAATAGTTACCATGAAAATTTTTCCAGAAATGTTCTAAAGCTACATCTATCTTCTCATTCACAAATAACTGCTTGTACAGTACTATTAATAATCCTCCAAAAATGAGTAGCTTAAGTAGAACATTGATTAGCTTATTTTGTAAAAATTGTTGCATGAAAACATCAAAGATAATGGCTTTTATAGAAATAGTTGAAGCCAAAATTTAATAAACTCCATACGAACTTGTATTTTTACAAATATGCATCCTTCCAAACAAATTATACTTGGCATCGATCCTGGTACAAAAGTTACAGGCTATGGACTTATCCTTTCCGATGGAATATCAATGGAATTATTAGCCATCGGTTGCATACAAACCGAAAAATTTGATGACCACTACGATCGGTTGCATTGTATTTATGATCGGATTTTAGAAATTATTTTAGCTTATAAACCTTCCATTTTAGCCATCGAAGCTCCTTTTTTTGGTAAAAATGTTCAATCCATGTTGAAGTTAGGTCGAGCGCAAGGAATGGCTATTGCCGCTGCCTTATCACAAAAAATTCCAATACAAGAATATTCTCCTAAAAAAGTGAAACAAAGTGTCACCGGAAATGGAAATGCCGCTAAAGAACAAGTAGCTGCCATGTTGGGACATATTTTAAAAACAGATGTACTTCCAAAACAACTTGATGCTACTGATGGATTAGCCGTTGCCGTTTGCCATCATTTTTCCATGCGTGGCGTACCCAAAGGTGGAAAAAAATACAGTGGCTGGGAAGCATTCGCCAAAGACAATCCAAAACGTGTAAAATAGTGCCTCTTTTGAGAAACTAATAAAGATTAGGTATTTTTTAGGTACTCATTCAATTTTAACAATTTTATTTAGATTGGTTCTAATTTAGTGAGTATTTTTGTGTATGCTTAAATTGCCAATTATACAAAATCAGATTTCGGTGGATATCCAACTCCAACGCGACTGTAAATTTGAATGTGATTGCAAAAAAAAATGTTGCAAAAAATACAAACATGGCAAACGTTGTAAATCTTGCCCGAAAAAGAAAGATTAATTTTTTAGCAGGAATCACTTCATTGCCAATCTAGCAATTTATAGAACGCATGCTAATTGATTTTTATTCATTACAACAATAGATATCATAGATTCTACATAGAAAGAAATCTCCATACACAATACTTACTACTCACATCTATTTTCTACCTTTGCGCTATGTCTGAACTATATATTCAAAATACGCTCACTCGTCAAAAAGAAAAATTTGAACCACTTCATCCGCCACACATAGGCCTGTATTGCTGTGGACCAACTGTATATTCAGATGTCCATTTAGGAAACACACGCACGTTTATTTCTTTCGATTTGGTATATCGATATTTGAAATATTTAGGCTATAAAGTTCGATATGTGCGCAACATTACCGATGCTGGACATTTAACGAATGAAGCCGGTGAAGGCAAAAATAGAATGGAAGACCAAGCCAAATTGGAAAAATTGGAACCCATGGAAATTGTTCAAAAATATACAGTGGGATTTCATGACGTATGTCGCATATTTAATATTTTACCACCAACCATCGAGCCTACGGCAACAGGTCATATTGTGGAACAGATTGAAATGGCTCAACAACTCATTCAAAATGGCATGGCTTATGAGTCCAATGGAAGTGTTTATTTTGATGTAAAAGCATACAACGATAAAGGCAATAATTACGGAATTTTATCGGGTAGAAATATTGATGAACTGATTGCAGGTTATCGCGATTTAGATGGACAAGACGAAAAAAGAAATCCAATTGATTTTGCACTTTGGAAAAAAGCATCTCCAGAACATATTATGCAATGGAGTTCACCTTGGGGAAATGGATTTCCAGGTTGGCATTTAGAATGTTCTGTCATGAGCACTAAATATCTTGGCAAACAATTCGATATTCATGCTGGTGGAATGGACTTAAAATTTCCACATCATGAATGTGAAATTGCACAAAACGTAGGTGCTTGCGGCACACAACCCGTTCGTTATTGGATGCATACCAATATGCTTAATTTCAATGGCCAAAAAATGAGCAAATCATTAGGTAATTCTATATTACCCATGCAATTTATTACAGGCGAACATCCATTGTTAGATAAGCCATATTCTGCCATGACCGTACGATTTTTATTTATGCAATCGCATTATTCATCCGAATTGGATATTACTATCAAAGGCCTGCAAGACGCAGAAAAAGGATTGAGAAAATTACTAAATGCGGCAAAATTTTTAAATGAACTTAAGTATCAAGCATCCACTATTGACGAGCCGCAAAACAAACGTATCCAAGATTTATGTACGACTTGTAAAACAGTAATGGATGATGATTTTAATGCGCCTAAATTAGTCGCTACTTTGCACGAATTAGCCACACAAATCAACATATATAATAATACAAGTAAATTGATAAGCAATCTTGATAAAGATACTTACAACGTGTTGCTTACAACCTACCAAACATTTCTTTTTGATGTTTTAGGATTAAAAGATGAAGAGCAATCAGGCAATAACGATGCTTTGGATAAAGCCATGCAGTTGATTATTGATATTCGAAAACAAGCACGTGAAAATAAAGATTGGACAACTTCTGATAAAATTAGAGATACTTTAAAAGAAGCCAATATCAACATTAAAGATGGAAAAGATGGAACTACCTACGAAATTAATTAATCTAAAAATGATAGTATTTCATCTAAATAATCAATCGTTTAAAATGCTATTTAATATAGTATTTTTTGTATTATTTTTTTCTTCTTGTAAAACAAACAGTGAAAGTACTACGTCAGAAAATACAGAAATTACTTCCATTGCAAAACCTTCATTTTCTTCCGATTCTGCTTATGCATATATTGAAAACCAATTGTCATTTGGTGCACGTGTGCCCGGAACGGCAGCGCAACAAAAATGTGCTTTATACTTTGAGCAACAATTAAAAAGATTTGGAGCAGAAGTTATCCTTCAAAAAACAAATGTTCAACTATACAATGGCAAAAATGTTCCTTGTATAAATGTAATTGCTTCCTATAATCTCAACATCAAAAGACGACTGTTAATCTGTGCACATTGGGATTCACGTCCATTTGCCGACCGCGATACTAAAAATGTTTCTACGCCCATTCTTGCCGCAGATGATGGCGCAAGTGGTGCCGCAGTGCTTTTGGAAATTGCCCGACAACTTCAACAGAAAAATCCTGAAATAGGTGTAGATTTAATTTTCTTTGATGTGGAAGATTATGGACAACCATCGTACGATTTAAACCATGAAGAAGGCGATTTTTATTGCTTAGGCACACAATATTGGTGCAAAAATCCACATGTGACAAACTATAAAGCAGAAAATGGAATATTATTAGACATGGTCGGTGCTAAAAATGCTACGTTCACGTGGGAAGGTGTTTCCATGTTATATGCTCCACAATTTATGAAACAAGTATGGTTATATGCGGAACAATTAGGACATGCCAATTTCTTTTTAAAAGAAAATACTGACCAGATAATTGACGATCATTATTATATCAATACCATTGCAAAAATCCCTACTATTGATATTATTCATCGTACCCATAACACGGCTTCCGGATTTGCAGAACATTGGCATACCCACAACGACAATATTGGAATTGTAAGTAAACAAACACTACAAGCGGTGGGCGAAACTGTAATGGCAACTATCTATCATTTTTAATTTAAGTTATACCATTTGTACAATTTTTTTATGGGTATTAGTAGAATTAAAAGTAAAATTGTAGATTTGCACTCCAATCTGAAAAATTCAGATAAAAATTTATGAATCGATGATTCATTGGTCCTGTAGCTCAGCTGGTTAGAGCACCTGACTCATAATCAGGGGGTCCATGGTTCGAGCCCATGCAGGACCACAAAAAAAGCTCCAAATTGGGAGCTTTTTTTTATTTTAGTAGGCTAATAATAGCAATTCGTTGGTGATGTTTACTTCGCTTTGGCTTCGTAACTAAACACCAAAAAGGCAATCCAACTAAAGCCTTGGTTCGTGTCCACACGAACTACATTATTACAAGTATATGGTTCGTGCGGACACGAACCATTGCGTAAGAATACAATTTATATTTTATGTATGTTAAAGTCATGGTTCGTGCGGACACGAACCATTGCCGAGGGAATACAATTTATATTTTATGTATGTTAAAGTCATGGTTCGTGCGGACACGAACCATTGCCGAGGTAGGCTAATAATAGCAATCCGTTGGTGATGTTTACTTCGCTTTGGCTTCGTAACTAAAGCCTAAAGCCTTGGTTCGTGTCCACACGAACTACATTATTACAAGTATATGGTTCGTGCGGACACGAACCATTGCCGAGGCTTCGTAACTAAACACCAAAAAGGCAATCCAACTTCGGAGATTTTTTTATTTTTTTTAGAATACAATTTATATTTTTATGCATGCATTCAATCCAAACTATAGTTTTTGATTTTGGCGGTGTTATTCTTGATTTGAAACCGGAAATAGAGTGGTTTCAGCAAGATATGTTAGCCCATTTTGAAAATGATAAACTTTTAAAACTCTATCAACAACAATATTTCCAAAATTTTGAAAAAGGAAAAATTGAAGTCTCGGATTTTTTGAGACAATTACAAGAAATTACAATACATAAAAACATTACTGAAACAGAAATCAAACGGCATTGGAATGCTATCTTAAAATCTATTCCGGCACATCGAGTAGAAATTATTCGGCAACTTAAATCCAAATACCAATTAATTTTATTAAGCAACACCAATGCCATTCATGTGGAGCAATTTAGAAATGACATGATGGAACATTTTGGAGAAGATGTATTAGATACGCATTTTGATATTGTTTATTATTCTCAAGAAATTGGCATGCGCAAACCGCACCAAGAAATTTATGAATTTGTACAAAACCAACATCAATTGCTTCCATCCACCATTTTATTTTTAGACGATAAAGCAGAAAACTTAATTGAACCTCAAAAATTAGGCTGGCATACGATGCATGTACATTTTAATAAATTATCAATTAATGATTTACAACATCTCATTTGACGAAAAAACTAGCCACATCCTACTGACTACTCGCTACTTATCCTTATCTTTGCCATCCGAATAATCGAAAATAGATTTATTATGCAACTTTCTGAACAAGAACAAATCCGAAGAGAAAAATTAGAGAAAATTAAAGCTTTAGGCGTCGATCCATATCCTGCTGCTTTATATCCGGTCAATGTTTCATCGAAAGAGATAAAGGAAAATTATCAAGAAGAAGTATTAGAAGATGGCTCTAAAAACAGATTGAATTATCAGGAAGTTTGTATCGCAGGCCGATTGATGGCCACTCGTCCTGCCGGTAAGGCAACGTTTGCGGAGTTGCAAGACAGCCATGGTCGTATTCAAATATATATTCGAAGAGATGATATTTGCCCTACAGAAGATAAAACTTTCTACGATGTTCTTTTTTCAAAATTATTAGATTTAGGCGATTTTATTGGCATTAAAGGATATGCTTTCAAAACAAAAGTTGGTGAAATTTCTATCCATGCCAAAGAATTCACTTTATTGGCAAAATCACTTCGCCCATTGCCTGTTGTAAAAACAGATGAAGAAGGAAATATATTCGATGCTTTTTCTGATCCAGAAATGCGTTATCGCCAGCGTTATGTGGACTTAGTCGTCAATGCAAATGTTCGCGAAACATTTGTAAAACGTACAAAGATGATGAATTCCATCCGTGAATTTTTAAATGAAAAAGGAGCCTTGGAAGTGGATACGCCAGTTTTACAAAGCATTCCAGGTGGTGCAGCGGCACGGCCATTCATCACACATCACAATGCATTAGATATGCCTTTGTACTTGCGTATCGCCAATGAATTGTATTTAAAACGACTAATTGTAGGTGGATTTGATTGGGTATATGAGTTCTCACGAAATTTCAGAAATGAAGGCATGGATAGGACGCACAATCCGGAATTTACCGTATTGGAATTTTATGTGGCATACAAAGATTATTTCTGGATGATGGAAACCACGGAGCAACTTTTAGAAAAAGCAGCTTTAGATACCAATGGAAATACCTACATTCAAGTGGGTGAAAATATGATTAATTTCAAAGCACCTTACAAACGAATTTCTATTTACGAGGCTATAAAAACTTATACCGGTTTTGATGTTTCAGAAATGGATGAGGCTGGATTGCGTGATGTTTGCCATAAATTAAAAATTGAAGTGGACAATACCATGGGCAAAGGAAAATTGATAGATGAGATTTTTGGTGCACGTTGTGAACACAATTATATACAACCTACTTTTATTACAGATTATCCGGTGGAAATGTCGCCACTAACTAAAAAACATCGTTCAAAAGCCGGCTTGGTGGAGCGTTTTGAGTTGATGATAAATGGCAAAGAAGTGGCCAATGCCTACTCAGAATTAAATGACCCAATTGACCAACGTGAACGCTTTGAAGATCAACTAAAATTACAAGAACGTGGCGATGATGAAGCGATGTTTATCGATCAAGATTTTTTACGAGCTTTAGAATATGGCATGCCACCTACTTCTGGAATTGGTTTTGGAATTGACCGTTTAGCCATGTTACTAAGCAATCAAGCATCTATTCAAGAAGTGTTGTTCTTCCCACAAATGCGAAGCGAAGCGAAGCATTCATGAACTCAATAATTACAAATTAAAAATATTGAATACATGCGAAGCGAAGCGAAGCATTCATGAACTCAATAATTACAAATTAAAAATATTGAATACATGCGAAGCGAAGCGAAGCATTCATGAACTCAATAATTACAAATTAAAAATATTGAATACATGCGAAGCGAAGCGAAGCATTCATGAACTCAATAATTACAAATTAAAAATATTGAATACATGCGAA
>JAGNZZ010000018.1:0-5200 GCA_017984135.1 Chitinophagales bacterium | reverse complement strand
GCGAAGCGAAGCATTCATGAACTCAATAATTACAAATTAAAAATATTGAATACATGCGAAGCGAAGCGAAGCATTCATGAACTCAATAATTACAAATTAAAATTTACATTATTTGTCGATGTACGCAGCATAATTGGTTTAATATGCATGTTGTTTTCGCTTGCGAAATAATAACTTTTGTAAGTCATTCCAGTGCAAAAGGAATCTTACTGAATATTACATTAAACAACTGTTTTTGTCCGAATGCTTTTAGTGAAGCTATCAACCAATAGGAAAAAATCGAGATTAAAAAGTAGTTAAAGCTACTTATCTTCCAACACTTCAATTTGATTTTCTTTATTGGCAATAATTTGTGGTGAGCCTTTGTATTCTGCCACTTTTCCTTTTACACAAATTGTTTTATTTCTTAAAAACTCTTCCGGAATGTACGAAAAATTAGTTCGGTCTTGCCCAAAAATCATAAGTGTAAAAACTTGGTCTGGATATTTTTTATCTAAGTTTATATACGTTGGATTGGTTTTACCATTTTGATTAAATTTAGTACTTACTACTTTGCCACAAACGCACGTATTTTTGCCAATAAAATCTTTAGCTTGTGATGCATTTATTTTTCCTTTTCCATAATCAACCAACATAAATTTTGAATCTTCTTGATGCTGATAATATTTCTTATCAAATGCTGACAAGCTGTTTTCACTTTCTAAAATCGATTCTAAACTATCGTTTAATTTTGGGAAAAAATTAATACCTGATAATGCTTCAATACTATCAATACTCACTACATGTTTTTCTAATTCGTACGGCACATTTTTATTCGGATACAAAAAAGCGATTGCTTTGTAGATAGGTGGATAATAATCGACAACTATTTTGTAAATATATTCCGGAATGGACACGCCAAAGGAACCTTGTTGCAGCTTTGGTAAATTATTTTTCAAAATTGGGCCTGTAATCACTATCAATTCGTCGTTATCGATTGCCCATTCGCGTACTTGCATTTCCAAGCGATTCCAAGCACCTTGATTGAGTTCTTTATTTTGTGGAATGATATTAGAATAAAAATAAGATTCACTCAATGCTTTGTAACTCCACTTAAAATCGGCGGAAGCAGCCATGTGTCCGCGATCGTAACCACTGTTCCAATAATCATTCGAATCAGCCATGTTTTGTTTAATAATCGGATCTGCTCTAAAATCATTTGTACGCTTAGCAGCGCCATAAAATATATCTTTTGGAATGACGTGCACTACATAGTTTGGCACTCGATGAATTGGGTTATAGCTTGTAGTATATGCCAAATGCTTGGCTATAATTTCGTTATTTATGGGTGATGCTATACCAACAGAATCGATTAATTTTTGAATATATTTAATCTTAGATTTTTCAATAGAATTAAAAATATCTTTTTGCAGTTGCTGTGATCCATCTGGAATTTGACAAAATAGCAAGGATGTACTAAAGCAGGTAAATACAAATAAAAAATTACTCATTTTCATTATTCAAATATAAAACAAAAAACGAGCCAAATAAGTGGCTCGTTTTTTTATAACCTAATTACAGTTAAAATTTTGATTTCTAGTCATTATAAATAGATTCAATTTCTTTACCGAATTTTTCATTAATTACTTTGCGTTTTAATTTCATGGTTGGCGTCAACTCAGTGGTTTCCGGTGTCCATTCTGCTTTCAATAATTTGAATTTTTTGATTTGTTCAATATGGCTAAAATTCGGATTTAATTCATCAATAATACTTTGAAACTTAGCTTGAACACTTGGATTGGCAATTAAATCTTCACGAGAAGCAAAAGTAATTCCATTCTCTTTCGCATATTGTTCCAAAACCGGAAATGCAGGAACAATTAAAGCTGAAACAAATTTCTTGCTTTCACCTACTACCATAATTTGCTCTACAAAGAAATTTTCTCTGAATTTACTTTCAATAGGAGCAGGAGCAACATATTTACCACCAGAAGTTTTTAATAACTCTTTCTTTCTATCGGTAATTTTCAAAAATTTATTTCCAGCGTTATTGGTTACAAAAGTACCTACATCGCCAGTGCTAAACCAACCATCTTCCGTCAGTACTTCTCTAGTTTTTTCTGGTTCTTTATAGTAACCCATCATAATGTTTGGCCCTTTGGCTAATATCTCGCTATCTTCTTCGGCTATTTTTATTTCTACGTCTTTAATTGGCATCCCAACGGTTCCTAACATAGCACCACCTTCTGCAAATCGGTTGAATGTTAAAACGGGTGAGGTTTCGGTTAGTCCATATCCTTCACGAATTGGAATACCTGCTGCAGAGAATACACGTGCCATTTTTAATGGACAAGCTGCTGAACCGGTTACTATTCCCATAATTCTGCCGCCTAACCCTTCTCTCCATTTAGAGAAAATTAATTTATCGGCAATTTTGAATAAGAAGGATGGTTTTTGGTCGTATTCGTAATTATCGGCCATTTCCAAAGCCCAGAAGAATAATTTCTTTTTTAAGCCTGTTAATGCCAATCCTTTATTTACAATTCCTTCGTACACTTTTTCCAATAAACGTGGAACTGTAGTGAAGAAATGAGGACGAACGGTTCCTAATTTATCTTTTAAGGTATCAACATCTGAATAATACACATTTGCACCTGCATGCAAGTATGTATAAATTACCATTCGTTCAAAAATATGACAAAGTGGTAAAAAGCTCAAGGCAGTATGTCCGGCTTCAATAGGTAATTCGGCGCGAACGGTTAATACGTTAGAGATAATATTAGAATGCGACAACATCACTCCTTTAGGTTGTCCTGTGGTTCCGGATGTATAAATTAATGTAGCTAATTCTGTAGGTTGAATGGAATCTGAAATTGCTTTAATATCGGCGACATTTCCACCTTCACCCAACTTCATAATTTCATCGTAGTTTTTAGCACCTTCCACTTGATCAAAGGTATAAACTGCTTGTAAGCCTTCTACTTCACTCACTAAATCTTTTACTTTGTCGTATAACTTTGCATCAGATACTATGCAAATTTTAGCTTCTGAGTGTCCTAAAATATATTTATAATCATTGGTGCTGATAGTAGGATATAATGGAACATTGATAGCACCAATTTGTCCGATAGCTTGATCACAGATATTCCATTCAGTACGGTTGGCAGAAGTGACAACAGCCACTTTATCGCCTTTTTGAATACCCAATTTAAGCAAGCCTAAACTTAAATTATTGGATAAATTTATTAATTCATCGGTGCTTGTTTTCCACCAATCACCGTTTTTTATGGTGGCCAATGCTACTTGTTGAGGATGATTTTGTTTTTGATAATGTAAAACATCAAATAGTCTTTTTACTTCCATTTCTCCAATTTTAGGTATATTATTATTTATGATAAAATGATTTAATTATATGAGCGTATTTCTCTTTTAATTTTTTACGTTTCAGTTTCATGGTTGCGGTCAGTAATCCGTTTTCCACTGTCCATTCATCTGCCAACAATTCAAATTGTTTGATTTGCTCTACTTTTCCAAAGTTAACATTAAATTCTGTAATAATATCTTTGTACAATTGTTTAATGTGTTGATTTTCTAATAAATCATCATTAGATAAAAATGAAATAGCTTGATTTTGCGCCCATTCCTTTAAATTTTCGAAATTTGGGATGATTAATGCAGAAATATATTTTTCTCCATCACCTTGTAAAGCAATCTGTTCGATTAAGAAGGATTCTTTAAGTTTATTTTCAATAGGCGAAGGTGCCACATATTTTCCGCCGGAAGTTTTAAAAAGTTCTTTTTTTCGATCGGTAATTTTCAAATAACCTTCTTTTGTAAATTCGCCGATATCACCGGTTAAGAGCCATCTTTCTGCGTCAAATACTTTTGCTGTTTCCGCTTCATTTTTATAATATCCCAACATCACATTTGGTGCTTTCACTAAAATTTCGCCATCTTCGGCTAATTTTACATGCACACTTGGCAATAATTTTCCTACGCAACCTGCACGAAATTCTTGTTTTCTAAATGGCACCACACTGATTACCGGCGAACATTCCGTTAAGCCATATCCTTCCAGAATTGGAATACCTGCATTGGTAAATACAGTGGCTAAACGCGGTTGCAATGGTGCGGATCCGCAAATAATTGCTTTTATGTTTCCACCTAGTGCTTCACGCCATTTTGAGAATACTAATTTATTGGCAATTTTTAATTGCATTTGGTTTAGAATAGATGTTGGTTTGCCTAATGTAGATTTTTCTGCTATGTTTACCGACTTAAAAAATAGCTTTTTTTTCCAACCTTCGAGTGCGGTTCCTTTCTTGATTATTTTTTCATACACACGCTCCAACAATCGAGGAACTGTTGTAAAATAATTAGGTTTTATTTCTTGTAAATGATCAGAAATCGTTTCTAATCCATCGGCAAAATAAATAGAAACACAGCTGAAAAAATAAACATAGTTTATGGTACGTTCAAAAACATGACTCAATGGCAAGAAACTCAGCACCAATTCTCGTTTTTGCAATGGAATGGCCACCATGCAATCTTTTACATTGGAAACAATATTATGATGTGACAACATCACGCCTTTGGGAATACCTGTGGTGCCTGATGTATAAATAATCGTTGCCAAATCATTGGGTTCAATACTAGATTTAAGCGCATTTACTTGATTAGAAAATGAAACATCGTTTATTAATAATTCTTTCCAGTGTTTCACTTTCTCTACTTCATCAAAGCTATACACTGCTTTAAGACTTGGCACGTTGGGAAGAATCTGTACTATTTTTCGATACATTAATTTATCAGAAACAAACACATACTTAACGGCAGCGTGATTGAAGATAAATTCATATTCTGAACTACTGATGGTTGGATATACCGGAATATCGACCACGCCAATTTGCAGACAGGCTAAATCCACAAAATGCCATTCGGGTCGGTTGGTGGTGGAGATAATGGCAATGGTATCGCCTTTTTGCAATCCTAATTGTACTAAACCCTGACTGAGTTGATGTGCAGTGTCTATAAATTCGGCAGTTGAATAGTTTGTCCAAGACTTTTTATTTTCTCTTCTCGACAAACAATTATCCAATGGGCAAACCGATTGCTGGTATTCTATGATATCAAATATTCGAGTAATAGACACGTGTATTTTAAAATGTGAATATCAAATTTAAAAAATTAAATTTGATGTACAATCTATTATGAAAGAAAA
>JAGNZZ010000068.1 GCA_017984135.1 Chitinophagales bacterium | reverse complement strand
AAAATTCAAAAAAATGAAAAATTTAAAACTAGTAGCATTAGCTACCTTAACAACAGCAACATTTTTATTCTCTTGTGGAGGAGAAGAAAAAAAAGAAGAGACACCAGCAACAACAGAAGCACCAAAATCAATGTTGGAAGAAACACCTGCAGCAGGAGGACTTGAAGCAAGATTAGCATCAGGAAAAGCAGTTTATGAAAAAACGTGTCAAGCTTGTCATCAAGCAGATGGAAAAGGTTTGCCTGCAACATTCCCACCTTTGGCAGGTTCTGATTATTTAGCAGCCGATTTGCCACGAGCTATTGGTGGTGTAGTAAATGGTTTGACTGGAGAAATAACTGTAAATGGAGAAAAATTTAATCAAGCAATGCCAGCAGCTACAAATACTGATGAAGAAATTGCAGATGCATTCACTTATGTGTTAAACAATTTTGGAAACAAAGGTGGTGAAGTAAGTGCAGCAGAAGTTAAAGCAACAAGAAAATAAATAGAAATAGTTAAAAGGATTAATTATATAAATCCTTCTAATAAAATCTATCATTTTAAATTTTAAATAATAAAATTATGCTATCAAAATCGCAAGCCAAAGTATTTTTCCTAGGAGGTACTATTGTCACTTTTGCCATATTCTTAGGGCTATCATGGAACTCATTAAGTAATGAAGTTCCTAAAAGAACACATGAAGAAAATTTAACACCTCAAGTTATTTCAGGTAAAACAATTTGGGAAAAAAACAATTGTATGGGTTGTCATACTATTATGGGTGAAGGCGCTTACTATGCACCTGAATTGACCAAAGTATATGAAAGAAGAGGAGAAGCTTATATTAAAGCAGCTCTTATGAGTAAAACACCTTGGTCGCCAAGAGGTCGTAAAATGGTAGCTTACGCCATGACAGAGCAAGAAGCAAACGATGTTGTTGCTTTTCTAAAATGGATAGGCGAAGTGGACTTAAATGGATTTCCAGCAAAACCAGATTTAAAGAAATAATTTTCAAACAAAATAAATTTAATTATCATGAAGTATAAATCACAAAAAGTGGCGTATTGGTTTTTTGCATTATCAATGCTATTACTTTCGTTGCAAATAGTATATGGTTTTATTATGGCATTTGCGCATATGGGTTATGATGTGTTGCATCAAATAACACCATTTAATACTGCTCGTGCAGTACATACCAATTTATTAGTCGTTTGGCTTTTATCAGGTTTTATGGGAGCTGCTTATTACATTATTCCTGAAGAAGCAGAAAATGAATTAGTGAGTGTAAAATTAGCATACATTCAATTAATATCATTAGCAGTAGTTGGTGTTGTAGCCATTGTTGGTTATCATTTTAACTATTGGGAAGGGCGAAAATTTTTAGAAATTCCAAGACCATTAGACTGGTTAGTTGTAGTAAATGTTTTAACCTTTTTAGGAATTATTTTAGTTACCCTTTTTAAAGGAAAAAAACGAACTACCACATCACTTGTATTAACCATGGGATTAGTATTTGCAGCTTTACTTTATTTGCCTGGTATGATTTGGTTCGATAATCAAACCATGGATTCATTCTTCCGTTGGTGGGTAGTTCACTTATGGGTAGAAGGTGTATGGGAATTAATTATGGGAGGTATACTAGCTTTTTTATTAATCAAAATTACCGGAGTTGACAGAGAAGTAATTGAAAAATGGTTGTATGTAATTGTGGGACTAACATTTATCTCTGGAATCTTAGGGACAGGTCATCACTACTATTATATTGGTGTTGGAAAAGCTTGGTTAATTATTGGAGGAATATTTTCGGCATTAGAACCTTTAGCATTTTTAGGAATGGCATTATTTGCAATTGCTATGTACAGAAAAGGAGAGAAAAAACATCCAAATAAAATAGCTTTAAGCTGGACTTTAGGCACTGCCATTGTATCATTTGTTGGTGCTGGTTTGTTAGGTTTAGCACATACATTACCTGGTGTAAATATGTACACTCATGGAACATTGGTAACAGCCATGCACGGACATTTAGCATTTTGGGGTGCTTATGGCATGATCGTTTTAGCTTTCATTAGTTACTCAATGCCAAACTTGACAGGACGCAAATTTTACGATAGTACAACAGGTTTATTAGCCTTCTGGTTATCAAATATTGGGATGGTAGGTATGACGGTAGCCTTTGGTGTAGCTGGTGTAGCTCAAGTTTATTTAGAGCGAAAAGTGGGTATCGAATTTGGTGTGGTACAACAAGAGATACAAGTTCACTTTGTGATTTTAGCAGCTTGTGCTACTTTATTTACAACTGGAATTGGGTTTTATATTTATGAATTTGTAAAATATGGTAGACCCAATGATGAAGCACTAGAAACAATTTCAAATTAAAAATTAATAAAAAATAAATACAATGAATTTAGATAAAGAATTAAAAATAGCAGAAGTTGTAAGTGAAAATATTAAAGCAGCAGATATATTTAAAAAACATGGAATAGATTTTTGCTGTGGTGGTGGAATCTCAATTGCTAAAGCATGTGAGAAGAAAAATTTAAACATTGACGACATTATGAGTGAGTTGAAAAATTTAGATAACAAAATATTACCATCACAAAATTTCAATAAGTGGGAATTAGATTTTTTAACTGATTACATAGTCAATACACATCATGCATATGTATTAGAGGCTATCGAATTGTTAGATGCTTATTCAGTAAAAGTAGCTAAGGTTCATGGCGAAAACCACCCACCTGTTTTGGAAATAGAACGCCTTTACAACATGGTGAAAATGGAACTTTTGCAACACATGCAAAAAGAAGAACGCATTTTATTTCCATATATCAAGCAAATGGTAAATTCAAAAAATGAAAATTGTCCTTTGATAAATTCTCATTTTGGAACGGTACAAAACCCAATAAATATGATGCAAGCCGAACATGAAAATGCAGGCGATGTTTTGAAGGAAATTGCCAATTTATCAATGAACTATACCCCACCAGAATGGGCTTGTAATACATTCAAAGCATTGTATGCAAAATTGGATGAGTTTGAACAAGACTTACATATGCATGTTCATTTAGAAAATAATATTTTGTTTCCGAAAGCTATTGAATTGGAAAAGAGTTTTCAAGTATTAAATTAATATATCATGGAAATGATGATGGAAGAAACCGAAGTGGGTATACCATTTTATCATGCCGTTGGCAAAGAAGTGGAAGTGTTTGAACAAGTGTATCATAATAAATTGCCAATACTTTTAAAAGGACCTACTGGAACAGGTAAATCAAGATTTGTAGAATTTATGGCTAATAAATTAGGGAAGAAATTGATTACTATTAGTTGCCATGAAGAAACATCTTCTACCGATTTAAT
>JAGNZZ010000003.1 GCA_017984135.1 Chitinophagales bacterium | reverse complement strand
CTGCATGGAAGGGCCATCGCTCAAAGGATAAAAGGTACTCCGGGGATAACAGGCTGATCTCCCCCAAGAGCTCATATCGACGGGGAGGTTTGGCACCTCGATGTCGGCTCGTCACATCCTGGGGCTGAAGAAGGTCCCAAGGGTTGAGCTGTTCGCTCATTAAAGTGGCACGCGAGCTGGGTTCAGAACGTCGCAAGACAGTTCGGTCCCTATCTGTTATGGGCGTTTGAGAATTGAGAAGATCTGTCTCTAGTACGAGAGGACCGGGATGGACTGACCTCTAGTGTACCGGTTATGTCGCCAGATGTACCGCCGGGTAGCTACGTTGGGAATGGATAAGCGCTGAAAGCATCTAAGCACGAAACCAACTTCAAGATGAGTTCTCATAGGGTCGTCGAAGACTACGACGTTGATAGGTTACAGGTGTAAAGGTGGTAACATCAAAGCCGAGTAATACTAATAACCCATCAACTTTTTAAAATTTGTATAATGATTTCCCAATATGTTATAATTTACTGACACATAAGTCATGAAAATGTAAGGCAGCAATGCCAAAGATTTAATGGCGATTATAGCGTAGGTGTTCACCTCTTCCCATTCCGAACAGAGAAGTTAAGCCCTACAGCGCCAATGGTACTAGGTTAAACCTGGGAGAGTAGGACGTCGCCAACCCATACAAACCGTTCCGATTTTTCGGAACGGTTTTTTTGTTTTTTGTTTTCTATTTCAAAGTTGTAGATATGTTCGTTCGTATAGGAGTGGTGTACCCTATTGCACAGGGTTTTAGTAAAATCATGAACAACGGTCTGTATATTTGTGCTGTACTTATGTGTATGTTGTTTCGTGAGGACACGAACCAACGCATACAATGTTTGGTCGGTGCGGATATTGAATAATAGAATCAATTATTTCTTTTAGATTCCATTTTACTACGGAATGATTTTTACTGTTATTATATCTAAAGAGGTAATCTCATCAATCTACTGAACACTGATTAATATAATAAATCATCATTTACCATTATTAGAAAGAACTAAAGCTTGTGTATTTTTGCAAGATGTTGGAGTTTCTATCGGTATCTCGATTTTTAATTATTTGGATTCTCATTGCCATTGTTATTTTCCCTATTCAACTTTTTGTTACAGTGCCTTATGGCAGGCATACGAATAAAAGTTGGGGACCGATGTTGTCGAATCAATTGGGTTGGATAGTAATGGAAACTTGGGCTTTAGTTACATTTTGGTTTATTTACATAAAGTATTTTAATGCTAATTATTACTCGATTTTTTTTGCAATTTTATATACTTTGCACTATATACACCGCAGTTTTATTTTTCCATTGCGTACTAAAACAAAAGGCAAAGAAATGCCGTTGTTAATTGCTCTTTTTGCATTGATTTTTAATTCTGTAAATGCGGGTTGCTTGGCGTATTATATAGCTAAGTTGAGTTTATATCCGGTTAATTATTTTTTGCATTGGAATTTTATCTTGGGTTTTATTTTATTTTTTGCTGGAGCATTTATCAATATTAAGTCGGACGATATTTTAATTAATTTGCGAAAACCTGGTGAAACGGGTTATAAAATTCCACAAGGTTTTTTGTTTAGGTATATTTCTTGTCCAAATCATTTTGGTGAAATGTTAGAGTGGTTTGGTTTTATGTTAATGATATGGAATTTAGCTGGTGTTGCTTTTTTTGTATGGACAGTCAGTAATTTATTGCCACGTGCATGGCAGCATCATAAATGGTATATATCTCATTTTACATCTTATCCAGTAGATAGAAAAGCTGTATTGCCATTTGTTTTCTAGATACTTATTTATCTGAATTTACTTTTTCTTCTATAACAAAACTCATGGGAAAATAGGGTTTTATTTGTTGCATAAATTTAAATGCTTCTGGTTTGGTTTCAAAATCACCTACACGAAGTTTAAAGTTTGGAGAGGCATATTTTACATAGGTAGTGATTCCGGGATATCGTGCTGAAAATTGTGCTTTAGCATTAAATATTTCATCTCTTGATAGTGCTTGTGCTACTTGTACTCTAATATTTTTTTTGTTGGGATCAACTGCTTTGCGTGAATAAATTTTTTGTAAAATATCGACCCGTGGATCTTTAAAAAATAGGATATTATTTTTCATGTCAATATCAGTGGTATCATTGTCCGCATAGGTTGTTTTAATGCCTATGATTACTGCCATTGTTATCAAAAGATATTTCATGTGTTTAGTTTTATTTAGTTGGTCAGTTTTATTATAAAATCTATCAGTAGATTTTATTTATCATATCCAACATTATGCCAATTCTTTTCCGTGGCAATGTTTAAATTTTTTGCCACTTCCACAAGGACATGCATCATTTCTGCCCACTTTTACTTCTGCTCGTGCTGGTTGTTGTTTTTCGCGAGTGTCTTGCGATTCAGCACCTTCGTATTCATCGCCCATATTTTCATCACCACGAGATTCTCTTGTTTTTTGAGCTACTTGTTTAGGTTGGCGATGTTGTTGAATATGATTCGCATCTTGAACCGGCAAACTTCCTTTCATTAAAAAAGTAGTAACATCTTTATTGATAGTCGAAAGCATTTGTTTAAATAATTCATACGCTTCGAATTTAAAAATCAACAATGGATCTTTTTGTTCATGTACAGCCATTTGAACGGAATGTTTTAATTCATCCATTTGGCGTAAATGATCTTTCCAATGATGGTCAATAAATGAGAGTATAATATTTTGTTCAAATGCCTTTGTCAATTCTTTTCCTTTGCTATTGTATGCTTTTTCTAAGTTTACTACAATTTGAATATTTCTAGCACCATCTGTAAAAGGAATGACGATGTTTTGATATTGTTTTCCATTTTGTTCAAACACATTTTTTACAATTGGAAATGCTTCGTTTGCAATGGCTTCAGATTTACGTTGATATTTTTCATATACTTCGTGGTATAAAATTCCGGCTAAATCAT
Organism: Chitinophagales bacterium; assembly: GCA_017984135.1. GTDB lineage: Bacteria > Bacteroidota > Bacteroidia > Chitinophagales > JADIYW01 > JADJSS01. The sequence goes on along the minus strand of JAGNZZ010000003.1, from coordinate 141,569 downwards.
CTACTTTTTTTGTTTTTAAATCATTTTCTGTAATTGATGTATCCACTGAAAGGAAACGAATGGCATCTAATTTAAAAGCTTCTATGTTTTGTGAAATTTTCCCATCGTTACATATTTCATCACTTAAATCATAAAACATGTTTATTAAATCGAAGGTGATGCGTTCACCAATTAAGGCATGTTGTCTTCGTTTGTAAATTACTTCACGTTGCGCATTCATCACATCGTCATATTCTAATAGACGTTTACGCGTACCGAAGTGGTTTTCTTCTACTTTCTTTTGAGCTCGTTCTATGGATTTGGTTACCATGGAATGTTGGATGACTTCACCTTCTTTATATCCCATTTTATCCATAAAACCGGCGATTCTATCAGAGCCGAAAAGTCGCATTAAGTTATCTTCTAAAGAAGAATAAAATTGTGATGAACCAGTGTCGCCTTGTCGTCCTGCACGACCACGTAATTGTCTGTCCACACGTCTGGAATCATGACGTTCAGAACCGATGATGGCTAATCCACCAATATCTTTAATACCTTGTCCGAGTTTAATGTCAGTACCACGACCAGCCATATTGGTGGCAATGGTTACTTGTCCATTTAGGCCTGCTTGAGCTACAATTTCGGCTTCACGTTGATGTTGTTTTGCATTTAACACATTGTGTGTTATTTTTCGCATGTTCAACATTCTACTCAATAATTCAGAAACTTCTACATTGGTTGTACCTACTAATACGGGTCTTCCTTCTTCTTTTAGTCGAATAATTTCATCGATGATAGCATTGTATTTTTCGCGTTTTGTTTTGAAAATTAAATCTTCTCTATCATCTCGCTGAGTAGTTCTATTTGTAGGAATGATTACCGTATCTAATTTGTAGATTTCCCAAAATTCGGCTGCTTCTGTTTCTGCTGTTCCGGTCATACCACAAAGTTTATGGTACATGCGGAAAAAGTTTTGTAGCGTAACGGTTGCAAAAGTTTGCGTAGCAGCTTCTATTTTTACATTTTCTTTAGCTTCTATTGCTTGGTGTAATCCGTCGCTGTAGCGCCGACCTTCCATGATACGACCTGTTTGCTCATCTACAATTTTTATTTTGTCTTCGATGATGACATATTCCACATCTTTTTCAAATAAACAATAGGCTTTTAAAAGTTGATTTACAGTATGTAAGCGTTCTGATTTGATATTGAAATCTTGCAGAATAGCATCTTTTTTATTTAATTTTTCTTCATGAGAAAGTGGTTCGTTTTCTACTTCGGCAATTAATCCGCCAACATCTGGCATCACAAAGAAATCTTTTTCTTCGCCGGAAGTGGTAATTAAGTCGATTCCTTTATCGGTTAAATCGATTTGATTATTTTTTTCATCAATAACAAAAAACAATTCTGCATCACACGTTGGCATTTCTTTTTGTTGATCTTGCAAATAGTAATTTTCAGTTTTCATTAATATTTGCTTATTGCCTGGCTCACTTAAAAATTTAATGAGTGCTGTGTTTTTGGGTAACCCACGATGTGCTCTTAACAATGCCAATCCACCATCGCCTTCTTTATGGCCTACATTGCCTTCGGCTATTAATTTTTTGGCATCTAATAAAAATTGTTGAGTTATTTTTTTCTGTATGCTTACTAATTTCTCGATACGAGGTTTTAGTTCTTGGAACATTTGTTCTTCTCCTTTTGGAACCGGACCGGAAATAATCAAAGGTGTTCTAGCATCATCTACTAAAACAGAATCCACTTCATCGACCATAGCGAAATGCAGCTTGCGTTGTACTTGTTCATCTGCAGAACGCACCATGTTATCTCTTAAATAATCGAAGCCAAATTCGTTATTGGTGCCGTAAGTGATATCAGCTAAATATGCTTTTTTTCGTTCATCAGTATGCGGTTCGTGTCTGTCAATACAGTCAACTGTTAATCCTAAGAAATTAAATAACATGCCATTCCATTCAGAGTCACGACGAGCTAAGTAATCATTTACAGTAACTAAATGAACGCCACAGCCTGCAAGTGCATTTAAGTAAGCCGGTAATGTGGAAACTAATGTTTTCCCTTCACCGGTAGCCATTTCAGAAATTTTTCCTTGATGTAATACGATACCACCAATTAGCTGAACATCGTAATGAATCATATTCCAAGTAATTTCTCCACCTGCAGCTTCCCATTTGTTGGGATAGATAGCGTCATCGCCATTGATTTTTATAAATGGATTTTTGACGGCTAATGCTCTATCGAGTGAAGTGGCTTTTACAGTGATGGATTCTGATGTGGAAAAACGACGTGCTGTTTCTTTCACCACAGCAAATGCTTCTGGTAGAATTTCATTTAGTATTTCTTCGATTGCTTGGTCACGATCTTTTTTAAGCTTGTCAACTTGAGTGAAGATGACTTCTTTTTCTTCTAATTCTAATTCTTCCGTTTCTGCTTTTTGAGTAAGTTCTTTTATTTGAGCATCAATTTCAGAAAGGTATTCTTGAATTCTGTATTTAAAGTCTTGCGTTTTTTGTCGAAGTTCGTCGTTCGAAAGGTTTTGATAGGATGCAAAATATTCATTAATTACTGCCACAATAGGCTCAATTGCTTTTATGTCACGTGTGGATTTGCTGCCGAAAATTTTGGAAAGTCCTTTTTGGATAATATTTAGCATGATGGTGTATTGTAAATAGGTTGCAAAGTTAATATTTTACGTTTATAAAGACGTTAATATTTGTAATTAGAAACAAATATTGTGCAAATTTTATTATAGACATTTTGGCAGAAGCGGAAAGGTTCATTGCCCAAATTTGATAGGTAAAACTTGGTAGCAATTCACTGCTTTTCCATTTTGAGTGGCTGCTTCCCATTTCGGCATATTTTCAATAATTAAAATTGTTTGAAGGTCGAATGCCGGATTATCTGTTTTTATAATTTTTGGATTCTTTGCATCGCCAAAGGTATTGATATAAAATTTTACAATTACATTTGCATTTTTGCCCACAAGTGTGTCTGCAATGAAAGTGGTTGCTGTTTTTAAATATTCTGTTAAACCTTGGTTGCCATTTTCAAAAACAGGCATTTTTTCCACTTTTTCATAAATAATGCTTTCATCATCTATTGCATTTGTTTTTATTTCTTCTAAATCTTCAAAAGATTGGTATAAATAGGGTCGTTCTAAGGAATCGCGCTTGCGTTCGCCTGCTAACATGGAATCTATATTTCCTCCATATTTAGTATATAAAATATCTTCTTTGGGTGACTTGTTTTTTGGAGGTTTAAACCCAAAGCTAATGAATAGGCATAACATTAATATCCAAAAAGTACTGTTTTTCATAATTATTTGCTTCCTTAAAATTACGCTATAATTTATATAAGTTCAACTGTTTTTTATTTTACCTGATTTTTATTTAGATAATAGGCACCGGTATAGCTAATAATGGAAAACAAGAGATATGCCAAGAAGAAAAAATAATAATCAATCTTATTTTTTGATTCAGTTATGATGAAGTAAATAATAACTATAGCTCCTGATAAAATAAATTTTACTACAATGGCTGCTAAACTGGAATAGGCATTGTTTGCTTTACTTTTATTGACCATAAAATAAAAAATGAAGGAGTTGAATGCCATGCCTACTGTCATCCATCTAAACGGAAAAAGCAAGTAGTTTGGAATAAAAAAACTAGTGATAATGAAAATAAATGTTAATAGGATTAGACTAATTATCCATTTCATTTGAGTTGATTGAGTTGTTTAAAAATGAGATAAAAAGCAAGTGCTAATCCAAATAAAATCAAAATAAGTGTAAAAAGTGGCGAAGTATGAGTTCGCTGATCTATTTGAACGCCTGCAAAAGAAAATACACCGATAATAGCGAACATTTCTATTGCCATTCCGGAATAGATTAACCAGTTTTTTGTTTGATTAGCCAAGAAGTTGAATCTTATTTTCTGAAGATTGTCCGTTTGCTGTAGGATTTGGCATTGGTTTCTGCGTAACCGATGTATTAACTAAGGAACCACTGATTTGTGCACCTTCTTCCACAATTAATTTTTTATATTTTACATCGCCTTCAAAACGAGCCGTTGTTCTAAAAAATAAGTTTTCTTCTACTTCAATATTGCCTTTTAGTTTACCTTCAATTGTTAACTCTTTGCATTTTATATTACCAATGATATTAGCATTGGCGCCAAGTACTACTTTGGATGCAGAAATAATATTTCCAGTGATGGTTCCATCAATTCGTATATCTGTTGCGGTTGAAACATTTCCGTTTATTGTAGTTCCTTCATTTATCTTGTTAGCAACCATCATTTCAATATTATTCTTTGTGGTGAGTTTTGAAAACATAAAAATTATTTTAAAAATTTTGCGGCATTAATGGATTGACCTCTATACCAAAGTTCTAAAGTGGTACTAAATTTATTCTTTGACTTTCCGGCAAGTGCAATGGTTTCTCCTTCTTGCACAAAATTACCTATTTTTTTTAATACTTGTTGGTTATTCTTTAATATATAAACCAATTGATTTTCAGTTTGTATGGCTATAAATGCATGGTTTAATGTGTTGTCTATTAATATTACTTTTCCAGCAACGATTGCTTTCACTTCTTTATCTGCATCTGATTGAAAGACGGTAATTGGACTGGTTTCGCTAAATTTAGACGAGATATTTCCTTTTAAAGGAATAAGTAGTTCTAAATTATTTAAAATACTGGTTTTGTCATCATACACAACATCCATTAATTCTGCATTTTTTAATCCTTTTTCTACTTCTTTCACAAATTTAGATACATCTGGAGATTTTATATTAAGAATGCCAGTGTCCATTTTTTTATTTTTCAGATTGGATTTAACAGCATCCACCACAATCTTATCATTTAATATATTTTGAATATTTGTAATGTATCTTTCTTGTGATTTTACTTTCTCTTCCAATTCATCCGTACGTATGCGAACCTTAAGTACATCTTTTCTGTCGGAAGCTCCATAGCCTGGAATGTATTGTTTTAAAGGCGTGTAAGCCACTAAAATAAAATTTAATAAAGTGAAAATCGCCAATAATAAACCTGCGCCAATAAGGACATTTAATCGATTGAGTTCAATAACGAGCTTTACATCATAGCTTTTTTCATCTACAATTTGGAAGCGATAAACGTTTTTTAGTTTCGCGCGCCATTCCTTCCATTTAGATATTTTTAGCGTCATTTAATGTATTTAAATAAAATTCACTCAAATAAGTAAAATAAATTTAAGAAATTGCGTTAAAATTAGGCAATTAATACGAGTATGCACATTTTTACAGGTAAAAAACTGTTTTTATTCATTGGATGCTTTTTTCTTTTATCTACAATATGCTTTGCAGATAAGAAAAAGAAGACAAGTTCCCAATACCAACGTCCAAATATAATAAAACGTGCTTGGGGTGATTTAACTACACGCAATAACTATTATTTTAATGCCAATGAATTGTATAAAGAAATTGTCAAAACGCATTTATTTAAAAGAGAAGTAGATTATAACAAGCTACTGCCATTTTATTATCATGATCAGGCTGATTTTTCGTCCAATGCTGCTGAATTAGAATTAATAGCCAAAAAAACAGGCATAGTATTGCAATTGCATGATTACAGTCGTTGGCGCGACAATGCTTTTTTATTGTTAGGGAAATCGCAGTTTTTAAGAAAACAATACGATACTTCATTAATTACATTCCAATACATTGTAACTACAATGAAACCTGGGAAATTAAACATGAAGCTGGAATTTAGCAATAAAGACAGATTGAAATATCTTAAACAAAGGGAAAAAGAATTAGCAAAAAAATCGGGTCAAAAGAAAAAAATAATCGAATTTCAATATAAGTTGGCGCAAGAGCAAGCAGAACAGAAAGCCGAAGATGCTCGCGAAAAACAAAAAGATGCCATTTCAAAAAAGAAAAAAGAATTAGAAGAAATCATTAAGGCAAAAAAGAAAATTTTAGAATTGCAAAAAAAAGGCAAGAAAATTCCACCAGAATTGATTGCGAAAGCTAAAGGAAAATCTACTAAAATTGATTCTTCTACTTTGAATGCAAACACCACTGCAAAAAAACAACAAAAACTAGATTTTAGTAAGGATAAACCATACATACTTCTCGGCGATCAATATGTTGAAAACCCATATTATGTGGATTCAAGTGGAAATCGCAACAATCAAAACCCATTGAAACAATTGGATCCCAAGAAAGAAGCAAAATTAGATAAACTCACTTTTTGGGAGAAAATAAAACATAAGATATCACGCCCAGAAGCGCTAGTTTGGATGTCAAAATCATTAATTGAAATGAATAATTTTGCGGATGCAAAAAGTATGATTTCTTATGGAAAAGCATTGCGAAAATTGACCAAAACACAACGTAGAGATTTTTATTTAATTGATGCTTATTACAACATTAGAAGAAACGATTATTCGCCAGCGATTGAAGAATTAGAAAATGCTTTATTGTATTTTAAAAAGAAAAAAGATAAAGCTTATTACGAATATCTTTTAGCGCAGTTGTATCAAAAAAATAATCAACCGGCTGATGCAGTAGATTATTTTGTGAAAGCTGGAAAGCATACCAAAACAGAAGACATGTTATTGTTTTCCAAAATTCAATTAGCCAATATTTATAGCAATCATCCCGATTTGGCAGATGAAGATGTGGTAAAAATGTTAACCAAGCTAATCAAACTGGGAAAAAATAAAGAACATGCCGATGAAGTTTTGTACACTTTAGCGAACTATCATTATCATTTAAAAGACACTGCAAGTGCAATTGCTTTTTTTCATAAATCGATTCATAAATCATTTTCCGATGATGAACAAAAAGGAAAATCATTTTTGAGATTAGGTGAAATTTATTTTGATAAAGAAGCGTATGCAGATGCTGCTATTTTTTATGACAGTGCCATTGTTTATTTGCCTAAAACATTTACCGATATTGACAAAATTACGCAAAGAAAAACAATACTTAATGAATTAGCCGCGAATGTGAAAATAATTCAAATAGAAGATAGTTTGCAAACATTAGGCAAAATGAAACCTGCTGATTTGGAAAAATATCTTGCAAAAATTCAAGCAGAAAAAGAAAAATTAGCTAAGAAAAAATCAAGATTTAGTTCGGATATCGGCAATGGAAATGCTTCTTCATCTTCCAATTTTGTACCAGAATCCGGCATATCCAATGGATTATGGTATTTTTATAATCCTGAAGCAAAAAGCAAAGGATATAATGATTTTATTAGCATTTGGGGTGATAGAAAGTTAGAACCAAATTGGCGTAGAAGCGATAAATCAGTTTCATTTGATGACATAATAAATTCAAGTATTTCAAACACAAGTACTGATACGACTCAAAGTAATAAACAGAAATCTAAAACAAAAATCGCCAATACAAAAAGTACCGATTCCCTAAAAATTCCAAAAACACCGGAAGATTTTATTAAATCGGATAAAAAAATTGCCGATGCGTTTTTTGTAAAAGGAGAAATTTTTAAAAATAAATTAAATAATTTACCAAAAGCCAAACAAGCATTTGATGAATTAACACAACGTTTTCCAAACAGTGAATACGATGCTAAAGCACATTATTATCAATATTTGATGTACTCAGAAAAAAATCTTTCCGGCTTAGCAGATAAAGAAAAAAATTATATTCTGGAAAACTATCCACTGAGTGATGTGGCCGAAGTACTTCAAAAATCACAACAAAATATTCCTGCCGAATCATTAATCAGTGCGGATGAAAAGCTATATGCTTCCACATATCAAGATTTTTTATCAGGGAATTATGATCAAGTCATAAAAAATAAATTTATTGCACAAACCAAATATCCATCGTCTAAAAAAACGGCACAGTTTAACTTTTTAGAAGCAGTTTCATTTGGTAAATTAAAGCAATTTGATAATTATAAACGAGCATTGTCTGATATCATTGTAAAAGAAAAAGATGTTGCTATTAAACAAAAAGCACAAGAATATTTGATTTCTTATATTCAATTTGAAAATAAATTAAAAGATACAGCGCAATTCGCTATCCATGCTAAAAAAGACACATTGCCATTGGATACTTTAAGTGCTAAATTTACAGTAGATACTAATACACTTTGGGTAATGGTTCGTTTGAAAGATAAATACATGAAAGTATTAGAAGTAAAAGACCAAATAAACACCTTCAATAAGAAACATTTTAACGATTTTAAATTGAAAGTGAATCCCATTTTTTTAGAATCGTTTGCCATCATGCAAATCAAAAAATTTGAAGGAATTACGGAAGCAAAAAAATATCTTGATAAAATGACAGCCAATACAACTTCCATTTTTGGCAAGTATAATGAACAGAAAGTCAGTTATTATATTATTACCTCGTCAAATTTTAAGCTCATAAAACAAGCGACAGATTTTGACATTTATGAACGCTATTTTAATACCAATTATCCAAAATAATGAATAGAATAACCACATGGTTGAAACAACCTATTAACTTATGGAAACTATTCGGCATGTTTATACTAAGTATAATCGTATTCTTCACACTTGTTAGAATAGGTGCATTTGGTAAATTGCCAAGCTTTGAAGAAATTGAAAATCCAAACTCTAATTTAGCCACTGAAGTTTATTCCGCGGATTCCGTTTTGATTGGAAAATATTTTGTAGATAATAGAAGTAATGTTGCCTACGAAGATTTGCCACCTTTTTTGGTGAAAGCATTAGTGGCCAATGAAGATGAACGTTTTTACGACCATTCTGGAATTGATTTGTTAGGTACATTACGCGCAGTGGTAAAACTTGGAAAAGGTGGTGGTGGAAGTACCATCACCCAGCAATTGGCAAAGAATATGTTTCATAATAGAGCACGAAACATCGTGCAACGTATTATGCAAAAAGCCAAAGAATACGTGATTTCCGTTATGTTGGAAAGACGATATACCAAAGAAGAAATTATCGCTATGTATTTTAATACATTTGATTTTGTAAACAATGCAGTAGGTATTGAAAGTGCATCACGCATTTATTTTAATAAAAAACCTAAAGAACTTTCCATAGAAGAAGCGGCCATGTTTGTAGGTATGTTGCAAAATCCATCGTATTACAATCCACGTAGATTTGGACAAAGAACTTTAGAACGTCGTGCTACCGTTTTACGTAAATTAATGGAGCGCGGCGATATTACTAATACTCAATTTGAAACATTAAAAGATAATCCAATCGAATTAAATTTCCATCCGGAAACAGCCAACGATGGTTTAGCACCTTATTTTAGAATGATTGTTGCTGAACAATTAAAAAAATGGGCTAAAGAAAACAAAAAAACCGATGGCACTGAGTATAATATTTATACCGATGGTCTAAAAATATATACCACTATTAATACGCGCATGCAAAAATATGCAGAAGAAGCCGCTACTCAGCACTTAGCACGTTATCAAAAATATATGGATGCGCAATTTAAAAGCGGTTGGAATCCATGGGAAACTAAAGATGGAAAACGAATTTTAGAAACTGCTTGTAAATACACCGATAGATGGTATGCTTTAAAAGAGCAAGGTTTAAGTAAAGATGATATACTTAAAAATTTTAAGTCGGATAAACATCGTATGAAAGTGTTTACATACAGTGGATTAAAAGATACTACTTTAACGCCTTACGATTCCGTTAAATATTATAAATCATTTTTACAGGTAGGTGTAATGGCCGTTGAACCTTACACAGGTTATGTTCGTGCTTGGGTAGGTGGTCCTAATTTTGAGTATTTTAAATACGACCATTGTAATATTAATACAAAACGTCAAGTAGGTTCTACTTTCAAACCTATTGTGTATGCCTTAGCCGTGGACAATGGCTGGTCGCCATGCATGGTGATTGCACCAGGACAAGTTCGCATTGGCAATTGGGCACCACGTGGTGGAAGTGGTGGTCCACAAACTTTAATTCAGGCATTAAAAACCTCAAATAACCAGATGGCAGCATATATTACGAAGCAATTCGGAGTGAATCCAATTATCGACTTATCACGTCGATTGTTTATCTCTTCCGATTTGCCACCTTACGCACCAATTTGTTTAGGAGCTTCCGATATTTCACTGGAAGAAATGATGGCGGCCTATAGCGTATTTCCAAGTGCTGGTATTTGCACCAAACCTCAATATATATTAAGAATTGAAGATAAAGATGGAAATGTTGTTCAAAATTTTGCTACTAAAATGAAAGAAGTATTTAACGATAATATCGCCTATAAAATGTGTCAAGTGATGAAAGGTCCTGTTGGTCCAGGCGGCACAGCAGCAGGCTTGCGTGGGTACTTTAATTATCCAGTAGAAATGGCAGGTAAAACAGGTACCACCAATAAAAATACAGATGCTTGGTTTATTGGTTATACTCCGGAATTATTGTGTGGCGTTTGGGTAGGATGCGATGACCCAATGATTCGATTTTTATACACCGGAACCGGACAAGGTGGACGTGCAGCAATGCCAGTTTTTGGTATGTTTATGCAAAAAGCATATAGTGATCCTAAATTGGCATTAAATAAAAATGCTAAATTTTTCCGACCATCAGATTCTTCATTGGTGAAAGATTTATGTGAGACCGAAAATGAAACCTTGATAAGTGGAGGTGATACCGGAAATTGGGGTCAAGTGGATGAAGAAAATTTGGATTCAGAATATTGATATTTTGCAAATAGCAAAAAGTATTCATCTCATTCCGGCTTTTGCGATAACTTTTCATAATTAAATGATGAAACAACTGATTGCCATCTTATTAAGTATTTCCATTGGAATCATTTTCATTATTTCTGCTTTCTCCAAATTATTTCCAATCGAACCATTCGAATATCAATTAGTGGATGTTGGTTGGGTATCATGGAAAATGGCACCCATTTGGGCGCGTTTGTTGATTGGAATGGAATTTTTTATCGGCATGCTTTTCGTATTCCAAATATCATTAAAAAAATTTACAATAAAATTTGCAACGTTTATTTTAAGTGTATTTACCAGCTATTTAATGGTGAAAATAGCACAAGATGGTAACACCGGAAATTGTGGCTGCTTCGGCGAAATATTTAAAATGAATCCATTGCAAGGCATTATAAAAAATGGGATATTGTTTATCTCTTGTTGGACGATTTATTTTGCACTTGAAAGAGAATATTGGTCTGTAAAATTAAAACAATATTTATTTCCAATATTGATCATTGTAAGCATGCTAATCGGCTTTTTAGTGAATCCTATTTATGCAAATCGACATTCATCCATAGATACATCAGCAGTTAATTATAAAGTGCCATTGGAATTAATGTATAGTTCCAAACAAAAAGAAACTCCAAAAATAGATTTGAATAAAGGGAAACACATTATCGCATTTTTAAGCTTAACCTGTTCGCATTGTCGTATAGCTGCAAAAAAGTTACATGTAATAAATAAAAAAAATCCAAGCCTACCAATATATGTTGCCTTAAATGGTAATAAGCAATTAGAAGCTGATTTTGTAAATGAAACACAAATACAAACTATACCACATAATCTATTTTTAGGACCAAATGATTGGATGCAGGTTGCTGGAATTCAATTGCCCATTATTCTTTTTGTAAATAATGGAATTGTTGAGAAAAAAATTAATGGTGTTTTGGTAGAACAAGCAACAATGGAGCAATGGTTGAAGCAATAATTATTGTATGGTAATTGGAATGGTTTTGCTATCTTCTTGATTGATAAATTGAATTAAATAAGTACCTTTTGGTAAAAATGAAATGTCTATTTCATTTGATGTAGAAAGATGGATGTTGGATGCATATACTTTGTTTCCTACCATATCATACACATTTAAGCTCGTTTTGAATGGCGTACCAGCAGTTGAAATCATAATTTTTCCATTACTTGGATTGGGAAAAATTGTAAATGTTTGTTTTTGCTTTTTAGTTTCTATGTCAGTCGTAGTAGGCACTTCGTACACATGAATAATTTCTAAATGAGCGGAATCGCTGTCTTTATTTGCTGCCATGCCACGCACTTGCATCACACTATTGGTAAGCCAATAATCATAATCAATATGAATATGTCCAGTAAGCCATAGTGATAAGTTTTGTTTGTAAGGCATTAGCATATTTATGAGTTTTCCAAATTCTTCAAAATCAAAAACAAATCCAGAAAGAATAAATAAAAGATTGTCCGTTGCTGGATGATGTGAGATGAAAAGTACATTTTTATTTTTCTTATTTGGATTAATTGCCAATTCATTTTTTAACCAACGAAAAGTGCCACCATTCCAATCCATTAATTGAGCTTCGGGTCCAATGCCTGGTTCAGCTTTATTTACATGGTATCGTGGATTAAAATCCAACCCATAAAATAAAAAATCATCGTATTCAAACGAAAAATTTTGAAAATAATGTTCAATGCCTGTTTCTGGATTGTAGGTTCTTTGTAATCTTGTTCCATTGTTCCAATTTGTAAAAAATGAACTGTTAAATTGATAGGTGCTTTCAAAAACTTCATTCCAAACGGAATCGGCATTGGCATAAGGTGCTTCGTCTTGGTAGCGAACATAGGACCAAATATCATGATTGCCTATAATGGGCACATAAGGCACTTGCAACTCATCTAAAAGTTGTTTGCATTTTTCAAATTCTGATTTTTCTGCACTTCCGGTTAAATCACCTGATATTACCACGAATTTAATATTCTTAGCAACAGCATTTGCATTGATCCACTCAATGGCATACTGTAATCGTTTGGCTGGTTTGCTGGTGTCAATCGTCGGCATAGTATCATTATAATAACCAGTTGTGCCATAGTCGCTAAAACCTTCTCCAATATGAATATCAGAAATGTGTACAAATGAAAATTTATATGTAGATCCTGCTTCGTTTTTGTTCAAATTAAATTCTTGAATGTTTGTTTGCTGCGCAATAGCCACTGCACATGAAACAGCATATAAGAAGAATAAATAAATAACCCGACGTTGCATCATGTTTTTTTTACGAAATAAAGATAGAAATATATTTTTCGTGATTTCTATTGATTTTTATTTGAATTTAGTCAGGTTTAGTCCTGTATATTCTTGCATTTTTTATTTTATTTATGTGAATTTTTAGTGAACATTTTTGATATTATATGAATATTCATGCTTAAATGTACAGAAAATAATATGTATATATTTGATTTTCAAAATGTTAACATCAATAATGATAATTTTATGCCTATATGTGCGTAATTATAAAATAGGATGAATGGTGGAAACTCACACAATTTTATAGAACTTTGCATGGATGAATTTTGCGCTATACACAACTTACATCGAGTTATGTGAATTGCTTTTAGAAGATAAAATATCTAACTTAAAGCCAATTTTAAAACACATGTTCGTATTCATCTCAAACGTTTTTCCATTTGATATAAACACATCATCTATTAAACTCTTATTTCTGAGTGTAGTGCTATGTTTCACCTATAAAAACGGATGGAGTAATAAACCCAACATAGCTTTTAAATTAGGCAATGGCTTAACCGTTACGGATGCGGATTCTTCGATGTCTTTTTATTTAGGTTTTGTTAATCAAGATAGAATTGAAGTAAACAAAACATTTATAAAAAAAAGTAAACCAATCGTATCTGCGCAAATACAACGATTAAGATTAAGAACTAGAGCCACTTTTTTTCATCAGAAATTACTCTTTTATTTGCAATTGGCATTTGAGCCACGTGAAGTGGTAAAAGGTCGAGTGCTAACGGATGCATACATTAGATATACACCGGTAAAATATGTATCCTTGCAAATAGGTCAAGCAAATTTGCCCGGCAATCGTGAGTCTTTAACATCTGCACAAAATCAACAATTTATAGAAAGAAGTCCAACCAGTTCACTCTTTCGCTCCGACAAAGATTTTGGTATTCAAGTGCATGGTCATTTTGGGAAAAAAATGCTGGTAAAACCCATGTTTTCGGTTGCTACTGGTGAAGGTAGAAGTTATACCAATGCCAGCTTTCAGCATTTTGATTATATGACACGCATAGAATGGTTGCCATTAGGTGATTTTAATAGCTATAACTATGTTGACTTTAAACAAATTGACCAACCTAAATTGGCAATTGGTGTGGCGTATGATTTTAATAACAAAGCTATTTTTCAAAATGGACAATTAGGAGGAAATAGCATTGCAGATTCGTTGCAACAAAATATTCATTCTGTGTTTGCGGATTTAAATTTTAAATGGAAAGGTGTGAATATTAATACGGATTATATTTTCAGAACTGTAAAAAATGATACACTTAATTTGTATCGAAAAGGGCATTCTTTATTTACATCCATTGGCTATACATTTAAAAAACACTATGAAATTGGGTTCCGATACAATCATTCATTTACAGGCAAAACAGGAAATATTGATAAAATTAATGATTATACATTTGCCTTTACAAAATACTTTTTTGAACATAATTTAAAAATCCAAACGGATTATACGTTTTCAGACAATAAATCAACAAAAATAAAAAGTGGCTTGTGGCGGCTACAAGTCCAAATCATCATTTAAAAAAAATAATACATAACAATAAAAAATAAACATTATGTCTATTCCATTATTAAAATTTTTTCAACCTAAAGACAAAGTTTTTCATAATTTATTTGAAAGATGTGCTGATATCTCAGTAAAAATTAGCGAAGTCTTTTTAGAAGCCATGAAAACTTCCGACGTAAAACGTATGGAAATGCTAGCACAAACTGGTAGTTTGGAGCATGAAGCCGATGATATTGTGCACAATATTTATTTGGAGTTAAATAAAAATTTCATCACGCCATTTGATAGAGAAGATATTTTAGCATTAGCAGCTGCCATGGATGATGTGGTCGATTATATTGATGAAGTAGGAAACAAAATGAAAAATTATGATTTCTATGAGTTTAACGATTATATTTTGAAAGTTGCAGAATTAAACAACGAATCTGTAAAAGAATTAAAAATTGCCATTTACGAATTGCGCAACATGAAAGATTTAAGCAAAGTAAATGATGCTTGCATAAAAGTGCATGGATACGAATCTAAAGTCGATTTAATTTACAACCAAGCAATGGGCGAATTAATTAGAAATAATAGAGATAATCCGGTGCGCATTATTGTGATGAAAGATTTGTACGAAGAATTAGAATTAATTTCCGACAAATGCCAAGATGTATCAAACGTCATTGAATCGATAGTGATTAAATATTCTTAAACCGTAAAAATGAGCCTGTATTTTAACGCTTATTGAAGTACAACTTATCTTTTTACGAATAACAAACAACAATAAATTAATCAAATGGAATTTGTAATTATTATCATCATACTAGCATTAGTATTCGATTATATCAATGGTTTTCACGATGCAGCAAACTCCATTGCTACCATTGTTTCCACAAAAGTGCTAACGCCTTTCCAAGCTGTTGTGTGGGCAGCATTTTTTAATTTCATTGCATTTTTAATTTTTAAAGATCATGCTGTAGCGAATACCATTGGAAAAACCGTAAACGAAAATTTCATTACGCTTCCTGTTATTTTTTCAGGCTTAATTGCTGCTATAATTTGGAACTTATTAACGTGGTGGTATGGTATTCCATCATCTTCTTCGCATACTTTAATTGGAGGCTTTGCCGGCGCGGCAGTCACGCACGCGTTTATGCAAAAAGGCATCATTCCATTGCATTTAATTATTGACAGTGCAAGTGTCCTGAAAATTATTATGTTCATTTTCCTGGCGCCCATAATAGGAATGTTTATTTCCACTTTTTATACTTTAATTATGATGCAACGCACCACATGGCTGAAATGTACGGTGCTCTTGTTTACGTGTATTATTATTTGGTTTACCTTTATCCATTTTCAAGAAAAAAAGATAGACAAAAATTTAGAAAAGTTTTTTAAGGTAATGACGTATGAAAAAGCAATTGATAATTTAGATAAAGTAGCAGAAAAATCTGAGAATGAAAAGAAATATGCAGATGCCTATAAAAAATCACACGATGCGTTTAAATATGTAAAATTTTATGAAGCCAAAGGATCCGAATTTGTGGCTAATGAAATTGTAAACAATACAGATATGGAAGCAGTTACGGCTTCTCGAATTGAAGATAATATCAAGCTATTTTATAAAGTTAAACAGCTAGAAGTTTTATCTAAAAAAGATAATAAACACAAACAAGCATACTATATTGCCAAAGCAGCTATCGATTCTTTAAAGCCAATTATCAAGCAACATAAAACATTAGGATATGATAGCTTGGTGCAGGTAATGCTTGCCAAAGTGCCCGTACAACCTAGTAAAATAGCAGAATTTGACCAAGTAGTACGTGTGGACATTAAAAAAGATTTGAAAAAAGAAATTGAAAAAGGTGACAATAAAGTAATTCGTTATAGTTTGATTATAATGTTGTTGATTTTGATTGGCTCCTTTGTTTATACAGAAATAATTAGAGAGCCAAGTGCTCAACGCACAGCCAATAATTTTAAGAAAATGCAATTACTCTCATCTGCGGCATTCAGCGTGGGGCATGGTGGTAATGATGCCCAAAAAGTAATGGGAATTATAGCTGCCGCTTTAATGGCAAATGGAAATATCGTGGACTTAAAAGCCATGCCGGATTGGGTGCCGTTATCGTGCTATGTGGCCATCAGTTTAGGTACTTTAAGTGGAGGCTGGAAGATTGTAAAAACAATGGGTACAAAAATAACCAAAGTAACTCCGTTAGAAGGTGTGTGTGCAGAAACGGCAGGTGCAACTACTTTATTTTTAACAGAACAAATGGGGATTCCGGTTTCTACTACGCATACCATAACAGGTGCTATTATTGGAGTTGGAGCAACAAAAAGATTAAGTGCAGTACGTTGGGGCGTAACCATTAATTTATTGTGGGCATGGATTTTAACCATTCCTATCAGTGCCTTATTGGCAGCAATAACGTATTTCGTCGTTCAGTTTTTTGCGAAATAAAAGTTGAATGAATTATATTTTAAAATCGGCAGGCGATCTTCGTCTGCCGGTTTTTTTTATTTATCCAATAAACGTCGGTGATAATTGATTTGCCCAAGATGATATTCTAAGTGCGCTAAGAGATGTATTAAAATGAAATTAGTAGGATAATCTTGACCTTGTTTCTTTTCTGGAAATGGTGCGCTTAATGTTTCTTCAGTAGCATCACTCAGCACTTTTTTTACAAGCATATTGACTTCGTGAATATGGGCAATTATTTTTTCTCGTGGAACATTTTTCTCTGAAAATTCTTTATTACGTTCTCGTACATAACCTGAATTTCCAAGTACTGCACCAATAAAGTGATTTAAATTTCCTATTAAATGCAGACATAAATTTCCGGCAGAATTAGTAATAGATGCTTCTGTTTTCCATAAGTTTTGCTCCTGATTATAGGCATTTATTTCTTCAATTAATTTGTTTAAATCGCGTTCAAAAATGGCAATTAATGGTTGTTTTAACATAAAATTGAATTTTAAATTTTGAGAAAATAAGTAACTATAAAACAAAATTATCTACACAATGTTCGCCGATGAATTTAAAATTTTAGCCAATGCCAAGCCACTTTACTGCCGTTTTTGTTATTATTAAATTCGATGGCTGGAGCCGGAAGTTTTATAATGTTTAATACTTTCATCAAGCCTTTTGCCCAATGTTTTTTTACCGGCAATTTTGTCCAGTCGATATCAAATGAAAAATAAAAACGATGCATACGTTGAATATCGCTTCTATCTACAATATCCGCTGGATCTACATTTTCTAAATCATCACTGCTTAGATTATTTTTATCCCAAATATTTTTGTAACCGCCTAGCATGCCTGAAGTTCCATAGCCAAAGGAAACCTGTAAGCATTTTGGAAATTTTGATTTTGGATTTTTAATAAATGCGCCTGGACTTACACTCCACCAAAAAGTAATGCCATTGTAATCTTTTAAAAGTGTCTCAGTAAAAGAGGTGCCATATAGTTTTTCAGCACGTGCTTTCACCATTGGGTCATTGTACTTGTTGTAATTTACTGGGAAAACGGACATTTTCATATTTATTTTTTGATCGTGCCATAAATATTGTTGCACTCCAAACAGTAAACTTCCACCTACATTCATCACGATATCGCCCCAAGAAAATCCCCATTTTTTTTGAAATCCATCATTTATTTCTATGGATAATTGCCACAAATTGCCCAATAGCATTCCCATCCAAATGGCATTTTTCTCTTTCACGCCAGCCCATTTATACAAGTCATAGTGCCATTTTGATTCGAAATAACAACTGTATGCATGACCCAATTTATCCATCTGATTCCATTCGCCCCAATCATTAAATAAATGAAATTTTTCACGCTCAGATTGTGAATACCAAGCGGCGCTCCACCACGCATTGGCAGCCGCATATAATCCTCCAACCATACCAGTTACTAAACCAACACGAGGCTTGTTTAATGTTTCAGAATTTCTAAAAAAGGAAAATGGTTTTGCTAATTTCATTTTTCCAGTATAGGTGTATGCCGGATCCTTCGATGTATAATCGTAGTGTTTAATTGTATCATAATGAATGGAAATGACATTTGGGTTTTGCCAAATCGTATCTGGAACTAATTCATTCGATATTGCTACTTTCTTTAATTCATATTGTGTCGTAAAAATAGTATCATCATGTATGTCGAGTGTGTTATTTACTATACTCGTGTCTTTAACAATAATGTATGGTGGAGGAAATCTATGACTGCTCGTTTTAAGCTCATTTTTTTTATTTTTTTTTAGGTTCAATGCAGATGTATTCGCACAAAAAAATAAACTTAAAATTAAAAATAGATAGTATCGGATTTGCATTCGGTTTTGGATGGTTTAGATAGATAAAAATAACTAAATATTTTTTAAATGAATGAACCAAATCCATTTATCTACTTCCAAATAAACTTATTGGAAGTAACAACTAACATAAGTATGTTTGGTTTACAACAAGGTTACGAATGTTTATTTTCAATGTAACATACTATTGCACTATAATAGAGCTAGTGTATTCAGCTGATCCATCGGATAATTTTATCCAATAAATTCCTTTTGCCAAATCAGTTTCATTTAGTTCTAGGATAGTTTCTTGTTGATGTACTATGTTTTTTGAAAGTATAATTTTGCCACTTACATCAAAGAGTTGTAATTGTACATCTGCAAGGCCTTTGCTTTCAAATTTTATAGTAAAATTGCCATTGTTTGGATTGGGAAAAATGTTCATTTTCCCATTCGCATTTTTTGAATGATATACATTTGATACTAAAAGAATTTTTGTTTGTACCGTGTTGGTTTTGATAGGTGCATTGTAATCAAAGTAAATGTGCGCAGAATTATAAATAGAACTTCCAGCACCTAAAGTGGATATTGGTTTTATTTTATAAGCAATGTATCCGGTGCTGCTAATGTTTAATGTGTCAGAAGAAAGCTTAATATTTTCAAAGGTAAATTTTAAAATTTTTCTTCCAATTATTTCTAACGTATATGAATGCGAAGCATGGACAATTTCGAGCGAATGAATATCTACATTTTCGCTCAAGGTATCTAATACAATCACTTTAAATGCGGTATCGTTTCCTTTGTTTTGAAAATGAATGATGTAGGAAATGTATGTTCCATTGTTTATTTGTTGAGTTGAAAGTGTTTCACCGTAACTGATGGCTTTTTCGTTGGGATCATAAGACGTACGAACTACTTCTTTTAATTCAGTAAAGTTATTAATAGGCGTAATATCAATAGAATCACTTTCGTACCAAGCTATTGAATTTAAAGTATCATTGGCATTTAAAGTAGTAGGTGTTTCTGCGGTAAATGAAATGACGGATTCTCCTTTTTGAATAGGTAATAAATTGCCAATATTCCATACTAAAGTATCGCCATTTTGGTATGCATAATTAGGCGATGTGGTAACATTTTTAAGCCTGGAATCCATTCTTAATTTTAATTTTCCATTGGCTGTTGTCGTGCCTTTGTTTTCAATACTTATGGTGTAAGCATTATTTTGCCCTAACCTCGTCATCCAATTATTGATGAATTGAATACTTACATCATTTTTATTTCCAATTGGATGTAATGCAAAAAGAATAGTATCTGCATTTTGATAAGTAGAATGATTGCTAATAAAGTTTGCCGGTGTAGAGCTGTAATAGTTATTATACAATGCTAAACGTGTGGTGTATTTTCCGGTATCTGTATTAAAAAGAAATGGTAAGGTTCCACTAAGATGTTGTGTTTGCGTATCGCTATTACTTTCAGTAGTCACGTATCCGTAAGGATATAAAGGTTCATTATTTTCTTTCGCATTGTTGTTGTTATAATCAATATATGCAATGCCGGTTATGGTATTTGCATTATTTTCGTAATATGCAATATGTGTATCGTTGTTTCCAAAATGACAAATGGAGTTAGAATTACCAATTACATACGATTTTCTATTGCCGAAATATTCTGAATTAAATGCATTAGATTTTATTTCTATTACACTGCTTTCTTTCACTAATCCGGTGTTCATATCTATTAATTGTATTTTATAGATACCATTGAATATATTGTAGGTATATAAAGAAGTATAATAATAATCATTTCCAAACTTTTGTATTCTTTTGCTGGCAATACTGCATGTGTTTCCATTGTAATAAATGGTATCACTTAAATCCACATTGCTTCTCCAAACGATTCCTCCGTTTCTAAGGAGTGTTTTGTTGATTAATATGGAATGATTATTAATCCTTTTTATTGTTCCATCCAATTTTATTGTATCATTATATGGACAAGACCATAGTAATTGATTGTTGATGGTTTTGCAATACACTAAGCTATCATTATTAACAGATTGGTCAGGAAATATAAAAAAGTTTGTAGTATCTGTTATGGGTAATTTATCGATTAAATCATAATTCGCATAGCCATAAGATGGGTCATAGTAGTTAAAGAAACCATCTTTTTCAATATTATTTTTAAGTGTGTCCGCTTGTAGAATTGATAAATCTATGCCACTGTACTTAACACGTACAATATCGTTTGTGCTATCGATTGTGTGATTAATATCAAAAAAATAATTAACATGGCTATAATCTAAAAGTGCATAAAAAGGAGCATTTAAATAATTAGTATTTTTATAAATCGTATCACTTTTAATGGTATTTCCAGTGTCATCCACCAAATAAATAACTCTACTTAAACCATCTATACCTGACCAATTTAAATGCATAATATTGTAATAAATGATAAAGTTGTTATTTGCCATTGGAATAATAGTAGCTGAGTTATTTGTGTTGAATGAACCATCAAAATAGGTTAAGTCGATATCCTTTAACCATTTATGATTTCCATTGTTTTCAATACATAGCAACTTATAAATATTACCAAAACTATATTTATTATTGATTAGATAGTCTCCATTATTCGCTTTATTGATAACAAGATTGGCATCTACAAAATCCAAACTGTTTAATATCAGCGAATCATACATCCAAATAAAATGGCCACTTTTATCCAATTTACAGATTTTGATTTGTTCATTATAATTAATGGTATCTTGTTGAGAAAATTGAATTATAAAACTGCCATCCTCTTCAAAATAGATACTTTTTTCTGAGAAAAAACCAAAAACAGAATCTACCAATCTATTCACTATTACTTCTTTTTGGCCATTTAGTTTAATGAGACGAAGAGAATAAAGATTGGAATAATTAGCATTCAGGTCAACTTTTTTAATTAAATAACTAATGCTTGAGTCGTTGTTTCTATGTGTATATATGTGTTGCTCATCTTGTTCATTGCCTATGCAAACTTCATTGAGTAATCGTTGTGCAAAACCGGTAAATTGAATGACAAGCAAAAAAGCAAAGATAGTGGATTTCATAAATAATATATTTCTATGTAAATATAAATATATTATTAAATAAGTGTATGAATATACTTAAAAATATAAAAAATTATTTACCGCTATCCATTAAGTAGGAAAATGGAATTTAGTTGGCGCTGCTTGTCAAAAAATGTTAAATCAGTAAAAAAAAAGGTTATCCACAATGCAATAGCAGATTCCATTTGTACGTTACAGTTAAAATCTTAATTTTGTCCAATAAATAAAAATTAATGGGAATATTTTTGCAAGCTGTAACTACTGCAGTCGTTGACACAAGCAACGCAATTATGCCGGCATCGCCAGCTCCAATTGAAGAACTATCCGTCATGGGACTGTTAATGAAAGGTGGTGTAATTATGATTCCACTTATCCTTCTTTTTGCCGTTTCTATATTTTTTATTGTAGAAAGATGGTTGTTTTTTAACCAACGTTCTAAAATTAACGACAGTTTAGTGCGTGAAGTGTTAGATAAATTGTATTCCGGAAATTTACAAGGAGCTGATGCATTATGTACTTCCGATAAAACCGCTTTAGGAAATGTATTACAAGCCGGAATTTCTCAATTAGGTAAACCTATTGACCATATCGAAAAAGCATTGGAAATTCAATCGAATATCGAAATAAATGAAATGGAAAAACGCACCAGTTGGATTAGTATTATTTCTGGTGTGGCGCCACGTTTAGGTTTCATCGGAACGATCTTAGGTGTAATTTTAATTTTCTTTAAAATATCTCAAACTGCTGATATTTCTATTGGTACTATTTCTGCAGGTTTATATCAAAAAATGATTACGTCGGCAGCCGGTTTGGTAGTTGGTGTTATTGCATTCATGGGTTATCATTTTCTCTTAACGCTCATTGATAATTATTCTATGAAATTACAAAAACAAATTTTTGAGTTTGTAAGAGGCATACAAAAACCAGTAAAATAATTTTTTTAGAACAATAAACATTCATTATGAATATTAAACGAAGAAGACCGTTTCACGATGAAGATGCCATGGCATCCATGAATGATATTATGTTCTTTTTAATGTTGTTTTTCTTGATTATTTCTACCATTGCGAATCCCAATGTTATAAAATTGATGTTGCCTAAAGCCAACACTACTGAGCAATTGGCAAAACAACCAGTAACACTTTCTGTTACCGAAGACAAACGGTATTATATCAATACCACCGAAATCCCTTTGGATGGTTTAGAAAATGCACTTACTACGGCGATGGCGAACAATCCAGACCCAACAGTGGTATTGCGTGTTGCCGATAATTTAACCGTACAAGATTTGGTAGATGTCATGTCGTTAGGTGCTAAGCTAAAATTGAAAATGGTATTAAGTACCACCAAGCAATAATAAATCTCTTTATACCACTTTCTTCAAAAATGCTTGTATATCATAATATGCTTGCATGCTTTCGGTAGCAATTTTTGGAATATTAAAAAAGCCATGAATTAATTTAGGATAATCTTTATAGAGCACCACATTTCCATGTTGCTTTAATTTTTCGGCATACACAATGCCATCCTCTTTTAGTGGATCGTACTCAGCAGTTAGAATAAAAGCCGGCGCTAATTGGTTAAATTCTTTATGATAAATAGGCGATACCAACGGATTTAAACGATCTTCTACATTGGGTATATATTGTTGCTGAAACCAAATCATGGCTTCTTTAGTAAGTAAGTATCCTTGGCTATATTTCTCTATAGAATTGGATTGTAATTTGCCGTCTATCCAAGGATAGATTAACACTTGAGCGGCAATTTTTAATTGTGTATGATTTCTAAAATGATGTGATGCACAAGCTGCAATATTGCCACCGGCACTATCTCCGGCAACGATTATTTTTTGTGCATCAATGCCTAATTTAGCTGCATTTTTTGCAACATATTCTATCACCTGAAACACATCATCATGTGCTGCCGGAAATGAATGCTCAGGAGCTAATCGGTAATCAATGGAAATCACCACACAGTCATTCATGTCACATAATCGACGGCACACATAATCATGCGAATCTATATTGTAAAAAACAAATCCACCACCATGAATAAAAAATATAACTTTCTTGTTTTCATGTTCGGATTGATTGTAAAGACGTACCGGAATGCCTTCAATTTTGAAATTTTTAATAGCTCGAATAGGTATTTTTTTATCGAATAAAAATTTACCCAAACCCGAAACACGCACCAGTCGTTTTCGCTCGTTTTCAATCTCTTTATTTTCTATGGAGCGTATGGGTTGAACATTATTAACGAACCAAAGCAAGGAGCGAAGTTTCCAATTCATTTTTTTATTAATTTTATACAAGATAAATAAAATAGAGTATGAGTTGGATTACAAAAGATAATAAACTTACAAAATGTTTTGTATTTAAAGATTTTATAGAAGCATTTTCGTTTATCACTCAAGTTGCCCTGCTTGCCGAAAAACAAAATCATCATCCGGAGATTTACAATGTATATAATAAAGTTATACTTTCCTTGCAAACTCATGACGCAGACAATTCTATTACTGAAAAAGATATTTTATTATCAAAATCAATTGATGAATTAAAGATATAATTTTAGTGAAGTGTTTATTGTAATAAAACGAACTTCGAGCCTACATTTGTTCTTTCATAATTTCAATCCTTCATCTATCTTTGTTTCATGGATTTATTTTCAAACCAACATCAACTTTCTATAGCTCAAACAGAAAATTTGTTGCGTAAGCTCGATGATTTTATTCCTGAAAACGAACTTGAATGGTTTAGCAACGATTTAAAAGCCGTTATTAATTTCCATGACCAATTATATTATGTGCAATCAAATTCAGTAATAACAGATTTTGATTATGATAGATTGTTTAAAAAATTAAAACAAATTGAAGAAGAGAATCCCAATTTAATTACCGCTGATTCACCCACACAACGAGTAGCCAAAGGTTTAAACAAAGAATTTTCTACTGTGACGCATCTGGTACCAATGATGTCCTTAAATAATTCATATAATATCTCTGATTTAGAAGAGTTTAATACACAAGTAAAAAAAGCATTGCCGCAACATACCATTGTACATTACATTGCAGAGCCTAAATTTGATGGTAGCAGTATCGCATTAGTATATGAAAACGATATTTTAGTTCGTGCTGCCACGCGTGGCAACGGCTTGGAAGGTGATGACATTACACCCAACGCAAAAGCTATTAAATCCATTCCATTAAATGCCAATTTCTCCCAATTTGGTATTCATAAAATTGAGGTTCGTGGCGAAGTTTTATTGGAATTAGTCATGCTGGAAAAGTTAAACATTGAACGGAGAAAACAAAATGAAATATTACGTGCTGATAACAAAAAAGAATTAGAACTCTATAAAAATGCGCGCAATACCGCAGCAGGTAGTTTGCGATTAAAAGACAGTGCAGAAGTGGCCGCACGTAAATTAGATGCGACCATTTATCAAATTGGATATGCTGAAGATAAACAAGGAAATGACATTACAAATATCTTTAAAACACATAATCATAATTTAGAAGTATTAACACAGTTGGGTTTTAAAACACCATTTCAAGAAAAAGGCATTTTTAGTTCCATTTTAGAAGTAGAAGCATTTTGTAAACTTTGGGAAACCAAAAGAGATAGCTATCATTTTGATATCGATGGAATGGTGGTAAAAGTCAATGACATCCATCAACAACAACTAATTGGTAAAACATCTCATCACCCAAAATGGGCAGTAGCTTATAAATTTAAAGCCAAACAAGCAACTTCTGTATTGCTGCAAGTTGATTTTCAAGTGGGCAGAACTGGTGCGATTACGCCAGTTGCTAAAATTGAACCAGTTCAATTAATGGGTGTTGAAATAGCTTCAATATCCTTGCATAATGAAGATTTTATTTTGGATAAAAATATTATGTTGAACGATACGGTGATTGTTGAACGTGCCGGCGATGTGATTCCATATATCGTGGGTAGTATTCCGGAAAAACGAAGTGGAAATGAACTTAAAATAAAATTTCCTACACATTGTCCTTCTTGTGAACATCAGTTAGTTAAACCAATGGATGAAAGTGTATGGCGTTGCATCAACACGAATTGTCCGGCGCAATTAGAAGAGCATTTGATACATTTTGTATCCAAACAAGCAATGGATATTTTTGGGTTTGGTGAAGAAAATGTGCGTACATTTTTACGACATGGAATAATTCATAATATCCATTCAATTTATGAAATAGACTATGATAAAGTTCGACAATTAGAAGGTTGGAAAGATAAATCGATTCAAAATTTAAAAGATGGAATTGAAGCGTCAAAACAAAATGAATTACATCGTTTGATTGTAGGTTTGAGTATTCGACATGTAGGAAATACTACTGCAAAAATGTTGGCTAAGAAAGTAAACAAACTCACCGATTTTCAACTTTGGAATGAAGCACAATTTTTAGAGTTAGAAGATGTTGGACCTAAAGTTGCTCAATCCTTATTCCAATATTTTTCCGACAAAGAAAGTATAGCATTAATTGAAAATTTAGAAGAATTAGGTGTCAATATTGCACAAAAAGAAATTCAATTAAACTCCAATACATTAAACGGAAAAACATTCTTATGTACAGGCACATTTCCTCGTTATTCTAGAGATGACATTAAGCTGATGATTGAAAAAAATGGAGGTAAAAATTTAAGTGCTGTAAGCTCTAATTTAAATTATTTAATTGCAGGTGAAAAAGCAGGTGGAAAATTAGCCAAAGCGCAAAAAATTCCAAGCATAAATATTATTGATGAAGAAACATTTTTGAAAATGATTGAATAATATTATGATTGTTCAGTAATGTATAATAATTTTACCAAATGAAAAATTTAATTTCATCTTTTATTATCAGTTTTGTGGTATTAACCGCATGTAACCAAAAACATATATATAATCAATATCATTCGGTAGATAATAATGCATGGAAATCTACAGACACGGTTCAATTTCCTTTTGTTATCGAAGATGAAAATTCCAACTATGAATATGCGATAAGTGTACGCCATTCTAACGATTTTGAATTCAGTAATTTATGGTTGAAGGTATTGGTAATAGGAAATGGAATCGATACTTCCTTTCGATATGAAATTCCTTTGTTTAAAAACGATGGAAAACCTTTTGGTAAAAACTCAGGCAGTATCTGCACGCAAACAGTTCCATTAAAAACGAATTTACCTTTGTATAAAAAAGGTAAATATCAAATTTCTATTATCCAACTCATGCGCAAAGATCCACTTAACGGCATATCTGATATCGGCATATTGATCGATAAAAAACAAAAATAATACACCCATTTTTCAAGAATATTTTTATTAGATTTTACTATCTTTATACAAACCTTTCGGTATGAAGAAGTATTTATTCCCATTTTTAATCCTATTTATTTTAATACAATTTTGTCACGCACAAACATTAGTGCGTGGTCCATATTTACAAAGTATGACGAACAAAAGTGTGAAAATTATGTGGCGTACCAGCGATTCTACTATAGGTAAAGTAAAATATGGTCATTCGCCTACCTCATTAATAAATACTATTGTGGACACTGTTTTGACTAAAAACCACACAGTACAAATTTCAGGATTAAATTCAAATTCAACATACTATTATTGTGTAGGATTTGATACCGTTGTGCTGGCAGGAAATGACGCGCATCATCATTTTAAAACGGCTATCAATCCGGGCGATACTACACCTTTCCGTTTTTGGGTAACCGGCGATTTTGGCAGTGGAAATACCAATCAAATAAAAGTGCGTAAATGGTTTCAAAATTACATACAATCGAATGAAGTTAATGCATGGCTTTGGATGGGCGACAATGCCTACACCAACGGAACCGATTATGAATATCAAACAAAAGTTTTTGATAAGGTGTATGGTTATGATTCCATTTTTAGGTTTCTACCATTTTATCCCATTCCGGGAAACCATGATTATAATAGTGTAAATGGTGCCGATGAACCACAAACACATCGTGGTCCATATTATGATATAGTTGATGTATTTAAAAATGCTGAAATGGGTGGCGTTCCTTCAGGCATGGAAGCTTATTATTCTTATGATTATGGCAATACCCATTTTTTAGCACTCAATTCAGAAATGTATCGTGTATTGGTGCTTTGGGATTTATTTGGAACTACGTTTAAAAATTGGTTGATTAATGATTTACAATCTTCTAATAAAAAATTTAAAGTAGCCTATTGGCATCAAGCACCTTACTCCAAAGGTACACATGATACCGACGATTTTTGGGAAGTTTTTTCAGCAAGCATGCGTGAACGAGTAGTGCCCATTTTGGAACAATATGGTGTCGATTTAATTTTATGCGGACACAGTCATGTATATGAACGTTCCTATTTAATCAACAAACATTATGGCGCATCCTCTTCCTTCAATAAAGCAACCATGATGGTCGATAGTTCTTCTGGAAATCCAGATAGCAATAGAACCTACATTAAATATACTTATGGCCCAAATAAAAACAAAGGTACTGTTTATGGTGTGGTTGGAAACAGCAGCAAATCGGATGATGAAAATGGAAAAATGCATCCAGTGATGCATAAAAAATATATGGGAAATGATGCAGTGGGAAGTATGATTTTAGAAATCGACAATCAGCAAATTACTGGAATTTTTTACAAAGACAATGGCGATGTGTTTGATAAATTTAGAATCATTAAACAAGATTCCATCGTGCTATCTGGAATAAAACATAATTCGAATATTCAAGAACTAAAAGTATATCCCAATCCATTTAGCAATGCTATTGTGGTAGAATTTGATGCCAAAGAAATGAAACCAACATCCATTACCATTCAAAATTTAATTGGACAATTAATGGTGGAAACTTTATGGAATGGCAAAAGCAATATGGGAAATAATAAAATTGAAATTCAACATTTGCAAGATTTACCAAGTGGTGAATATGTAATTTCTATTAAACAAAATGATGATGTGGTAAGCCAAAAATTAATCAAAATAAAATGAGATTAAGATAGCCTACTTAAAATTTCATCTACACGTTTTTCTACCATGCTATTTTTTTCTAAAACTGGCGCATGATGTAGTTTGATACGCGCATCTATGATTAATGTATCGCAACACCAATGTTTGTTTTCAAATCGCTCATTGATGCCATAAATATCGTGTGATGGATTGCTGCGCGTAAAAGTAATCCAAAGAAAATTATTAAAATCTTTGGCTATAAAATCAGCATCATCACATAAAACGATTAATGGTAAGTTCGTCCACTGTTCACGGTTCATTGTCCACAACTCTTGGATTATTGATTTGATATTTTCGTTGATAGCATTTTTATTCTCCGCATTTATTTCCACCGCTAAAATGCCTTTAGTTACTATTCTAGGATTTTTAAATGTGGATGGCAGTGAAAAATCAATGGGTAATTGTTCTAATAAATCTCTTTGCTTATCGCCACAAGCAGCAATAATTACTTTGCTTCCGGTGTTTAATCCATCGCCACTATAATCTAATGTATCGATAGATGTTTTAGTTTGGAAATGTATGTCACGCGATAAATCAATGCGCTCTAAAATATGATGAAAGAATTCTTGTTCATGATGAGTAGATAATTTTTCATTATCACTTTTATTGGCGATGAACAAATATTTTGCTAAAGAAAGTTGACCGGTTCCTAAAATATGATTAGCAATGGTCAATAATTCTTGTGGTCTTTTTTCTTTTAAATATGGCGTATAACGTTCGCTACCAATTGCCAATAACAATGGATGTACACCAGCAGCATCTACGGCATGTACTTCGTGTACACCCGGAATTTCTTTACTAATGGCTGCACCTGTCATTTCATGAATCATGTTGCCAAAGGCAGTATCTTCTTGTGGAGGACGACCAACAACCGTAAAACTCCAAATAGCATTTTTCTTGGCATACACATTTTTTACACGCATCAAAGGGAAATCGTGTTTTAAAGAATAGTAACCTAAATGATCGCCAAAAGGACCTTCGGGTTTGTTTTCATTGGGATACACTTCGCCGGTAATGACAAAATCGGCATCTGTGCTTAAACAAAAGCCATCTTCATCGTACATATATCTAAATCGTCTTCCACCTAAAGCGCCGGCGAAAGTCAATTCTGATAAACCTTCGGGTAATGGCATGACAGCTGCAAAGCTGTGCGACGGCGGACCTCCAATAAATACAGATACTTTCATGGGTTTGCCTAAAGCATTCCACTTAGTTTGATGCACACCAATTCCACGATGTAATTGATAATGCAAGCCTATTTCTTTATCTTGGATATAATCATTCCCACTAAGTTGAATGCGATACATACCTAAATTGGATTGCATCACGCCAGGTTGGTCGGCATCTTCTGAATAGACTATTGGTAAGGTGACAAACGCACCGCCATCTTTTTCCCAACATTGAATGAGTGGCAAATCGGAAATTTTTATTTTTTCAAATGCATGTGATGAAACTTTTTTTGGTATGGCTTTTATGGCGGCAAATGCTACACGTAAATATTGTAAAGGATGTTTTAATGCTTGCATCGGATTGGTCTTTAATGCAATCATTTTTTTTACATTATCAATGGTATCTCTAAAAATAAAATGGCTTCTTTGCGTAGTGCCAAATAAATTAGATACTGCTTGATAATTAGTGCCTTTTATTTTTTCAAACAAGATGGCTTTTCCTTTCGCTTCATGGATGCGCAAATGAATAGCAGCCATTTCTAAGTAAGGATCTACTTCTTCTTTAATGCGGATAAGTTGACCATTTTTTTCTAAATCATCGATGCAATCTTGTAGCGTGTTGTGTGCCATAATAGTGCAAAATTAATAGAATAAAACGGAAGAAAATATAATTTATTCTCAATACAACATTGCAACATTTTTTGTAGTGAGCGACGAAATAGTTTATACTCTAATGAACATGCATGCAACAAATAAAAATGCTTGTTTTTACTACAAACGCTTTTCTATCATTTTTACTAACATGCCTTTTTTTACAATGGTATTTTGTTGCATACCATTTAAAATGGCTACTTCTTCGTGTCTGTCAGAGGCAATTTTGTTGGCAATCATCACATCTTTTAATGTCATATCATTTGCAATGGTAACAACTTTTATTCTTTCCGGAACTACATTAATGCGTTTAGGATCGGTGAGTGCTTTGAAGCCATTCATGGCATACATAAAATTGTTTTTTTGAGCTGTAAAATCTTTCTTTGCACACATGCCTTGTAAAACATAAATAGCGCCATTGTATTGATAAAGTGTAAAGAGTATTTTTAATTTTTCAGCAGCTGCTTGCGTTTTCTCTTGTTCGGTCATTTGTGGTTGTGATGGGTCATTTTGAGTTATTTCTTCCGCTTCAAAAGTATATGCATTAATGCCATTTATTTTTGTTTGAAATGGATTGTTGATATTTTTTACTTTATAGGATTCTAATATTTCTGTTGCTGCTGTCGAAAAATCTTTCTTTTGAGAAAGCGTTAGAATGATGGCTGCAGTACCTTCTTTATTAGCTGCTTGTACGGCTTGCGGTGAATTTTGATATTGCCATTGATGTGGAATTGGATATTCAAATTTCATTTCTGGCTGATAGAAAACATAATTATTTTTATCTAAATACCCTTGACGTGGATCTTCGCCATACACAATGCCATCAATCATACGTAAATAACTATCTCTGTTTATTTTTAAATTGCTTAAGTTATTGGTGGCTTGATATTCAGTAGCTAATTTTTTAACCGTATTATATCTGTTTCCAGGATCCGGATGTGTAGATAAAAACTCAGGAATACGAGCACCATCTTTTTGTGTAACTCGTTGTAAGGTTTGAAAAAAATCTGCCATTTCTTTAGCGTCGTAGCCAATGGCTGAAGCATATTTTACGCCTAATACATCGGATTCTGTTTCGTCATCTCTAGAAAATTTCAAAAATAATAATTGCATGCCTTGCATGGCTTGTTCAGACATGTTTCTAAATTTTTCCGACAATAGCATACCGCCCATAAATGCTATTTGAGTGAGCATCTGTTTCGTATATTGTTGGGAAGAATGACGTGCAGTAATATGTCCAATCTCATGACCTAAAACACCAGCAAATTGTGCTTCATCGTTAAAGTGAGCCATAATACCTCTTGTGAAATAGACATAACCGCCCGGAACTGCGAATGCATTGATGACATCAGAATCTAAAATTCGAAACTCAAAAGGTAAACTAGGTCGATGTGACTGTGCAACCATTAAATTTCCTTTTTCTTTAATGAATCGTTGCATGTTGGAATCTGGATACACTCCAAATTGAGCAATTACAGCAGGATCACTTTCTTTGCCGATAGAAATTTCTTGTGATTCTGACATGAAGCTTAATTGTTTTTTTCCTGTCACTGGATTTACAGAGCAAGATGTCAGTCCAAAAATGGAAATAGTACATACAATAAAATAGGTAGTATATCTTTTCATGATTTATTATGCTATTAAAAAATAAAATTGCAATATTTATACCAAAACTAGAAAAGTCGTTTATTTATGTGCTTCAATAAACGTTTTGGCATCTAAATTAAATTGTTGCCATTCTTCAAAATGTGGTAAATGGGCAGAAAGTAAATATTTATTAGCATCGTATGTAACATCGCTTGAACCTACATTTGTCAAGTATTTTTGAGCTAAATTATTTTTTGGTAAAATGCCATCTAGTTCACCCCAAACTAATAATAAAGGTAGTTTTATTTGGTTTAATTGATTCGTTAAATCTAAGTGTGAAAAAATAGATTGACCTTGATAGGTTAAGGTTTTAGGTGCAAATTCAGCATTGTTGAACATTAATGCGAGTTCATATTTTGGTGTGCTGATTCCTTGTACTTGTATGTTTAACACATTTGAAACGATACCATTTACTTGATTTAAATAGGATTGATGTTGTTTAAAATCTGCTGCAGATGGCGTAACATGTAATGCATAAAATTGTTTGCAATTATTCCAATAGGCAACATCTTTTCCTAGTGCAATCAATGAGTCTGCTTTGTGCGTAAGCCATTGTATAGAAAGTTGTGTGCCATTCACAATATCATACGCTGGACATTCGATAATGGCACCGTTCAATTTGTTTTGATGTGCAGTATCTAATAAATAGTAAGAAGCTAAACCGCCACCCCAACTGGCACCATGTATAAATACTTTACTTGCTTTGGCAATTTGTTTAGTGAAATTTACAACAACATCAAGATCTTCGCTAAATTGTTCGATACTCATGTCTTCGGGCTTTGCGTTGCCTTGTGTAATTCCGGAGCCACGTTGATCATAGTAGATTACTTTGTAATATTTTTCCATTTCTTTCCAATACACATTGGCACGTTCGCCTTGTGCCGTTCCGCCAGGTCCACCATGAATAAAAACAATGGCAATGTCTGAATTGATATTGCCACACACACGCACGGGCAAAGCAACATCATCTACTTTTACAAAATAATAATTATCCAATTGGTCGTCCGCAGGCTTTGGGTCGCGTGTGCAACTCATTATCCCTAAAAGTATAATTAAACAAAATATTATTTTATAGAATCGAATGTTCATGTTATTCTTTTTCTTTTCTAAATACATACGAAATGCCTGCTTCTACGTAAACGTGTCGTACCCAATGTTGATTACTTGGATATCTAAAATAAATTCCGGTGCCGAAATTTAAAGCAATAGGTGTTTTTAATTTTTTTGAAAAATCATAACCGGTTGAAAATTTTCCACCCAATAAAACATTGTGAAAGCCAAAGTTTACTTTTTTGAAAGTACCATCATGTTGTTGTTCATAAGTAGGTGCATTGAGTTTGGTATATAAATAACCGGCATCAAAGTTTATTTCTACAAAAAAACCTTTTGATAAAGTATGTCGATAGGCAATTTCAGGAATAAAATAGAGCGATGTATTAAAACGTTTTCGATATACAAAGCCAAAAGTAGGTTTTAAGTAAATTTCTCGCTCTATAACTTGTGGATTGTAAACACTTTTACTCTTATTTAATTTAGGTTTGTATAATAAACGAATACTTCCACTTGCAGACATACCTAAATTAATGTTTATAGGTTTAAATAACTCCACATCTGCAATGCCTGAAAGAGTAACTAAATATTTTTTATTTTTTATGCCTTCTGGTTTTATTATGTCTTTGTATTTATCTGCTTGCGCAAATGACACAAGGGAAGTCAACATAAAAAACAAGAATAGAAATTGAGTTTGTTTTTTCATTCACCAAAAATCTGAATGCAAAATAACGAAAAAATAGTAGTTAATTTGATTTTCATTCTAAAATCAATTTCTTATGCATAAAAATTAAATATTCGTATTGTTTTTACTTAATTTTTTTAAAATATCAATTGCGGATTTTGCTATGACCGTTCCTGGCCCAAATACAAAGGATACGCCAGTTTGAAATAAGAATTCATAATCTTGTTTAGGAATAACACCACCACACACTACCATAATATCGCTTCGATTTATTTTTTTTAATTCATCAATCAATTGAGGAATTAATGTTTTGTGTCCAGCGGCTAAGGATGAAACGCCTATAACATGAACGTCATTTTCTGCTGCTTGCATGGCTGCTTCTTTGGGTGTTTGGAAGAGTGGCCCAATATCAACATCAAAGCCAATGTCAGCAAAAGCAGTTGCAATTACTTTTGCGCCACGATCATGTCCATCTTGTCCCATTTTGGCTACTAAAATTCGTGGTCGACGACCATCTTGTTCTGCAAATTGATCAGATAAAGTTCTGGCTAAAATAAAATCTTCATTCATTTTAATTTCGGATGAGTAGATACCTGAAATACTTTTTATATTGGCTTTATATCTTCCAAAGATTGATTCCATTGCCGATGAAATTTCACCCAAAGTGGCTCTTTGTCGTGCGGCTTTAATGGTTAAAGCCAATAAGTTTTCAGTACCATTTTTGGCGGCATCTGTTAAGTCAACTAAACATTGTTGTACGGCATTATTGTCGCGTTTTTCTTTAATCGATTTAAGTCGAGCAATTTGTTTGTCGCGCACTTCGGCATTATCAATGTCTAATATTTCAATTTCTTGCTCGTCATCAGTCGTGTATAAATTAACACCAATAATGGCATCTGTTCCGTTGTCAATTCTAGCTTGTTTTAAAGCGGCGGCTTCTTCAATTCTCATTTTTGGAATTCCGGCTTCAATGGCTTTTGTCATGCCGCCATAACTTTCTACTTCTTCGATTAATATCCATGCTTTTCGTGCTAATTCATCGGTTAATTGCTCCACATATTCAGAGCCAGCCCAAGGATCTACAGTGCGACAAATTTCTGTTTCTTTTTGTAGATATAGTTGCGTGTCGCGTGCAATTTTTGCAGAGAAATCGGTAGGTAAAGCAATAGCCTCATCTAAGGCATTGGTATGTAAAGATTGTGTTCCACCTAAAACAGCGGCTAAGGCTTCGATGCAGGTTCGTGTTACATTGTTAAATGCATCTTGTTCTGTTAAACTCCAACCACTAGTTTGGCAATGCGTTCTCAAGGCTAAACTTTTTTCTGAAATGGGATTAAATTGAGAAACGATTTTTGTCCATAACAAACGTGCCGCACGCATTTTTGCAATCTCTTTAAAATGTTGCATGCCTATTGCCCAGAAGAATGATAGACGAGGTGCAAAATCATCAATTTTTAAACCGGCATTAATGCCCGTTCGGATGTATTCTAATCCGTCGGCTAAAGTGTATGCTAATTCAATTTCAGGTGTTGCACCGGCTTCTTGCATGTGATAACCACTGATAGAAATAGAATTAAATTTAGGCATAAATTGACTCGTATATTCAAAAATATCCGAGATGACTTTCATGGATGATTGAGGTGGATAGATATACGTATTGCGCACCATAAATTCTTTTAGAATATCATTTTGAATGGTTCCGCTTAACAATTTTTTGTCAACACCTTGTTCTTCCGCTGCCACGATATAAAATGCAAGAATAGGCAATACTGCGCCATTCATAGTCATTGAGACGGAAATTTTATCTAAAGGAATTTCATTAAATAATATTTTCATGTCTTCTACAGAATCAATAGCAACTCCAGCTTTGCCTACATCGCCGAATACGCGTTCATGGTCAGAATCATAGCCTCGATGTGTCGCTAAGTCGAAAGCAACAGATAATCCTTTTTGACCTTGTGCTAAGTTACGTTTGTAAAAAGCATTTGATGCTTCAGCAGTAGAAAATCCTGCATATTGTCGTATCGTCCAAGGTTGATTGACGTACATGGATGAATATGGACCACGCAAAAAAGGGGTGATACCAGCCACATATTTTTGATGAGAGAAAGGAATAGATTTTGAAGTAGATTTTTCTTTCTTTACTAATTGGTCGAATGTAATATCAAATTGAGGAGATGACATTCTATAAAGATACATTTTCCGTGTAAAAACAGTATTTATAAAATGTAAATCTTATCGATTATTGTTGGAATATTTTCTTGAAAATGCTGGAAGCTGAATTTCTTTGTGTGCAAATCGGATGATAGTGAATGCTAATAAAGAAAAGAAAGGTGCGGCAATTACATCAATTAAATAATGCACATGCTGGAATAAAATCAATGTTGCAATGGAAAATGATAATCCTAATAGTAAGTATTTTGTTTTTCTATTTTCAGAGATAATGAAAAAGAGCATAGCAGTGGAAACATGTCCAGAAAAAAATAAATCTTTTACGATATAACTTCCGTGGTGGCCACTCATAAAGAAATTGGAAACAGGATCTTTCAATAAGATTAAACCGACTGGAGGTTCTAGTGGAACTAAATAAATAGTAATAGTTCGCATTGCCATTAATAAGCAATAGGCTTGCATGGCTTTTAAAAATCGTTCGGGATTGGAAATGTTGGCTAAAATAAAAATAGTTAGCACTGAGTATGTAAGAATAAAAATACTCGTGGAGAAATCAATTGGTGGAATGAGTGCTAAAAATTTATCTGCAATTTGAGTGCCTTTTCTATTTTCTAAAATAGTCATGACAATTCGACAATATTTAAATAAAAAAAAATAGGAAAGTGCTGTAAAAATAAAATGCAACCTGAAATTCTTTTGACGTAAAGATTCAGACCAATTGGTATAAAAGTTTTTGAAATAGGAAAAAATCATTAAAGCGAATATTTTTATAACGCTAAAATAATATTATGCGTAAATATTATACTTATTTAAACGATAATATTCTGTTCTTTCACTATTTTTTAACAAAAAACTATTCTCTTTTTACTTTGGAGTTATCGTTATCGTAATATCTTTATTATTTTCTGTTGTATTGAAATCTAATATTTGTTTTACTGCATCAAAATTTTGAGTGTAATTTGTTGTTCCAGTTACGGATAAATCCCATCCACTTGGATAAAATCTATTTGGAATAAATATCTCAGTAGGTTCAGGGATAGATGAATTTGAAGTAAAAGACATCGTAAATATTTTTGAATCTGGATTGTATTCAAATGTTTTGATTTTTCCGGCAGTAGCCTTTGGATAGGTTCTTATTAAATATTGTAGAATAGGTGTTTCTGTTCGGTCGGCATTTATTGGACTCCATCCGCCTTGGTCATTACTCCAATAGGCCCAATGCCATTGGTTTCTATCTGCCATGGCATTAAAATCTTTTAAATTTTGATCAAAACCTGCTTGGCTTGGAGAAAGTCCAAATTCGCCCACTAATAATGGAACATTGTTGTGTAGTTGAACATCTTTTTTACGTTCACGTTCCCAGTCTTTCAATTGTTGTTTGGCTGTTGCTGTATATCCAACTCCTTCGTGTGTATCAAATGGATAGCAATGCGGTGCATAAACCAACTTAGAGGTACTTCTCGTATCTGTAATTTTAGATAATTTAGAAGGTGCACCGAATGTTACAGGTGCAGGTGTTGGCTCAAAGAAGAAATATTTATTTGACTCAACTGCTCTTAATGCGGGAATTAGTTTATTGTAAAAAGCTGTCAATTGTTGTTTCTCAAATTCACCGGTGATAAATACTTTTACTAAATCTCCACCCCATGGTTCGTTCATTAAATCGTAGCCAATTACATAAGGATTGTTTTTAAATCGTTCCATTACATATTTCCATGCTAAAATATAATGATCTTGTAAATCTTTATGCGCAGTGTATGACCAGAAATTAATCCAACTATTTACAACAGCTGGATCTATGTTTTTAAGCCACCATGGTGTTCCTCCAGGTAAATTAATAGGAGCTGAGCCATTGCTTCGAATTGCCCATGCAGGTGCACCATCTCCACCAAAAACTAATGAATATAAATCTTGATGCATATCTAGCATAACATACATGCCACGAGATGTGTACCAGTTTACGCGTTCTTCTACTCTATCTAAATATACAGGATCAAATACGTCTTTTTGTGGTTCAATGGCATCCCAAAAAATTAAATATCGAACAAAATTAAAACCAAAATCGGTTGCTTCGCGTTCTACGTCACTTTCAATAATCCAAGGATTTCTTAATGAATCAGATTTTGATATACTTGCAGTATTTAAACCATGAAAGATAAGTTGTCTTCCGTATTGATCTTGTATAATTGATGGATCTTCTTGATAAGTGTAACTTGTTCTTTCGTTTTCCTTTTTACAAGAAAAAATTACTACAGATATTAACAAGATTAAAAAATGCTTTTTCATTTTGCTAATATAATGATTCACCATTTATTGGTATTTGCTAAATATCAAATAATTTAGTGTTTTTAATAATTATTTTTTAAAATTAACAATTAAGCGTATTTTTTGGCAATTGCTTCAGCACATCGTTCTCCATCTATAGCTGCACTCATAATGCCACCGGCATATCCAGCTCCTTCTGCACATGGAAATAACCGTTTCATTGTAATATGTTCTAGTGTTTCTTTGTCTCTTGGAATCTTAACGGGTGAGGAAGTTCTGCTTTCAATGCCTAAAATTTGAGCGTTATTACTTACATAATTTTTCATTTTATTTCCAAATATTTTAAAGCCTTCTTTGAGTGTATAAGCAATATTATCTGGAAATAATGTGTTCATGTCAGTTGCCACTAATCCTGGTTGGTAGGATGTTTCATTTAATTCGAAAGATGCTTTGTCTTTCACAAAATCCAATAAACGTTGTGCGGGTGCTGCTTGTGTTTTTCCTGCTTGTTGCCAGGCTTGATGTTCAATGTTTTTCTGAAATTCTAGAGCAGCTAAATTGCCATATTCTTTATGAGGTTTCCAATCATTTTCATCAACTGCAACAACGATGCCAGAATTGGCATAAAGGGAATCTCTTTTTGATGGTGACATACCATTGACTACTATTTCATTTTGCGAAGTGGCTGCCGGAACGATAAAGCCACCTGGACACATACAAAATGAAAAAATAGCTTTTTGCTCTGTTTTTAGTGCTATTTGTGCGACTAAATTATATGCTGCACTCGGCAATAAATGAGAGGCATTGTTATGGTATTGTATTGAATTAATGAATTGTTGTGGATGTTCTACTCGAACTCCTAAAGCAAACGGCTTATTTTCAATTTGAATATTTTTTGATTGTAATAAACTAAAAATATCACGAGCAGAATGACCGGTGGCGAGTAAAACGGAAATTCCTAAATGCTCTTTTATTTTTTGTGTAACGTCTTCCGTTGCAATACTTACAACGCCTTTTGTTTCATTTTTTTGATGGATAAAATCAATGACTTTAGTATTGAAATGAATTTCGCCACCATATTTAATTATGGTATTTCTGATGGCTTGAATAAGTTTAGGTAGTTTATTGGTGCCAATATGTGGGTGTGCTTCAAATAATATATTTTCTGGTGCACCGTGCTGCACCATAATTTCGAGTATGCGTTTTATGTCACCTCTTTTTTTAGAACGAGTATATAGTTTTCCGTCACTGTAAGTTCCAGCTCCACCTTCACCAAAGCAATAATTAGAGTTTTCATTGACTATGTTTTTTTTATTGATATTTGCTAAATCTCTTCTGCGTTCTTGAACGTCCTTTCCTCTTTCAAGAATAATTGGTTTTAAGCCTAGTTCAATTAATCTCAATGCAGCAAATAATCCAGCTGGTCCAGCACCTACTATAATTACCTGTTGTGCATGGGAAACATTTTTATAAATGGGATTAAATTCAAATATATTCTGAGGTAGTTCATCTATATAAATAGTTGCTTGAATATTTACTTTTATTGTGCGAGAACGTGCATCAATACTTCGTTTTAATAGTTGGACATGGAAAGATTGTACATTATTAAGTTGTAAATATTGTTGAATATAAAGATGAAATGTAATTTCATCAAAAGCTACTTCTGGTGGAAGTTCGAGAGATATATTCTTTATCATGCTGTAGCAGATTTATTGCTAAAAGGTAGGTAAAGATAAAATTAATTATACCAAAATGAAGCTACTTTTTATAGTACTTAACTTTCTAATCGTAGCAATTATTTCCCGATAGGTAAATTTACTAAGCTGGCATATAAATCTGTTATTTCAACCTGAGGCACACTGTATTTTTTATTTTCATTAGCAAATGAATAACTATATTCAGATGCATTATAAATTGCGAAATTAAAATACATTGTATTATCATACTGGTAGGCATTTTTACTTTGTGATGTAATTAATTCCACCGTATTGATGCCATTGGTATAAACTTCAAAAATTTGTCTATCTACAATTTTTTTATTGTTGAAATAAAATCCTAATTTTTTTAATTCAGTAAGGTAATTTTTTACTTGTTCAATTTCTTGTGTTTGAAATGATACTCGATTATTCCATTGACCATTTGCTTCGTAGACAAAATCTATCCATTGCAAATCGGAAGTATTCGGATGGTTACTTTGGTAAGTGATGTGTGTTCTTCCATTTCCTAATTCAAACTCATCGTATAAACTAAAATCTTGTTTAGTTAACAGTGTTTCGATAGCAATATTGTTATTAATTCTAAGAGATAGAAAGTCAGAAATACTGATATTTTGAGAATAACTACTTTGTGTGACACACAGCAATAGTATTGCAATGTTAAGTAAGGTTTTCATAAAAGGGTAATTATGTTACTTCAATATTAAGTTATTTTTTGCAAATTGTCAATACTAAGCTTGTTAAAAATTAAATTTTTGACAAGAATCAAGATATTGGTGTTTTTAAAATAAAAATTCCCGAACCAATTGGTTCGGGAATACTACTATATGCAAAACAGCAAGCGCAAAAATAGCAGTTATAATATATGTGCTAAGATAAGATTTTTTTTGTTTTATAGCTTATGAAACTATGTTAATTCACTTGTAAAACACCTTTGTCTTTTGCTTCTAATTGGCTTTCGCCCATTAAAAAGGTATCTACTTCTCTGGCGCATTCTCTTCCTTCAGATATTGCCCAAACTACTAAACTTTGCCCTCTTCTTATATCACCTGCCGTGAATACTTTATCTACGTTTGTTTTGTAATTGTTGGCTTTTACGTTTCCACGCTCGTCTAATTCTACGTTTAATTCTTTTAATAATCCATCATGTTGTGGATGTACAAATCCCATTGCTAATAATACTAATTCGCAAGGCAATACACGTTCAGAACCTTCTACTTCTACCATTTGAGCTTTTCCATCAATAGTTTTCCATTCAATTTCAACAATTTTTAAACCGATTAGTTCCTCCTTTTCATTGCCAATAAATTCTTTGGTTAAAATTGACCATTGTCGTTCGCAACCTTCTTCGTGAGAACTTGAGGTGCGTAACATCATTGGCCAATTAGGCCAAGGAGTACTTTCAGCTCTTTCTAAAGGAGGTTTTCCTAGCAATTCAATTTGTGTAATAGATTTGGCTTGATGACGATTTGATGTGCCTACGCAGTCAGAACCAGTATCGCCGCCACCAATTACTAAAACATTTTTATCTGTAGCCAATATGTCGCCATTTTCATATTTTACACCACGATGATCTACTTCCGTAGCAATTTCTGAAACGCGCTTGTTTTGTTGAGATAAAAATTCCATTGCAGGATAAATACCGTTTAAGTTTCT
Organism: Chitinophagales bacterium; assembly: GCA_017984135.1. Lineage (GTDB taxonomy): Bacteria > Bacteroidota > Bacteroidia > Chitinophagales > JADIYW01 > JADJSS01. Next base: position 99,672 of record JAGNZZ010000003.1, on the reverse strand, counting down.
TCCTTTAATTGGTAAATCTCTTGGAACAGTAGAACCGCCAGTCAAAATTATAGCATCAAAATTATTTCTTAATTCCTCTATTTTTATGTCAATGCCTACGTTTGTATTGGTTTTGAAGATGATACCTTCTTCCTTCATCAAACTTATACGACGATCAATTACTGTTTTTTCTAATTTAAAATCGGGAATTCCATACCGTAATAGTCCACCAATTCTATCGGCACGTTCAAAGACGGTCACGGTATGTCCAGCTTTGTTTAATTGAGCGGCTGCGGCCATTCCTGCTGGTCCTGAGCCAACAACGGCTACGTTTTTACCACTTCTAAGATTTGGTTTTATCGGTTGAATTAAATTTAATTCAAATGCTTTTTCAATAATTGTTTTTTCAATATGTTCTATAGCAACTGGTGGTTGATTAATGCCTAAAACACAAGCCGTTTCACAAGGTGCAGGGCAAATTCTACCCGTGTATTCAGGGAAATTATTAGTTGACAATAATATCTCTGCTGCTAATTTCCAGTCATTATTATATACAGCATCATTAAATTCCGGAATTATATTTCCTAATGGACAGCCATTATGACAAAAAGGAACACCACAATCCATGCATCGAGCGGCTTGATTATTTGTTTTTTCTTCTGCGAATACAGTAGGAATTTCTTTATAATCTTTCAGTCGCTCTTCTACGCTTCTGTATTTTGGTAATTCTCTTGTAAACTCTAAAAATCCTGTTATTTTTCCCATTTATTTTTTGTCAATTTTAATACATTAATTTTTTTTTGCTAAGCATTGATACTTTCAGCATCTGCTTTTTTTGACATTAAAACATTTTTGTAATCGGATGGCATTACTTTTACAAAGCAATGAATTGTTTCCTCCCAATTTTCTAATATGTTTTTTGCTACGTTGCTATTGGTATAATTATAATGTCTTTCGATATAGAATTTAAGCGTTTCTAAATCTTCATTTTCTAATTGCTCAAATTCTACCATTTCCATATTTACATTTTTTGCAAATGTTTTATCGGTATCATACACATACGCAATTCCACCGCTCATTCCAGCAGCAAAGTTTCTGCCGGTTTTGCCTAAGATAATGGCTAATCCACCAGTCATGTATTCGCATCCATGGTCACCCACGCCTTCGACCACTGTTTTTGCGCCAGAATTTCGTACACAGAAACGTTCACCTGCCATTCCATTTATGTAAGATTCACCACTAGTTGCTCCGTAAAATGCCACGTTACCAATAATGATATTTTCACTTGGTTTAAAGGTGGCATGTTGTGATGGATACACGATTAATTTTCCGCCAGAAAGCCCTTTCCCAAAATAATCATTGGCTTCGCCTTCTAATTCAAATTTAATCCCATTAGCGCCAAATGCACCAAAACTTTGTCCGGCGCTTCCTATGAATTTAATTTGAATCGTATCTTCCGGCAAACCTTCTTTTTTGTATTTTGATGAAATTTCATAACTCAATAATGCGCCAACGGTTCTGTCTGTATTGATAATATTAAATTGAGCGTTTGTTATTGACATGTTCTCCAGAGAGGATTTAGCCGATTCAACTAATTTTTTGTCTAGAATAGAATCATCGGTTGGGTGAGCCTGACGCATTTGTTTATATAAACCAACCTCTGCTTTTGCAGCTTCTTTAAAGATGATTGGAGATAAGTCTAAGTGTTTATATTTCCAGTGGTCAATATTATTTCTGCGTTTTAAGATTTGTGTTTGACCGACCATTTCGTTTATTGTTCTAAAACCTAATTGTGCCATTATTTCTCTTAAATCTTGCACTATAAAATGGAAGAAGTTAATGACATGTTGAGGGTCGCCTGTAAAACGTGAGCGCAAGATAGGATCTTGAGTAGCGATACCTACAGGACAAGTATTTAAATGGCATTTACGCATCATGATACAACCTTCTACTACCAACGCGGCCGTTGCAATTCCCCATTCTTCTGCACCCAATAAAGTAGCTACCGCGATGTCTTTTCCGGTACGTAGCATGCCATCTGTTTGTAAAATTACTCTGCTTCGTAAATTATTTTTTACCAAAGTTTGATGTGCTTCTGCTAATCCTAATTCCCAAGGTAAACCTGCGTGTTTGATTGATGAGATTGGAGATGCACCTGTTCCACCATCATAACCTGAAATAAGAATTACATCCGATTTTGCTTTAGCAACACCGGCAGCTACGGTTCCAACACCGGCTTCTGCTACCAATTTCGTATTTATGCGAGCATTAGGATTTGCATTTTTTAAATCAAAAATTAATTGAGCTAAATCTTCGATTGAGTAAATATCATGATGAGGTGGAGGTGATATTAATCCAACACCTGGAGTAGAATGACGTACACGTCCAATCCATTCATCTACTTTGTGTCCTGGTAATTGTCCGCCTTCGCCAGGTTTTGCTCCTTGAGCTAATTTTATTTGTAATTCATCGGCATTGGCTAAATAATATGAAGTTACACCAAATCGACCGGATGCTACTTGTTTTATAGCGGATCGTTCCCAATCGCCATTTTCTTTTTTCTCAAAACGTAATTCATCTTCACCACCTTCTCCCGAATTGGATTTTCCACCTATTCTATTCATGGCAATAGCCAAAGTTGAATGTGCCTCATGTGAAATAGATCCGAAAGACATTGCTCCAGTTGCAAATCGTTTTAATATATTTTCTGCAGGTTCAACTTCATCAATGTTAATTGGTGTTACATTTGAAAAATCAAATTCTAATAAACCTCGTAAGGTAATAGCTTTTTGAGCTTGATTATTAATTTTTTCGGCATATTGTTTATAGATGTTATAATCATTTTTCTTTGTAGAATGTTGTAATAAATGAATCGTATCTGGATTAAACATGTGCGTTTCTCCACGTCGTTTCCATTGGTATTGTCCTCCAACTTCTAATCGTTGCGTATTGTATTCCGATTCCGGAAATGCTAATATATGTCTAATTAATACTTCTTGAGCGATTTCATCAAATCCAATTCCATCTAAACGTGAAATGGAACCTGCAAAACATTTATCAACTACATTTTTACCTAAGCCAACAATCTCAAAAATTTGTGATCCATGGTAAGATTGATGTGTGGAGATTCCCATTTTAGAGAATACTTTTAATAAACCCTTACTGGCAGCTTTGGTAAAATTTTCAACTAATTTATCATTGGATTTTCCTAAGTGTTTTAGCTTATCTTTATTTAAGTCATATATTGTTTGGAATGCTAAATATGGATTAATGGCAGTTGCACCATAACCAATATGTGTAGCAATTTGATGTACTTCACGAATGTCACCACTTTCAACAATTATTGAACAGTCGATACGTGTTTTAGTGCGTACTAAATGATGGTGAATAGCACCTGTTGCTAATAAAGATGGAATTGGTGCAAAATCTTTATTTACTCCTTTGTCAGAAATGATAATAATATTATTTCCATTGGCAACTGCTATTTCTGCTTCTTTACAAATTCTATCAATTCCTCTTTCTAGTGCACCTTTTTTTCCATTTGCATTAAATAAAGTTTGGATAGTGATTACTTTAAAATCAGGATGATTGATATATCTTAATTTGGCAATATCAACATTTGAGAGAATAGGTTGTTTTACTGAAATTTGTTTGCAATGATTTTCAGTGGTTGTTAATATACTACTAGCTCCACCTAATGTTGCAAATGTACTCATGACCATGCGTTCACGAATTGGGTCAATTGGAGGATTGGTTACTTGAGCAAATAATTGTTTGAAGTAATTGGATAAATTTTGTGATTGATCTGACAAAACAGCTAATGGTGTATCGGTTCCCATTGAGCCTATTGGCTCATTGGCTGTTTCTGCCATGGGTGTAATTATTGTTTTGATGTCTTCAGAAGTATATCCAAATGCTAATTGTTGGCGTAATAATTCATCATTAGAAAGTAATTCTTCCTTAATGGTGGATTTAGGTAAATCAGAGAATGTGATTTTATGTTTATTTAACCATTCTCTATATGGGTGTTCGGTGCATATTTTCTTTTTTAATTCATCATCAGAAATAATGCGTCCTTCTTCCATATTGATGATGAACATTTTTCCGGGTTGTAATCTTCCTTTTTGAAGTACTTTTTCTTCTTCTGTTGGCAATGCACCTGCTTCAGAAGACATAACAACACGTCCATCATTATATACCACAAAACGTGATGGTCTTAGTCCATTTCTATCTAATGTAGCACCAATTATTTTTCCATCCGTGAAGCAGATTGAAGCTGGACCATCCCATGGTTCCATTAGACAATCATGGTATTCATAAAATGCTTTTTTCCAATCTTCCATTTGGTCGTTATCTTGCCATGCTTCCGGAATGAGCATCATGATAGCATGAGGTAACGAACGTCCTGCTAGATATAATAGTTCAATGACATTGTCTAAGGATGCGGAATCTGATTGGTCGCGATAGCAAATGGGCATGAATAGATCTATTTCTTCATTCGTAAACACATCACATTCTAATAAATGCTCACGTGTACGCATCCAATTTAAATTTCCTTGCAAGGTGTTGATTTCCCCATTGTGCGCAATGTAACGAAAGGGTTGTGCTAGTCGCCAGCGTGGAAATGTATTAGTAGAAAAACGAGAGTGTACAATAGCTAAAGCTGATTCAACGCTTTTATCACTTAATTCGGGATAATATTGTCTAACCTGAAATGTAGTTAATTGTCCTTTGTAAATTACCGTGTGACATGAAAGATTGGTATAATAGAAATGATCTTTTCCGCCCAATAAATAATTTATTTCACGTACTGTATGTGCACGTAATACATATAATTTACGTTCTAATTCTATGTCTTCTTTAAAGTCAAATTCAGGTTTAATAAATAACTGTTCAATGATTGGTTCTGTCGATTGAGCAGTTGGTCCTATGGGTGTATTATTGGTGGTAATAGGTCGGTAGCCTAAAACGGTGAAGTTTAATTTTTTTGCAGTATCAGCAATAAAATCTTTGCATTTTTTTCGGTCTTCGTCATTCTGAGGGAAGAAGATAAAACCAGTTCCATATTTTCCTAAATCGGGTAATTCAATTTTTAATAATGTAGCTTCTTTTTTATAAAATTCATGTGGAATTTGCATTAAAATACCGGCTCCATCACCTGTGTTTTCTTCACAACCACATGCACCACGATGTTCCATGTTTTCAAGCATGGTTAATGCATCTTGCACAATTCTGTGAGATTTTTCACCTCTTAAGTGTGCAACAAATCCAATTCCGCATGCATCATGTTCGGTTTGTGGTAGGTATAATCCTTGATATTCGTTTGTAACGCTCATATAAATTACTAAAAATTAAATTGAAACTGAATTAGGCCAAAAACTATGCTTCAGACCAATTTATAATATTAGCTAAAAAGTTTTTCTTATTTAGCCTTTAGGCGTTTAAGAAAATTTTAAAGATTGGAATACTACTTAACAATTTAGTGATAAGCTCTTTGTTTGTGTCAATTCAATTAATATTATAAAATTAAAAATGTGAACTATTTTACAGAATTGTCTTTGTAAAAATAAAATTATCAAAAAATTATCAAAAAATATTTGAATAATCTTATGAAAAATCATCTTTATAATTGCAAAAGTAAATTTATTCACAATTAAATATTTTGTTATGAGAAAATCCCTTTTATTCCTTATGTCCTTTATTATCTCATCAGTGTTGCCCATTTATGCACATGAAGATGACACAAGAATTAAATCTTTAGAAGAAAAAGTTGAACTATTAACCAAGCAATTAGGATTGGATAAAGTGGATACTTTAGAGCAACCGGAAGAGCAAAAACTTACGTTTAAAGAAAAGTATGATGCTAAAATTGAAAAAGTAAAATCAAAAATTCCATTTGATTTGTCTGGTTCAGTTGATGTGTATGTTCAGACTAATTTTAATGGAAAACAAACAAATGCAGTCTTAAATCGAGCCTTTGCTACAAAAGCAAATTCGTTTGAATTAGGTATGGTTAATATTACGATGAAAAAGAAAATTAAAAAAGTTGGCTTTTGTGCGGATTTGGGCTTTGGTCCAAGAGCTGAAACTGCCAATAATACATTATATGCCAATTCTATCATCGCAATTAAACAATTATATGTTAGTTATGCACCAGCGGATTGGGTGGAGTTTACCTTGGGAAATTTTAGTACGTTTTTTGGTTATGAGCTTATTGAACCTCAAAATAACTTTAACTATTCTACCTCATTGGCATTTCAAAATGGACCATTCTATCATACTGGTTTAAAGGCTAATTTTACCATTAAAAAATGGAATATTTTAGCTGGCTTCTTTAATGACACAGATACAAAATCGGATAATGATAGAAATAAATATGTAGGTGCTCAAGTAGGCTATACAGGTGATAATGGTGGTGTTTACTTGAATTTTGTAGGCGGAAATGAATCCACTACTTATATGGTGAATGATTCTACGGAAGCGATGGTGTATAAAAACTATAAAAACTCGTATGATTTAACCGGTTCTATTAAATTAGGAAAAAACAAAAAAGGAAAATTAGGGGTGAATGTTGCTTATCATCAATATAGATACAAAGAATTAAAAGCAGATAAAGTAACTCGTAATAAATACTTTTTAACGTATTTATATGGTCAATATGACATTAAAGATATTGCAAGTATTGGAGCGCGTATAGGTTATTTGTATAATCCAGATGCTGCCGCTGCTTATGTAGCTGGACCAGCGAAGCATTTCTTTGATTTTACATTGACATCTCAAATCAATGTAGTGGGTGGTTTGAAATTTATTCCTGAATATAGAATTGACTTCGGTTCAAATAATGTATTCTTAGATAGAAAAGGTAATGGTTCTAAAATCCAAAATACACTCAGCTTAGCTGCAGTATATACATTCTAATTTCTACAAATTACTTTTCTTAGCTCGAGTAGGTGTTTACTCGAGCTATTTTATTTTATAGAAGTTCATTTTTATTTCATTTATTCAATTATATTTGCTCTTCCTTTTCTTTAAATTGCCCAAATGTTGAAATTGGTAGACAAGCTACTTTGAGGTGGTAGTGACCGTAAGGTTGTGCAGGTTCGAGTCCTGTTTTGGGCACACTTTCCCATTTTATTGTTAAATTTTATCCTTTAAAACAAAATTTAACAAAACTTACACAAACATTTGTATATACAATAGTTATATTTGCAATTAATAAAAATACAAAATGAGAACGCAAATTTTAACAGGAACGCTTGCTTTATTTTTTTTATGTGCATGCAATACTATTCCAAAAGGAGACAACGCCAACACTTCAGAATCTCAATCCATTGCTGAAGCGACTGAATTAGTTTATAATGTAGATTCTACATCTTCAATAGAATTTACAGGCAATGGCGTTGGAAAAAATCATCCAGGATTGTTTAAAATTTCTGACGGAAAAATATCCGTTCACGAGGGAAGTGTGCATGCAGGTTCATTTATAATCAATATTCCATCGATGATTTTGAAAGAAGAAGGAGAAATGATTCAAACTAAATTAAAAGGGCATTTATTAAGTCCTGATTTTTTTGATGTACAAAAATATCCAACGGCCAAGTTTGAAATTACTAAAGTAACAAGTTATACTTCAAATGGAACCGATAAATCAGTAGTAGAAGGTGCAAATGCTTTAGTAAGTGGAAATTTGACTTTAAAAGATGCCATAAAGAATGTTACTTTTCCTGCAAATATTACCATATCAGAAACAGAAATTACAGCAAAAGCAAACTTTAATATTGACAGAACGCAATGGAATATGTCGTATGGTAATGATAAATCTTTGAAAGATAAATTTATTTCACCGGAAGTAAATATTGCATTAGATGTAAAAGCAAAGAGATAAGAACAAGTAAAATATGTAGATAGCGCTTCAATGTATTGAAGCGTTTTTTATTTTAAATGATGGATAGCCATCCATGCCATTAATCCAGCACCTATTGACAAACATTGTTCGTCCACATCAAAAGTAGGTGTGTGTATGGATGATGTAATTCCTTTAGTGGCATTGCCAGTTCCTAATCGATAAAAGCAAGCTGGTACAACTTGTGAATAATAAGAAAAATCTTCTGCTGTCATGCGTGCTGGCATTTCTTCTACATTTTCTCTGCCTAAATATTCTTGAGCTAATATAAATGATTGCTTGGTAATAGTTTCGTCATTTTTTAAGAATGGATATCCTTTATCGATAAAAATTTCACAAGTACCTCCAAAGCTTTCAGCTATAGATTGACAAATTAATTTTATTTTTTCATGTGCTTCCAAACGCCATTTTTCATCAAACGTCCTAAATGTTCCTTCTAATTTTACTTCTTCTGGAATTATATTGGTTGCACCATTAGCAATAAATTTTCCTATAGTTAAAACACTTGGCAATATAGGATTCGCATTTCTACTCACCACACTTTGAAGTGCCACAACAATTTGAGAAGCAATTAAAACAGAATCGATTGCTAAATTAGGCACAGCACCATGTCCACCTTTCCCTTTCACGGTTACATATATCTCATCACAACTTGCCATTGCAATTCCTGGCTTAAATGCGACTTTACCGATCTCTAATTGTGGTAATACATGTTGCCCAACAATAAGTTCAACATCTGGATTTTTAAGTACACCTTCTTTTATCATTATTGAAGCACCACCTGGTAATTTTTCTTCAGCTGGCTGAAAAATAAATTTTAAGGTTCCTTCAAAATTATTTTTAAGCTCATTTACTATTTTTAATGCACCCAATAAACAGGTAGTATGTACATCATGCCCGCATGCATGCATGACACCTTTATTTTGAGAAATATATGTACAATTATTTTTTTCTTCTATTGGCAATGCATCTATATCAGCTCGTAACGCAATTGTTTTTTTAGTCGGATTTATTCCCTTTATTAGACCTACAATTCCATGTCCACCAATATTAGTTTGGTGTTCAATTCCATAAGATGTTAAAACCGAAGATATATAATTCGCCGTTTCCACTTCCTCAAAACTTAATTCAGGATGTGCATGCAAATGTCTTCGTATATTGATTAGTTCTTCACCATAAGTATCAGCTAATTTTTTTATGCTATCTTTTAATTCCATATTTCCGTAAATTCGTATTGTAAAGTAATAGAAATTAAAATTAATGAATTTCAAGTGAATACTTTCTACATTTTCATAAATCAACATAAACTTATACTATGACTAATTTCGATTTAATTGTGATTGGCTCTGGACCAGGCGGTTATGTTGCTGCAATTCGAGCAGCACAATTGGGACTAAAAGTGGCAATTATAGAAAAAGAAAATTTAGGAGGTATTTGCTTAAATTGGGGTTGTATTCCAACAAAGGCATTATTAAAATCTGCTCAGGTTTTTGATTACATCAATCATGCAAGCGAATATGGAATTGATATAAAATCAGCCGATTTAAACTTCAATGCAGTAATCAGTAGGAGTAGAAGCGTAGCAGATGGCATGAGCAAAGGTATTCAGTTTTTGATGAAAAAAAATAATATTGAAGTCATTTATGGATATGGAAAAGTATTACCAGGCAAACGTGTAGAAATTACATTAAATGAAGGTGGCATTAAAATTTTAAAATCAAATTTTATTTTATTGGCCACAGGTGGTCGTGCTAAACAACTTTTATCTCTACCTATTGATGGCAATAAAATTATTGATTATAGAAAAGCCATGGTGTTACAAAAACTACCTAAAAATATGGTGATTGTTGGTGCCGGCGCAATAGGCGTAGAGTTTGCTTATTTCTACCAAACTATGGGATGCGAAGTAACATTAATCGAATTTATGGATTCTATTTTGCCGATTGAAGACAAAGAAATCAGCAAGACATTAGAGAAACTTTTTTCTAAAAAAGGCATGAATATTTTAACTTCTTCACGCGTTTTATCCTCAAAAATAATAGGCGACAAAGTGCAATTATTGGTAAATTCAAAAGATGGTGAGCAACTCTTTGAAACAGATTTTGTACTAAGTGCTGCAGGCGTTTCAGCTAATATAGAAAATATTGGCTTGGATATATGTGGAATTCAAACGGAACACGATAAGGTAAAAGTAAATTCATATTATCAAACAAATATTGAAGGTGTTTATGCCATCGGTGATATAGTAAAAGGACAAGCATTGGCACATGTAGCTAGTGCAGAAGGAATCATTGCGGTGGAACACATGGCTGGACATCATCCTCAACCTTTGGATTATGGAAATATTCCAAGTTGTACATATTGCTCACCTGAAGTGGCAAGCGTGGGTTTAACGGAACAGCAAGCGAGAGGAAAAAAATTGGATGTTTTAATTGGCAAATTTCCATTTTCGGCAAGTGGAAAAGCCAAAGCTGCCGGAAAATCAGATGGTTTTGTAAAGCTTATTTTTGATAAAAAATATGGAGAATTATTAGGTGCTCATTTAGTAGGAGAAAATGTAACAGAATTAATTGCTGAAATAATAGTTGCCAGGAAATTAGAAACTACTGGCCTGCAAATCTTAAAATCAGTACATCCACATCCAACCATGAGTGAAGCCATTATGGAAGCTACTGCGGTTGCTTATGGTGAAGTCATTCATTTATAAAAAAATGGAACATTTTATTGTCCCATTTTCTACTTTTTTATGTTGATTTTCTAGCGGAAAATATACAATTTTCCATATCCTTTTTTGAAGTATTTATCTATTGAACTTTCTTTGATTTCAGTAGATGTACCATCGATATTTTTAGTCATTACACGATAAAAATAAACACCATTTGCCAATCGATCACCAAAATTATCAGTGCCATCCCATTTGTAATCCGTAACGTTTACACCGATATGTAAATTTCCCAAATCAGCACGTGTTATTTCTTTAACTACTTTTCCGGAGGCACTAAATATTTGGATAATTAATTGATCAGGAATGCTTGCACCTGTTAATGTGAAAACAAATTGTGTAGTAGATGAAAATGGATTTGGATAATTTAAGACATTCGTGATAGAAGGTTTAGAATCCACTTTGAACTGTATTCTGTAATCATATTTTCCAGCATCATTTTTACTGCGGTCAATTCCTTGAGCGCGTATTTCATACGTTCCATCGGCTAATGTTGGTTTGAAAATCAATCGAGCTTCATTATTTTTTCCAAGATTTAAATTGGTTGCAGGCATAAACGTTACGTCCGGTCTGTTGGCAGAAACCTGAACAGGTTCAGGGTTGTTGGGATAGTATAAATAGATTAAAAATCCGGAAGTATCATTCAGTGCCAAATATTTATTTTCATCTTTTAAACGGAATAAAATTTCTGGATTTGCAGATACATATTCTCCATCAATAATATGTCTGCCATCAAAAGTAATATCTAGAAGTGGATTGATTTTATCGCGTTCTATGAAAACTGTAAATTCAGCAAAATTATTGAAATGAAATTGTTCAATTTGGTCGTCATCCGGATTGACTTCAACTGTTACATAATTTAATCCAAAGAAATTAAATCCGGAAAAGGTGTAATTAAAGTCGATATTTATATGTGATTTTCCGGGTAATGGAGCAAAGCGTTGATAAAACGATGTAATATTTCCGGAAGCATCTTTAATAATAAATTTCACCAATAAACTATCCATGTTTATTGGTGAAACATTTTCTACGGCGACAGACATATTAAAGTTTTCACCAGAAATAATGCTGTCTCTTGTTTTTGAAAAATATATGCTAGGATTGACAACGGCTTCAGGAGCTTTTGCATAATACAATCGCCAAAAATCCATTTGTGGAGGCGTGCTCATGGAGTCGTCTTTCGTCAGCCATTGCATTTGTAAAAATGGAAACTGTTGTGCGTCTATACTTACCGGAGTGACATTGTTTTTAAGCAAATCAGTTCTCAATAAAGTTCGTGTGCCATTAATTCCATAGCCGTATAAATTTACAGTACCTTCATCAAAAGAGGTTGGTGTTTCTTTAGAGTGCCAATCCATGTGGAAGTCTGTCCAGCTACTTGCAGGACCAATAATAGGCGTTTCCATACTGCCCTTATTCCAGGAGCCACTAAACGTAAAAGTTGTATCGATGATATCCGGACTAAATCGTTGTATTTGAATAGGGGCTAAACTATTATTGCATTTTTGCAAGAAGAAAACAAAAGGAGCATTTTCTTGCTGTTGGCGAATTTTTGTTACTCCTAAATTTTCAAATGCTTGATATAAATTAGCATCACCCACATTTAAACTATCAACGAGCCATTGAGAATAACCAGCATTATAAAAACTATAACCCATTACATACGCATTGCAAGGAATAGAATTGATAAAGTTGGCAACATCTTGTCGGTATGTTTTTCCATTTGCGAAATCATTGGTTATAAACTCAATGACATTTATTGGATATCGATTACAGGTGATGTCATTCCATGGTCCACGACATGTGTTGCCAATTTGAAAGGTTTGCCAATTTTGTCCAGTATTAGCATCATACACAAAGAAAATAAATCCTTTTCGAGCCCATGCATTTCTGGCAATTAGATAGCCATCCCAAAATGCTTCAATTAATTGATCATAGATAATTCCATTTCTGATTTGCAAAGTTCTTACCGTATTAGGATAATGAAAATCTCGATCTGTTTTTAAATTTAGCGTGCTGTATGAATTTCGTAAATATTGAAAATAATGCGATTGATTCCATCCAGTAGAAAGCGATGTATTGTATAAAAATGAACTTTTTTTCCAATTTGCCGGATTGCCTACCGTTGTATCTAATGTACCTCGCCAGTAATATACTTTATTTTCTATTAAAGGAATAGTTGGGTTCCATTTAATGGTGGCACCAGGTGCTGTAGTTTTTAATTGTGTTAATAATGGACTGTTAAAGTTTTCAGTAGTATCAATTTGAAAAATATATGATTTTGGTGTTGCGAAAGGATTGGCCGTCGAAAATACAAGCTCATGGTTTGCGTCGTTGACGATACAAAATTCATAAGGGAAAATGGGAATAATATCATCCGCCAAAATGAGTTTTGTGACGTTTATTTCATTATTCAATTCCGAATATTCTGCAATAGCATTTGCGTAGTCCACTTTTATTTTAAAGGAATTTAATCCAGGGCCATTAATTCGATCTGATTTTATCCATATTAGAACAGTATCTATATTACGGGCGCTTGGTACATTTACGCTAGTTGCTTGAATTTGTCCATTTGGAAAAATTCGATCTACATTAATAATATAATTATCTGGTACTGCTGCACCTAAATTGCGTACTATTAATTTTATTAAAAACGAATCGGCGGCGGCATTGATATTCTGTGGTTCAAAGGACACACTACTTTCATCAATGTAAAAATCGGGTTTAAAATGTGTGTTTATTCTCAATCCAGGATCGCCATGAAAAATCATTTGATGTCCAATGGATGGATTGATGTCGATACCACTAAGAATCACATCTTTTGAGGTTCTTTGTAATATGGTTCCTATAGCATCATTGTATAAAGTATTGGAGAAATAATTATAAAAAGAAGAAGAGTAAGAATTTAAATTTGAGATGACTGCGTAAGTAACTGGAGCAATATAGCCGATTGCTGCTTTGTTGGGTAATAGTACAAATCGCTCACTCAATAAATTAGAAGCATCTTCAAAAACACTACCAATAAAGCAACCATTTGATAGCATCAGATGATATTTTCTATAGTTAGACATTCGTTCCGGCTCCAAATTAAAATCGGTGGTGGTGGTGGCAGAATGCCCAAAGAAGGTGATTAAAGAAACGCCTGAATTGATTAAGGAATCTAAAAATATATTTTGAGCAATTTGAATAGGATCAGTTGTGTTTTTAAATAAGCTACTCACAGAACCACCATATTTTGGCGCCTCAATTGTAGTTTTATAATTATCTAAATAGTTCCGTATTATTTGTTGTTCAAAATTATTGTTTCCACCACCCAAATGTAATATGTTTTTCATCCATGATTTGTTGTATGGAGTTAATGATGCATTTATAGTGTCATTCAAAATTGCTTCATAATCTTTTACTTTATCTAAATATGCTTTAATTTCATCTCCATTTTTTACGGACAATCTTCCGATACCGATTTGAGGATAATTTAAACTGCTACTTCTTGCCGTTAATAGATTATCCGATGCCGGTTCCCCAAAAGTAGGCACAAGGCTTTTGTTGATTAATCCTTGATTTCTGTACATTTTAGAATAATCCAATCCTTTTCCGATAACAAAAACCATTTTTGGTTTAATAGTAAAATTATCCAAAGCAAAATTTACAAAATTTCGAATAGCTAACGGATTTTCTATAATTCCAAAACCAAATTGATCGTATAATTCATCGATGAAATATGTTCTGGCAGTAAAATTTCCACCAGCAGTGGAGGATCGATATTTCCTATATTCTTCTACAAAATCAGTTCCTGATAAACTTGCTTTTAATTTTTTATTAGAAATAATAATGTAATCGCCAGAACCTGGCGATGCACTTAAAAAATTTGTAAAATTGGTAGGTGTAAAAGATGATATAGTTGGAATGTCGGTTGAAGATTGAGAAGATAGATATAATTTATCTTTTTCTAACGCAGTTGCAAATAAATGAAATTTAAGAGCCGTATCTGTAATACCTTCATAACGTTGATTATTATTTAAATCGTATAAAATTGGTGCAGTAGATTGTGCATCAAAATTTTTAATTTCAAAATAGAGATCATCTGTTTTTCTAAAACTAAAATTAATAGTTGATTGTCCATTAAAATTAAAGAGCCTTGGATATTGAAGTTCAACACCGGCTAAAAATGGATTCAGCCTTGGAATAATTCTCGGTGCATCGAAATAGAATCTTGCCCATCCACCTTCACTTAGATTCATACTGTTTACGGTATAAACCGATTTTTTCACCATCGGCCCAAAATTAATATCAGTGGTATCAAATGCATTATAGGTAACTCTAATGTTTTGGCTGCCTTCTGGTAATACATAATTGGCATAATAATACGCATTCACCGACGGTTCTTTATAGACAAAATGGGTATTAAATCCAACAAAAGTTTGTGTGCCTGGCGCAATGACGCCTAAGCTATGTCCTTCGCCTTTGTCAAAATCAGAATTGTATAATTGACTAAAATTTGATGAAATAGGTAAACCTCTATATAAACCTGTTCCAGTAAAATAAATGGAATAGTAACAGAATTTTTCCGGTATAGGAATAGAACTTAAATCATTGGTTTGTTGGGTGACACGAGCATTAATGCTAAATGGATCAATGGTTAAAAAACAAACTGCCGTGTCAGTAAATAAACTTATCTTATTATGAGGTTGGTCTTCGGGATTTTTATATAATAATGAATCCGGTTTACCATCATTTTTTTCTCCATAAAATTCAATAAAATCCGCAGCTCCGAATGGACCATTCGTGGTTACATATAACGGAACTTCTTTTCCGTTGCGAATTAATTTAAAATTGGTACCACGTAATTGATTATTAGGAATGCCTAAATTGATTAAAGATGAATAAGTGATTCGATAAAGGCTTGTTTTTCCTAATTTGAACTTGTAATATGTTTTTGAATAATCTATCCATTCATTGCCGTATTGCTGTGCATGACAGATGGAAAAAAATCCCATTAAACAGATAATATGTAAAAATTTTTTCATTGTCAATTATTTTTGAATGGGTTCAGAAGGTGTATCAACCGGAACATCAGAAGGTATTGTAGTTGGTGCACTTTCTATAGTTGGCTCTGTAGCATTAATTAGCTGTGCGGCTTCTTTTCTTTTTCGTTTATTGATGCCAAGTTTTAAAGATACGACATGTGAAAATTGACTTTCAGATGCTTTGCCAATATCAGTGTAGGCATAATCTACAAATACTATATTTTTAAAACGGAAACCAGCTCCAAGATTTGGTTGTACGGTAAAAGTTTTCTTGCCATCGGAGTTTAACATTTTTTGAAAATTGCTTACTCCACCACGAATATAGAATATCTTCCACAAGCCTAACTCGATTCCAATTCTTGGATCCATGCTAACTTTTTTTGTAGAAATAAGCGTGTTGCGTGGACCATCTGTTGTAATTTCCCAATCTAATTCAGCTTTTAATTCAATTTTATCTTTAAATGTTTTAGTATAGGCTACACCAAATTGAATTCTAGGTAAGGTAATTTCTGTTGAGTTTTTGGGAATCACATTGCTCGTGTCGGCTAATATTGCTTTTTCTTTATCTGTAAAATTATAGGACCAAGCATTAAATGTAGTTGTAATATCTTTCACGGTGATACCGATTTGCCAATCTTTAATCTTATACATCGCACCAATGTCAATACCAAAACCCCAAGATTTAGCAAAACTTCCTGCTTTATTATGTACGATTTTTGTAGTTGCTCCAACCGATAAATTGGGAATAATTTGATATGCATAGGATAATAAAATACCATAATTACCTACAGAAAAATTTCTAACATTATCATAATTTACGCTTCCGTCAGGTTCTATTAGATCCAACGTATATGGAATATCATCTACACCGAAACGCATAAAATTAATACCAATGGCGTGTTTATTGCTGTCTAATGGAAAGGCAATACCAGCATAATCATATTTGGCTAATCCAGCAAAATATTCATTATGCATGAAACTAAATTGTAAATTAGTTGGAATACGCACTAAGCCAGCTGGATTCCAATATCCGGCAGTGATATCGTTCGTAGTGGCGACCACCGCATTGCCCATGCCAAAATTATGTGCACCTACTCCAATGTACATAAAATCATTACTGTATTTTGGTGGCTTCGCAAAAGGAAAACTTATTGTGAAACAAAATAGAGTAAAGATTAAAAACTTAGACTTTTGTAAATTTATCATGCAATATAAACGGTTCAGTTTTAATGCGCATTGTTCCATACAATACACTACGTAAATTTATCCATTTTTCTCTTAATATATAGATAATGTATTGACAATTTTCGTTGCATCTTCAATAAATATAGAAAAAATAGGCAAATACACCATTTAAACCATTTTACAATTTTGTATTTTTGCACCAAAATAATTAGAAATGAATTTTGTTGAGGAATTAAAATGGCGCGGCATGTTGCATGATATTATGCCTGGAACGGAAGATTTATTAAACAAAGAAAGTGTAAAAGGATATATCGGTTTCGATCCTACGGCAGATTCCTTAGGAATTGGAAACATGGTACAAGTAATGACCTTATTGCATTTTCAACGTTGTGGTCACAAACCGATTGCTTTAGTAGGTGGCGCAACCGGAATTGTAGGCGATCCAAGTGGAAGAAGCACGGAACGAAATATGTTGACTGAAGATTTATTGCAACATAATTTATCTTGCCAAAAAAAACAATTAGAAAAGTTTTTGGATTTTAATTGTGGCGCAAATGCGGCCGAAATAGTAAATAATTACGATTGGTTTAAGAATTTTTCTTTCTTAGATTTTATCAGCGATACAGGAAAACATATTACCGTAAATTACATGATGAGCAAAGATTCAGTAAAAAACCGATTGGAAAATGGCATGTCGTTTACTGAATTTTGTTACCAATTAATTCAAGGATACGATTTTTACCATTTATGGAAAAACAATGGCGTGAAATTACAATTAGGTGGCAGTGACCAATGGGGAAATATTGTGACCGGAACAGAATTAATTCGCCGAAAAACAAATGGCGAAGGCGAAGCGTATGCTTTAACTACTCAACTTATAAAAAAAGCAGATGGAACTAAATTTGGAAAAAGTGAAGCCGGCAATATTTGGTTAGATGCAGCCAAAACATCACCATATAAATTTTATCAATTTTGGTTAAATGCTGCCGATGAAGATGTAAAAAATTGGATTCGCGTGTTTTCTATGAAAAATAAAACTGAAATTGAAGCCTTGGAATCACAACAAAATGAAGCACCGCATTTGCGTATATTACAGAAAGCTTTAGCGGAAGAAATTACCATACGTGTGCATAGTGCAACAGATTTAGAACAAGCTCAAAAAGCTTCAGAAATATTATTTGGAAAAGCCACAAAAGAAAATTTAGCACAATTAAACGATGCTCAAATTATAGATATTTTTGAAGGCGTGCCCATTTTTAAAATAGAAAAGGATAAAATTTCTGGCGGCGTAAATGTCTTGGATTTGCTGGCACAAGAAACACAAATAATTGCATCTAAAGGCGAAGCTCGTAAATTAGTAAGTGCCAATGGAATCGCCATTAATTTAGATAAATATACAGATGTAAACGGAATAATCAATTCAGATAACTTAATTAATGGAAAGTATATCGTTGTGAAAAAAGGTAAGAAAGATTATAGTTTGGTTATAGTGGAGTAAATTATAAATATGGATTTTTGTTTAATTTAATTATCTTAAAACCATCTTTTTCCATTTGTTGAATGCATGCATTATTAGGCATTTCTTTGAAAATAAAAGCTGTTAATAAACCACATACACGTTTGCCTTTTTCTACATCGCGATCTTGTTCTTTTATAACTTTTTTTACTTCTTTGAATAAAGGGCCATTATCAGAGCATAATTCAAATTCGACTCCGTTAATGTAATGATCGTTTAATCCTTTAAAAGCTATCAAATCGTAATTTAAACCTAAGGCAATTTTTTCAATTTCTCTTACAGAAATTGTGTAAACATAATTGCCGGAAGGCTCATAATTACCTTGTTCATAATAACGCTCTCTACCTAATAAATTTTTTATCCTACTTTTTATGCTGTTTTTTAACCAAAATAGAGATTCATTTATACTAAACTTTTGAGGAGAAGTGCAATTTTGGTCATTAGGTTCAATCAAGATTATACCCTTTTTAGATACACGTAGCATTTCGTATAAAGCAATAATTGGTCTTGGAAAATGATGATAGGCTTCCTTAACAAGAGTAAAATCAAAAGTATTATTTTCGAAAGTTAAATTTTCAGCATTTTCAATTTTATAATTAGTTATAAAACCTTCTTCTTTTGCCGCTTTTAAACAATCTTCTGCTATATCTGTAGCTAATACATTAGAAGTGTATTTTAATAGATAATGAGCTTCTGTTCCATACCTTCCATCGCCAATAGTTAGCCAATTAGCGTTTGGATAGTTATTTAGAATAGGCAACAATGTATTATACATCCGATTATGTCTCCAATAATCGACAGTGTCTTCATTTACCCATTTTTGAGCTTTATTTTTATCTATATCTTTATAAGTTTTAGAGTGTAACTCATAACTTTTTAAGTATGTTTCCATCCAATTTTATTTTTTAGCTATCGTAATATAATAATCAAAAATCAATTCTTCTTTATATAAAATATCTTTTAGGATGCTCAAATTTCTTTCGGTTAAATACTGGTTGTATTCTTGTAAATTATGTTGAATAGGATGTAAAACATCTCCAGGAATCAATTGGAAAATCTTTTTTAGAAAAGAATGTTTATGTGCATCAGTAGAAATCACTAGTATTCCATTCGGTTTTAATGCTCGTACTAAATTGTCGTAACATTTATTGATATCATTGACATGATTAATGGCATTCATACAAAATATATAATCGTATGTGTTTTCAGCTTGCAAGTCTTCTAAGGCAATGGCATTAAATTGCGTCCATGAAAAAGCATGTGGCAGAAAATGAGGAAGAGATTTGTATTTTTCTATTAATGGATCTAACGCATCCACTTGGTTTCCTTTTAATGCCATGAAAATGCCAGCAGGACCACAACCTGCATCGAGTATTCTTTTGTTTTCAGGAAATTCAAAATATGGTGTGATGGAAAATATTAGCTTATCCCAATATGTTAATTTCCAATCTAAATATTCTTGTGTATTTTTGTTTTTTAAATAATTCTCCCACCATTTATATTCTAAGGTTTGAGCTAATTTCCATTTCCAAGTAGTGGTTGTTTGCAAGGATATTTTCTTGCTAAGATACTTATAATTTATATCCTACAGTTAACAAAATAGCTGGTTTTTTTACGCTTAAAACTGCTGATGGAACATTTCCTGCATTCGTTGTGTAAGGAACAAAAATTTCTTTGTTATGCGTTTGAAGATAAGCAAAATCTATAAAAAATCGTGTGCCTCTATAGCCTATTCCTGCAGAATAAGTTAAACTCGATGTAGTAATATTGGTAGGTGCTGCGGCACTTTTAAATGGCGAGGTTCTATATTGTACGCCACCTCTAAATCGCACCGATTTATATTTGAATTCAACACCGGATTTTATGGTGTGAAATAATCCATATTTGCCTTTAATGCTAGTATTTACACTATTTTCATACATTTTAGTGGAGATATCGTCTAAGTTGAATTTAAACTTTGAATTTCCTGCATCGCTTAATTCATATTCTACTGCTAAAAATCCAAATTTGTGTATATATCCAACACCGGCATTTAATTTCCAAGGTTGTACATATTTATATCTTGAATTTCCATCTGGTGAATCGCCCGTAAGAATTTCGCTTAAGCTAGCATAATCTACTTCCATACTGGTTAAATAGGCATCACGCATAAATAAAATTCCAGGTGTTTGCAAGGATAAAGATAGTCTTAGATTTTGTATAGGCATTCCTATAATTCCCACTTTTACATTAAAGCCAACACCACGCGTTTTTAAGTAATTTAAGTTTGAAAAATTATTTAAATCATCAATCGTGTGTAAGGCATCTGTCTCTTGTAAAAGAATGCGTTCTGTATAATTTAAAAAAGGGATTCCGATGGAAGCACCCAACATAATTTTATCATTATATACACTCGCAACACCAATGGCTAATTCATTAATTCCTCCAGTTCTGCTTATTGTAAAATCTTGTTGCATCGTGGCACTATCGGTTGCAACATAAATATTTCCAACGGAATCTGATGTGATTAATCCTAATTGATAGGCAATGCTTGCTCCAAATGGATATTTTGTTTTTGCATCCTCTTCTGATTGTATAATCGATCTATCTTTTAGTAAATCACCATAAGAGGTTAAAAGACTATTTTGACTGTTTAATCCACCGAAATAATATTTTTCATTAAAATTTGCCAGTCTATTAATAGCAAAACCAAATTTAAGCCCATTCCATTTTTTTGCGGCAGATGTATTTGCATATCTGCTCGAAATAACAACACCTAAGTTATTTAGCTGAAAATTTACTTTTGACGTTTTTTGTGATTGGTTTAAGTAATCTGCTGATGTATTATTAATTGAAATAGCTGGTGTGATTGAAAATTCAGTAGAACTGAACTTGCCTATGCCTGCAGGATTGGTAGAAAGCGCACTGATTTCAGCACCTATCGTTCCCATCGTATTTCCAACAGACGCATTGCGTGCGGTTCCTTGCACATTGGGCGTGGCATATCGTAAGGCATCAATATCGGTTTGTGCTTGTAATGTTGATACAAGAATAAATAGCAAGCTATATAAAAGTACTTGTTTGCGCATGTTGTAAAATGTGTAATGATTATTTTGGACGCGAACCAATTTTTATTCCACTATTATTGTTTGAGTTATTGTTGTTCCAATTTCCATTATTATTAGAAGGTTTGGAATAATTTTCGTTTCCATTATTGCTGTTCGTATTGTTATTTTTATACGGATTACTCCAGCCATTATTTCCATTATTTTTTGGCGTATCTGTATCTTTTTTATCTGTCCATTTGTTGGATTTAGTTGTTGTAGTATTGTTGGAATTAGAATTGTTATTCACATTCCAACCACCATTGTTGTTGTTCGAATTAGTTGAGTTATTGTTGTTATTGTTACTGGGTGTATTTGAATAAGTTCCCGTTCGTGGTGTGTTTACAATATTTTTATTGGAATAATTATTGTCGCCATAATTTCCATAATGATGCTGCTGAGGATGTCCATTGTAATAATTATTGTAAATAATATTATTACAATATGGTGAAAATCCGTAATTGTAGTTCCAATTGTTCCAAGAATTCCATGGTGAATAATAACCAGAATTATACCAGCTATTAAATCCTGGTTGAATGAAAATTATTGTAGCTGAGCTCCAAAATGGATTGTAGAAGTTAGAATAATTATGCATCCAACTAGGTGTAAATACATAAGAATTCCAGTCATTCCATCCAAATAATTGGTTGTATGAACTGTAAGGATCGTAATAATTATTCCATCCATAACTATAATTAAATCGGATAGATGGATTGTGAAATCTCCTTATTCTATTGGAATATCCAAAATCTGAGCTGTAATCATTGCTGTAATACTCATTCGAATTGCTATAATCATCGTTGTCGTTGTAGGTTCTATTTGTATTAGTAGTTTCTACTTCTTGATATGGAACTGTTTTCTCTACTTCCGCAGGTGCCGAATTGGTTGGTGTTGTTTCTCGATAGGTATTTTTTACTTTTTCTTTTTTTTGCATAGGTTTGTCATACACATCATCATTGGCTATGACAGTATTGCTTATAAATAAGCTAAAAAATATAAACGGAAGTAACGCTAAATTTTTCATGATAGATGTTTAATTTTGTGACAAAATAAAATGCCTTACATTTGATAAACTAAAATTATACAAATTTAGTTTCAAAAAACATACCAAAAAACGTTAAAATTTATAGAATTCAATAAGCAAAACAACGATGAGCAAAGAAATAACAAGTAGAAGTGAGAATTATTCGGAATGGTACAATGATTTAGTCTTAAAAAGTGGATTGGCAGATTATTCAGCAGTACGTGGTTGTATGGTCATTAAACCTTATGGTTTCAGCCTTTGGGAAAATATGCGCGACGTATTAGATAAAAAATTTAAAGAAACCGGACATTTAAATGCGTATTTTCCATTGTTTGTACCTAAAAGTTTATTTGAAGCGGAAGAAAAAAACGCGGAAGGTTTTGCTAAAGAATGTGCCGTAGTGACACATTATAGATTAAAAGCCAATCCAGCTGAGCCAGGCAAGTTAATGGTCGATCCGGAAGCAAAATTAGAAGAAGAGCTTGTCGTTCGTCCAACTTCTGAAGCAATTATTTGGAATACCTACAAGAAATGGATTCAATCCTATAGAGATTTACCCATTTTGGTCAACCAATGGGCAAATGTAGTTCGCTGGGAAATGCGTACTCGTTTATTTTTGCGAACAGCTGAATTTTTATGGCAAGAAGGTCATACAGCACATGCCACTAAACAAGAAGCCATTTCAGAAACGATTCAAATGATTAATGTATATGCTGATTTTGCAGAAAATTATATGGCATTGCCAGTTATAAAAGGCGTAAAATCTGAAAGCGAACGTTTTGCTGGAGCCGAAGATACCTATACCATTGAAGCTATGATGCAAGATGGAAAAGCATTGCAGTCCGGCACGTCTCATTTTCTAGGACAAAATTTTGCAAAGGCGTTTGAAGTTACTTTTAAAAATAAAGAAAATGAAGAAGAATATGTTTGGGCTACTTCTTGGGGTGTTTCCACTCGTTTGATTGGTGCTTTAATTATGGCTCATGCCGATGATGATGGCTTGGTGCTTCCACCACGAATTGCACCTTACCAAGTAGTTATAATTCCGTTTTTATCTAAAAATATGGAAGAAACCAATAGCATGATTGGCAAAGCCAATGAATTAAAGGCTGATTTGGCAAAAATGGGCATACGTGCCATGGTGGATAGTGATGAAACGAAACGACCTGGATTTAAATTTGCAGAATATGAATTAAAAGGTGTTCCGTTGCGTATTGTTATCGGACCACGTGATTTAGCAAATGGAATGGTAGAAATGGCTCGAAGAGATACAAAAGAAAAATCTCAAATTCCTGTAGAAAACCTAAGTGATACAATTGCTAATTTGTTAGAAGACATCCAACTAAATATGTTCAACAAGGCAAAGTCGTTCCGTGATTCCAAGATTACGAAAGTGGAAGATTTTGAAACATTCCAAAAAGTATTGGATGAAAAATCTGGTTTTGTTTTAGCCCATTGGGATGGAACCGCAGAAACCGAAGAGAAAATAAAAGAACTGACAAAAGCCACGATTCGTTGTATTCCACTAGACAATCCTTTGGAAGATGGCAAGTGCGTCTTGACAGGCAAACCTAGCAAAGAACGTGTATTATTTGCAAGAGCATATTAAAAAAAAATCCGAAATAAATGTTTCGGATTTTTTTAAACAAATGAATCATCATTTTAATTTACAACTTACACCTGAACCCAATGCCGCATCCACATCATCACATGATTTTTTAGCATCTTTCATTTTCGAATCAGGATAAATTGCCATAACCTCAGTATGTACGCCATCAGTACATTCACATTTCCAATCTTTTACGCAAGAAGATAAACTAATGGTAATCATTAGTCCTAATACGGTAAACAAATTTTTCTTTTTCATAATTTCATTTTTGGTTAATAATATTCAATATAGTACATAAATATTAATAAATCAATACATTTTTAAATCAAACCCTAATTTTATAAGAACGCAGGAACATACAAGCTGTTTAGATTGTTTCAACTTATAAAAAAAATACGTACGTTTGCACATAAATTTTATAGAGATGACTATTGTACATTTTAATAACTTAAACGAGGAACAGAAAAACGTTTTAATTCAAGCTCCAGCATTTGTTTCCTATTTAATTGGAGGCGCTGATAATAATTTTGATGAGAAAGAAATGGAGATAGCAAAATATACGGTCAACTTACGTAAAACAGTAGGTGAGCCTTTGTTGTTCGATTATTATATGTGGGTTGCTGAAAGTTTTAATATCGAACTAGATACATTGGTTTCAAAGTATGAACATCTACAAGCAGATGCACGAACTAAAATTTTGGTAGAAGAAATAGAGAAACTAAATGAAGTATTAGCTTTAGTAGATGGACTTTATGCCAAGGCATTATTGAAATCTTGGAAGAGCTTAGCACGTGAAGTGGCAGGTGCTTCTGGTGGTTTTTTAGGAATGTTGAATGTGTCTTACGAAGAAGAACATTTGCTCGACCTAGCGATGATTAATATAGAAGATTAATGTCCGAAATTAATAATATAGCGGGAAAGCCAATACCACCACAATTACAAAAATTGGCAATAATTACTAAGCTGATGGATAGTCAGTTTAAAATTCCGGGAACAAAAATCACCTTTGGTATTGATCCAATTATTGGCTTAGTGCCATGGATTGGAGATTTAATAGATTATTGCATTTCTGCCTATTTAATGGTTGCAATGATTCGGAATGGTGCGAGCGGAAAAGTAGTTGCAAAAATGTTACGTAATATTACTGTTGATGGACTAGTTGGATTAATCCCATTTTTAGGTAGAATTTTTGATATATTCTATAAAGCCAATCGTCGAAACCTCATTTTGGCAGTAGAACATTTTGAAGAAGGAAAACACCAAGGAAGTGCATGGCCGATTGTCCTTCCTATTCTAGGATTTCTTGTTGTTTTGTTTATGTTAATAGCCGTTTTGGGGTATTATGTTCTTAAGTTTTTATATCTTCTTATCTTTTAAATGGATGTTGTAAAATATAAAAGGCAACCTATGAGTGGTTGCCTTTTTATATTATAAAATTATATAATTATTCGTCATCATCATCGTCATCGTCATCGCTGATGTCTTCGTTATCATCATCGTCATCATCATCGTCTTCTTCATCATCATCATCATCAAAACCATACTCTAAATCATCAGCACTTTTAACTTTCCCTTTTGATTTTCTCTTTGGTGAATCATCATCATCGCTTTTGTCAAAATCTTCAAAATCTCCACCACCACCAACAGGAATTTCTTTCTCAGAGGTAGCTGCCACATCAGGAAAAAATTCATCATCATCTAAATCGTTCACCATTTTTTGAAGCTGTGTACTTACTTTTACCAGATAGGAATATTCCCCTAATTCAATAGGTACAGCTGAAACTAATTCTTTTTTTGCATTCGTAAATTGAATAATTCCTCTATTGTAACCATGTGGATATTTTTCTGATAATGCTTTCAATACTTCATCTGGTACATTTTTGTAATCTACAATAATTTTTCTAAATCCACCAGGAGGTGGTGTTGGTGGAATAATTGCCTGTTTTTTTACGTCTTTTTTAGAAACTTTTTTTACATCTTTTTTAGCAACTTCTTCTTTCTCTGCATGCTCTTTTTTCGTTTTAATAGACGCATCAGTCTTACTTTTTTCATTTTCAACGACCTGCTTGGTCGTCTTTTGTTCTTGTTTGGTCACGGGTTTTGTTGTTTTTTTCTCTTTTAATAATGTTGTTGAGGGCTTGGAAATTACTTTTTCCTTTTTTATAATACTTTCTTTTTTTGTAGAAACTTTTTTTACTTCTATTTTTTTAGTAGTAACTGCTTTTGGTTTTTCTACCGTTTTCTTCGGTACTGGTTTTTCTACTTTTTTAACGGTGGAAGCTTTCTTTTTTTCTTCCACTTTTTTTACAACAGGCTTTTGTCTAGCTGGCGCAGTTTTAGTTGTTGTTTTCTTTGCAGGAGCAATTGCTTGCTTAACCGTTTTGCTCGGTTTAGTAGTACTGCCTTTTTTTGCTGCAGGTTTTGCTGCCATTTTAGAGGTAGATTTTACCTCTTTTCTAGGCTCTTCTTTGGTAGCTTTTTTTCCCACAGATAAAATGTTTTTGAAAAGTTTCGAAATCATAGGCTAATGTAAAATGAAATCAACCAATTATGCAAATATTTTTAAAAAAAAATTTTCAATTAAACTTTTTCCACATTAACAAGTCAAAAGTAAAAATAAAGAACATGAAAAAAATATTAATTATGATCAATCTTGTGCTATTCGTAATGGTACAGTTAGAGGCACATCCCAAGACGTATGTGAATAGCAAAGTAAAATATGTAAAAGTGAAGCCTATTGCAGCAAAAGTGGTGGTGATTAAACCAGCATGTCCAAGTCCAAACCATATTTGGATAGATGGAGATTGGGTTTGGGATACTCATTCCAATAATTTTATTTTAACTCCTGGAAAATGGATATTGCACAATGCTGGTTATAAATGGATTCCTGGGCATTGGAAACATTCGAAATATGGTTGGAATTGGGTAAATGGACATTGGAAAAATTAAAATTAGTTACGTTTTATACAAGATTTATATCGCGTTTAAAATACCTAAAATAGGGAAAAATCACAATTTATAAATCATATTATGACCTTGATATGAAATCAACCAATTGATAACATTGCTTTAATTTGCGACTTATTATTTTTGATGTTTAACAGATGATTTTATTCACTTATTTAAACATTCAAAAATGATAGAAACAGATATTTGTATAATTGGTGCAGGTCCAGTGGGTTTGTTTGCCGTATTTGAAGCAGGTTTATTAAAACTCCGTTGCCACTTGGTAGATTATTTGCCTCAAGCAGGTGGCCAACTTTCTGAAATTTATCCTAAGAAACCTATTTATGATATTCCCGGTTACCCAACAGTAGGTGCACAAGAACTGGTTGATAATTTAATGGAGCAAGCGAAACCATTCAACCCAACCTTTACGTTAGGTGAGCGCGTGGAAACAATTAATAAATTGGAAGATGGCTCATTTGAGCTAATCACCCATTTAGATACTAAAATAAAAGCTAAAATTATTTGTATTGCTGGTGGTTTAGGTGTATTTGAACCTCGAAAGCCAGCTATTGAGAGTTTAACTACTTATGAGAAAAATGGAGTTGAATATATGGTTTTAGATCCTGAAAAATTCCGCAATAAAAAATTAATTATTGCTGGTGGAGGCGATAGTGCTTTAGACTGGACAATGTTTTTAGGCGAAATCGCTTCTGAATTGACAATGGTTCATCGTGGAGAAATGTTTAGAGGTGCACCGGATAGCGTTGAAAAAGTTAAACAAATGGCTGTTGATGGAAAAATTAAATTGGCATTAAATGCGAATGTGACACATCTACACGGCGATGGAAAGTTAGAAAGGGTAACCATTTCCAATAATGATGGCACCAGCCAAGACGTGGAAGCAGATTATTATTTAGCCTTATTTGGATTAAGCCCGAAATTAGGTCCTATTGCCAATTGGGGATTAAATATTGAAAAAAATGCAATTAACGTAAATACGCGAGATTACTCTACAAATGTAAAAGGAATTTACGCCATTGGTGATATAAACAACTACGAAGGGAAATTAAAATTAATTCTTTGTGGATTCCACGAAGCGGCCATTATGTGTCATAGCGCAGCGGAACTTATATCAGGCAAAAAACCATCATTGAAATATACAACAGTGAATGGTGTAAATTCATTTTAAATATCTATTTATAGTCTTATTATTCTTAGTGCATTTTTGTATGTATCTTTGAATTCTAATTTAATACAACCCTTTGGATTTTATAACAATACAAATACAGCAAGATGACTTCTCTTTTATTCCATTGGAAATTCCATTGGGTGTTGAGTTGTCGTTAATGGAAGTATTAAGAGGCGAAAATCACCCAATTGATGCTATCTGTGGTGGAATGGCAATTTGCGGAACTTGCAGAGTTGAAGTATTAAATAAAGACGAAGTAGATTTAGAAGGGATAAACGATGCAGAAATGTGTATGCTCGATTCGCTTCCATGCAATACCGGAAACTGTAGGTTGTCTTGCCAAATTAAAATTTCGGAAAAAGTGGATGGTTTAAAAATATTAATTCCTACAGATTTTTAATTCTGACACTGATTCTATCATTTTAATTCAAATTTCTAACTGTTTTTAGTTACTTTAATCTTTGTAAATTACATTTGTTAACAACATTGCAAAGTAAAATAATTTCTTATGCAGATATTTGCTTTTAGTTTTGTGCAACTTTTATTACGTACCTATAAATACAAAATAAGTTCGCATTGCAAAAAACAAAAAAAGCATTTATGAAATTGACTTCTCTTCTTATTTTTATATCCTTCTCTATTTCCTCTTTTGCTCAAAAAATACATAAAGAGAAAGATACTACCCGATTAATTGATAAGATAAATGAAATACCCAGCGTATTTGTTAGAAAATCAAATAAAGAATTTACCATTAAAGGGAAAGTAATAGATAAAATTACCAACGAATCTTTAATTGGGGTAAATATATTTGTGGAGACCGATAAGTTAAGAGGAACAGTAACTGACTTTGATGGTAATTATGAGCTTAAGGCGAACGAAGGCGATGTAATAGTGTTTACTTATTTAGGCTTGAAAGACAGCAAACATACAGTAACAGGCAATGAAACACTCAACTTAAACATGGAAGAAGAAGGAAATGTGATGGATGAAATAGTCGTGTCAGTTGGTCGTAAAAAAGAAAAAGCATTAGATGCACCTGCGTCTATTGTTTCAGTAGAAGCCGCAGCTATCAAAAATAAAGCAGGTTTAGGTATCTCAGAATATATTCGCAATTCATCCGGTGTACAAGTGATGAAAACAGGTGTTGGCGGTGGCCAACCTTCTGTGCGTGGTTTTGCTGGTTATTTTTCGAGCGATGTCATGTCTTTAACCGATACACGTGTAGCTAAGTTACCTAATACAGGTCTGAATATGTATCAAATGATGACAACAACAGATGCCGATATCGAAAGAATAGAGATATTAAAAGGTCCGGCAGCTGCTTTGTATGGTCCGAATGCCAATCAAGGTGTTATTCATATCATCACTAAATCACCATTAAAATATCAAGAAGTGAAATTTTGGACTTCAATAGGCGCACGTGTGCGTATTAAAGATACTTTAGTAGATATCAATAGAAAGAATCCAAAATTTGATTATAAAAAAATAAAAGACAGAGCCTTATTTACGTTGGGCTTTTATGTGGGCGATACAATTCATGTTAAAAATCCAAACGTAAAAACAGGTATTAAGTTTTCAGGTCAGTTTTTTACCGGACACGATTGGAGGTATAGCAATCTAGGAGATCCAGCTTTAGTAACTATGTTTAGTGCATCGACAGATACCATCTATTATGAACGTCCAGATGGATCAGTAGATCCTAATGGAAAAGGTGTTCCAATAGATAACGATCGAGATGAGAAAATTTTAAATGGACAAGTAGATGGTCGATATGATATTCAAATTAAAGAAGATTTTAATATTGTTTTAGCTGGTGGTGTAAATGTCAGCAATGGTATTATTCCGAGTCCAATTGGTGCTATCCAAAATAAAGGCTGGACGTATTCATGGGCGCAAATGCGATTTACATGGAAAAATTTATTTGTGCAAGCTTATATGAATAGCAATAACTCTCGTGGTGCTTATTTTGTACCAGTTGGTGGTCGTTTTGTCGATAAATCAAAAATGTATTCTGTACAAGCACAACATTCTGTAACCATTAAAAAACGCGTCGATTTAATTTATGGATTTGATGCATTCTTCACGCGTCCGGATACAAAAGGAACATTAAATGGACGATACGAAGATAAAGATGCAATAGATGAATATGGTGTGTATTTGCAAGGTGAATATAGGTTACATCCTCGTTTTAGTACCATTGTGGCTACACGTTTAGATTATAATACTGCGGTGAAAAAACTATTATTTTCACCTAAAGTAGCCATTGTTTACAAACCAGGAACCGGCCATAATTTGCGTTTCACCTTTAATAGAGCCTTTAAAAATCCGGCATCAGCAGCATATTTTGTTGACGTAAAACAAGCTGATATTCCTCAAGGTATTGAAGTGCGACAAGTTGGTACACCTTATTCTGGATTCAATTACAGTTTTAATGCAAATCCAAATTATGGTGGTCAAGTGTTGCCTCAGTTTTTGTCACCTTACGGAACGAATGGTCAATTTCATGATGTAGGTGATTTATCCTTTAATTCAACTGGTTGGGATGGAATATTATCAGCAATTAAAAGCCAATTTGGCTCACAAGCAAATATTAGTGAAAACTCTCCAATTCTTCCTTTAATTAATGATATCGTAAATTCCATTATTCCTCAAACAATACCAAGTGATATGCCGCAAGTGGTGAAAAATTTGAATACAGGAAAACAAGAGTTTGAGTCAAACAATGACCAATGGATGAATACTAAAAATATAGCAAAATTAAAACCAACCATGACTTATACCTACGAGTTAGGATATAAAGGTGTTATTGGAAAAATGTTTGGTTTGCAAGTAGATGTCTATCGTACAGATTATAAAGATTATTTAGCACCTGTTCAATTACTTACACCAGCAATCATGTTTGATGACGTGAAGATGATGGAATATTTAGCACCTAAAATTGCTCAAAATTACAACAACTTAAATCCATTGTTGCAGGTTGCAATGAATGAATTTTTAGATAAAAGTGAAAAATTCGGTGGCAATAATAATGGTACTGCAAGCGATGAATTTGTGGCGTTAATCAATCGTGCTGTGCAAAACTTACCAATAGGCGTAATAACACCTTACGAAGCTAATGGACCAAACATGATTTTAGTTACAAGAAATGTTGGAAACTTGACAGTTTATGGCGTTGACTTTAATTCCAATTTATATTTGCCTTATGGCTTGTCATTAAATGCGAATTACTCATTTGTTAGCAAAGATTCAGCAGTCGTTAAGGATTCACCTTTGGGTTATGTTGCATTAAATTCTCCTAAACATAGAGTAAATGTAGGCTTGAATTATAATAATGAAAAAATAGGATTAAACATTGGTGTTAAGTTTAATTGGAGCGCAGGATATCCAGTATTGTCTGGTAATTTCATCGGTCATCAAAGAGCAACGAATGATATGGATTTTGACGTTTCTTATACACCAAAATTCTTAAAAGACCACTTTAATGTTACTGTTAGTATTTCAAACTTATACAATAAAAAACAACAATATTTTGTAGGTTCGCCTACCATCGGCCTAATGGGCGTTTGTAAGTTTACATATACCTTATAAATTTAAAGAGTACAATTTTTTAAAGAGCTTAACCTTATTCGTTAAGCTCTTTTTTTTAGAATCGAAAAACACTTGTTGGTATTCAAATTCTTAATAAGAAATTAGGTATTAATCTTTGATTCATGAAATTTGTTTGTGTAATTCTTGCACATTTTTTTTGAATGTTGTATCATTGAGTATGCAGGTGCAAAATATTTCTTTATTCCTAAATATTCCTCTTTTAGTAGTTGGTTTTTTCTTGTTAAATAGAGGCAGTGGAATGTTGGTTGATGGAGCATCATCCATTGCACGAAAACTTAAAATGCCGGAAACTATGATTGGGTTTACCATCGTTGCTTTTGGAACATCGTTACCTAAAATTTTTACAATTATCTTAGCTGCCTATAATGGTTTTAATGATTTAGTTTTTGGCGCCATAATTGGAAGTTGCATATTTAATTTTTTGGGAATACTCAGTATTACCGGTTTTTTTAGGCCTATTAGAGCCAATAAATATACAGCTGGAATTGGATTTAGTTTACTTCTATTTGCGATTATAATTTTATTTTATTTGGCAAATTTTTCATTGTTTTCGCCACCATCAACTACGTTTGAAATTTCACGTAAGGATGGCTTTTTTTTAATCGCATGCTTCATGATGTTTATGACGTATGGCTATTTTAATTTGAAAAGAAATCATAAAATTTGGTTTAATGAGGAGGTGAAAAATATCATATCGTATGCGGTTTGGTTTTCTGTCGTATTGATGCTTGTTGGTATTTTAAGTTTAATTGCCGGTGGCGTTTTGGTGATAGACAACTTAATAGACGTATCAAGAAAATTTGATATGACTCAACGTTTTTTAGGACAGTTTATCTTATCAGTAGGTGGTTCTGCTGTGATGTTGTATTGGATTATGATTACAAAAACAAATGAAACAAAATTTGAGCTCAGTAATTTGTTGGGACAAAATATGCTGAATATATTAGGTGTTTTAGGAGCAGCAGCCATTATTCAACCCATCACATTTAGTGCTGTTTTTAATATCGATATTTTTATTTTATTCGGTATTACATTATTGCTGATGGCGTTACTTTGGCAAGGAAACAAACGCACGCTCAACCTTTGGAAATGTAGATTTTTATTCGTGTTACTCTTGTTGTATATATTGTACCTTTTTATTCGTTAATTTTAGTGTTTTAATCGGAGTATTTACTCCATAAATAAATGCTCAGTAATGTAATCACAAAATAATTTTCCTTCGTGGTTAAGTGTGTAAATTCCATTGCTTTCAATAACCCAATTTTTAGCTAAAAAAGGTGCAATTTCATGCATAAAATGTGCAAAGTATCTTTCTCCATATTCCAATTTTATCTTGTTTTTATCGATACCAAAAATGGTGCGTATGCCTGTCATCACATATTCATTATATTTGTTCTCAGTACTTAAAATTTCAATTTCAAAAGCTTGTTTATGCTCATTTATTTTTTGTACATATAATGCATTGTTTGAAATATTCCAATATCTATTTTTTCCATCAAAAGAATGCGCCGATGCACCAATTCCTAAATACGGAATTTCTTTCCAATAATTCGTGTTATGCTTAGCAAAATAAGGGTTTTTACAAAAATTTGAAATTTCATACTGTATGTATTCTTGTGCGTTCATTTCTTGTGTCAAAATGGAAAAATGGGCTACCATTTGTTCATCTTTAGGTGGAATGATTTTTCTTTTTTTTATGGATGAAGCTAACGCAGTTTTTTCTTCAATGGTGAGTGCGTAACAGGAAATATGTGGAATTTTTAAATTAAAAATAGTATGTAAGTTCTTTTGCCATTGTTCATTGCTGAGCGTAGGTGTGCCATAAATTAAATCTACAGATAGATTTTCAAAACCAATATCTTGAGCACGTTTAATGCATTCTTCCGCTTGAGTCGCGTTGTGAGCCCGATTCATATAGCGTAAATCAGCATCCCAAAATGATTGTATGCCAATGCTAAATCTATTAATTGATGTTTCATTTTTTAAAGCGGTTAAGTATTCAAGCGATAAATCATCTGGATTGGCTTCTAGTGTAATCTCCGGTTGCTCAGCAATAGGAAAATATTCTTCTATTTTTTTTAATATCAATTTTAATTCTCTAATACTTAGAATACTTGGTGTTCCGCCTCCAAAATAGATTGTTTCAATTACTGTGTTTTGTCCAAAAAAATGTTTTTGATATTCAATTTCTAAAAGCATCGAATGTAAAACGGCTTCTCGCGTCTTTAAAACTGTAGAAAAATGAAAATTACAGTAGCTACATGCTTGTTTACAAAAAGGAATATGTAAATAAATACCAGCCATATTTTTTGCAAGGTACTAATGAATACGTAATAATTAATAACTTTGACGTGTTACAAAGAAAATCTTTTGAAAATACAAGTACTGATTGTTTGGTTTTTAATTTGTTTGGCATTTCAACTTAGTGCGCAACAAGTATATTTGTTTATACAAAAAGATACGAATGAAATACAATTGAAACCATTTAAAAAATTTAAACATGAAAAAGATGCAGTAACCTATTTACAAACACTTCAGCAAAAATATATTCAACAAGGTTATTTAGAAACTTCTATTGACAGCACAAGCAAAATACAAGATACGGTGTATGCTTGGATGCATTTTGGGAAAAAATACAAATTAGATATTCCTGAACATAATTCGAGAAATAAGCTTATAAAAAATAGAATCTATAAAACTAAAAAACAATATAATTCTATTTATACGGTGCAACCTACTAAAGAAATGCTCCTTCAAAAATTAGAAAATAATGGTTATCCATTTGCTAAAATAACAACGGATAGTATCTTACTTAGCGATACCAGTTTGAACTTTAAATATGAAATTGAAAAAGGTAAATTCATCACCTTCGATAGCATCAAAAATTATGGAAATTCTAAAATAACAAAAGGATTTATTCAAAATTATATGATGATAAAAAGCAAGCAAGCATATAGTGAATCTCGTGTACAGAACATGGATAAATTATTACAAAAATTACCATATTCCATGCTGAAGCAACCTAGTATAGTTCTGTTTCGGGATGATAAAGCCGACATCCATTTATATTTAGATAAGCGCAAAGTAAATTCCTTTGATTTTTTAATCGGTTTTTTGCCAGGTAGCAATAACGGGAAAATTTTAATCACGGGTGAAGTGCGTATTCATTTACAAAATGCGTTTAAACGTGGCGAAGAAATTTATTTGGAATGGCGAAAATTACAACGTCAATCACAATTATTAGACGTTCGTTTTAATTATCCATTTTTATTAAATGCACCGATTGGCATAAACTTCACGTTTAATTTAGAAAAACGAGATTCATCCTCTTTAGATTTGAATTGGCAATTAGGCTTGCCATATATTACAAGTTCAAACAATTATATCAAAGGCTTTTATAAATATTTTCAAACCATCATTTTGTCGGCAGATACGTCCTTTGCCAAGCTACATAAAAAATTACCATCTAATTTAGATGCAACCTATCATCAATATGGTGTTCAGGCGTATTATGAAAATTTAGACTATTTATTCAGCCCACAAAAAGGTTATGAGCTGAAATTAACGGCTTCTATTGGTACCAAAAAAATTAAACCCAATAACCAAATCACCACGTTACAAGATGGATTTTCATCGTTTGATTACGCCACTTTATATGATAGTATAAAAAGAAGATCGGTGAAGGGAGATATATTTTGGTCTGGAAATTATTTTCTATCAATGGGAAAAAAATCAAAACACATTTTAAAATTTAGTATTAATGGAGGTGCCGTTTTTAATAGAGTTTTGTTGAAAAATGAATTACTGCGTATTGGTGGCAGCCGATTGTTACGTGGCTTTGACGAGCAATCTATCTTGGCAAGTACTTACAATATAGCCACCGCTGAATATAGATTATTAATAATGCGAAATTCCTATTTTTTCATTTTTTTCGATGCAGCATATATTCATAGAAAATTTAATAATACCATATTTCAAGATTTCCCATTTGGTTTTGGAGCAGGTGTTACTTTTGCCACTAAAATTGGTATTTTTGGGCTCACGTATGCATTGGGTCAACAAAAATATAAAACGGTCGATTTTAGAAATTCAAAACTCCATTTTGGATATGTGGCAACCTTTTAGCAAATATATTTTTAGTATTCTATTAAGTTTAATGGCATTTTCCAGTATTGCTAAAAATGATACTACCATATTTAATCCCATTTTTCGCGATTCAATTTTGCGCAATAAAATCGATAGCGTAGGAATTAAACTATTAAACAATCACATAAATAAAGAAAAAAAATCAACTACACTATTAATACAAAAACAAAAAAAAGCACCACCAAGTATCATTTTCTGTATAGTAGGATTTTCATTGTTATTGTTCCTATTGATACTTCGTTTGATTTTTGAAGATTTCACCTTGTCCATGTTCGAAGGATTGTGGAGTATTAAACGCTTTTTTATATTCTATAAGAGTAAAAAATATAGTTCTTTTATTGCTATTTTATCTATCTATTTATTGAATATCATCATACTTTCATTAATAGCCTATGTGGCCATTCAGTACTATCAAAAAAATAGTTTTAGATCCTTTGAATTCATCGTGTTTTTAAAACTATTAGGGATTTTGGCACTGTTTTTTATTTTTAAAGATATTCTTGAATTTATATTTAATTGGGTAATCAATATGCAAAGCGCCTATCGAGCATTCTTCTTGCAGTTACTCTTTTCAGAAATAATAATTGCCTCTCTTTTCTTGGTGCTTTTGATGGTTACTGTGTATAACCAACAAGTCTCCGAAAGATTCTTGGTATCACTTTTTGTGATTAGTTTTTTGTCATACCTCGTTTTCAACACAATTCGAAGCTTTCAACTAATGAGTAATATAAGAATTGACTATAAACTACACTTTTTTCTGTATATTTGCGCCTTTAAGGTTTTGCCTTTGTTAATTTTAGCGAAATTTGTAATAAATAATGTGATTGCTTAATACATAAAACCAAATAAAAAAGTGGCAGCAAAAAACACATCCTCTAAAAAATCAGCGGCAGCAAAAACCACTGTAAAAAAAGAAACGAAATCAACTGTAAAGAAAACAGCAACAAAATCTGTAACACAAACGCTTTCCTCATTGGTAGCTAAAAAAACAGCAATATCAAAAACAAAAAATGAGAAAGAAGTTAAGCCGACAAAAGCCACTTTGATAAAAGCAAGTTCGAAAACAGATAAAAAAACAGTAGTTGAGTTAAAAGCATATCCAACTATAGTGCTACCGGAAAAATTAAAATCCGTAAAATCAATATTGATTTCGCAACCACAACCTGAGTTAGGAAAATCACCATATATCGACTTAGCCAATCATTTTAAAATAAAATTAGATTGGCGACCCTTTACTCACGTAGAAGGTGTAAAAGTAAATGATTTTAGAAAAGATAAAATTTATATAGAACAATTTTCAAATGTAATTTTTACAAGTAGAGTAGCCATCGAGCAATACTTTAGAATTTGCGATGAAATGCGCATTAAAATCAACGAAGAAAATAAGTATTTCTGTATAAGTGAAGCCATCGCATTGTATCTTCAAAAATTTATAAATTATAGAAAACGAAAAGTATTTTTTGGCGATGGGAAAATACCAAAATTGATTG
This sequence comes from Chitinophagales bacterium, assembly GCA_017984135.1. Taxonomy (GTDB): domain Bacteria; phylum Bacteroidota; class Bacteroidia; order Chitinophagales; family JADIYW01; genus JADJSS01. The sequence goes on along the minus strand of JAGNZZ010000003.1, from coordinate 62,241 downwards.
ATTTAATTCTTAAACATAAAGAAAACGGAAAATTCTTGTTGCCTTGTTCAACAGTTCGAGATAAAGCCTTGGCAGAGAAATTAAATAGCCATCATATTAGTTACACAGAAGCCGTTATCTACAAAACTGTTGCAAGTGATTTGTCTGATTTAAGTGATGTAAAATACGATATGTTAGTATTTTTTAATCCATCCGCAATCGATTCGCTTTATACTAACTTTCCTAAATTCAGTCAAGACGAAACAAGATTAGCCATCTTTGGAAATTCCACGGCAGAAACCGTATTGGCACATAAATTAGCAATAAATGTATTTGCACCCACACCGGAAAATCCATCTTTAGTAGATGCTATTAAAAAATACATCACCTTAGCTAATAAGAAACGATAAAGAAGCGCTATTTTTGTTTTTCCATTTAATAATCATGGGAACGATTTATTTATAACCTTATTCAATAATCATCATTTTGTAATTCAATATTCTTTATTACATTTACAATAGATCTCCAATGGTGAAAAAAACAATAGGCGTACTCATTTTTTTATTTCTTATCGTGCAGCTTTATGCACAAATACAGCCTATTACCTCACATTATATGTTTCATCCTCAATGGAGTAATCCAGCCTTTTATGGAAAAAAAGATGGAATTAATTTTGGCGCAAACTATAGGCATCAATGGGCCAAATTGGAAGGACAACCCAAAACCATGAATGTGTTTGCAGATGCTGCCATTCCACAAGCACGTGGCGCCGTTGGTTTTACTATCAATACCGATTGGTTAGGTGCTTTTACGAACACCAAGCTAAATGTTGGCTATACCTATATTCAACCTATCAAAAACAAAATTAAATTTTCAATCGGATTAAATGCAGGCGTTGAAGTGTCTAAATTAGATGGTTCGAAATTAATTACTCCTGAAGGTGATAATACCGGTTTAAATGATGATTATTTATCGCAACAAACACAAAGAAGCATACGTCCAAATTTAACATTAGGTGTTGCGGTGCAACATCAATTTGTGGAAGCCGGAATTTCGTATTCAAATGCGATAAACGCCAAAGATAAATTTAAAGGCACAACTGAAACACTAAAACCTAAATATGGAAGTGTGTTTCAAACATACATCGCCGGTAATATTAAAATAAAAAAAGATTTTTCTTTAAAACCTTCTATCGTTATTAATACAGATTTTAAAGAAATACAAACAGATATTAGCGTTATAGCCCGATATAAAGACTATATTGGATTTGGAATAAGTGCACGAGGGTACAATAAAAGATCATTTGAATCGTTAACTCCAATAATAAGTGTGGGTCCGATAAAAAATATTTGCATAATTTACAGTTATGATGTAAATTTGACAAAACTTAACGCAGTAAACAAAGGTACACATGAATTATCAGTTACCTATTTTCTGCCGAATAGTAAATTTTATAGAAACCCTACAATTATCAATAATCCACGCTTTTTGTAAAATGATTATTAATATTTGTATGAAATAATGAATACAAATGTACAACTAAAGATAATTTTTCTTTATTTTTACATTTTATACAAAATAAAAAACGTAAACAACTAAGATGAATAGAATTAAATTCTCATTAATTGCAATCCTTGCTATTGCTCTAGCTAGTTGCAAAGGTGGCAAAAGTGGCACAGATGGACAATTGATTGGTGCACAAGACAGACCTTCTTGGGATAATAATTTATTGCCTTATGGAATGGTGTATATTCCATCAGGAGTGTTTCACGCAGGCCCATCCGACCAGGATGTGAATTATGCTTTCAATACGAAAATGAAGCAGATTTCTATCGTTGGTTTCTATATGGATGAAACAGAAGTCACTAATAATGAATATCGCCAATTTGTAGAGTATGTGCGTGACTCTATCGCTCACCAAATGTTAGGTGGTGATCACTTAATTGAAAGTGACAACGGTCAACAAGCCATTAACTGGGAAATGCCAATTGATATGGATTGGCAAACAGGTGGTTCGGTAACTGAAGAAGGAGCTCAATTAGAACCAATGTTTTATTCAGAAGCGGATAGAATTAACGGTAAAAAAGAAATTGATCCAAGAAAATTGGAATATGAATATACTTGGTTTAAATGGAAAGAAGCAGCGCAACAACGTCCTACAGACAAAAATCCATTGCCAAGAAGTGCGTTCATGGATAAAAAGAAAATCTCTATCTATCCAGATGAAATGGTTTGGATACGTGATTTCGTTTATTCATACAATGAACCGATGACGCGTACATATTTTACTCATCCAGCTTATGATGATTATCCGGTGGTAGGTGTTACTTGGGATCAAACCAATGCATTCTCTGCATGGAGAACATTAATGTGGAATAATTACAGAGCATCTCAACGTCAAGCACCATTAGACCAATTCCGTATCCCTACAGAATACGAATGGGAATATGCTGCACGTGGTGGAAGAAATTTATCTCCATATCCTTGGGGTGGACCATACATCAGAAATACAAAAGGCTGTTTGTTGGCAAACTTCAAACCTGGTAGAGGAAATTATCCGGAAGATGGTGGTTTCTACACCGTAAATGCAAAATCCTATTGGCCAAACGATTTCGGATTATATAATATGGCTGGAAACGTAGCAGAATGGACATCAACAGCTTATGAAGATGATGCAAACGCATTTATACACGATAAACAACCCGATTTCAGATACGATGCGAAAGTAGAAGATCCGAACGTCATGAAACGCAAAGTAATTCGCGGAGGTTCTTGGAAAGATATCGGCTATTTCTTACAATGTGCTACTAAATCTTATGAATACCAAGATTCAGCTAAATCGTATGTAGGATTTAGATGTGTATTGCCTTTCATGGGTCGTTCTATGAACGATTTTAGTAAATAATCAATTACAATTTAATAAAACTCTTTTTTTATAACTAACCAAATAAATTAAAAGCATTATGGCAACTCCTTATTTTAAAACTAAATCATTCAAAACATTAAAAAATTTACTTTTTGGTGTGGGTGCAGCAGTCGTAATTGTTGGTGCATGGGCAAAGATCTTACACTTACCATTCGCGAACATCATGTTAACTGTAGGTTTATTAACTGAAGCAATCATCTTTACAATATCCGGTATTGTTCCACCTGAACCAGATTACTATTGGGAAAAATATTATCCAGGTTTGGATCAATATGATGCAGAAGCATCCGCAGCAGCAGCACCAGCCGCTTCAGCAAGTAATAAAAAATCTTTATCAGCAGAAATGGATAAAATGTTAGAAGCAGCCAAAGTAGATCAAAATTTAGTGAATAGATTTGGTGATAATTTGAAAAATTTTGCAGAAAATGTAGGAAAATTAGGAAATTTAGCAGATGCTACGGTTGCCTCAAATGAATTTGCAGGAGCCGCAAAATCCGCTGCCACCTCATTAATTGGCGTTAAAGAATCATTCTCAAGCGCTGCAGATGGTATGAGTAAATTAGCCGCTGCTTCCGGAGATGCCTCTCAATATCATTCTCAAGTTCAAAGTGCTACCAAAAACTTAGCAGCATTAAACGCCGTTTATGAGTTAGAGTTACAAGACACCAACTCTCATTTGAAAACAATGAATAAATTCATCGGTAACTTATCTACAGCTATGAACAGTTTAGAAAGTTCAATTGCAGATACCGATAAATTCAAAACACAAATGAACGGATTGGCAACAAACCTAGAAAAATTAAATGGTATCTACGGCAACATGCTTTCTGCTATGCGTTCGTAATTAATCATTGCTGTATTTTATATTATTAACATTGTAAAATTAATATATGTCAATTCCTAAGGAAAACAGGCAGCAGATGATTAACTTAATGTACTTAGTGTTAACAGCACTATTGGCATTAAACGTATCTGCTGAAATCCTAAATGCATTTAAAACAATCAATAACAGTTTGGACGTTTCTAACGGTTTGTTAGATATGAACTCCAGAGTGAATTATAGCGCTTTCAATGCAAAGAAAGCAAAAGAACCAGGTAATGCTGAGATTCCTAAATATCAAGCAAAAGCAGACGAAGTTATCGCACATTCTAAGTCACTCCAAGATTATGTAAAAGACTTACAAAATGGCATTGTGAAGGAAGCTGGTGGACAAGGTGAAGAAGGTACTTTGATGAAAAGACAAGATGACTTAGATGCCTCTACTCGTTACTTTATTGAAGAAAGTAAAAAAGGGTATGAGTTAAAAAAGAAAATTGAAGAATTTATCGCTAAAGTAAAATCTTTGGTAGATCCTGCTGACGTGGAATCTATTATGCAAAAAATTCCTTTGACTACAAAACCTCAACAAGCAAATGGCGATTGGGCAAGAGATAATTTCTTCCAAATGCCTCCAGTGGCTTCTTATACTATGCTTACCAAAGAATTATCAGATATTAAAGCTGCCGAAGGTACATTGGTTTCTTATTTCTTCTCTAAAATTGGTTCTTCTGAAGAATTAAAACCGGAAGAAATTGTATTTGATGCATTCTCCGCTCAAGTTACTTCACCATCTGCATATATTTTACAAGGTGAAACATTTGAAGCAAATGTTTTCTTAGCCGCAACGAGTTCTAAAAATGATAACATTACCGTAAGTGTAAATGGTGCAGGTTTAAAACCGGACAATAATGGTATCGCACATTACAAATCTTCTCCAGGAGTAGGTGAGTATGAATTAAAAGGGGCGATTTCATTGAAAAATCCAAAAACAAATGAACTTAAATCATATCCTTTACCACCATTCAAATATACAGTAGCTGCTCCATTTGCAACTGTATCACCTACTAAAATGAATGTGTTTTATATTGGTGTAGATAATCCGGTTCAAATTTCTGCAGCTGGCGTTGCAAATAGTAAATTACAAGTAGGTATCGAACAAGGTTCTATTACTGGTAGTGGTGGAAAATATACTGTTCGTGTAACACAACAAACTAGCGCAAACAACGTTAAAGTTTCAGCAAATGGTAAATCTTATGGTAATTTCCCTTTCCGTGTAAAAATGATTCCTAATCCGCAAGCGGAATGTGCCAATATGCCTGGTGGACGTGTAAACGCCGGTGTTTGGAAAGCACAGCAAGGTGTAATTGCTAAATTAGATAATTTTGACTTTGATGCTAAATTTGAAGTATTGAGCTTTAATATGTTCTATCAGCCTAAATTACAAGATCCAGGTATTGCATCTGGAACAGGACCATATTTTAGTGCTGCACAAAAAGCATTTATAGCCAAAGCAAAACCTGGTGATATCTTCTATATCGAAGAAATTAAAGTACGTGGTCCAGATGGTTTGACTCGTAAAATTCCAGGAATTGCCTTTAAAATAGATTAATAGTAATTTTAGATATGAAAATGCAAATAAATAAATTCCATACTGTAGTATTATCGACGTTGATGTCTTTAAGTTTATCAACGTACGCACAAGATTCTACAGTAACCGGCTCAACGCCTACAACGGTTGATCCAATATCGTCCACTTCTACCACTACTCCAGCTTTTTCGGGTACAACTCCGGCGGCAACGACTACAACTACTGCTACTGCTGTGGATCCTACTACAATGAAAACGGAAGTGCAAAAATTACCTTGGGTTCAAGAAATTACAGGTAAACGCATTGCTATGGATTATGAACCGATTCGTGAAGCGGATGTTTTCTGGTGGAAAAATGTATGGCGTGTTATTGACCTTAGAGAAAAAATTAATTTGCATTTCAAGTGGCCAAAAGCTCCATTTATACAAGTATTGATTGATGCCATTGAAAGCGGAAAAGTACAAGTATATAGTGGTATGGATGATGATTTTGCAGCACCAATAGATCCTAAAGAAGCATTAAGTGTTGCTGGCGGTGGTGTGGATTCTGTATGGATTACAGATCCAGGTACAGGTTTGCAAACCTTGCAAGTCATTACTAAAGAAGTAAATTGGAATAATGTAAATAAATTGCGTTTGAAAGAAGTTTGGTATTTCAATAAACAAACCTCTACAATGCAAGTTCGTATTATGGGTGTATGTCCATTATATGATAATTACGATCCAACTACGGGTGATTTCCGTGGTGAAGTTCCAACTTTTTGGGTTTATTTTCCGAGTTTAAGAGGCACTTTAGTGAATACGGTGGCGTTTAACCCATTTCCGAATGGTATTCGTTTAAATTGGGATCAAGTATTTGCACAACGTATTTTTGGTAGCTATATCTTTAAAGTAGATAACGTACAAGATTTTCGTATTAAAGATTATAAATCAGGTATAGATGTTCTGTATGAATCTGAGGCACAAAAACAAAATTTATTTAATTTTGAACATGACCTTTGGGAATACTAATCAAACATAAATAGTATAAAAACGTCTAACTTAGGTTAGGCGTTTTTTATTTTGATAATATTCAACAACTAAGGTTGCTTTCGAAGAGCCAATACTTTTTTGTATTTGTTCAAATGATGCATTTTCAATATTTTTTACAGAACCTAAATCTTGCAATAATTTTTGGGCTAATTTTTCTCCAATTCCTTTTATAGTATTTAGTTCTGTTTTTAAGGTGTTTTTATCGCGTTTATGTCGATGAAAAGTGATGCCAAAACGATGTGCTTCATTTCGAAGTTGTTGAATGATTTTTAAAGTATCTGATTTTCGACTAATATGTAATGGATAAGGATCGTTTGGATAATAAATCTCTTCCAATCGTTTAGCTATGGAAATGACTTGCACTTGATGTTCAATTTTTAATTGTATGATACTTTCCATGGCTGCATTAAGTTGTCCTTTGCCACCATCGATAACTATTAGGTTGGGAATCGCTTCATTTTCGGATAACATTCGATGATAACGACGATACACTACTTCTTTCATGGTGTCAAAATCATTTGCTCCAATTACAGTTTTTACATTAAAATGACGATAATCCTTTTTGCTCGGCTTTGTATTTTTAAATACAACACAGGCAGATACGGCATTTGTACCTTGGAAATTGGAATTGTCAAAACATTCGATATGTTTTGGTAATTCTTTTAATTTTAATTCAGCTTGCATTAACTCTAGAATGCGTTGCGTGTTGTCTTTTTTGTCTTTTGTTTGTACTATGCCTTTTTGTTTTTGGAATAAAGCATTGCGTTGTGCTAAATCTAATAGATGCTTTTTATCTCCAATTTTTGGAACCGTAATCGAATAATTTTCATCAAAATGAATTACTTCAAAAGGAAGCAACACATCTTCTTTTTCCTCGCTATTTCCAATAGTATCAATGAGTGCAAATTGCATTAAATCTTCCTTAGTTTCCTCTAATTGTTTTTGTATCGTAATGGCTTTTGTTTTCACCACTGAACCATCATAAATGTACAAGTAATTGACGTAGGCTTTTTTTTCATCTTCTGCAAATCCAAACACATGGAAATTTCCCAATCCTAAATTTACGACTGTTGACTGTGTAATATATTCTTTTAATGATTCTATTTTTTGTTTATAAAGTGCTGCTTTTTCAAATTCCAATAGTGTTGCATAATCCAACATTTGTTGTTTTAAAATGGAACGCAATTCTTGTAGTTTTCCTCGTAATATTTTTCTTATTTGTTCAATGTTATTGTCATATTCTAACTTAGTTTGGTAGCCTACACATGGTGCTAAACAATTGCCAATATGATATTCTAGGCAAACTTTAAATTTCTTGGCTTTTATATTTTTTTCTGATAAGTTTAAAGAACAGTTTCGTGTAGGATATAATTTTTTTATAAATTCTAATATGCTGCGAACACGATGAACCGAAGTATAAGGACCGTAATATTCTGCACCATCATTTTCATATTTTCGGGTGAAAAATATTCTAGGAAAATCTTCTTTTAAAATTTTAATATATGGATAGGTCTTGTCATCTTTTAAGCTGATATTATACTTTGGTTGAAGTTCTTTTATTAAAGTATTTTCAAGTAATAACGCATCTTTTTCTGTAGGTACAATAGAATATTCAATATTGAAAATTTTACGTACCATTAATTGTATGCGATACGAATGATCTTTATTGGTGAAATAAGAAGAAACTCTGTTTTTTAAATTTTTAGCTTTTCCGATGTATAATAATTTTCCATCCTTATCATAGTAACGATACACACCCGGATTTTTGGGTAAATTTTTAATGATATTTGAAACAGTAATTTCTTCTTCCATAATTTAAAGTTAAATATAGCGCGATTATTTTATTAGAATATGTATTTTTAAACATGTTTCTAAAAATTCAATTTACTGAAATAATGAAATGGTGGTTGCTCTTGGCAATCATGTTATTTATTATGTATAGCAGCATGATGTGGAAGTGGGGGCATCAAGGAGATATGCTTTTCTGGTTGAATTGGTCAAATTATATTTTTAAAAATGGTTTTACAAATATTTACAATTCAGGATGTAATTATCAACCTGCATATTTGTATTTCCTTTATTTACATACAAAAATACAAGGCAACTTAACGGATATACAAGACAATCTTTATACCTTAAAATATTACACATTAATTTTTGATTTTTTGGCTGCATTTTTCGCAGTTTGGTTTGTTAAAGTAGAAATAAAAAAAGTTTTCTATTTTTTCTTCTTAATGTTTAATGTTGCATTTTTATATAATACAGCATTTTGGGCTCAAGTAGATAGTATATATACCTGCTTTGGATTAATAGCAATTGTAGCTGCAATTGAACGAAAAATTATTTGGAGTTGCATCGCAATAGGTATTGCTTTAAATTTTAAATTGCAAGCGTTAGTTTTTATTCCTATTGTAGGCTTAATTCTATTGCCTCAAATCTTATCGAAAGATGGTTTAACGAAATTTGTTATTGGACTATTTTTAGCGGCTGGTATCAGTATTTTAATTTTAATGCCGTTTCTTCTGCAAGGTAAGATTCATCAGGTATTTAGTGTGATTTCCCATTCCGTAGATTTTTATCCTTTTCCTACTCTTGGAGCATTCAATATATGGTCAATTTTTTTACCAAATGTTTCTATCGATGGGATGTATCAACTAACAGACGAAACAAAATTTATGTTTTTAACATATAAACAAATCGGTTTTTTTTTATTTTTTAGTGCTGTTTTTAGTACTTTATTCTCGTATTTAATTTTCCTTAAAAAGAAATTATTAGATAAAATATCTATTGAATATGAAACTAAAAATATATTCTTAATGGCATCTTTAGTTTCCATTAATTTCTATTTTTTAAATACACAGATGCATGAACGTTATGTTCATCCAGCAATTGTGTTAATGGCAACTTATTCATTTTTATCAAAAAGATATGTTCCATTTATCTTGCTCTCCATAGCATACTTCTTAAATCTAGAAAGAATTTGTTGGTACCTCAATTTGCATCATGATACGTATATGAATGGCTTTATATTTAAACCCAGATTGATTGCAGGAATATATTTAATAACCATTTTATGGAGTTATTACAATTTGTATTTTGATAAAACTAAAATAGAAAATTAAGTTAAGACTTACAGTATCACATTAACATGCCGGCAATTGTAGCAGAAAGATAGGAAGCTAATGTGCCACATAACAAAGCTTTTAGTCCTAATTTTGCTAAGTCAGCTCGACGGCTTGGAGCTAATTCGCCAATGCCACCAATTTGAATACCTACAGAACTAAAATTAGCGAAACCACATAAGGCAAAGCTTGCAATGGCTAATGCTTTCGGCGATAAAACTTCTTTTACTTTTATTAATTCAGAATATGCCACAAATTCATTAATGGTTAATTTTTGACCCATCATGGTTGCCACTTGCATTACTTCATGTTGTGGTACACCCATAACCCATGCTAATGGATAAAAGATATATCCAAAAATGGAATTTAAACTAAAGTCTGGATGTATTAATCCTAACAATGCATTAATAAGTGCCATCAATGCAATAAAACCAATTAGCATCGCAATGACGTTAATGGAAATTTTCATGCCATCACTTGCACCATGTGAAATGGCATCGATGATATTCGTGTATTGGCTTTTTACTTCGACCGATACTTTTCCTTTCGTTTGAGATTCTTCTGTTTCTGGAAATACGATTTTAGAAATTACCAATGCAGCTGGAGCAGCCATTAAACTAGCTGCAATTAAATATTCAGCAGGTACGCCCATACTTACATATACTATTAAAATTCCACCTGCAATACACGCCATACTACCAGCCATGGATGCCAATAATTCACTGTTTGTCATGCCAGCTAAATATGGTCGAATCATAACTTGTGCTTCTACTTGACCGACGAAGGCACTGGCTACGTTGCTCAATGCTTCGGCACCGGAAACACGCATTACAAAATTCATAACACGCGCAATGGCAGCCACTACACGTTGCATAATTCCAATATGATATAAGATGGCTACTATTACACAAACTAAGATTATGGTTGCCGGAATACTAAATGCAAAAACAAATGTACCTGGCGCACCGTAAGGTAAAGCATCTATTGCTCCTTTAGGAGAATGTGTATCGGTCATGATACCACCATAAACAAAGGCAGCACCTTGTTGTGCATATCCTTCAATAGCATGCATCCCTTGACCAATAGCTTGGAAAAAAGATTTAACAGCGGGAATTTTTAATATAATAACCGCTAAAAAAAGTTGCAATCCTAAACCACTTAATACTAAGCGATAGTTTATTTTTTTCTTGTTGTTGGAAAATAAAAATGCAATTCCTAAGATGGCAATGATGCCTAAAATTCCGGTAAATCTTTCCATATAATATTGAATGTTGAAAACAAATATACTTTTAAGTCGGCTGAATTTATACTGTTATGCATATTAAATATCAACAGCCTTTTTTATTTCTTGCTAAGTTCTCTACTGCGATTTAACGCAGCATCCATTCCTTTTTGAATGTTGTCAGCAATGTTGTTATGAGTAAATGATTTTAAAGCAGCTTCTGTGGTGCCGCCTTTTGAGGCTACACGATTAATCCACTCTTTACAAGACAAATTATTGACTTTATACAATTCAACAGCACCTAAAAATGTTTGCTCCACCATTTTGGATGCTTCAGTATGAGAAAATCCATAATGCATCGTTTGTTGAATCATCGCATCCATAAAATAGAAAATATAAGCTGGTCCAGAACCGGAAATTGCAGTGATGGCATTCAGTTGGTCTTCCTCATATAATTGAATAGAAGCACCTGTAGTTTCTAATAGTTTTCGAATAAAATCGATATCGCGTTGTGGTATGGTTTCAGAAACCATAAAGCCTGTAACACCTAATCCAATTTGACAAGGTAAATTGGGCATACAACGAATTACTTTGTTAGTGCCTAATTGTTGTTCCACTTCTTGAATTTGTACGCCAGCCATGATAGTGAGTACAATGTGTTTCTCTTGAATGTATGTTTTTAGGTTGGGATATACAGCGTATGCATCTTGTGGTTTTACAGCTAAAATAATTAAATCTTTATCAAAGATGAAATCGCCGTAATCATTATACACTTGCCCTAATTTCATCCGATTTAATTCCTGAATTTGAGCATGATCTTTTTCGATAACAGTAAGTTGTTTGTGCGATAATACTTTCGCATTTAAAAAGCTCTCAGCAAAGCTTCTTCCCATATTTCCACCGCCAATAATTAATACATTCATGGTATAAAAATAGGAATAAGTATTAAGTAAAAAGTAGGATTGAAAAATATTTTTTTATAAATTTAAGTAATTATGATAGTCGCAATTTATATCCTTGTTGGGTTGATAAATATTATATCCGATAGTTTGAAAATTACATCCATTAATTATACAACTAAGGTGATGTTAATGCCCTTGTTGATATGTATTTTGTACAATGAAACTAAAAAAATAAAATCTTTTAGTCTTATTTATGCTGCTTTGTTTTTTTCTTGGTTAGGCGATATATTTTTGATGTTCCCAAGAAATGAATACAGTGAAAAAGTGAGATTAATGTTGTTTGTATTTGGCTTGTCAAGCTTCTTAATTGCACACATAAATTATATTTTTCATTTTATAAAGGAAATAAATACTTCTAAAACTGAAAAAAGTTTCATTGAACAGAAGCCCATTTATTTACTTCCATTCTTAGTTTATTTAATGGTATTCTTTTATTTCTTATTCCCATTTTTAGGTGGATTAAAAATTCCGGTTTTTGTCTATGGTATTTGTATTATTTTAATGTTGGCAATGGCATTAAATAGGAAAAATAAGGTGGCAGAAAATTCGTTTCTTCTAGTGTTTATTGGTGCCATTTTATTTGTTGTTTCTGATACGGTTTTAGCGATTCATCTTTTCTATCAAAAAATGGATTGGTATCGCATCGTAATTATGTCCACTTATATATTTGGTCAATTATTTATAGTGAAAGGAATTGCAAAAACGAATGCTTAAATTTCGTCAATAACTTGTTGCTTATGTACTCTATTAGAGATTCCAATACTCAATTCATACAAAAGAAAAATAGGTGCAGATATTAACAACAAACTGGTTAAGTCGCCTTGAGGCGTGATAATAGCTACTGCAACTAAAATGATGACATAGGCAATTTTTCTACCATTGCGCATAATAGTTGGAGTAATGATGCCCAATTTAGTGAGTAAATAAACTAACATAGGAAGTTCAAATAATATACCAACAGGAATAGTCATTGAAATTAATAAACCAATATAGCTATTGATATCAATCATGTTTTGAACGATAGTTGTTGCTTGATATTGGATTAAAAAATTTAATGAAAAGGGTGCAATAATAAAATACCCGAATAAACATCCGATGGAAAATAATAAAGAAGTAACTAAAACAACACCTTGTGTATTTCTAATTTCTCGTTCATGTAATGCTGGTTTTACAAATCGCCATATTTCCCAAAAAATGTATGGAAAAGCCACAATGCCACCTACGTATAACGACATTTGAATATGCAACATAAATTGTCCCATAATGTCCGTATTGATAAATGTAAATTTGGCATCTTTGATGCATAAACCTTGGATAAAAGAATAGTTATTTTCTAACCAACAGAAAAATTTATTGGTAGGAAAATCAGCTCTGGATGGACCAAAGAGTAAATAATCAAAAATAAATTTCTTTTGTAAAAATGCAATAAAAGAAAATAAAACAACAGCAATCGCAGATCTCATAATGTGCCAGCGCAATGCTTCAATGTGGTCGAAAAACCCCATTTCTTTTTTTTCATTGCTGTCTGTTATTTTTGCCATTTTGTACTCACAAAAATACAAGATTTAAATTCAAGAAAACATTAAGTTTATACATGTACGTATAGAATAAAGTTAGTGTTGATATTGAAATTAATTTCCTACTAAATCTAATAATTTATCAATTTTTGGAGCTAATATAATTTCGGTTCTTCGATTGGATGCTTTGCCTTCGGCATTGCTATTGCTGGCTTTAGGGAAAAATTCGCCTCTTCCAGATGCAATGACTTGCATGGAACTTACTTTATATTTTTCAGTTAAGATATGCAATACACTACTGGCGCGCATCAAACTTAAATCCCAATTATCTTTTATTAATCCACCACTCGAAATATATGGAACATTGTCGGTGTGTCCTTCGATGTTTACTAAAATATCTGGATTTTTCTTTATGACTTCTGCTAATTTTCCCAATGCGTCATTGCCTTTGCTTTCAACGGATGTAGAACCTGATTTAAATAATAATTTATCGGACATGGAAACATACACTTTACCATCTTTGGTGTACACTTCTAATTCACCGGCAGAAAAATCTGTGAGTGCTTTTTTTATCGCATCACGCAAGGCATTGGCTTTGTTTTTTTGCTCGTTTAATAATTTCTCCAGTTCATTTATTTTGGTTTCTCTTGCTTTAAGTTCTGCGGTTGCTTTTAATAAATCGGCTTCTTTTTGTTGTAAGTTCAATTTTTGTTTTTCTAAATCTACTTGCATTTGAATGAGTTCAGCATTCGTTTTTTGGTTTTTATCGCCAGCTAATTTTAGTTTTTGTTGATAATCTTGTTGAGACTGATTGAACTTCGACAATTGATCATCCATGTCATTTTTCATCGATTCAATTAAGTTTGCTAATTCTGTAGAATCGGCAATGAGTTGATTGATTTGAGAAGATAAGTTTGCATTTTTAGTAGTACAATCTTTCCGGAGCGAATCGAATGATGTAGATAGTGCTTTGTTTTTAATGGCTTCGTTAAAGAAATCGTTCAATGCTTTGTCATATTCTTTTTGTGTAACACAATTAGAAAACAAAACAATGGCTAATAATGCGATGATATAATGTTTCATAAGAAATAGATTCCTACAAATATCCTTTTTTGAAGTGAACAAATTAGATACTATCTTTACACAAATGTCTAAAACCAAAAGTATTTATATTTGTCAGAACTGTGGCACGAATTCACCCAAATGGATGGGAAAATGTAATAATTGCGGCGAATGGAATAGTTTTGTAGAAGAATTAGTAGAACCCAAATCGAAAAGTGCAGCCGTAGTGAATGCACCAAAATCAAAGCCTCAATTGTTGAATGAAATTTCATCCGAGAATAGGCAGCGCGTTGTTACATCTGATTCAGAATTAAATAGAGTTTTAGGAGGTGGCATTGTGCCAGGTTCTTTAATTTTAATTGGTGGTGAACCTGGAATTGGGAAATCTACCTTATTATTACAAGTGGTGTTGCAAACAAAAGGCTTAAAAACTTTATATGTTTCAGGTGAAGAAAGTGAACAGCAATTAAAAATGCGTGCCGACCGAATCAAACAAACCAATAGTGAAATTTTTGTTTATACTGAAACATCTGTAGAAACCATCGTTCAACAAATTGAGCAAGTACAACCGCATTTATTGGTGATAGATTCTATACAAACATTGGAAACATCACTGATAGAATCGGCTGCTGGAAGCGTTTCGCAAATTCGCGAGGCAACACATGTATTGCAACAATATGCGAAACGCCATCATTTACCAATTTTTATCGTTGGGCATATTACTAAAGAAGGTACGATTGCCGGACCCAAATTGTTGGAACACATGGTTGATACTGTGTTGCAATTTGAAGGCGACAGAAATTATAATTATCGAATTTTACGCACACAAAAAAATAGATTTGGCTCAACAGCAGAATTGGGTATTTATGAAATGCGTGGTGATGGCATGCGTGCCGTTACCAATCCTTCTGAATTGTTGATTACACAACGTGATGAGCAAGTAAGTGGAGTTGCCATTGCCGTTACCATGGAAGGCATGCGCGCGTTGTTAGTTGAAGTACAAGCATTGGTTTCACCAGCAGTGTATGGTACACCTCAACGCAGTGCAACTGGTTACGATTTACGTCGATTGGGCATGTTATTGGCTGTTTTAGATAAGCGTTGTGGTTTTCGTTTTGGCGCTAAAGATGTGTTTCTAAATATTGCCGGTGGTTTACGTGTGGAAGATCCTGCAGTGGATTTGGCAGTAGTGGCTGCCTTGCTTTCTTCGTATGAAGATGTAGCAATTAGTAATAAATTTTCTTTTAGTGGTGAAGTGGGATTGAGTGGAGAAATTAGAGCTGTTAATAAAGTGGAACAACGTATTGCAGAAGCCGGAAAATTAGGCTATGAGAAAATATTTATTTCTAAATACAATCAGAAAGTGACTAGCGAAGAAGCGGAAATTAATTTAGTGAAAACCGTTGCTGAGTTTTATAAGAAGTTATTTTAAGTTTGTTAGCTTCTATTTTTTTTATAAACTATACGAATTTGTATATAAATGGTAGATTTATTGTATCTTAAATAATGCTTTCAAAACTACTTGAATATCCAAATGATGTCATTCGATTGTTTTATCCTAGATTGTGTGGTGGATGTGAAATGGCATTGAACAAAGGCGAACAACATCTTTGTGTACATTGTAGGCTGGATTTGCCTTTTACTACTTTCGAGAATATGAGAGGAAATCCGGTTGAAAAAATATTTTACGGTAGAGTGCCATTAGAATTTGCTACTTCATTTTTGTCCTTTTCTAAATCATCCAAAGTACAAAATATGATGCATGCCATCAAATATCAGGAACGTAAAGAATTAGCGCTGTTTTTAGGACGTTTATTTGGGCAGCGTTTGCAAAACAATCCTTATCTACAAAGCGTTACTACATTAATGCCTGTTCCATTGCATCCACAAAAACAACAACTTCGAGGCTTTAATCAAAGTGAATTATTTGCAGAAGGGATAAATGAAACACTTCAATTAGAAATTTCTAAAGATAATTTAATTCGTCCGTTGCAAACGTCATCTCAAACTAAAAAAACAAGAATTGAAAGGTGGGAAAATGTAGAGCATGCTTTTGAAATCAAACATCCAAAAATCTTACAAAATAAACATATTTTATTGATAGATGATGTATTGACCACGGGCGCTACTTTAGAAGCATGTGCACAATCCATTTTAGATAAAGTAGATTGTAAAATAAGTGTTGCGACTATTGCATTTGCTATGCATTAATTCATAAATAAATCTATCTTTGTTATCGTGTTGCAGTACATTTCTAAAAATAAAAAAATCTGGATAAAAGGCTTGTTTAGTCTTGTTTGTATTGTCATGTTTTTTATGTCATCTTGTAAAAAAAATTCCATTAATACTAATTCTGACATCGTGTTTTCAACCGATACATTGATGTTTGATACATTGTTTGCCACCTTAGGTTCCACTACCAAATCATTTACCATTCGCAATACTCAAAAGAAAGAAATTATACTTAATTCGATTCAACTTGTTGGTGGTGTAAATTCGCCGTATCGAATGAATGTAGATGGTGATGTTGGAACCAATTTTTCAAATATAAAAATTCCTGCAAAAGATAGTATTTATGTTTTTGTAGAAGTAACAATTGACCCAAATAGTGCGCCACTTCCTTTTATTGTGGAAGATTCTATTTTGTTTGCTTTAGATGGAAATACATACCAAGTACAATTAAATACGTATGGGAAAAATGCACATTTTATTTATGCAGATTCAATAGAAAATAATACAATATGGAACGATGATTTGCCTTATGTTATTATAGATTATTTGCAAATAAAACCAGGAGCATCATTAACAATAAATGCAGGTTGTGAAGTGTATTTTGGAAATGGCGCAGCTATGATAGTGGAAGGTGATTTAAATATTTACGGAACGGATACCAGTAATATGGTTTTGTTTCGTGGCGTACGATTAGATAAAGATGTAGCAGATAGAAACTACGATGATTTTCCCGGACAATATGCTGGTTTATTTTTTTTACGAGGAAGTACAGGTACTATCGAATATTTAAATATGCGAAATTCATTGTATGGCATTAATGTAGGAAATATAAAAGCAACGGATGAAGATGCTCAAAATTTGATTTTGTTGCAGAATATGAATTTGGGAAATGCACCAATCGTTACAATAGAAAATTCTAAAATTTACAACCATGCCTTTTATGGTTTGTTTGGATTCTTTGGTAGAATATATGCAACGAATACACTTGTTTACAATTGCGGAAAAAATGTTGTCGGTTTATATTGTGGTGGTGATTATGAATTTTTAAATTGTACTTTTTATGCTCGTGGAACTATTTATACTTCGCATGCCAAAGATCCTGTTTTGTATATGAATAATTTTTTTGATGCAGTAACACCAAGTATTCTACCAGACAGCACGAGAGCTGTTTTTCAAAATTGTATTCTTTATGGAAGTTTAGAAAATGAAGTAATCGCACAAGCAGCTACCAATAATTCACATCCTATATATTTATCCATCATAAATAGTGTGGTGAAGTCAAACCTTATTAGTTCACCAACATTTACGTCTTGTAATTTTTCTGACCCAGCATTTGTAGATGTTTTTAAAAATAATTACAAATTAAAGAGCAATTCACCTGCAAATAATTTAGGAATTATTCCATTTCCACCTTTAGATATTGATGGTTTCACACGTAACAGTCCTCCAGATGTAGGTGCTTACGAGATTCAATAAGTTGTATCTATTTTAGGAAAACTTTAGAAGTTAAATCATAATTTCTATGTAACTTGTATAAGTGAAAGAAAAATTATCCCAATTTTTTAAACGATTATATTTCAGTTTTCCAGTGCAATTATTGGTGTTGCACATCAATAAACATTTGTTTTTATTTACTTGTTGGATTTTTTTATTTCTGTCTATCTTTCAATCATTTGGGAATAGTTACGGTGTTCCGCTCTTGTTTTTAGATCCAGAATATATTGGTAAAGTCAATTATTTAAGTTTTTTAATTGTTGGGTTTACAATGGGTGGTTTTATCATGGCATGGAATATGTCGTTCTATATCTTAAACGGTTATCGATTTCATTTTCTAGCTTCCTTTAATAATTCCTTTGCTCATTTCTGTTTAAATAATTTCATAATACCATTTGTATTTACCGTTGCGTATGTGATACAACTTGTAAAGTTCCAACAAGTCGAAGGATTATTTTCTGCCACATCCATTCTACTGCATGTATTGGTACTATTAATAGGAAATATGCTGATGATAGTATGCTCCAGTTTGTTTTTTATATTGTTTGATAATGATGTGGAACGAATTTTTAAAAAGATTGGAGATAAAATAAAAGCTACAAAAATAGGAAAGAACATTTTTACGAACGATTCAAGTACATCCGTGACAATGGATGCTGTGCAATGGCGTGTTGACTCAATGCTATGCTTTCCGTTTAAAATTGATTCTATTCGAGCCACCGATTTTTACGATAAAAAATTAGTTGACAATGTATTGTTTCGTCATCATCGAAATGCCATTTTCTTCCAGTTAATGTCAGTTGTCGGGTTAATCTCATTTGGTCAATTAATAGAACATCCTTTTTTTAGATTGCCGGCAAGTTCTGCTATCTTCTTAATTTTTTCTGTATTTGTCGTTTTCTTCTCGTTTATTTCCTATTGGTTTAGAACCTGGCGAACCATCATTATTATTTTATTTTTTGTTGTGTTGAATCTTCTCACGCAATACGGTTTTGTGGTATATAAACACGAGTTGTATGGCTTGGATTATGTTTCTAAAAAATTGGAGTACAATAATGAAGCCGTGAACAATGCGATTACCAAAGAAATGGTAACAGAAGATATTGCAAACACACAGCAAATATTGATAAATTGGAAGAATAATGTATTAGAAAAATATGGCGAAAACAAGCCTAAATTAATTTTCATTAATACTGCAGGTGGTGGCTTAAAAGCGGCCTACTGGACGTTTTATTTATTGCAAAAATTAGAAAATGAAACAAACCAAAAATTATTTGACCATACTGTTTTGATGACAGGTGCTTCTGGTGGAATGATTGGTGCATCCTATTTTAGAGAACTTTATTTGAGGCAGATAAATAATGAATCCATTCAATATTTAGATACTATTTTTCTAAATGATATCGGTTTGGATATATTAAATGGAATAGCCACGTCAATTGCAACCAATGATATTTTCTATCCATGGAGGAATTTTCATTATGCCAATTTTACATATAAAAAAGATAGAGCCTATATGTTTGATTTAAAATTAAACGAAAACACAAAATATAGAATGTCTAAATTATTAATGGACTATAAACAACCCGAACAAGAAGCTAAAATTCCTATGATGATATTGGGTGCAACCATCATAAACGATCAACGTTTTTTGTTTTTTTCACCACAACCAATTTCTTATTTAATAAAACCATACATTAAAAACACGAATGGTTTTGTAGATAATCTTTCTACAGATGCTGTTGAGTATATGCGTTTTTTTAGAACAAAAGGAGCAGATAGCTTAAATTTTATAGACGCATTACGTACCAATGCCACATATCCATATATTATGCCAACCGTTTATTTGCCTACCATTCCTGAAACGAAAGCCATGGATGCAGGCATACGTGAAAACACCGGTTTAGCAGTATCTACACGGTTTTACAGTGTGTTTAAAGAATGGATAGATACAAATACAAGTGGTGTTATTTTTATTTCACTTCGGGTCGATAACAAACTACATGAGTTTGATAAACAAAAAAAATCAACCTATATCAGTGAGCTAATTTCTCCTATTGGAAGTATTTTTAATAACTTTTTACTATTGCAAGATTATAATGCGGATATCAGTTTCTCCTATTTAGAAAATGCAAGTAAAACAGATATTAATGTATTAAACTTTAATTACGACCAATCCAATAAACGCAAAAAAGCATCGATGAGCTGGCATTTAACGAACGATGAAAAACGTGATATTAAAAACGCATTTAATCAAGAAAACAATCAACAAATGTTACAAAAATTAAAAGAACTACTAAACTAATTTTTCAATTCCAAAACAACAATATTTTCAATGTGAAAGGTATGTGGAAACATATCTACTGCTTGCCCTTTTGTAATTTCATATTTTTCAGAAAACAATAAAACATCTCGCGCTTGCGTGGATGGATTACAACTTACATATACTATTTTTGGAGGTGCAGCTTGTAGTAAAACTTGTATTACTTTCTCATGCAAACCTGCTCTTGGTGGATCCAATACCACAATCGTTGGCATTTCATGTGTGGCAATAAATTCTTCTTTTAAAATATCTTCGCAAGTGCCAACATGAAATGTAGCATTATTGATATTGTTTAATTCAGCATTGAAAATGGCATCTGTAATGGCATCCGGAATTTGTTCAATGCCAATCACTTTTTTGCAATCGTTGGCAATGTATAAGGCAATGCTTCCTGTTCCGCAATACAAATCATACACAATGTCTTTTTTAGAAAAATTTCCAAATATTTTTACTAAATCATATAATCGCTTTGCTTGGTGTGAATTGGTTTGAAAAAATGATTTTGGACTAATTTTATACTGTATCGTTCCTAACTGTTCAATGATGTGGTTCTTTCCAAAATAGGTAATGACTTCTTGGTCATAAATAGTGTCATTTTTTTTAGTATTGATGATGTAATTTAATGAAGTAATAAATGGAAATTTATTTTTTACAAAATCCATCAATAGTTCTATTTTTTCCATATCGGCTTGTGCAAAACAAATCGTTACCATCCATTCATTTAAAGTAGTATTTCTGAAAATTAAATTTCGTAATAATCCGTCATGAAACTTTAAATTATAAAAGCTAAAAGCCTGTTGCGTAGTAAATTCAAATATTGAATTTCGAATATCGTTTACTTTTTCATCTTGTAAATAACAAGTGTCAATAGGTAGAATGGATGAAAAATTTCCACTTATATGAAAACCCAACGCGTTTTTGTCAAAGGTTTCACCACTGTCAATTTGTTCGCGAGTAAGCCATGCACGATTTGAAAAAGTAAACTCTAATTTATTTCTGTAATAGATGGTTTGTTCACATCCAAGGATAGGCAATTGATTGGTGATGGTTGTTTTGCCGATTCTTCTAAAAGCATCTTCTACTAAATTTTGTTTCATTTCTAATTGAAATGAATAATCTACATGTTGCCATTTGCAACCACCACATGTTCCAAAATGAACACAAAAAGAATCAATTCGATGTGCTGATGGATGCACTAAGGTTTCAATTTCAGCCATGGCATAATCCTTTTTCTTGCGTTGCACTTTTGCGTGTACTTTGTCGCCCGGAATGGCTTTGTCCACAAATACAACATAATTTTCTACACGAGCTAAACCTTTACCTTCCGCCGCAATCGCTGTTATTTCAACGTTTTCTAAAATGGTAGTCGTTTGTTTTTTTTTTCTGCGCATCGTTCTTAATTCTTGTTAAAATTTAGCAAATAAATGGATATAATATTTCATAGAGCGCAAAGTATAATTAAATTCTATATTTTTGTTTTAAATCCTTTAGGTATGAATCGAATTTTACTTGCTACATTTTTTATTCTCATCTTTAATTTGTCCAACCTGGCAATTGCTCAAGATGAAACTTTATTTACTGTTGGCGATACAAAAGTAAAGAAATCTGAGTTTGAATACATCTATAAAAAAAATAACTTCAACAATAAAGCCGATTTTTCTAAGAAATCTTTAGAAGATTATTTGAATTTGTATATTAATTTCAGACTAAAAGTAAAGGAAGCAATTGCACAAGGTTTAGATACAACACCTATTTTTAAAGCAGAATTAGATAAATATCAACAACAATTATTAGATTCATATTTAGATAAAGAAGTATTACAAAAATTGATAAAACAAGAATATGAACGTTCTCAAAAGGATGTTAATATCAGTCACGTATTTTTTAAAAGCAACAATGAAAATGATATAGCAACCGCAAAATTGAAATGCGAAGCCGCTGCCAAAAAAATAAACGAAGGAATCCCTTTTTCAGAACTTGTTTCTAGCTCTGAAGATAATAAGTCTAAAAATCACAACGGAAATTTAGGTTGGTTTAATAGCTACCAAATTGCGTTACCCGAAATTGAAGATGCTGTGTATGCACTTCAAACTGGACAAATTTCTGCACCTATCAAAACAAAATTAGGATATCATATCATTCGACTAAATGAAACACGACCTGCAAGGCAAATGATTAAAGTGGCTATCATAAAACAATATTTTCCACTAAATGATACTTCTGCAATTACTATGAAAATAGTAGAAGATTCTATGCAGGCAGCATACAAAAAATTAATGGCAAAAACACTGTTTGAAAATGTTGTGGAACAATATAGCCAAGACGATGAATCAGCAGCAAATAAAGGTGTTTTAGGATGGTTTGGTATCAATAAATATGCAAGCGTATTTGAAGACGCAGCTTATGCATTAAAAGATGGCGAATTTTCAAAACCGTTTAGAACTGCTTCTGCTTGGTATATTGTGAAACGAATGGAAACAGCTAAACCTACTACTTATGAAACCTCTATTGCTACCTTAAAAACTAAACTTGTTTCCATACCGATTTATCAATATGAATTGGATAAATTCTTGGATAAATTAAAATTAAAATATGCGATTCAATTGAATGAAGAAGCCATGCAGTCATTTAAATTTCGATTAGATGAATTGTCTAAAAATATGCCATTTACCTATAGAGATACAATGACACCAAAAACAATTTTAAAGATTGGCAAAAGAGATTTTACAGAAAATGATTTTGGTAAAAATATTCAAACCAAATACTATGCAGTATTTTCAAAAAGTGGAGATGATAAATCTACTTTTTTAATAAAAAATACTGTGCAGCAATTTATTTTGGATTATTATAAAAATGAAATTCGTGCAACAAACGAAGAATATAATGCCTTAATGAATGAGTACAGAAATGGGATTATGATTTTTACTTTGTCTGAAAATAATATATGGAATAAAGCCTCGGAAGACACCACCGGTTTGAGAAGTTTTTACAATGAAAATACTTCAAATTTTGATTTAAAAAACAGAGCCAAAGTTCGTATATTTTCTGTCGATAACCCATTTAGTGCTAAAAAAATTATTCAAATTTTAAAGAAACAATCATCCAATACAGATGATTCCATTTCTACAATGATAAAAAATGTGGGTGTGAAAGATTTTACGCTTAATTCTTCCGTTTTAGATGAAACCAAAACCAACTTAAATATAAGTCAAAGCAGTATCTCTGAACCGGTACTTCAAAATAATAAATACGTAATCACTCAGGTATTACAACCTCAACAAGCACGCAAAACTACATTTGCAGAAAGCAAAGGATATGTGGTGGCCGCTTATCAAGAATATTTAGAAAATAAATGGCTGGAAGTGCTTAAACTGAAATATCCGATAAAATTAAATAATTCAGTTTTTGATAGTTTGGTTAAAAAACCTTAACTGTTCATAAGATTTGGCTTAAAGTGACTTATTTTTCATAGATTTCTAAGGTACATTTTTGTACATTTGCAACTCAATTCATAGAATGAAAAAAATAAGTTTAATTTCCTTTTTAATGTTTTTTGTAGCACAATGCTATGCTGTAGATTCTACCAATAGAATTTTATTAGATAAAGTCGATGCTATCGTAAACGATAAAATTATTTTAAGTTCCGACATCGAGAATCAATTGGATCTATTAAACCTACGTGGTGGTGATGAAAAAGAAAGTAGATGTCAATTAATGGAGCAAATTATTTATAATAAAATGCTTACCACGCAAGCCATGAGAGACAGTTTACCATTAGATGACCAAGAAGTGGAAGATGAGTTGAGTAGAAAAATAAACTACTTTATTAGCGTTGCCGGTTCTCAAGAAGCATTTGAAGAATACTATCACAAGACAGTAGATCAAATTAAAGAAGACTACCGAGATGATATTAGAGAGCAAATGTTAGCTACTCGCATGCGCCAAAAAGTAGTAGGTGATATTAAAATCACACCATCAGAGGTTAAAATTTATTTTGATAAAATACCGAAAGATAGTTTACCCTATTTTGATGCAACCGTAGAAGTTCAACAAATTGTGATGAAACCACGTGTTTCCGATGAGCAAAAACAAGTGGCAAAATTAAAAGCCGTTGAATTACATGAGCGATTGGGAAAAGGGGAAAGCTTTGATTTATTAGCAGGCTTGTATTCTCACGATTTAGGCTCTGCACAGCAAGGTGGTTTATTAGATTGGGCACCACGTGGCACCTACGTAAAAGAATTTGAAGGCGCCGCTTTTAAACTTAAAGATGGAGAAATCAGTGATATTGTAGAAACACCTTTTGGTTATCACATTATTCAAATGGTGGAACGTCGAGGCGACATGATACAAGTAAAGCACATTTTAATTCGACCACAAACTACATCTAAAGATGCCGAATACGCACAGATGAAATTGGATTCTGTTCGTGCTGATATCGTAAATGATAAAATATCATTTTTCAATGCTGTGAAAAATTTTTCACAAGACGATCAAACAAAAAATGTGGGAGGATTTTTATTGAACATGGAAACAGGTGGAACCGTTATTGATGTAAATAAAATGGATGCTCAACTATATAATTTGATAGATACACTAAGCATCGGTAATGTTACACATCCAATTATGTATCAAGATAACGATGGAACACCGGCATTTAGAATTCTAAAATTAGTTTCTAAAACAGAACCACATGTGGCTGATATTAAAGTAGATTATGATAAAATTCAAAATGCTGCTAGAGCCAATAAAGAAGAACAAGTATTGACACAATGGTATTCTAAAAATTATAAAAAAACATACTTGATGATTAGCGATGATTATAAAAATTGTGAAGAACTCCAATCGCTATTGCCTAAATAAAAAGCTATGACTAAATTTGCCAATGATGTAGAAGGTGTACAGCAATTAACAAACACCTATCAACAATTAAAGAGTGAGATTAGCAAAATCATCATTGGGCAAGATGATGTTATAAAATACGTTCTACTATCAATATTCTGCGATAGCCACAGCTTGTTGGTTGGCGTTCCAGGCCTAGCAAAAACATTACTTGTAAAAACAGTTTCCGATGCGTTGGATTTAAATTTCAAACGTATCCAGTTTACTCCAGATTTAATGCCTTCGGATATAATTGGGGCAGAAATTTTAAATGAAAATCGACAATTTCAATTTAATAATGGACCTATATTTGCCAATATTATTTTAGCAGATGAAATAAACAGAACACCACCCAAAACACAATCAGCATTATTAGAAGCCATGCAAGAACGTCAAGTAACTGCTGCTGGTGTTATACATAAATTAGAACTTCCATTTTTTGTTTTGGCTACACAAAACCCCATCGAACAAGAAGGCACATATCCATTGCCAGAAGCTCAGCTAGACCGTTTTATGTTTAATATACTGTTGGATTATCCAACTTATGAAGAAGAATTACAAGTGGTAAAATATACAACACAGGACCAAACATTAAGGGTACAGAAAATTATATCAGCCAGTGACATTATTGATTTTCAGCATCTTGTTCGAAGAATACCAATAGCTGATAATGTGGTAGAATATGCAGTGAAATTAGCGGTTTCCACACGTCCTAATACAGCAAAAGCTCCAAAAATGGTGAACGATTTTATCGCTTGGGGTGCTGGCCCGAGAGCTTCGCAAGCTTTAGTTTTAGCAGCCAAAGGCCATGCCGCTATACATGGAAAATTTTCTCCAGATATTGAAGATGTCCAAGCAGTAGCTTTGCCTATTCTTCGACACCGAATTATCCGAAACTTTAAAGCCGAAGCCGAAGGTATCACCATTGAAAAAATTATAATCGATTTGTTGTAATACATTTAGTTCGTGCCAACGAAATGTGCTTACTGCTTTATGAATTCTATTTACATTTTTAGGATTTTTTGATAGATGATAGCACCCATTAAGTTGCTTCCTTGAAACGCACGAGCGATACACCACTACTTATTTTTTGTTTTTATTTTTTATTCATTTAAAAGAAAGTGAATTTAAAAAGACTCACCATTTTTATCAATATTATTAAATACAAACGATAGGTTGTATTTGTACATCAAATATATTTTAATTATTGGTTGTTTTATTTTTTGATGTTTATTTTTTTTAAAGCACTCACCATTTTTTGCCCTTTTAATAAAATTTTTAATGAATTTCTTTTTAAAGAAATATGTGCTTGTTTGTGCTCATTCTCTTCAAATTTAAATTTATAGGATGCTATAATATCTTTATAGGATAAAATTCCACAAATGGAATTATCATCTTTTGAAAGGACAGGTAATACATCTATATTTTCGTTTGCCATGGTTTCCATCGCATCAAGTAAGGTACTTTTTTCTCCAATAAATATGGAATTTCTTTTAATTATCGAATGTATTGGCATCAATTCTTGATGGTGTGTGCTAAACAAATTAGATACACTTAAAATACCACGAAATTTGCCTTCATTAGTAGAAATAATTAAATAATTTGGTTTTTCTTCTTCCATGCTATTTAGCCAATTTCTAACTTCTTGAATACTATTTTCTTCGCTGATAACGGTGCCACTTTCTGATAGGACTTGCTCCACATTTATTTTTCCAAGATTGTCAGCCTCAAATGCATGTGGCGTTTTTACACCACGTCTTGCAATTTTTTCAGTCATAATTGTATTTTCCATAAAAAAATAGGAAACAATATAAGATCCGGTGCAAGAAGCTAATAAAGGTAATAAAGCATTGAATTGTCCGGTAGATTCTAATGCAAAAACAATGGAAGTAATAAATGCACGCGAAGCTCCGGCAAACATGGCAGACATGCCTACTAATGCGGATAAGGAAAGTGTGATTCCAGCATCTGGTATAATTTTTTGTAATGCGCTTCCAAGCAATGCACCCAATGCACCACCAATGGTTAATAAAGGTGCTAAAGTGCCACCTGATGTTCCACTACCTAATGAAATTGCCCATGAGATAAATTTCATTACACATAAAGAAACTAATATTGGAATCGCCATATTGCCTGATAGTACTTCTGTAATATTATTATAGCCAACCCCTAAAGTCATTGGATAAAAATAGCCCACTATACCAACAGCTAAACCGCCTATTGCAGGCCACCATGCCCAATGAATGGGTAGTTTTTCAAAACCATCTTCTATCCAATACACGATTTTTGTTACTAATACGGACAATAATCCTATCATAATTCCTAAAAAACTATAAATTGCTAATGCTTCATTGCCTGGCAATTCAATAGTATGCCGAATTGGAAATACTACACCAGAATCAAATAATAAATGATGTCCAGCAGCACCGGTAATGCATGCTAAAGCAACTGGAATAAATGAGCGTGGAGAAAATTCAAACAACAATAATTCGATAGCTAAAAAGATAGCAGCGATAGGTGTACCAAAAATAGCAGACATGCCAGCTGTGGCACCAGAAGCCAGTAAAATTTTACGTTCGTTGGCAGAAATTTTTAATAACTGTCCAATAGTAGAACCCAATGCGCCACCAGTAGCAATTATTGGACCTTCCGCACCAAAAGGTCCACCCGTTCCAATTGAAATGGCAGAAGAAATAGGCTTTAAATAAGTAATGGTTGGTTTAATCTTGCTTTTATTCGTAAGTATCTGTTCCATCGCTTCTGGAATGCCATGTCCACGTATAGCTTTTGAACCATATAATGCCATTAACCCAATAATTAAACCGCCAATAACAGGAATTGCAATTACCCATAACCCTAAAGTATTGTTAGCCGGACTCACATCTTCAAAAGCTACTTTTCCATAAAATGAAATGTTGGTAATTAAATCAATTAAATAAATTAATAACTTGGCTATACAACTGATACATCCGGCAATAATTATGGCTAAAAAGGAAATGGAGATAAGCCGTTTTTTGTATTCTAATGTATCTCGATCGGATGGTAGATTTTCGGTGGCGGTGTCTAAAGAAATTGAAATGGGAATTCGTTGAATTAGATTGTCATGTTTACTCATTCTTACTGTTGTTGGTTAAATAAATATCTTATATGGTTCATAATTAAATCATCTGAACCTAAAATAGTTAGTTTTGTAAGATGAGAATTTTAATCTATATGAATACTTAAATTCTTGTTAAAGCTTTTCTCGCTAATGAAAAAATAATACACTAAGAAGTACCTATAATGCTTCTATATTATCATTAATGGATGACTAGAATTTAAAATGAATTTGAAAAAATAGCTACTCAAGAATACATTCCGCACCTGGCCTTGTGTCTTTCTTTTCACAATCTGATTGAGTGGCTACAAAACCATGTTCCGTTTGAATTCCTTCAAACGTACAAACGCATTTTGAAAGTAATCCACCGCTACCGCCGCCATCATCTTCAGGTTTAGCACATGAGATATCAATGAATGAGATTAATATCCAAATAAAAATTAAAACAAGCTTTTTCATAGTTTTGAATTTATTTAAAATTAAAACTATGTAAGTGGATTGTCAATCAAAAATGGAATTAATCATTTAATTTTAAAACAGCCATAAATGCTTGTTGAGGTACTTCTACATTACCTATTTGTCGCATTCGTTTTTTACCTTTCTTCTGTTTTTCTAATAATTTACGTTTACGAGAAATATCACCTCCATAGCATTTTGCTGTCACGTCTTTGCGCATGGCTGATATGGTTTCTCTCGCAATAATTTTAGCTCCAATGGCCGCTTGAATGGCTATAACAAATTGCTGACGTGGAATTAATTCTTTTAATTTTTCACACAATCTACTTCCAAAATGATACGATTTACTTCGATGAATTAAAGCAGAAAATGCATCCACATTCTCGCCGTTTAATTTAATATCTAATTTCACTAAATCGCTTTCTCTGTAATCAGCCATGTGGTAATCGAAGCTGGCATAACCTTTAGAAATAGACTTCAATTGGTCATAAAAATCGAATACAATTTCTGCCAATGGCATTTCAAATTGTAATTCTATTTTGGTGGGTGATAAATATACTTGGTTTTTTAAAATGGCACGTTTGTCCATGCATAATTTCATGATAGCACCTACGTATTCTGGTTTAGTAATAACTTGAGCTTTGATAAAAGGTTCTTCTACATAATCAATTAAAGTTGGATCCGGTAAGTCGGTTGGATTATTGACGATTAGTTTTTCCCCTTTTTTGGTGTATGCGAAATAAGTTACATTTGGAACCGTAGTTATGATGGTCATATCATACTCACGTTCCAAGCGTTCTTGAATAATTTCTAAATGCAATAATCCTAAAAATCCACACCGGAAGCCAAAGCCTAATGCCAATGAAGTTTCAGGTTCCCAAACTAAAGAGGCATCGTTGAGTTGTAATTTTTCTAATGAATCACGAAGCTCTTCAAAGTCGTCGTTGTCTATTGGATAAATACCAGCAAAAACCATAGGTTTCACATCTTCAAAACCCTTAATACTTTCTTTAGTGGGTCTATTTACATGAGTAATCGTATCGCCCACTTTTATTTCTTTTGATACTTTTATTCCGGTAATAATATAACCAATATCGCCCGCTTTAATTTCATTGCGAGGCTCTGGAGACATTCGCATAATGCCCACTTCGTCCGCATAATATTCTTTTCCTGTATTGACGAATTTTACTTTGTCGCCTTTTTTTAAAGTGCCATTCATTACTCTGAAATAGGCGATTACACCTCGAAATGAATTGAAGACTGAATCAAAAATTAATGCCTGTAAAGGCTCGTCAACTTTTCCTTTAGGTGCTGGAATTCTATCAATAACAGCCGGTAAAATTTTATCTACACCTAAGCCCGTTTTTCCGCTTGCTTCTAAAATATCATCGGCAGAGCAACCTATTAAATCCACAATTTGATCTTTTACTTCTTCCACCATGGCGCCATCCATATCTATTTTATTGATAATGGGTATAATTTCTAATCCATTCTCGATAGCTAAATACAAATTGGAGATGGTTTGCGCTTGTATGCCTTGTGTAGCATCGACCAATAATAAGGCGCCTTCACATGCTGCCAATGAACGCGATACTTCATACGAAAAATCGACATGACCAGGTGTGTCTATTAAATTGAAAATATATTTTTTACCTTGATGTTCGTAGTCCATTTGTATGGCATGACTTTTAATGGTAATTCCTCTTTCACGTTCCAAATCCATATCATCCAAGGTTTGAGCTTGTAAGTCACGTTCAGAAACAGTATTGGTTACTTGCAATAATCGGTCGGCCAATGTGCTTTTTCCGTGGTCAATATGTGCTATGATACAGAAATTTCTAATATTCTCCATGCTACAAAAATACAGTAAATGCATCTATAGAAAAAATGCTAAATAATTTATTAATAGGAAACTAGACTATTTTGGTAAATTTATAGCTGAAGCTGGGCTTTGTTGGTGCAACTTTGATTGTTTTTTCAATGGATTTTTCTTCTTTAGAGTGTAGGTCATGCCAAAATGAGGTTGGAAGCCAAGGTTGCCTTGGTAAGAAAAAGCAACATCAAAACTTACGCCTTGTTTTAGCATAACACCAAGACCCAATGTACCAGTTACGGGATCGGTAGCCACACCGGCCCGGAAATTAATTAAATCTTTTAAGGTATATTCTGCACCAGCTCGGAAAATAAGTTTATTGGTTAAGTCTTTATCGAATTGAATAGAAATAAAAAATTTCTTAATGGCTTCATACGTAACACCTAATCTGAATAAGGTAGGAACTTTTTCGCCGGTTGCTTTGTCGATATACAGCTTTAATGGATTGTAAACATGAAATGCGATGGCTAATTCATCAATTGGTTTTGAAAAAGCACCCAACTCAAAGGTGAAATAATTTTTTGAACCATATCCACTAATTTGTGTATTTAAATAATCCAGTTGCATGCCTAAAGAAACCCATTTGGCTAATTTTATTGAATAGGAAATGCCTAGTTTTTTTTCGTTGAATTGGCTATATCCAAAATAATTAAAAGAGGCTCCAATTGTGCCGCCTTTCTTAACAGGAACAGCAATTACGGTGGAGATATTACTTACATTTTGTCCTAAAAAAACGGGTGCGTAGTAGATGCCAAATGAAGGTCGTTCTAAATAGGCTCCTGCCGCTTGATTGTTGTAAACAGAATATGCATTAATCATAGAAATGGAATTTAATCCCATTCCAATTTGCCTCGAACCCGAAACCCTCAATTCACCCATTGAAAATAATTGTGATGATGATAACATGAGTAGGCAAAGGCACCAACTATTATATTTTATATTTTTTAGGATAAAAAATAAATTTTGTCAAATGATAATAATTTAATTTCAAATTGCACGGCTAAAATACAATTAATATTATAATTTTTCGTTTGGCATTATAGTTGTTATTGTATAGATTATTAAATACTTGTGGAAAACTTGCTACCTCGATTGAACTTGAAAGTAGCACTTTTGTTAATTATAATATTGAATGCATTTTACGTATGAAAAAACTACTTATACTTTTATTATTCGGTGTTAATTTAAGCGGAAACATATTTGCTTCTTTTAAATTACACAACGATTACTCGTATTTACAAGAGATTACATTAGAATTATATACCGACGATATTCCGGCATATAATGTTCCTAAACAAATGAAATCTATGGAAGAAATTTTGATGTATGATGTGATGCATGCTACATGGAAAGAAGATCATTGGGTGGCATATACATTGAACAAAAATTTATTAGGAACGTATAAGGTTGGTCAGCCGGCTTTGTTGGACAACGGAACGACGAAAAAGATTTTTTTTATTGCCAATTTTAACGGCACTAAAGGTGGATTGGATATTTACTCTGCAGATTTTTCCAATGGAAAATGGAGTAAACCACAGAATTTAGGTACTTCAGTAAATACCATTAATAATGAAACAAATCCTGGATTATTAAACGAAAATACGTTGACCTATTCCTCCAAAGGAATCATAAAAAAATTGGATTTAAAATCGTTTAAGGTGGTCGATTTAATGGATAATTCATTATCTACTTCAACCAAAAATAAAAACGATGAAATAGCAGCAATCGGCGATAATTCATCGGCTAAACCTATTGAACCCAAAGCAGATGATTATGGTGCCATCGGTGACAATTCATCTGCTGCGCCAGCAATGGAGTCTAAAAAGGTAGAACAAATTATGGTAAAAGAAAAAGCATCCGCTCCGAAAGAAACAAATATGATTGTGACGACAGTTGCACCCATATCAAAAGTTGAAAATTTAGGTAGTCAAACAAGAGCTGACATGTTGAATAAATACAAAACAGCCATTCAATTAGGTGCATTCAGTGTTCCTAAGTGGGATTTAATTCAACCTTTATCACAATTTGGAAAAATTGTTACTTATAAAAATGAAAATGGCACGAATGTAATTTGGTTAACAGGCTTTGCCAATCATGCAGCTGCTGAAAAAGTATTGCCTCAAATTAAAGCAACACCAGGTTTTGAAAATGCATATATAACAGGAAAATAAAAAAAAGCGAATGATGGAGTAAGCCTTGAAACGGAATAATATCTATAAAAAAAGGTTGACGAAATGTCAACCTTTTTTTCAGACTTAGATTTTTTTTATAGATACATACTATCGATAATTTTTTGATAACGTTCATTAATTATTTTACGCTTAGGCTTCATTGTAGGCGTAAGTTCGCCGCTTTCTACGGTCCATTCTTCCGGCAACAATGTGATTTTTTTTACTTGTTCCCAATTTCCAAAAAATGAATTATATTTTTTAATTTCCAATTGAATGAGTTGATTGATTTTTTCGTCTTGTATCATTGCTATGTTTGATGAAAAATTCATTCCTTGTTGTTTCGCCCATGCTTCAATTTGTAAAAAGGATGGTACGATAAGTGCTGAAATAAATTTCTTTTGATCATCGCCAACCACCATAATTTGTTCTATGAAAGGACTTTCTTTCATTTTATTTTCTATCACTTGCGGTGCTATATATTTTCCGCCAGCGGTTTTAAAAAGCTCTTTTTTACGATCTGTAATTTTTAAAAATTTATTTCCATTTTTTTCTATCCAAACTCCAATATCACCTGTGTGAAACCAGCCATCTTTATCGATGACTTCATTGGTTAATTCAGGTTGTTTGTAATATCCACGCATAATGTTGTTGCCTTTAGCAATGATTTCACCATCTTCAGCAAATTTTATTTCAACACCTGGAATTGGAATGCCTACTGTTCCAATACATCGCTCTTTTTCATCTACCCGATTACAACTTAAAACTGGAGAAGTTTCAGTAAGTCCATATCCTTCTAAAACATTAATGCCAGCAGCTGTGAACAAGGTAATTAATCGTGGCTGCATGGCAGCTGCACCTGTGATGATGAATTGAACATTACCACCTAAAGCTTCTTGCCATTTGCTAAAAATAAGCTTACGTGCTATGGCCAATTTTATTGAGTAAGCTAGGCTTTTATCATCGCCAATTTTATAGGCAGCACCAACTTCCATTGCCCAAAAGAATAATTTCTTTTTAAAACCTTCCAAAGCATTTCCTTTTGCTATAATTTTATCGTAAACCTTTTCTAACATACGTGGTACAGTGGTAAAACAAAATGGTTTTACTTCGAGTAAATTTTCACCAATGGTTTCTAAGTTTTCGCTGTAATGGATATGAATAGCAAATGATAGATAAGCATAAAAAACCATTCGTTCAAAACTATGGCAAAGTGGTAAAAAACTCAATGCTTTTTCACCTTCACCAAATGGAACAATTTCACGAATACTTTTGATATTGCTTACAATGTTTTTATGTGACAACATCACACCTTTAGGATTTCCGGTAGTTCCGGAAGTATAGATAATGGTAGCTAAATTATTTTCATGAATTTTGCTTTTTATAGATTCGATGCTTGGATTTGAAACTGCATCCGGAAGTGATTGTGCGAAGTTTTTTGCTACTTCCAATATATCAAACGTATAGATGTCTTTTAATGATTTTATTTTCCCAATTAATGGCAATACTTTGTTGTAAATAGTTTCATCACCCACGAATGCATATTTAATATCGGCATCCTGAAAAATATATTCATAATCTTTTTCTGAAATAGTTGGATACATAGGAACCACAATTACTCCAATTTGTTGTGCTCCAAGATCCACAAAATTCCATTCAGGTCTATTAGCAGAAATTAAAGCAATCGTATCACCATCAGTTAAGCCTAAATTTATGAGTAACTGACTTACTTTGTCCACTTTAATTTGTACCTCAGTAAAAGTATAATGTCGCCATTCTTTATTTTCTTTAGCAGACAAAAATGAATGATTTGGATATTTTAAATAATTATATGTCAAGAAATCAAATAATCTAGTAGCTTCCATAAACGAGGTATTTATTTAATTAATTTGCTGATGATTTTAAATTGGTCAGTTCCTGCTTGGTCAATGAGTTGAAACAAAACCATCTCTGTTGAAACAATAAATGCTCCGGATTGTCGCATTCGTTCAAGTGCTAAGTTTTTATTAGCATTTGTTCTAGACGAAACGGCATCTGCCACCACGTGCACATCAAAATTATTTGCAAGCGCATCGAGTGCCGTTTTTAAAACACAAATATGTGATTCCACCCCACAGACAATGATAGATTTAATGTTGTTTTGTTTTAGCCTATCTAAAATTTGTTGAGATTGCATACAGCTAAAACATATTTTTTCGATAATTTTTGCCTGTTCAATTTGCTCAATTTCTTTGCAAGTATTTCCCAGTCCCGAAGGATATTGTTCTGTGATGAGAATAGGTAGCTGCAAAGTGTTTGCTGCTTTAATCAATCGATTAGCATTCAAAAAAAGATTTGTAGCATCTTGCACTACAGGCATTAATTTTTCTTGAATATCAATGACCAAAAGTGCCGTTTCTTTTGGATTTAGTAAACCAATATTTTTCATTTTATTTTATTTACATCGAAATAGATCCTTTTCTAAACTCACTTTTTCCAATAATTGCATTAATAATAAACGGCGTTCCTTTTCTGCTTTGTTCTTTTGCTTTGATTGTAGCTGCTTTAAATGCTTCTATATTTTCTACACGTTCACCATCGGCACCAAAAGCTTTTCCTATCATTTCATAATTAGAATGTGCAAGCGTAAGCGCACAATCACTATTTAAAAATTCGATTTGGTCACGAGCAATTTGAGCCCAGCAAGCATCATTGCCAATCACAGAAATTACAGGAAGTTGATGTCTCACAAATGTATCATATTCCACTAAACTATATCCAGAACTTCCATCACCATAAATGATAAACACATCTTTTTCAGGAAAAACTAATTTTGCACCTAATGCAAATCCGGCACCTACACCTAATGTTCCAAAAACACCTGGATCTAACCATGATAATGGAGCTCTAGGTTTTAAGGTATAGGCAGATGTAGCCACAAAATCGCCGCCATCTGCTATTAAAATGGTATTGTCGTCTAATATTTTATCCATACAACGGAATAATTCGATAGGATTCATTCCATTTAATTTATCCTTTGCTTGTTTATCAATCGCTTGTTCACGCAGCTCGTCTCGCTCGCGTAAAGTAGCTTTCCATGTTGAAGTTTCTGCTTTATATTTATGGGCTAAATCTATAATAAATTGTTGCGGATCGGCATGAATGGCAATTGTAGGTTTTTTGTTTTTATATAAATCTTCTGTACTTCTATTAATGGATGCAAACGAACGATGGCCAATATGATTTCCATATTCTAAACGGAAGTCGTTAGGAACACCTGCAAGAATAATAAAATCAGCTTCTTTTATGGCATCTTTTCGTTTGTGTCTCATTTGTAATTCTGAATCTTTTCCAACTAATCCACGTGCCATGCCACTTAAATATACTGGAATATTTAAGTGTTGAACAGCAGTAGATAATTCGTGTACGTTTTGTGGACTCATTACGGCACCACTACCAATTATCATTAATGGATTTTTCGCTTTTTTAAGTGCTGTTACTACTTCATCTACTTCGGCGTCTTTATGCGTAGGAATTGAAAATGATAATGGTTGGTGAAACTGTACGTTTTCTTTTCCTTCAAAAATTTTCTTCGCATGACGATTAATATACCATTGTACCACTCGTTCTTGTATATTTCGTGGTGGAACATCTTTGCTCTTTGCGCCATACCATTCTCTAACAAGCTCTTCATTGTAAAGCGTATCAATTGGACATTCAATAAAGACTGGACCTGGAACTCCTTCTTGTGCTACAGCAAATGCTCGTTCAAGCGTTGGAATAATTTCTTTTACTTTGGTGATTCTTGCTGCCCATTTTACCACTGGTTTCATTAAACTCATTTGGTCAATATCTTGCAAAGAGCCTCGACCTTTCAGAATGGTTGCTGCGCCGCCACCTAACACAATCAGTGGTGATTGAGCCATATATGCATTTTTAATAGCAGTAATGGTATTGGTTAATCCTGGACCAGCAGTGACAGCTGCCACACCTGGAATTCCTGTTAAACGCGCAACTGCATCTGCCGCAAACACGGCATTTACTTCATGTCGTGTGTCAATTACACGGATGCCTATATTTTGTGCACTAACAAAAATAGGAGAGATGTGTCCGCCACATAGTGTAAATAAATATTTTACACCGTGGTTTTGTAAAACTTTTGCAATGATTTCACCGCCGTTCATAAGTAC
This sequence comes from Chitinophagales bacterium, assembly GCA_017984135.1. GTDB lineage: Bacteria > Bacteroidota > Bacteroidia > Chitinophagales > JADIYW01 > JADJSS01. The sequence goes on along the minus strand of JAGNZZ010000003.1, from coordinate 25,319 downwards.
TAATTTTTATTGTATTAAAATTGATGTTTAATCTTGTTTCTCTAGTAAATATACAGTCAATTATCTTTATTTAAGACAAAATTGTCTTTTTTAAAAGCATGAATTATTAAAATTAATGTTAGCTTAATAAAATAGGAAGCGATATAGGATGAAATCCTAAAAATTATAAATTAAATAAAAAAATGAAATTAAAGAATCGAGTTCGTCAATTATTTTGAATGTATAGAATTAAAATAAACCAAATAATTCAGCATCAATTTTCTCAACTACTTTGCCAAAATCTGCAGGATTATCAGCATAATTCAAATCATCTACATTAATAACTAAAAGAGGACCTTCTTTATAGTTGTCAATCCAATTGTTGTAATAAGAATTCAATTGTTTTAAATAATCTAAACGAATATTGTCTTCATAGGCACGTCCACGACGTTCAATTTGACCGACTAAAGTACCGATAGATGCTTTTAAATAAATAAGTAAATCTGGCGCATTTACTTTTTTACTAATGGTTCTGAAAAAGCTGATATAATTTTCAAAATCGCGTGTGCTCATTAAGCCCATTTCGTGTAAGTTTGGAGCAAAGATGTGTGCATCTTCATAAATGGTTCTATCTTGAATGACTATTTGAGTACCATCTTGAATTTCGACTAATTGACGTAAACGGCTATTTAAAAAATAAATTTGCAAATTGAATGACCAACGTGGCATATCTTGGTAAAAGTCATTTAAATAAGGATTATTTTCCACGTCTTCAAAACGAGCTTCCCAATTATAATGCTTGGCAAGTTTTTCGGTTAAAGTTGTTTTTCCAGAGCCGATATTTCCGGCTACTGCAATATGTTTTAATTGTTTTTTTTGTTTTGCCACGATGCTATATTTATAGTAATTGGACATCTAAACTATACATTTTTTTTGAATACTAAGGATAGTCGAGATATTTTTTTTAAAAAGTGGATAAGTTTTTAAAAATGCAGAAGATGAAAGTCAGTTAAATAGCGATGAAATATTATTTCCATATTGGTTTTAATCCCATTATTTCTTGAACGTCATCTAATGTTTTTCTGGCGCTGATGCGTGCTTTTTCCGCTCCATCTTTTGCCATTTTATTGATGTAGGCATTGTCGTTTTCAAGAGCATTTATTTTTTCTCTTAATGGCGTTGTAAATGTAATAATATCTTCAGCTAATTGTTTTTTTAATTCGCCGTAACGAATGCTACAATTATTATAGCTTTCTTCAAAATGTTGAATGGTATCAGGTGTAGAAACTAAGTGCATCAACGTAAAGATATTTTGAATTTCTTCAGATTTTGTTTGGTTTGGTACTGTTGGTCCGGAATCTGTTTTTGCACGCATTACTTTTTTACGAATGCTCTCAGCGTCTTCTCTGAGGAAAATGGCATTTCCTTCGCCTTCACTTTTTCCCATTTTTCCAGTGCCATCTAGTCCTGGTACTTTTACTAATTTTCCAGTCATATCGAAAGCTGTTGGTTCCGGAAAATAATCGACATTAAATAAATGATTAAAACGAACTGCAAAGTTTCTAGTCATTTCTAAATGTTGTTCTTGGTCTTTACCCACCGGAACTTTATGAGCTCGGTGAATTAATATGTCAGCTGCCATTAAAACTGGATAGGTTAATAAACCAGCGTTGATGTTTTCTTGGTGTTTTTTAATCTTTTCTTTAAAGGAAGTGCATTTTTCCAATTCACCTTTATAGGCAAACATATTCAAAAGTGTATATAGTTCTGAAATTTCTGGAACATCGCTTTGTACATAAATACTACTTTTTTCGGGATCTAATCCACACGCAATATATTCTACTAAAGTTGCACGAACCGATTTTTTTAGTAATTCTGGGTTAGGATGAGTAGTTAATGCATGTAAATTAGCGATGAAGAAATAAGCTTCATAATTTTCCTGCATTTGAATAAAATTTTTTAAGGCACCAAAATAATTGCCTAAATGCAAATTTCCAGTACTTCTCACGCCGCTTAATACTCGTTCTTTCATGTTATAAAGGTACTTTTTGTTTCTTTACTTAGATGTTTTTGTTAAAAAATTAAGATTTTAATAAAAAAATCATTGACTTATGTCATAAAATTGCTAATATTATAAGTTATTAACATTTCTTATTAAAACTAGAACTATAATGATATGAGAATTACTATACAAGTTTTTTTTTGTTTTCTATTCATTTCTTTCTTCTCTTCTATTTCACTGGCACAAAGAGATAGTTCAGAACGATCTACTAAATATACAATTGTCAAATCAATTCCAATTAAAACCCAAATTGAACCTACTAATATTCCGGAGTTAAAATCGAATATTAAAGCTGAAAATAGAATTAAATCGCCATCGCTTGTTTCTAATAATCCAATTGTCAAAGTAAACATTACAGATTCTACTCAAAAGAGTACTATCACCAATGGAAAATTGAAACAAGAGAAAGAATGGTATGAAAATAATACTACAGCTAAAAAATATTCAACTGAATTAGAACAAGCAATTATTTTGGATTTTAATGTGGTTGCCATTAATGAATCAAAAGAATCAATTAATCCAACAAATAGCGAAAAGAAAAGTTTGAACTTAGAAAAAATTGTTCCAATACGAAAGGAAGGTATCTATCAACCTAATCCTCAAATGAGCAACACAAAAACAACTATATCGCCTTTGAAAAGAAAATTATTAGAAGATAGAATGGTTGAGCTAGAAGATGAGTTGAGATATTCGAAGACTTTGACACTTGATGAATTGCAAGTAAAGCAACAAGAATTAATTGAATTGAAAGAATTATTACAATAATAATAAATTTTGAGGTATGAGAATATTTTTAAAATATTCTGTTTTGTTAATTGTATTTTTTTTTATAAAAATAGGAAAAGCACAAACAGGGAATAACTGTTCAAATGCTATTAATATTTGTAATAATCAATTAGCAGAACAATTAGATGATGGATTTGGGACACAAGAATGCCCAGGTGCAGGATGTGGATGCTTGTTAAATGGCGAAAAAAATACCAGATGGTTTAGAATTGTAATACAAACAGGAGGTACTTTAGAGTTTACTCTTTCGCCCTTTAATGGATCTGCAGATTATGATTTTTCAGTTTGGAATCAAGGTGTAGGTGGAACATGCCCTACAGGTGTACGCTTAGAAACACCCGACAGATGTAATTACGCAGCGCCACAATCGCCAACTGGAATTAGAGGAGTCGGAAATGGAAACTCCAATGGTGCCTCTGGTAATTTATTTTCCAATAATATGAATGTGAGTGCCGGTCAAGTGATATATATCTTAATCGATAATTGGGATGGAACGAATGTTGGGTTTCGATTGGATTTCTTCGGAGGCGCAGCAGGTTCAGGTACAGGAACCACGGCTACTTTTAGTTGTAGTAGTGTTAATACGTGCAGTTCGTGTTCTGATCCGGATTGTAATACTTATCGATTCAATACTCCAGCTGATTATTCCTTTGACGAGACTGCTGCTAACGGTGCTTGTCATTCAAATTTTGCTTTGAATACAAAGTCCGCTACAGTTTGTGGAACATTTACTGTTCCTTCTCCTTTTACTACGGTAGAGCTTCCTTTGGATGCAGGCATAGAAATAACTGCAAATTCGGGTAATACAAATGCATGTTTAAATACAGCATTATCCAATATTTCTTATCAAGTATGGGGTACATGTGGTTCGCCACTTTTACCCATTCCAGGAACTGGAATTTATACTGGTTTGAATAATTCAACAACGTATAAAGTATGTAAAACAGTAGATGTTTCTTCTGGTTCACCCGACTGCTATATAAGTAGAATATGTTTACCTTATTGGACAATGATTCAAAATGATGATATTTGTGGTGCATTGCCATTGACTGTAAATGCAGCTGCTGTTGCCGGTTCTAATGCCGGTGCTTCATCCGGATTTAATGCCGGTTGCACAGGTTATCAAGATGTTTGGTATCAATTTGTAGCACCTGCTTCAGGTCGTGTCCAAATAAACGTAAATCCCGATTTAATTTCAGATGTAAAACTAAGTTTGATTGGTCCACAAGCTGGTTTGTCTGGAGGTGTAAATGATTGTAATAGACCTTGTGAGCAAATGACGACTATTGCTGCTGGTTGTAATGATTATTTAGGTGCTGATGGAACGGAAAGTTTATTTTCTTTTGTAATACCAGGTCAAACATATTACGTTTGGGTAAGTGGTACAGCTGCTCGTCCTACAGCAAATTTCACCATTCTTGTAACTGAAAATATCACCGCCGCTGCACAACCAACACCTGGCGTTGATTTAATTGGTGCTCCAGATGTGATTCCTGCAAATGACGATTGTTCAAATGCAATTGATTTAAATCCGATGTGTAATGTAGTAAATGGTACTACAATTGGAGCTACTGCCATTTGCACGGATCCAGATCCAGTGAATGTAGCAGCAACTACTTTAGAAAATAATGTTTGGTATAAATGGACAGCTCCAGCAAATAACGGAAATGCTCAAGTTACCTTAGAAGTAACTGGTGTTTCTTGTTCAAATGGCGCTGGTATTGGTGCCACTGGTATTCAGTTCGGAATATTTAGAGGCTCTTGTGCATCATTAATTCCTGTTCAAAATGGAACAACTACTGTAACATTTACACCTATTGCTGGTACAACTTATTATTTTGTGGTAGATGGGAATGTAGGTGCTCAATGTAATTTCTCAATCAATATCAAACGACCGACTGTTACTGCTCAAATATGTAATTCTGGAAATTATTGCACGAATACAAGTATAAACTCAAGTTTTAATTATTCTTATTCTGGAGCCAATCCTGGATATCGTTGGGCATATTGTAAATCGTCCACATGGGGTTTACCTTGCACTATCGATATTGATAATCCGGCCACGTACTCAATATACAATCCAGCAGTAGGATTACCTAATCCTGGATGTACACCTGCCACCTATACTTTTGTAGGTTATATATTAGCCGATAATGGAGCTACTACAATTGCACCTGGTTATCCTAGACCTCAACCTATTTCATCGAATTGTATTCGTCAAACGAATCCTTGTACTTTTAATATTTATCCAGATATAAGAAATACAGTAAATGTGACTGTAAACAATTGTAGTCAAGCTGTAACGGTAAATGCATCATGTTCTCCTGCGCCACCTATTACAATAACTGGTAATACCAATCAAACGGCAACAGCAGGCACAAGTGGAACATTTACACCTGTTGATATTACTTGGAGTGCGCCTTATGGTGCTACTGCTCCGGCTCAATGTGGTTCTTATCGTATTCAAAATTCGTATGCTTGTCCTGGTCCTTCAGGAAGTGCAACATGTCCTGGCGCAACACTCAATTTAGGTGCAGCGCCAACAGCATCCAATAATTTAGTAGCCTATAATTTGAATGTAGATTTTCTTTCAGGCGATCCGGTTTGCTCAGATAATTATGGATATGGTGTTTGGTTTAATTTCGTTGCTCCTAGTTCCGGTAGAGTAAATATAAATTTTACAAATGTTGGAAGTGGAAACAATTTAGATTTAGTATTTTATATGTTTAATAGTAGAGTTGCATCGAATATTGATTGTGATCCTGATTTTAATTTTAGCTCCGATGAGTGTGCAAGTTGCTCAGATATGAATACTGTTTGTGACTTATTAGATCAATATGCAGGTTGCGTTGATGCAGCAGGAGTGAATGGAAATGAAGCCGGATTAGCTCAGAACCTTATGCCTGGAGAAACTTATTATATATTAGTGGATGGTTATGAGTCATCAACAGCGTCTGAAAGAAGTGGTAATTTTTCCATACAGATTACGGATGCTGGTGGTGGGCCAACAAGACCCACTAATGATGATTGTTTAGGCGCAGTTGATTTAACAACAACTTGTAGTACTATTCCTGGAAATAATATCAATGCAACATCAAATTGTGGTAGTGATTTAATGATACCAGGTGCAAGTACAGAAAATTCAGTTTGGTACACCTATACTGCCGTAAATTCCGGACCTACCACCATTCAATATAAATATGCCACAGGAACACATTGTGCGGCTATTGGAGCTCAACCAGGCATACAATTCGCATTATATACCAGTAGTAATAATAGTTGTAGTGGTACATTTACCAACATTCCTGCCGGAACCGTATCGACCGGAACTACCGATGGTTCCGTCACGGTGAACCTTACTGCAGGACAAAAATATTATATTTTAATAGATGGTTATGGTGGAAATGAATGCAAATATGAATTCCAAATATACAATGGACTTTCATGTTGTACGGCTAACTTAGGTACAACAGAAGGAACAAATAGTATTTTGTGTTTCGGTGAAGATGTAACGTATGGTGTTACCGCTGATCCAATAAATTTTGGAGAAAATGCGGAAGATATTCCTGTAATTGGTTGGCAATTTTCAACTACACAACCAACAGTAAATGATCCATTTGACCCGTCAAATGCAGGTAAACAATATTATGTAGGACAAATCGATTATGCCGCTCCTGGAACAACGGTTAGTGGAACTTATAGAGACATGAAAGGATATTACCCAAATCCTGATATTGCGTACGACAATAATGGTAATAGTACTTACCATAATGCTGCTATTACAGGCTTTCCGACAGGTGCAACATTTAATACGGCAACAGATACCATTACTTTGTGCATCAATATATATGCTGAATATTTTACAGATTTGGATTTAGATTTAGTGGCACCGGATGGAAGTATATATCGTTTAATTCGTGATCAATGTGGCAGCGATTATGGATATTTAAATGTATGTTTTACAAATAGAGGTGCCGTGGGAAATATTACTTCTGCTTGTCCGGGTGGAAATGAAATTGCCGGTTATTATCTACCTATGGATGCTTGGGCTGGATTAAATGGCGAAGGAATTAATGGAACATGGAGATTAAGAATTCAAGACGATGCTTTCGGTGATTATACATATTTCTTCGGTTTTAGTTTAGAAATTAAAAAACCTTATACAAAGTTAGGTCCTCCTACTGCAGGTCCTAACCATGGTGATTTACATATCATCAATAATGATCCATTTAAATATGGCACTCAAACATTTTGGTTAACACCTGTTACGTTTATAGATTATGATGCATCAGCCGGCTTATTATACTCTGATGAATGTTATAGCTATGGTACACCAGTGAAAATAACATTATTAGAACGTGTTACTACTCCGAATATTACTCCTGCATGTAATGCACCAGGCGATGGAAGTAATGGCATTAATTTAAGCGTTACATCTCCAACTGGTGGTTGGCCAGGATTGTCGCCAGCACCATCGCCGGCTCAATATTTTTCAGTTATAGGAACTGGAGCCGCTTTAGGTATTTCGTTTACTTCACCACCAATTGGTGAAAGTGAAAACTCCAATCTATTTACAGTAAACGATGGCCAAGCATGGAATGTTGAATTTATAGATGCGAATAACTGTCGAAGTAGCATAGGCGGAACGTTTGATAAACCTAATATAGGATCTCTTGTTTTAAATAATCCAATTTGTGATGGCGATAATGCCAACTTTAATGTTAGTGTATCACCACCATTATATTCATTATATAAAATAACCATTGATTTTGATAGTTATCCGCAAGATATTAGTTGGGTTTTATATGATGGAACAAATACAGTTGTAAGTTCAGGTGGAGGTTATTCCACTTCCTTAGGTGCTACAACTTTTATTACACCATACATCGATCCAAATCGTGGACCATACAGAATTGAAATTTTTGATGGCTTTGGAGATGGATTGGGTTCAGGTGGAGGAAGTTCGAGTGGAAGCGGTAGTACTTCTTCTAATTTTATTTTAATTGAAGAGTTAATATCTTCCGGAGGTTCAAACATTTTATATAATCAGAATTTTGCTTTCTGTTCTCCTATTTATTGTGTAGGTCCATCTGCTTCTCTCTTTGATCAACTTACTTTTAATTTAGGTACACCAAATGGAACTTATACAACCGGCGTTTCTGCGAACTTGTATGCAGGTTCTACTTGTGTAGGTTCACCCATCGCAGGTGCAGTGAATGCAACAACAAACAGCTCTGGTTCCATAAATTCTAATGTGACAGGTGTAAATGGAGGTTCAACCTATTCATTAAGATATACATATACGGATAGATATGGTTGTGTAACAAATTTGTGTAATCCAATCACTGTATTTCCTCGTGTTTCAATAAATCCTACTGTAACATGTGTAGGAAGTCAGCCCGTAGTAAATGTAAATGCAACTTGTGCAGATTGTAATGCTACATTTATTGCTGAATATTCCTATAATGGTGGTGCAAGTTGGACTACGAATACCAGTGCTAATTTTCAAGATATCTTCACCTTTGCACAGGTTCGAAATGTGATTACAGGAGAAATTGCATGCGAGGTAAGTAGTGCAAAATTAGGAGATTGCCCAACTGTATTACCAGTTGAATTAATATATATTAAAGCATCTCCAATGGATAATCAATTTATCAAGATAAGTTGGGCAACTGCAACAGAATTAAATACTAAAAAATTTGAATTATTACGAAGTATAGATGCGATAAGTTTTGAAAAAATTGCAGAATTAAATGCTGCAGGAAATTCTACTTCGCCAAAATATTATTTTTATGATGACACAGAAGTAAAAGCAGGTATAGTTTATTATTATATCGTTAGAGAAGTGGATCAAGACAATAGTATCCATTTAACTAAAATAGTGAATGCAAAATTAGATGTTTTAGACTTTGAGCTAGTGAATATTTATCCAAATCCTTTATTAGATAATACCGTAATCACTATTTATTCAAATGAGCCTAAAATAGTAGATTTAATAGTTTATAATGGATTAGGTGAAATCATAAAACAAGCAAATAAAAACTTGAAAGAAGGTTTAAATGAATGGACAATTCAAACTGAAAATTGGGCAAAAGGTGTTTATTATTTTATCTTAAATAACGGAGAAAAAAAGATGACTAAACAAGTAGTAAAACTGAATTAGCCACTTTCTTCTTTATTCAATTAAGGCATACAAAAAGATAATCTTGAGTTGTATGCCTTTTTTTTATCTTAGTTTCGTAATATTTTAATAGAAATAAATACTTATTTAGTATGTACATAGATGATAAGACGATAAATCAACTGTCGAACTTGACAAAGTTAGAATTTGATGCTTCTCAAAAAGAATCAATTAAAGACGATTTAAATAAAATTTTAAATTTTATGGAGAAATTAAATGAATTAAACACGGATGGTGTACAACCATTAATTTATATTAATGAAGTAGAGAATTTGCTTCGTGACGATACCGTTCATTATCCAATTACAAAAAATGAAGCATTGATGAATGCACCTTTAAAAAATGAAGACTATATTAAAGTGCCAAAATTTGTGAAAGGAACCAAATATTAAAGCTTTTTTTGTAATTTAATTTGATATATGTATTATTTTTTAATTAATTGTAAACAACAAACGCATGTCAAACGCAGTAATCAGCCTGAAAAATATTAAACGAGAATTTAATCTCGGAGACGAAACGATTCATGCACTAAAAGAAATAAATCTTGACATCAATGTAAATGAGTATGTTGCATTAATGGGTCCATCCGGTTCCGGAAAATCAACATTGATGAATATATTAGGATGTTTAGACACACCGTCAGCTGGACATTATTTTTTACAAGGAAAAGATGTGAGTATGTCCACAGACAATGAATTAGCAGCTATTCGCAATAAACAAATTGGATTTATATTTCAAACATTTAATTTAATTCCACGCTTAACAACACTTGAAAACGTCGCATTACCGTTGATTTATGCTGGTTGGTCTAAAAAAGACAGAGAAGAACGTGCATTAGAAGTTTTAGAACAAGTAGGATTGGCTAATCGCATTAAACATAAACCAAACGAACTTTCCGGCGGACAACGCCAGCGTGTTGCAGTGGCGCGTGCTTTAATAAACAAACCTTCTTTAATTTTAGCCGACGAACCCACAGGAAATTTAGATACAAAAACATCGTATGAAATCATGAAATTATTTGAAGAAATTCACAATAATGGAAATACGTTGGTCGTTGTTACACATGAAGAAGATATTGCTGCTTATACACATCGAATTGTGCGCATGCGAGATGGTTTGATTGAAAAAGATACTCCCAACACGTCTATTAAACGAGTTGGCGCGACCCAATCAACCCATTAAAACAATAAAGCAACATTCTTTGAAAAGAGTTTAATCGCAATTGATAATAGTATAACACCAAACACCTTTCTGAAAATATTTATTCCGGTATCGCCTAGTAATTTTTCTATTTTAGGGATAAAGCGAATTACAATAAAAATAAAAGTAAGATTTATAAAAACAGCAATCAGAATAATACTTACATGATATTCTGAACGAAGCGATAATAATGTAGTGAGCGTACCAGCGCCAGCAATCATAGGAAACGCGATAGGAACCACAGAAGAACTTTTTACGGATGTATTACCTGATTTAAAAATATCTCGATTTAATGTCATTTCCAAACCGATTAAAAAGATAACTATGGAACCGGCAATGGAGAACGATGCCACATCGATTCCTATTAAATTGAGTAATTCGTTTCCTAAAAAAAGGAATACAATCATAATAAAACCAGAAACTAAAGTGGCATATTTTGCATCAACATGACCAACTTTCGATTTTATATCTAAAATAATAGGAACAGAACCTAAAATATCTATAATAGCAAATAATACCAAGGTGACAGTGGTGATTTCCTTTATTTCTATTAACATTTTTTTTCTGCAAAGTTCACGTTTTTATGCCAAACATCCAATATACTTCTATAAATTCACTGCTTATTCAATTAATCGTATAGTTTGCTAACTTCTTCTTGGTAAACATATTATAGTATGTTTTAATTTGAATCAATATTAATGTACTTATCAACATATTACCTCACAAAATTTGTGTATTTTAATTATAAAAAGTAAAAAAGTTGTTTAAATTTGCTCTTTTACATAAATTAACATTATTTTTGACCAATAAATTAAATCAAAGTCTTTATGAAAAAAAGTATCGTATTAGTTTGTGCAGTACTTGTATTATTTAGTTCTGTAGCATTAGGTGCTAAAAAACCACCTAAGAACAAAAATAGCGCAGTAGGTAACAGTCGCTTCAGTATCGGATTAGGAATGGAAGTAGCAGATTACTATTCACCTGCACTTAAAAAATTATCTACCTTCAAAAACCCAGTGTCATTTGGACCAAGATTAACATTTTGGTATAACCCAATTTCATCGATTGCTGTAGGTTTAGATTTAGGTAGCCATGCATTCTCATCAAAAGGAAATGCAACTCTTCCAACAATTAATACTTATAACTTATTATATTCTGCTTTAGTGGCATATAAATTTAACAATGGTTATATCTTAAAAGAGGATGCTGCCGTTTCTCCTTATTTGTACGCTAAATTACAAGGCTCATGGGCAACTACGCCAGTTTTTAAAGATAATGTAAATGGATTTGGTATTCCAATCGGTGCAGGTATCAATTTTAAAGTAGCAAACAATGTGGCATTAAATATCAATGGTGGTTATAACTTTGGTATTAAAAATAATGACAATCACATCGTGTTTGGTGGTGGCTTAATGGCTGACTTAGGCAAAGGAAAAGAAGTTGCTGTAGATACAGCATCAGTAGTGGAAGTTAAACCAATCGATACGGATGGCGATGGAATCTATGATATAGATGATGCTTGCCCAACCGTTGCAGGTTTAGCTCAATTTAATGGTTGCCCAGATACTGACGGCGATGGCATTGAAGATAGTAAAGATGAATGCCCAACCGTTGCAGGTTTAGCAGAATTTAACGGATGCCCAGACAGAGATGGCGATGGCATTACAGATGCTAAAGATGCTTGTCCAGATGTAAAAGGTATTGCTAAATTTGGTGGTTGCCCAGATCCAGATAGAGATGGTGACGGTATCATCAACGAAAAAGATAAATGTCCGGATGTAGCAGGTTCTTTCATCGCTCAAGGTTGCCCTGATAAAGATGGCGATGGCGTAATGGATGACGAAGATAAATGTCCAGATGTAGCAGGCCCAGCTTCTAACAAAGGTTGCCCTGAAGTAAAAGAAGAAGTGAAAAAACGTTTAGCATTTGCTGCACGTAATATCCAATTCGAAACAGGTAAAGCAACAATTAAACCAGTTTCATACAAAATATTAGATGAAGTTGCTTCTATCTTAAAAGAATATCCATATTACGATGTAAATGTAGATGGACATACTGACAATGTAGGCGATAAAGCTAAAAACTTGAAATTATCTCAAGATAGAGCTGCTTCTGCTGTAACATACTTAACTAGCAAAGGCATTGCGGCTTCTCGATTAGTTTCTGCAGGTTACGGCGACACTAAACCAGTTGGCGATAATAAAACAGCTGCTGGTAGAGCACAAAACAGAAGAGTAGAATTTAATTTGATTTTTAGATAATCAAAATAAATTAATTAATAAAAAAAGTCCCGAATTTTCGGGACTTTTTTTATATTTGATAAAGATGAATAAAAATACTGATTTTGAGTTTTCTAGATTTGAACGCAATGGTATTCTATTTCTGTCTCTTTTAATTATTTTAAGTATTGCATGCAAACGATTTATTGTTCAAGCTTTCACAAGTGCTGCTCCCATTACAAAAAATGATGCCGTAAAAATCGCCCAATTAGAACAACAAATAGCTACCGCAAAAATAGAATACCAATATCAGAAATCGGATAAATATTCCTCAAATGACGCCATAAAAAAAGAATATACTTCCAAAGCGTATAAATTTCCTCAGAATAAATTTTTTACAATAGAAATCAATTCAGCAACTGTAGAAGATTTTGAAAAATTAAATGGAATAGGTAAAGTATATGCCAATAGAATTGTAACATTCAGAAATAAATTAGGTGGATTTCATTCCATTGAACAAATTAAACATGTATTTGGAATTGAAGATTCCGTTTTTCAGAAATTCAAAAGAAACTTAACCGTCAAACCTATTAAACCTAAAAAAATAAATATAAACCAAGCTACGTTTGAAGAACTTACTGCAAATCCGTATTTCTTTTCCACAGTGGCAAAACAAATTATAGGTTATCGAACAAAAGTAAAACCATTCTCAACTATCGAAGATGTGAAAAACCTTTACTTTGTAAAAGACCATCCTGAGCATTATGATAAAATGTTGCCGTATATTGCCATAGATTAATAAATTATAAAATGTTGAATTATATTTGAATACTTTATTTTTAAAAAATCGAAATTAAATCAACTAACGACTTAAGACTAATTTTCTTATCTTTACGCAAAACTAATTTTCATGAATTTTGAATACTCTGAAAATCAACAAATGATTGCGCAAACAGTAAGAGATTTTGCTGAAAAACATATTCGCCCTTATGTAATGGAATGGGATGAAACCCAATATTTTCCAAAAGAAACCATGCATAAATTAGGCGAATTAGGGTTGTTGGGTATCTTAATTCCGGAAGAATATGGAGGAGCCGGTTTGAGTTATAATGAATATATTACCGCATTAATTGAAATAGGAAAAGTAGATAGTTCTTTGTGTTTATCTGTAGCGGCACACAACTCACTGTGCACCAACCATCTTTATAAATTTGGAAACACAGAACAACGTAAAAAATGGCTGCCTAAGTTAGCTACCGGACAATGGATTGGAGCTTGGGGTTTAACCGAAGCAAACACCGGCTCAGATGCTGGACGTATGAAATGTGTGGCACACCAAGATGGTGATCATTGGATAATCAATGGCACTAAAAACTTTATTACGCACGGGATAAGTGGCGATATAGTAGTGGTAATTGTTCGTACCGGCGAATTATTGGATAGTCATGGAATGACTGCATTTGTGGTAGAACGTGGAACACCAGGATTTAGCGGCGGAAAAAAAGAAAATAAATTAGGTATGCGTTGCTCCGAAACAGCAGAGTTAATATTTGATAATTGTAGAGTACCCAAAGAAAATATTCTAGGAAACGTAGGCGATGGATTTATTCAAGCAATGAAAATACTAGATGGTGGACGAATTTCTATTGCAGCATTAAGTATCAGTATCGCAGTAGGTGCGTATGAAGCAGCCGTAAAATATGCCAAAGAACGCGAACAATTTGGACAACCAATTGCCGATTTTCAAGCCATCGGATTTAAATTAGCAGATATGGCTACCGAAATTGAAGCATCTAAATTATTGACATTCCAAGCTGCCGATATGATGATAAGAGGCGAAAAAATGACCAAACAATCCGCATTTGCAAAATATTACGCCTCAGAAGTAGCCTGCAAAGTAGCCAATGATGCCGTTCAAATTTTAGGTGGATATGGTTATATCAAAGATTTTCCGGTAGAAAAATTCTATCGAGATGCCAAACTTTGTACCATTGGCGAAGGAACTTCAGAAATTCAAAAAATGGTAATTAGCAGAGAAATTTTAAAAGGAAATATTTAACAATTAATTCTTATTTCCCAATCTACTAATTTCTTCATTTCTAAATAAATCACTATCTTTGCCATCCAAATCTTAAAATAAAAGAGGTATATAATTATGTTAATCGTTGATGCAAGAGAATCAGAGTCATTAGACAGAGCATTGAAAATTTTCAAAAAGAAATTTGAAAAAACAGGCACCATAAAACAATTACGTGCACGTCAAGCTTTCACTTTATCTTCAGTAAAAAGACGTACTGAAATAAAAAAAGCAGTTTACGTAGAGCAACTTCGCAAAGGAGAAGAATAATTTAGTTGCAACTTTCATTTTTTCTTATTAATTTAATCTTTCCAATTAGACAGATTAATAGAAGTGAAAATGATAGCTACTTTCTTGAATTATTTACAATACGAAAAAAGATATTCCGATAAAACTGTAGAATCTTATAAAATAGATATTCTACAGTTTTTTTATTTTATTAAAGAAAACTATAAAATTGAAGATTTACTTCAAGCCAACCATACACTTATTCGTACTTGGGTAGTTGATTTAGTGGACAAAAACAATAAACCAAGTAGCATTAAACGAAAGATTTCTGCGCTAAAATCGTTTTATAAATACCACTTAAAAATTGGCGATTTAAAAACCAATCCTGCAGATAAAATTACCACTCCTAAATCTCCAGAACGATTACCTAAATTTATTGAGCAAAAAAATATCAATCAACTTTTAAATGAACCGGAGCTTTATTTTAAAGACACATTCGATGGCATACAAGAACGTTTAATTGTGGATGTACTCTATTCCACCGGAATGCGTAGGAATGAACTGCTCACCTTGGAATGGAAAGACATTAACTTTGCTACACACCAAATCAAAGTTACAGGAAAAGGAAATAAACAAAGATTGATACCCATTGGAACTCAATTGAGTAATTCCTTGTTGATATTTAAAAATACACAAGCAAATAAACTTAAAAACATACCCAAAGCATCTTTTGTTTTTTTAACTAAAGATGGAAAACAACTTTATCCCAATTACGTTTATAGATTAGTAAAAATGCACATGTCAAATTGTAGTACATCCGAAAAGAAAAGTCCACATGTGTTGCGGCACTCATTTGCCACACACATGAGTAACAATGGCGCAAAACTAAATGATATTAAAGAACTATTAGGACATGCTAGTTTAGCATCTACTCAAGTATATACACATAATACCATTGAACAACTTAAAGAAATATATAAATCAGCACACCCTAAATCTTAAAAATGCCTATGGTTATTTTCTAAAAAAAACAAGTTGATGCAACTTGATGAAAAGCATCAAAAAAAATCATTTTTCAATAACTTTAAATTTTTTATTATGTCAATGAAAATTCAAATCCAATCTGTACATTTTGATGCAGATCAGTCATTAAAATCTTTTATTAATAAAAAACTTACTAAACTTGAAACATTCTATGATAAAATCATAGATTCTGATGTAGTTTTGAGCCTAGAACAATTAAATACTCAAGTGAGAGATAAAGTAGTGGTAATAAAAACGAATATTCCAGGAAGCACAATTATTGCTAAAGAAAAAAGTAAAAAATTTGAAGAAGCCATCGATTTGGCAGTAGAATCATTAAAAAAACAATTAGTAAAAATTAAAACCAAATACAAAGAATAAATTCAATCAATATCATATAGAAAAAAGTGCAGCAAATCCAATGCTGCACTTTTTTTTATTCAAATCAATTAAAAGAGTAAGTGTAAAATCCTTAAACTTTAAATAATCTTAAACAGATAAGTTTTTTATTCACAAATGCAATAAATCAGAATTAAATCGTATATTTGCACTCCGAAAATTAGACAAACAAAGTCTTTTTTCGTATTAGTTCTTGTAAATAAACAAGTTTTGTGCCGATGTAGCTCAGTTGGCCAGAGCAGCTGATTTGTAATCAGCGGGTCGGGGGTTCGAATCCCTCCATCGGCTCATAAGCACAAAGCAAGGGTAAGTAGCCAAGTGGCCAACGGCAACAGACTGTAAATCTGTCCTCTTCGGAGTTCGGTGGTTCGAATCCATCCTTGCCCACATTTTTAAGTTTACAACGGAAGTTGTTACTATAAAAAAATAGTTCTTTATAATAAAGAGTAATGTTTGAAAAAAAAGTTATTGCCTTATGCATTAACTGTAATTGCGGAAGTAGCTCAGCTGGTAGAGCGACAGCCTTCCAAGCTGTAGGTCGCGGGTTCGAACCTCGTCTTCCGCTCAAATAATTAAGAAGTGAATGAGCTTTTTCGACTCATAGCTCTATCGCCTATGTAGCTCAGTGGTAGAGCACTTCCTTGGTAAGGAAGAGGTCGAGGGTTCAATTCCCTTCATCGGCTCAATTGAAAAATAAACTTGTTGAATAATTATTTAAAAAAAATTTAAAAAAACAAATCATGGCTAAGGAAAAATTTGTAAAAGATAAGCCGCACGTTAACATCGGAACAATTGGTCACGTTGACCACGGTAAAACAACCTTGACAGCAGCAATCACTTATGTGTTGTCAAAATCTGGTTTAGCAGAAAAAAAAGATTATGATTCTATTGACGCTGCTCCAGAAGAAAAAGAAAGAGGTATTACAATTAATACTGCGCACGTTGAGTACCAAACTCAGTCTCGTCACTATGCTCACGTTGACTGTCCAGGTCACGCTGACTATATTAAAAACATGATTACGGGTGCTGCTCAAATGGATGGCGCTATCTTAGTGGTAGCTTCTACTGATGGACCAATGCCTCAAACTAAAGAACACATCTTATTGGCTGCACAAGTTGGTGTACCTCGTATGGTGGTATTCATGAATAAAGAAGATTTAGTGGACGATCCTGAATTATTAGAATTAGTAGAGATGGATATCCGTGAAGAATTAACTAGAAGAGGATATGATGGCGATAATACACCAGTTATCAAAGGTTCTGCATTAAAAGCATTACAAGATGATCCAGCAGGTACAGAACAAATCGAAGCTTTAATGAAAGCAGTAGATGAGTGGATTCCATTACCTCCACGTCCAATCGATCAACCATTCTTGATGCCAGTAGAAGATGTATTCTCTATCACTGGTCGTGGTACAGTGGCTACAGGTCGTATCGAAAGAGGGGTTGTAAAAACAGGTGAGCCAGTAGAAATCATAGGATTACAAGAAAAATCAATGACCTCTACTTGTACAGGTGTGGAAATGTTCCGCAAAATATTGGATATTGGTGAAGCTGGTGAAAACGTAGGTATCTTATTACGTGGTATCGAGAAAACGGATATCAAACGTGGAATGGTAATCTGCAAACCAGGCTCAGTAACACCTCATACAGAATTCAAATGTGAAGTGTATATCTTATCTAAAGATGAAGGTGGTCGTCATACTCCATTCTTTAATAAATATCGTCCTCAGTTCTACTTAAGAACAACAGACGTTACTGGTGAGATTGAATTACCTGAAGGAGTAGAAATGGTTATGCCTGGTGATAACGTTACATTAACTGTAAAATTAATCTATCCGGTAGCATTAGAGAAAGGTTTGAAATTCGCTATCCGTGAAGGTGGTAGAACAGTAGGAGCTGGTCAGGTTACTGAAATTATTAAATAAATTAAATAATCCGTCATTAGTCATTAGTCCAAGTATTAGTGACTAATGACTACTTTACGGGTGTAGTTCAAGGGTAGAATAGCGGTCTCCAAAACCGTTGATAGGAGTTCGAATCTCTTCGCCCGTGCAAAAATATAAATAAAATGAGTAGCTTAAAATCATATTTATTAACCTCTTATGAAGAGTTGACCACCAAAGTAACTTGGCCAACTTGGAAAGATTTACAAGCTAATACCATGATAGTTGCTGTTGCATCTATTGTTATTGCTTTATTGATAGGAGTAATGGATGTGATTTCAAAACTAATTTTAAGTGATATAATCTATAATTTGACTAAATAGTAATTATATACTGATGTCTGAAGATAAAAAATGGTACGTGCTGAGAGTAATCAGCGGAAAAGAAAAAAAACTTCGCGAGATAATTGAGAAGGAAATAAAACTTTCCGGCTGGGCTGAAATTATTCCACAGGTAATTGTACCTACAGAAAAGGTATATAAACTAAAAGGTGGTAAAAAAGTAATTCATGAAAAAAACTTTTTTCCAGGTTATTTAATGTTAGAAGCTGACCCCAAAAAATTCAATGGGGATATCGTTCTTCATATACAAAACATGACCAATGTAATCAGTTTTATAGAGAGAAATAAACCTATTCCTCTAAAAAAAGCGGAGGTAAATAGAATTTTAGGAAAAGTGGATGAATTAGAAGAAGTGGGTGGTACATCCAGCGAACCATTCTTGGTAGGCGAAGATGTGAAAATTACTGACGGTCCATTTAATGAATTTACAGGGACTATAGAAGAGGTAATGGAGGATAAAAAGAAATTGAGAGTAGTAGTGAAAATTTTTGGAAGAAAAACTCCAGTGGAGTTAAATTTTATGCAAGTTGAAAAACAATAATTATGGCAAAGGAAATCGAAACGTTTATTAAGTTACAAGTAAAAGGCGGACAAGCAAATCCAGCTCCACCTATCGGACCAGCATTAGGTTCTAAAGGGGTGAACATCATGGAATTTTGCAAACAATTTAATGCTGCTACACAAGATAAACAAGGAAAAATATTACCGTGTGTTATTACGGTTTATAAAGATAAATCTTTCACTTTTGTAATCAAAACTCCACCAGCTTCCGCTTTATTGTTGGAGTATTCTAAAGTAAAAAAAGGTTCTAATATTCCAAATAGGAATAAAGTTGGATCTGTTACTTGGGATCAAGTGAAAGAAATTGCAGAAATCAAAATGCCAGATTTGAATTGCTATACCGTTTCATCAGCAATGAAAATGGTAGCTGGTACTGCAAGAAGTTTGGGTATCACCGTTACGGGTGTAGCACCATTCCAAGCTTAAGCAATTAAGCAGAGAGAGTTCCACTCATAATTGGAGCGCTATTATCTCATTAAATTTTTTAAGTAAATGAAAATTGTAAAAAAAAGAAAAGCAGTAAACAACAAAGTTGAAAAAGGCAAACTCTACACTTTAGAACAAGCCACTGCATTAGTAAAAGAAGTAAACACTACAAAGTTTGATGCTTCTGTTGATGTTCATATTCGTTTAGGTGTTGACCCACGTAAACCGGATCAAGCTCTAAGAGGTACGGTAAGCTTACCTCACGGAACAGGTAAAACCAAAACAGTTTTAGTACTTTGTCCTGCTGATAAAGAAGCTGCTGCAAAAGCTGCAGGTGCTGATTATGTTGGTTTAGACGAGTATTTAGAAAAAATTGCAGGAGGCTGGACAGATGTGGATGTAATTATTTCTACACCAAGTGTAATGCCTAAATTAGGTCGTTTGGGTAAAATATTAGGTCCTCGTAACTTAATGCCAAACCCAAAATCTGGTACTGTAACGGAAAATGTTGCCGATGCTGTTAGTGAAGTGAAAAAAGGAAAAATTTCTTTCAAAATTGACAAATTTGGTATCATCCACACTTCAGTTGGACGCGTTTCATTTAATCCATCTCAATTGCAAGACAATGCAAAAGAAATGATTGCTACTTTAGCTAAAATGAAACCTTCTTCAGCAAAAGGAATCTATTTCAAAAGCATTTATATGGCTTCAACTATGAGTCCATCCATCGAAGTAGATGTGAAATCAATTCCGGGAATTTAATTTTAATTCTTTAAAAGGAAAACACAATGACTAAGACTGAAAAACAAGCAACCATTGATACTTTAGCACAAAAATTTTCTGATGCTAATTTTTTCTACTTTACTGATGCCTCAGGATTAACAGTAGAGAAAATTAATAAATTAAGAAAAACTTGCTTCGAAAAAGGAATCAATTTACAAGTTGCAAAAAACACATTAATCAAAAAAGCATTAGTTGCCGGTGGTAAATTTTCTGATGACTTAGAGCCAGTTTTAAACGGCCCTACAGCTATCATGTTTACAGAAACAGGTAACTTGCCGGCTAAAGTAATCAAACAATTCCGCGCAGAAGGAAACAGTAAGCCTTTATTGAAAGCCGCTTATGTTGATTCAGCTGTTTTTGTTGGTGAAAACCAATTGGAAGCACTCGTTAATCTTAAATCAAGAGAGGAACTTATTGGTGACATCGTTGGATTATTACAATCACCTGCTAAAAACGTCGTTTCTGCCCTAAAATCTAGTGGCGGTAAATTGGCGGGAATCGTTAAAACATTACAAGAAAAAAATTAATTAATCACATTTTAAATTTTTAAACAATGGCTGATATTAAAGCATTCGCAGAGCAATTAGTAAACTTAACTGTTAAAGAAGTTAATGAACTTGCTGACATTTTAAAAACTGAATACGGTATCGAACCGGCTGCTGCTGCTGTTGCAGTTGCTGCTGCTCCAGGTGCTGGTGGTGGTGCTGCTGCTGAAGAGAAAACATCTTTTGATGTAATCTTGAAAGATGGTGGTGCACAAAAATTAGGTGTCGTTAAAGTAGTAAAAGAAATCACAGGTCTTGGCTTAAAAGAAGCTAAAGATTTAGTGGATGGTGCTCCAAAAGCTATCAAAGAAGGTGTTTCTAAAGATGAAGCTGAGTCAATCAAAGCTAAATTAGAAGAAGCTGGCGCATCAATTGAATTGAAGTAATTCACTCAAAATCAAATCATTAAAGTGTCCGGTGGTTATTAAAATTACCGTGACACTTTTTACTGTTTTTATAAATTTTAATAAGATTACATGTCTAAAAAAACAGATAAAATTGCTCAACAAACTGAAGGTAGAATCAATTTCAGTAAAATTAGCCATCCTTATGATTATCCAAATTTATTGGATATACAGGTAAAATCATTTCAGGAGTTCCTGCAATTAGAAACAACTCCCGACAAACGTTCAAAAGAAGGTTTGTATAAAGTGTTTTCTGAAAACTTTCCAATTACCGATGCAAGAAATATCTTCTTGCTAGAATTTTTGGATTATTATGTAGATCCACCTCGTTATAATATCGACGAGTGTATTGAAAGAGGTCTAACTTATAGCGTACCTTTGAAAGCAAAGTTGCGTTTATCTTGTAACGATGAGGAACATATCGATTTCCAAACAATCGTTCAAGATGTATTCTTAGGAAATATTCCGTATATGACGGATAAAGGTACTTTTATTATTAATGGAGCAGAACGTGTTGTCGTTTCTCAATTACATCGTTCACCAGGAGTATTCTTTGGTATGAGCTACCACCCAAATGGAACTAAAATATTCTCTGCAAGAGTAATTCCGTTTAAAGGAGCTTGGATGGAGTTTGCCACAGACATTAATAATGTAATGTATGCATATATTGACCGTAAAAAGAAATTCCCGGTTACTACATTATTACGTGCTATCGGTTTCGACTCTGATAAAGATATTTTAAAATTATTTGATTTATCAGATGAAATTGATGTCAATAAAAAATCATTAGAAAAAAATATTGGTCGTCGCTTAGCCGCTCGTGTGCTTAAATCTTGGATGGAAGACTTCGTAGATGAAGATACCGGTGAGGTAGTTTCTATCGAACGTAACGAAGTTATCTTAGAGCGCGATACTTACTTAGATGAAGATAATATCCAGTTGATTTTAGAAACAGGATTGAAAACAATCATCTTGCAAAAAGAAAGTACAGAACAAGACTATTCTATTATATTTAATACCTTACAAAAAGATACTTCTAACTCAGAAATAGAAGCATTGAAACATATTTATCGCCAATTGCGTGGTTCAGATCCACCAGATGATGAAACCGCTCGTGGTATTATAGAAAAATTATTTTTCTCCGACAAACGATATGACTTAGGTTTTGTAGGTAGATATAAAATCAATAAAAAATTAGGTTTAGATATCGATCCTCAAAATATCGTGTTAACGAAAGAGGACATCGTTTCTATCGTTAAGTACCTTATTCGTTTAGTAAATCAAAGAGCAGAAATTGACGATATCGATCATTTAAGTAATCGTCGTGTTCGTACAGTAGGAGAGCAGTTATTTGCTCAGTTCGGTGTTGGTTTAGCACGTATGGCGCGTACCATTCGTGAACGTATGAATGTGCGTGACAATGAAGTATTTACTCCAATTGACTTAATTAATGCGAGAACATTGTCGTCAGTAATTAATTCATTTTTTGGAACATCGCAATTATCCCAATTTTTAGATCAAACCAATCCACTTTCTGAAATTACTCATAAACGTCGTATTTCAGCCTTAGGACCTGGAGGTCTTTCTCGTGAAAGAGCTGGTTTTGAGGTGCGTGACGTTCATTATTCTCATTACGGTCGTTTATGTACAATTGAAACACCAGAAGGACCAAATATCGGTTTGATTTCTACACTTTGCGTACATGCAAAAGTGAATGAAATGGGCTTTATTGAAACACCTTACCGCAAAGTATCTAAAGGTAAAGTAGAGAGTAAATTTGAGTTTTTAACGGCAGAAGAAGAAGATGAAAGAACTATTGCTCAATCGAATATTGGATTAGATGACAAAGGCGCATTTATAGATAAAAAAATTAAATGTCGTTTTCAAGGAGATTTCCCTATTATTGATATGGATACAGATGAAGCCGGTGATATTCAAAATATGGATGTTGCTCCCAATCAGATTGTGGGTGTTTCTGCTTCATTAATTCCATTCTTAGAAAACGATGATGCGAACCGTGCATTAATGGGCTCAAACATGCAACGTCAAGCAGTTCCGTTAATGCGTTGTGAATCGCCAATTGTAGGAACCGGTATTGAAGCACGTGTAGCTTCTGACTCGAACGTACTAATCAACGCAGAACGCTCAGGTGTAGTTGAATATGTAGATGCAAATGAAATTCACGTTCGTTTCGACAGAACTGAAAATGAAAAATTAGTTAGTTTTGAAGAGGATGTAAGAGTTTATAAATTAACTAAATATGCACGTACCAACCAGGCTACCTGTATCAACTTGCGTCCTATTGTAATAAAAGGACAAAAAGTTTCTAAAGGACAAATTCTTTGCGAAGGATATGCTACTCAAAATGGTGAATTAGCATTAGGTAAAAACTTATTAGTAGCCTTTATGCCTTGGAAAGGATTTAACTTTGAGGATGCGATTGTTATTAATGAAAAAGTAGTCCGTGAGGATATCTTTACTTCTATTCATATTGAAGAATATGAAATGGATGTACGTGATACTAAACTAGGCGAAGAAGAATTAACCAACGATATTCCAAATGTAAGTGAAGATGCAACTCGTAATTTAGATGAAAATGGAATTATTCGTATCGGTGCAAAAATTAAAGAAGGCGATATCTTAATTGGAAAAATTACTCCAAAAGGGGAAACGGATCCAACACCGGAAGAAAAATTATTACGTGCTATCTTTGGGGATAAAGCTGGTGATGTAAAAGATGCGTCCTACAAAGCACCACCATCCACAGAAGGTATTGTAGTTACTACTAAATTATTCCAAAAAGCAAAGAAAGACAAAAACTCTAAAGTTAGAGAGAAAGCTGAATTGGAAAAAGCAGAAAAAGTCCATATCCAAAACTTAGAAGAAATCAAGAAAACTTTGGTTGCTAAGTTGATGCAATTAGTGGGCGGAAAAACCACTTCAGGCATTAAAAATATATTTGGAGAAGAAGCAGTACCAAAAGGTACTAAATTTTCAGAAAAATTATTAGGAGGATTAAATTACCAAAATTTAGATGCCGCTGATTGGACGAAAGAAGAAGAAACAAATGAATTAATTAAACGCTTAATTCACAATTTCAACATTAAGTTTAATGAAGAGAAAGGCCGTTTCTTGCGTGATAAATATGCGATTACGGTTGGAGATGAATTGCCATCTGGTGTATTAAAATTAGCAAAAGTTTATATCGCTCAAAAACGTAAATTAAGAGTGGGTGACAAAATGGCTGGTCGTCATGGTAATAAAGGTATCGTAGCGAAAATTGTTCGTCAAGAAGATATGCCTTTCTTAGAAGATGGAACACCGGTTGATGTAGTATTAAATCCATTAGGTGTACCATCTCGTATGAACATCGGTCAGATTTATGAAACCGTATTAGGTTGGGCAGGCAAAGAATTAGGTGTGAAATTTGCAACTCCAATTTTTGATGGCGCAAATGTTGATGAAATTGAACATTACATTGAAGAAGCGGGCTTGCCACGTTTAGGAAGTACTTATTTGTATGATGGAGAAACAGGCCAACGTTTCGACCAAAAAACGACCGTAGGTGTTATCTACATGATTAAGTTATCTCACATGGTAGATGATAAGATGCATGCTCGTTCAATAGGGCCTTACTCACTCATAACACAACAACCATTAGGTGGTAAAGCACAATTTGGTGGTCAGCGCTTAGGAGAGATGGAAGTTTGGGCATTAGAAGCTTATGGTGCATCTAACATCTTACAAGAATTATTAACTGTGAAATCAGATGATATTCAGGGAAGAGCGAAAGCGTATGAAGCCATAGTAAAAGGTGATAATTTACCTATTCCGGGTATTCCTGAATCCTTCAATGTATTAGTACATGAATTAAGAGGTCTTGCATTGGATTTGGATTTTGACGAATAGTTTTAGATTCAATTTTATAAACAACGCCACTCATTTTGAGTGGCGTTTTAAATTAGTCTTTTGAAGTAATAAAGTGGTTCTAATGTCATTCCTAAAGCCGTTGTTCGTGTCCTCACGAACAACATTCTTATTAGTTATATGGTTCGTGTTGACACGAACCATTGCCGAAGTAAGTCCAAAGCTGTCGCAAGTTTGAGGCATAGCAATAGCGTAGGAAACTTGTGACGATAAATAAAGCAAGTTTGTAACT
>JAGNZZ010000017.1 GCA_017984135.1 Chitinophagales bacterium | reverse complement strand
TCCAAGTAGGAGTTTTTCAATTCCTATTTTATTTAAAGTTGCGCCCGGGTGGTGGAATGGTAGACACGCAGGACTTAAAATCCTGTGGCCATCGCGGCTGTGCGGGTTCGAGTCCCGCCCCGGGTACACTTTATAATTTTCCACTTTCATTTACATTTCTTCTCCTTTTCATATTTCTAGAATAATATAAATTTCTTGATATCTATCAATTAGTTTTAATAAATGCAATTAAAACTTGACAAGTATGATATTTTTTCTTAATATTATCTTATAATTAAAAAAAAACGCTTATCGAAGAATTATTACCCGATGACTCATTAAGGATAGTAATCATAGAAACCCTCATCAGAAACATTTGAAACCCCAATTTTGGGGTTTTATTTTTTTATGAAAATCTTATCTTAGTTATTATTCACAAGGATTGAATTCTTTAATAGCAAAGCCATCAACAGCTTTACCGGGAATTGCCATGTAATTTATTTCTGCATTAAAAAATGAAATTCGTGTATTGTTATTTATATTGCATTCATCTGTTGGAGCAATAGGTTTCATGTCACCAAATGCGACAGGAATCAACCGATCACAAGAAATACCACGTTCCGTTAGGTAATAGCTTATCATAGCGGCACGTTGTAAACTTAATTTCATATTTTCTTCTTGTGATTTTTCTGTATATACATGCCCTTCTATTCTAAATTTAGTAATCGTATTTTTATCTTTTAAATAATCTGCAATTAAATCCAACATAGGATCCGCTTCATTTTTAATATCGTAATCATGCACATCGAATTGAATTTTATTGGGTAAAATTAATGCATCATTTTGTATGGAATATGATTTTTCTGCTTGAGCGTATATAGCAATAAACAAGAAAAGTATAAATAGATTGATTTTATTTTTCATGTATAAAACATTTAAGTAAAAATACTTACTTCTATTTTTTTATTTAGAATAAAAATGTTAGAAAACTGTGAAAAAGGAGTTTAGTCTTGGTTTAACTTGCTTTTCTTTATACCATACACAAAATAGATAACTAAACCGATCGCCATCCATGCCAAAAAACGCAACCAATTGGTGATTCCTAAAGTTGAAACTAAATAACTACAACTTAGAAAGCCTAATACAGGAATTAACGACCATTTATGTATGAATGTTTTAAATACGACTACAAATGTTACTACTAAAAATATCCAAAATGGTATTTGATGTTTCCATTCATCATAACCTTTATCAAAAGGAAATGTAGTTTCAAAATTAGTTGTATTTATAAAAAACCAAAACAGTCCCACTAATACTAACGCAGGTACTATAAATTGGCCATTAATATATGGTGTCTTAAATCTAGATGAATCGCGTTTTATTGATGATTCTTTATCTTTTTGTTGTAAAATAATTACGCCACCACATACTAAAATAAATGCGAATAAAGTGCCAATGCTACACATATCTGTTACTAAAGCGGCATCTAAAAATAATGCAGGTACGCCAACTATAATACCCGTAACAATTGTAGCAAATGCAGGTGTTTTGTATTTTGGATGTACTTCGGCGAATTTTTTTGGCAGTAGTCCATCCCTACTCATACTCATCCAAATTCTAGGTTGTCCAATTTGGAATACCAACATTACACTTGCAGTTGCAATTAGCGCACTAAAAGCAATTAAGCCGGCAACCCAATTTAATCCTATTTTTTTAAAGGCTTCAGCAATAAATGCTTCTGTATTCAATTGAGAATAATGAACCATTCCTGTTAAAACCAATGCTGTTAAAATATATAAAACAGTGGAAATAATTAATGAATACATCATGCCACGTGGTAAATCACGTTGAGGATTTTTACATTCTTCAGCTGTTGTTGAAATAGCATCAAATCCAATATAAGCAAAGAAGACAGCAGAAACTCCTTTTAATACACCTCCAATTCCATTAGGTGCAAAAGGCGACCAATTTTCAGGCACTACATAAAATGCACCGATAGCGATAACCACTAAAATAACTAGTACTTTAAAAATTACCATTCCGTTTGCAAAACGTTTAGACTCTTTTATACCAATATAAACTAATAAAGTAATGAATAAATTAATGGTAAATGCAGGAATATTAATGATAAATGGAATGCCAAATAATTTTGGTGCGGTTGCCCATAATTCAGGAATATTATTTTTTGCTTCTAAGAAACTTGTGGTCAAATATTTAGGAAGCACAATTCCAAAGCCGTGTAAAAAACTGGTTAAATTACCACTCCAAGAAATGGCAACGGTAATGTTTCCAATGGCATATTCCAATAGTAAATCCCAACCAATTATCCATGCAATCAGCTCTCCAAATACAGCATACGAATAGGTATATGCGCTGCCAGCAACAGGTATGCGTGAAGCAAATTCAGCATAACATAATGCTGAAAATCCGCAAGCTATGGATATCCCGATAAACAACAAGGATACAGCAGGTCCGCCGTCAAAACACGCTCTGCCAATGGTTGAAAATATTCCTGCTCCTATTAATGCGGCAACACCTAATGCTGTTAAATCACGTACAGTTAAATCTCTTTTTAAACCTTGAGAATGCGTGGAAGAATCAGAAACATCATTTTGTTGTTCCACTTCTTTTAAGATTACTTCTACTGATTTTTTTCTGAATAAGTTGTTCCAATTCATCCAATCTTTTAGTTTGGATAAAGGTAAAAAATAAATTAGGTAAAAATCAAATTTAAATTATGGATTTAGACGATGGATATTGGTGGTATCTGTCAATGCTTTCATGAATGAAATTAAATCTAGTTTTTCTTGTTTTGAAAGATGCAATCGTTTGTCCTGTAACGTTTGATTTGGCACATCTAGTTTCATGCCTAAACCACCACCTTGTTCATAGAATTCTACGACTTCCTCTAATGTTTTAAAACCGCCATGATGCATGTAAGGTGCTGTTAATTCTGCATTTCGAACGGTTGATGTTTTGATAGAATGTTTGAAATCCGGAATTTGAAAAAATTCATATCTGCCAATGTCGTCATCTAGTACTGGATGAATGGTATCGAAAGTTTTTGTAATTCCTAATACTTCTGATTCTGAAACGCCATAAAATGGTGGAACATTCCCAAAAAATGTAGGTGCAAAATGACAAGATCCACATTGTGCTTTTCCCATAAATATATTAAACCCTTTTTTTGCAGATAGGCTTATTTTATTGGATTCTCCACGCATATATTTATCAAATGGCGAATTTAAGAATACAAATTTTCGTTCAAATTCTGAAATACAAGTATTGATGCTGGTTATAGATATGGCTTCTTCTTTGTACTGTGGAAATGCTGTATTAAATAAACGAACGTAGTTCGTATCATTTCTTAAAATCGAAATTAGATCGGCATAGTTATGGTTAAATTCTTGTTTATTGGCTACTACTTGATCGACTTGAGTTTCAAGTGTAACAGCACGTAAATCATAGAAATAGGATACTTGAAAGGCAACATTTAATAAGCTTGGCGTATTTCGTTTTTGGAAAATAGATGGATTATTGGTAATGGATGTTGGTAATTTATCACTGAAAGCATTTTGTGGTTGATGGCAAGTAGCACAACTCATACTTTTGTCTGCTGACAAATTTTTATCATAAAACAATTTTTTTCCAATCTCTGAAAGTAATGGTTTTGACGTATAATATTTATCCGATGCATAAAATTTAGTATTGATAAAATCAATAGCATAAATCGATTTCGCATTTAAATTTACAGCTCTAAATAAATTGCCATTATTTTCTAAGTTTTCAATTTTTAAATGATTTTGAAATTGTACAACTTTTTGATTGAGTGGATATAAATATTGTTTTGTAAAAGTCAATCTATCCAGGTTGTTAAAGTTTTTTTTATGTAGATAATTGATGGTTGATATTAATTGTGCCTCTAAAGAAAAATAAGCTAAACTATTCTCTTTATAAAATGAAAAGATAGTTTTAATTGTATTTAAGCTTGAAGCAATTTCTGCAATATTATTTCTCAAATCTGGTGAATCAAATGAGACTAAACTCAATGTTTCAATTCGAATTAGATGAAATCGAATGGCCTCGAACCAGTAGGTTTCATTCATATTGGCACGTTGCAGAATGAGATAGAATGCCAAATTTCTATACTTTAATTGTGTGGTTAATTGTGTTAATCTAGTGTAATCTACACTATCATTATATAATTCACTTTCAATTACCTGTAATCCTTCTGGCTTTACGTTTGGATCATAACCATATTCCATTTCAACAGCATTTGCACCATTAAAAAATGGATACCTATTGTTGTCTAAATATTCAAGTACAAATTCAATTTTTTTAAACTCCAAACGCATTTGAACAAATCGTTCTAAAAGTTTTTGTTTATTTGTCTTGCTATCTATTAAAAATTGAAATGTATCTAATTGATTTGAAAACAATTTTACATTATTTATACTAAAATTTTTAGTTTCGATGGATGCTGTAGGCTTTGAGGAAAATGACAATAAAACGAGTATGCTGATAATAAATAAGCAACACGATATATAGGTTTTTACGATTTTTTTATTCTTTAACATTTTATGAATGTTCCAGCTTTTAACTTTGACAAATATAATGCCTACAATAGGTAATATTGTGAAAAAATGGAGAATTTTTTACAACATTTTTTTTGTTCTTTTGTTAGCAATAAATACATTATGAATAACAAATACTCAAATGCATGGTTTATAGTTCCTATTATTATTATCATTGCGCTCGATTTTTATATTTTTCAAGCAATAAGAATTTTATTTATCGATTCTAAAACCTCTACACAGCGAATCGTAAATTTTATTTTCTGGTTTTTATCTTCTATCACCTATTTAGCATTCTTTATTTTAATTTTTAAAGGTTATTATAATTGGCATGGTTGGAGTAAAATACTGTTAGTAGGCTTAGCTCAAACCATATTTTTTGGAAAATTATTAATGCTACCATTTTTAGTGTTGGAAGACATTGTACGTTTATTAGGTTATGGTATTCAATTTTTAAAACCATCAATAACTCAAGCACCTCAAACGGGTCTTTCACGATTACAATTTCTCAGTAAATTAGGTTTGACAGTTGGTTCATTTATGTCAGTATCACTGATTTATGGAATTGTACGAGGAGCATATAATTATCAAATAAAAAAAATTAAATTAAAAATTCCAAACTTACCTGATGAATGGAAGTCGTTAAAAATTGTTCAGTTTTCGGACATGCATCTTGGTAGTTTTGCTGATGAAAAACCTGTACAAAAAATTGTAGATTTAATTAATGAACAAGATGCTGATATTGTGCTTTTCACGGGTGATTTAGTGAATTATGAAGCATCGGAAATAAAACCTTACATTTCAATTTTAAAAAATATAAAAACCAAAACTAAAGTATATTCAATATTAGGAAACCATGATTATGGAACGTATAAACAATGGAATTCTACTCAAGAAATGAGCTCTAATTTTAACCAACTAATAGATATTCAACGCAATGAATTAGGTTGGGATTTATTAATGGATGAACATCGAATTTTAGAAAAAAATGGAACCACTTTAGCTATTATTGGTGTGCAATATATTGGTCATTCCATGCGATTTGGTAAATATGGCCATTTACGTAATGCCTATAATGGTGCTGAAAATGCAGCTGTTCAATTATTATTATCACACGATCCATCTCATTGGGATTATGAAGTTTCACAACAAAGTATATTC
Organism: Chitinophagales bacterium; assembly: GCA_017984135.1. Lineage (GTDB taxonomy): Bacteria > Bacteroidota > Bacteroidia > Chitinophagales > JADIYW01 > JADJSS01. The sequence continues at coordinate 41,113 of JAGNZZ010000017.1, read as the reverse complement.
AAAAATATTCACGCTACTTTTGCCGGCCATACACATGGTTTTCAGTTTGGCATTGAAATTCCAGGAATAAAATGGAGTCCATCCAAATATGTATATCCACATTGGGCTGGTTTATATGCCTCTCAACAACAACAATTGTATGTTAATCGTGGAATCGGATTTTTAGGTTATCCAGGTCGCTTAGGTATTTCACCAGAAATTAGTGTCTTTCATCTTGAAAAAGCATAAAAAAAAGCTGACGAATATTGGTCAGCTTTTAATTAGACAGTAGGATTTTTACGTTTCTAGTTGCAAAGTGGGTTTTTATGCTTTTAGAATTCGTCTGTCGGGTTTGTTGTTTATGTTTCTACACGTTAAGGTCTGCGGGTTTTTAGAATTAGGATGTTTATGTTCAGTAACTTTGGGTTTGGGTTTTTATGTTTCTAAACATTATTTGTGTTTTCCTATTCCATCCTCAGTGATAATGAATTGCTGGTAGGTGAATTTTCGGATATCATCATTACTGTGTTGTTTTTTAGTATGTGCAACATATTGTATTTGTTGCCTTACTATTTCTTTGATAATTTTTTCGATTCTTTTCATTGTTGGGATTTATGAGTTATAAAAATGTTAATGTTAAGTATATTTTTTGCTTTTCTTAGTTTGATAATGTAAAGTTAGATTTGAATATCAGAAATGTAAATCGCCCAAATTGCATTTATGTGACATTCTTATTTCCACATTCGTGGATATGTAATAGCCTAATTTATTGCCTGTTTTATATTAATATTATACCTAATACAACTAATAAAAACGTATGGAACAACTTAAAGAATTGGTTAACATCGTGAATAAACGCAAAATAAGCCAGTTGGAAATATTCGATAAATCACTTATTAGCAGAAAAGACACCTTATTTTCTAAGTTGTATGATGGCATAGCAAATGGTCAAATAGACTCAGATGAAGAAGCAATTTTATACCTATATAATACCAATACTATTGAAAAAAATGAAAATGCAAACTATCGGAAACTCAAATCAAGATTTAAATCGAGGTTACTAAATACATTATATTTTATTGACATCAACAATACCACCGAAAACGATAGTAGCAAAAAATCATACTTTGAATGTGTAAATCGATTGTACTTAAGCAATATATTATTACGATATACAGAAAATAGAAATGCTTCTATTCAATTAATTATTGATGCGTATCCAACCGCAAAAAAAAATAACTTTTTTGATATTTTAAAAGAATATTCCTACAAGCTATTGGTTTATTATGGAATGAATGGCCACGAAAAAAAATACAATGAAGAATATATTTCCTATCAGCAATATGCCTTGGAATATGAATTGGAGCAACAAGCACAGATTATTTATACAAAAGTCATGATGTTGGTGCATTTCACCAAACAAAATTTAACCCAAAAAATAGTTGAAATAAAAGCTTGTATCCACGAAATTGAAGATATATCCAAAAAATCAAAATCACTGGTAGTGTATTTCATTTATATACGAACCCAATTGTTTTTCCACGAAATATTGGGCGATAATGCATCCATCAATAAAACAACTGATATTTATTTAAAAAATTATACAAAACGATTTACATCTATTTTATCGGATACATATTTAAATACGATACACATTTATAAGCTTAAATCATTATTTCATTTAAGAACCTATGCAGATGCTTTGTCTTTAGTTAAAGAAATAAATATAAAGGCTAAAGGTGCCAGTTTTTTGGCTATAAAAGAATTTGAGATAAAATGTTACCTAAACCAAACGCAAGAAGAAAAAACAAAGGATCTGATTCATCATATACAGATACATCCTTCATTTAAAAATTCAACTTTGGTTCTAAAAGAACGCTGGGTGGTTTATAATGCGTTTGCTGAATTTATACATCATTATAATACCGATGGCAATTTCAAATTTAGCCTTTCCAAATTTGCAAATGAAATTCCATTTGTTTCGCAAGATAAATCTGGCTTTAATTTTGCAGCTCGCATTGTAACTATATTATTTTATATAGGTAGAAATGACTTAGATAATGCCATGCAGCAAATTGATGCTTTACGAGTGTATCAATCAAGACATTTAAAAGATGATAATGCAAGACGAAGTAATTTGTTTGTAAAACTGCTTTCTATGATGGAGAAAAAAAGTTTCAATTATAAAGAATTAAAAAATCTTTCAGAATACGAAGAATTAAAAAACAATTATGCACATCAATCCATTCAAGAAGGAGAAATAATTTTTTATGATCAATTATGGGAAATGATTTTAGTGTTGTTAAATAAGAATGATATGAAATTAATTGGTACGCTGAGATAAAAAAAAACGGGCAAGCTTTGCACTTACCCGTCAGACCCTAAAGTCTAGAAACATAAAAACCCTACTACAAATTTAATAAGCATTTTGCATTTTCCAAATTATTTTTTTCATTTTTATAAAACTTAACATTAGTTTTTTTTTAAGATATGTGGATAAATACTTGTAGATACAATAGTTTGATTGCGATAAACTTCCTAAATAGTTGTAAATCAAACTATTTAGGAATTAAAAAATTTAAATAAAACCTTTTAATAGACTCAAAATGTAATGGAAGGAATCAATGAAATGCGAATTGATTTAACATTCGAAACAAATCTTCTTTGAGATTTGTTTGCAAACGAGGTAAATATTTATATATTTTCCCATCTTCATCTACCGCAATATTGCGTAATTGCAGGTGTTGATTGATAAATTGCATTTCTAATTCTGGAATTAAATCCTTAAATGTTAATGCTATATCCATGATGGTTTTATTAAAATCAGTAAGATTATAAATACCAGAAGGAACTTGAAGGAAAGGGATTTGAGTGATGTATTGTGCGGCTTTATCTACATTTATGAAGGAACGAATTTGCTGACCATCACCATGAATAGAAATCTTTTTCAAGAAATTTGCTTCAAAACCAAATTGATTAATTACAGCATCAAACCGCATCGTTTGATTAAAACCATACACATTTCCTAATCGAATAATATAAGTATCTAGTTTGTCGTTTTTCATTAAACGCTCTACAAATCCTTCGCCACGCATTTTAGATATTCCATAATGCGTTCTTGGATTTAATTTAGTAGTTTCCGTAATTAATTTTCCTTTGGAAGATGCACCATAAACCGATAAACTACTAATATGGATAAGTTTCTGTACATTGCTTTCTTCAATAGCATACGTAAGCTCTGCTGTTCCCCAATGGTTAATTTGTTCATATAAATGTGGATCGGCGTCAGCATACGGCGATGTAATTTTTGCAGCTAAATTAATCACTACATCAACATCATTTAATTCTTTTTTTAACTTTCTAGTATCTAAAATATCACCATGTACAAAACGAATATTATCTCCACCAATACATGTGCATAAAAAGAAATTATACGCACCTTTGTTTAAGTTGTCATATACTATAATTTCTTTTACTTTAGGTATTTTTACTAGTTTTTTAACTAATTCTGTTCCTATATAACCAGCTCCACCGGTAATTAATACTTTCATTTTGGATAATCAATTTATATTAAAATAATAGTGAATACGTTTTTCAATATTCAAAATAAACTAAAAAATAAAATTACTCATTTTAATGCGTATAAAACGGCTCAGTAGTACATTTAATTATATTTTTTTGTTAAGCTTAATTTCAATTAATAAATTAATATCAAAATTCTATAAAAATAAAAGGTAAGCATTGCGCTTACCTTTACGACTCTAAAAAAGTCTAGAAACATAGAAACCCTTATATAAAAATTAGTTTTTGCTTTGCATTTTATTACCTATACTATTAGATGAAAGTTACTGCTAGAAGGTTGCATAGCAAATAAAAAAAGGTAAGCGTTGCGCTTGCCTATCGACCTAAAGTTAAGAAACATAGAAACCCAATGAATTCATTTTATCGCATAAAATGAATCACGCATATTAGAGTAAATGAAACGAAAAAAGGTTACAAAATATTTCATTTTTTTTAGATGAATATTTATGATAAATTACAAGTTCTTATCACTCAAATAGTTATATAAATAAATGATTGGGTATTTCTTTTCTTAATAATATATGATACATTTACATGAATTTTTCTATAAATGCACTCACCTATTTATAATTTTTTCACGAACGATCATCGAAGATTAGAATCCATATTAGAATCGGCGATAATAGATATAAATCAAATAGATTTAGTATTATATCATGAGTTTCGTGTTGGTATTTTGACCCATATAAAAATGGAAGAGAAAATATTATTTATTGCTGCTCAAAAAGCCAATAAAGATGTACCTATCCATTATGCACCACAATTAAGATTAGAACATGGTGCCATAACTTCATTAATGGTGGTGCCACCAACACAGAAAGTAATAAAGGTGCTCAAACACGTATTGGCTATTCATGATGAAATGGAAGAGCGAAATGGTGGCATGTACGAACTTTGTGAAACCTTAACTCAAGCGCAAACAAATGAGATTATGGAACAACTTAAAGCAGTTACCATGGTGCCTGTGCATCCATTTAACACGGCAGATTATGCTTTGGAGGTTGCCAAACGAGCACTTCTGCGTGCTGGTTATGATTTTGATAAACTAGTAAAGTAAATTCAATTTCTTAAAATGCCAATTTCACACCAGCAATCACTTGAAAATTATAGGTTGGATATTTATAAAAACGATTCCATTTTTGAAATGCTAAATTATTAATATCGCAAAAAATTCCAATATTCTTCATGATGTAATACGTTCCGGAAAAGTTGATATCAATTAATCCTTTAATAGGAATTAAGTTTTGTGTCAATCCTAAAGTATCGTCATACGTATGTTGCACACCGTTTACTTTACTTTGACCAGTAATATCCATGCTTAAATACAATTTATCATTCCAATTATAAAAGGCGGAAAATCCAGCTTTAATTTTAGGCGTGTAGGATAATTGTACTGCTGTATTTTTATTATAAATAAAATAATCGAACCATACTTTTGCACCAAATTGATTGCCTCTATTATAGGACAATCCAACGTGTGGATTCCATGCTTTCAGTACATCTACATTTTGAATATAGAAAGATACTTGTGGTAACGTATCTGTTGGAGTTTGGTAAATTTCATTGACAAATTGTGCATTATTTTGTGAAACCAGTTGACTGAATCGAACATCATACCCAAAGCCTTTTATGCTACCACGCAAACCGACAATAGTTCTAATTTCATCAACAGAATTATTGTAATTATCCGTCACTATAAATGGATTTTCTAAAGATAATTTATTCAAGCTATTAATTTTCACTTGAGTTTTCCATTCATTATACATCACTAAATAATCTTTATAAATCTGTAATTGATTTATAATTTCAGGACGTGGATAGAATTTTCTATTGGTAACTAGTAGGTTCGCTCCTACGTTGAGTTGCCATATTTTGTATTTTATTTTAAAATAAGGAATAGCTTGAACTGACAAATGATTTTGATTGTTTAAAAATGCAAAGAACGATGTATCTTGATAGTTGCCTTTATAGGATACATTGGTTACATTCAACTTAACACCAGCCCAATAATTCTTTTTAAAATTGTATCCAGCTTCACCTTGTACGCCAATCGTTAACTCTTTGGGTTTGTGAAATATATTTTTATTTATCACTGAAGTAAAATTAATTTCAGCATTGTAATAATATTCAGTTTCTTCAATACCTCTTAATTTAATCGCGCCACCAAATCTATTAAAATTGGTTTTCAACGAATCCTTATCGTAAATCACATCATTTGCATAACCATAGAATTTATGTTGATTTAATTGATAATATAAATCAGCACCGATGGCTACTTTTTTCTTAATATAATATTCACCAAATCCTTTAATTTTCAAATCGGTATAATTTTGAAATGATTTTTTGCTTTTAAAAGTCATAATAAAATCAAGATCTAAGCCGGCACTGTATTGAGTTTTGATAGGATTCGTTACAATAATTTTCACCAATGGTGTAATTGGAAAACCAGCACCAATTTTAGCATAGAAGAATTGATTTTTTTCTGGTTTTTTTCCTGCTGCTTTTATAGGTTTTATATCTTCTGGATTGTAATTTATTTTGCCTTTTACATCTATATACGAATAGGTTTGTGCATCGGGTTTAGTCTTGTTGATGTTGGGTAAATTAGGACTAAATGGAACTTTATTGGATGAAATCAAAACCGGCTCATAGCCTTTTGTTACAATAATTTCATCAAGTTGTGGCAATGAATCAAAATCTTTCTGAGCCATAGCAATAGTAGCATTTAGCAATGTGGCAAATAAGATACTTACTTTTATATATTGATGTTTCATTTTTATTTTTTTCTTGTTCAATTTTAGGACTATTATTTATTGCTATCAAATTGCATAATACTGCCGTTGTCTTGAATTTTCAATTTTGAATTGTTCATTTCAGATACTAAAATGGCATCTAATTTTTGCTGTGCTTCAGCACGAACTTCGTCTTCCGTAGTGTAATTATCTAACAAACCTTGTAAGGTTGCTTTGGCTTGAAGTAATTTATTATCTTCTTTATAAATATCACTCAATAAAATGTAGCTTTTTGCCATGTAATATTCATAAGAAGGAAACTTATCAAAATAATCATTACATTCTTTTTCAGCTTGTTTTTTGTTTCCTTTAGTATAGTATATTTTAGCTATGGTATATTTGGCTTCGGCTGCTTGTTCGCTGTTGGCATTTTTCGTTATATATTCTAATTCTTTCAATGCTTTATCAAGGTTGTTTAATTTGAATTGACTCATACCTTTATAATAGGAAACTTCATTTTTATAAAAATCTGCCAATGATGGTAAAGCAACCACTTTCACTGCATTATCGAACGATTCTTGATATTTATTCATGAAGTAAGCAGTGCGCATTAATCCAATTAAAAATTCACGTTTGTTCTCATCCAAAGTAGCTGTGTTTTGTAATTTAATATACAATTCATAGGCACGAACATAATTTTTTAAATCATAATAATTGATGTTTGCGGCACGCGCTAATGCTCGTTCGGTAAATCTGTTTTGAGATTGATTGACAATAAAATCATAACCAGTTAAAGCAGCGGTAAAATCTTGTTTCGTAAATAAACATTCCGCATAATAGAAATTAGCTTGCAAGGCAAAATATCCTTTAGGAAATTGAGCCAAATAATCTTTAAATCCTTGTAGTGCTTTGTCCACATTTCCATTAAAAAATTGTTTTTCTGCCGATAAGTAGGTGATTGAGTCTTGCTCTGAAAAAGAAACATTTTGTCCTGGATATTTATTGGCAAATGCGATATAACTATTCGGTTCACCTTTAGCTATATAAATTTCTTTAATGGCCAACATCGCTTCGTTCGATTCTGGAGTTGATGGGTAAAATTGAATCACTTTTTGATACCATTTTAAGGATTCATCAAAATTATCTTGATTAAAATAAATCAATCCTAATTTTAAATATGATTCAGGTACTAAATCTGATTTTGGATAGTTGGTTAATATCTTTTTGTATGCATCAATTGCGGTTGCATCTTTTTCTAAAGCCATGTACGTATTTCCAATTTGCATGTATGCATCATCGGCAAATGCAGAATTTGGAAACCGAGCCGTTAAGGCACTCATGCCAGCAATTTTTTCATTATATCTACCACTTACTCCATCAATAATGGATTTTTGATACAAGGCATAATCGGCACCTTGTGCATTGGTTTTAATTACTGCATCATACGAAATTGACGCTGCATTATATTGTTTTTGCATAAAGTTGCAATCGGCTAAGCGCAACAAGGCATCCGGATAAATTTGTTGCTGATTGTTTGCGTTTGCATCTGTTTTTAAAGTGCTGCTAGCTTTTACAAAATAGGTAGCTGCATTGCTATAATCTTTCTTTTTATAATAATTATAACCCAATAAATAATTAGCAGTTCCACTATTCACTTTATCAGAATGCTCCGAACTTACAGAGGTTGCCAGTGGCATGAACTTATTCAACAAAGTTATAGAATTGGTAAAGTCTGATTTTTGATACGCCATATCTGCTTTCCAATAATAACAAAGTGCTTCAATACTTTTTGATTTTGGATAATTCAATGATTTATTGAAAAATTGTTCTGCAGCATCAAATTTATAATCGTTGTAATTTTCCACCGCTCTGAAGTAAGCCATTTTTTGGTATGCTTCTTTTAATTTCTCCGACTTACTGGGTAATTTATCAATTATCGACATCGCTTCTTCATAGTTACGTGTCATTAAAAATAAATCGGCTAAGAGTTCATTGGCTTCAATGCTGAATTTAGAATTAGGATACGTTTGCACGAAATTTTTTAACGCCACTAATGCATCGTTGGTATAACCTAATTCATAAGAAAGTTTTGCATAATCGAACCATGCATCTTCTTGTAAGGTTTTATCAAAATTCATGCGTGCTACTTGTAGAAAAGCGGTTCTGGCTTCATTTTTCATGCCCGATTTTTCATAGCATTGCCCTAATAAAAACATGGCATTTTGACCTAATGCATTTTCCAATGGCGACAAATGCTCTAAATTTGAAATCGCTTTCTCACATTGATTATTTTGCACCTGAACATAGCCTAATATATAGTAATCTTCAGGTGTAACTTTCGAAGCATTTTTGGTATATTGTTCTAAATAGAATAAGGCTTTTTCATAATTTTTTAATTCGAAATAGGCATTTCCCAATAAATGTTTAATCTCATTCTGATAGTTTATATTTTCTTTTAATTTGGGTTCAGCATATTCTACTACACCTTTATAATCTTTGTTTATGAACTTTATAGAAGTTAAATAATAAGGAACTATTTTTCCATATTTTTTGGAGGTTTCTAACGTTTGGAAACTTTTATACGCAGCGTTATAATTTTTTAAATAATAAGAACACAAACCAGAATAATAAAAGCTTTCTTCAAAATATGGATGTTTTTTATTGTTGGAAATTTCGTTGAAATAGGTTCTTGCTTGGGCAAATTTTTTCAAAGCAAAATTAGAAAAGGCACGTTTGTATTGAAACTCAAATAAATCTTTTCCACTTAATGTTTTTTCATCTACTTTTTCAAAAAAAGCCAACGCATCATTATAATTCGCTTTTCCAAATGCAATATCTCCTAAATGAAAATAGGCTAAATTTGTTTTAGGATGTCCTTTGTAATTATCGGCAAAAAATTGCAAATCTTTTTCTGCTTCCGGCGATGCCGTTTCTTTCTCACATAAGGCACGTAAAAAAATAGCATCTGCGTAAATCAAATTTGATTTATCTAAAGTTTTAGTATCATATTTTTGAATAAAATCAATTAAAAAAGGTTGTGCTATGGCATATTTTCCCATATTAACCAGTTCTTCTGCTTCTTTGTAGGCTTTCAGAATATCGGTTTGCTTATAGGTAGCTTGTGAAAATGAAACAGTAAATATCAGACAAAACACGTATAAAAGCGTTGCTTTTTTTTGCATAAAATATTTTTTTTGTATTGAATAGTAACGTAAATAATCAAAAATTATTCCAAGTTAAAATTGATATTTTTTTGTCAACCTAAAAAATGCAGTTTATTCACTATTGTGAGGAAAAAATCAAGAAATCTCAAAATTGTACTCAATTTTTAAAAAAATCTATTCAAATTAACAAACTTTTGTGCTACTTATTATTTATGAATACTTATTTTCGGAACGATTTTTGTAAAAAATTACAAACTAGTTATGAAATCAATATTTACGTACACTTTCTTATTCTTATTTGCAATTAAGGCATTTTCATTTGAAAGAGAATACAATATCAATCTAAAAATAAAAGGCATGGAAAACCAAATAGGTATTCTTGCTTATTATTATGGAGATAAACGATATGTGAAAGATACACTGCTGTTTAATGAAAAAGGGATTTCCATTTATAAAGGCAATAAAGAAATTCCAAGAGGCGTTTACTTACTAGCTTTTCCTTCTTTAAATTATCGATCATTTGATCTTATTTTGAATGAAACTAACTTTTCAATTCAAACAGATACGGTAAATTTTATAAAAAATGCTACTATAAAAAATTCTATCGAAAACCAACAGATGTTTAACGATATGAATTTTATGCTGCCATTGGGTGTAAAAAACGATAGTTTACAAAAAAAATTAAAACAATTAAACCCAACAGATTCAACATTTTTCACAACTGAAAATGCCATTAATGCTATTTCTACACAAATTGTAACACATCGAAAAGATTTGTTAAAAAACAATCCAAAGACCTTTTATTCAAAGTTAATTTCAGTGATGATGGATACTGACATTCCAGATGGCGAACGAAAAAAAGATGGCAGCTTAGTGGATACATTTCATGTATTTCATTATATACAAGAACATTATTTTGACAATATTGATTTCAACGATTCCGGATATATCAGAAGTCCGGTTTTTCAAAATAAATTTTTGAATTATTTTAATAGCTATGTACATCCAAGTCCAGATTCTATCATTAAGGCTATTGATAATGTTATTCAAAAATCAGAGAAAAATTCAGAATTATTTCAATATTGTTTAAATGAATTATTTCTAAAATATGCTAAAAGTGAAATCATGGGATATGATGGAATATATGTACATATTGCTGAAAAATATTATTTAAATAAAAAAGCTTGGTGGACTACAGATAAAAATTTAGCAGAATTAAAAGATAGAGTGGAAGCCTTAAAACCTACTTTATTAGGAAAATTAGCACCTAATTTTGTGGTGCAGGATTCTACTGGAAAGAATCAATATTTCCACGATTTTATAACTAAGAATAAATATACTGTTTTAGTATTTTGGAATTCCGATTGTAGCCATTGCCAACATGAAGTTCCTGAACTAAAACGCATTTATACAGATTCGTTACAAGCTTTAGGTGTGGGCATTATGGCCATTTCTACCGAACAAACAGATAGCTCCTTTAGAGCTTTTGCGGCTAAAAATTGCAATACAGAATGGTTGACTTGTGCCGATATGCGTGGTGTAAGCGCCTTTAGAAGAGAATACGATGTAATTGCAACACCAAAGGTATTTATAATAGCCAATAACAGGAAAATAATTGCCAAAAATATTACGGTAAATAAAATTGCAGACATCATCTTGTTTGAAGAAAAGTTAACCAAACAAGAACAACATTAATCCATCGAGTGTATAATTATACTCAGTTAAATTTATTGTGTCAACATCTCTACTAATTGCGTAGAGCCAATATATACTGGCGTTCGTTGGTGTAGTTGAGTTGGAGTAATATCCAATATTCTTTGTGTGCCATCCGTTGCTTTTCCGGCTGCTTGTTCTTGTATGAATGCCATTGGATTGCATTCATACATCAACCTTAATTTTCCATTGGGAGCATCTTGCGTAGCTGGATAAACGTAAATGCCACCTTTTAATAAATTACGATGAAAGTCCGCCACCATAGAGCCAATATAACGTAGCGAATATGCTTTTTTGTCTGTATTGTTTTGACAATAATTCACGAATTTTTTTACATTTTCAGGAAATGAATTATAATTTCCTTGATTCATGGAATAGGATTTCGCCGTTTCTGGTGTTTTTATAGTTGGATGCGATAAACAATATTCACCAATAGAAGGCTCTAAAGTAAAGCCATTTACGCCATCGCCCGTTGTATAAACCAACATGGTAGAAGAACCATAAATTACATATCCTGCGGCGGCTTGTTTATAACCTGGTTGTAAAAAATCTTCCAAAGTACACAACTCACCCACTGGAGAAACACGCTTAAAAACAGAAAAAATAGTGCCCACCGGCGCAATTACATCAATATTACTCGAACCGTCTAAAGGATCGAACAACACTACATATTTAGCATTTTTTCTATTTTCGAAAGCAACAAAATGTTCTTCTTCTTCGCTGGCGATTCCACAACATTCACCACTATTTTGGAGGCATTTTTTTAGAACATCATTTGCAATTAAGTCGAGTTTTTTCACTTCTTCACCTTGCACATTAATTTCATTGGCTTCGCCTAAAATTGCATCTACCAAACCAGCTTTGCTTAAATCTCGATTAACAATTTTTGAAGCCAATCCAATATCTCTCAATAAACCCGATAATTCACCAGTAGCATCTGGTAAATCATGCTCTGTTCTCGCAATGTATTCATCTAAAGTAATTAGGTTCATTTTTTGAAATATTTGATGCAAAGATAGAAATGAATTTTAGAAATCAAGTGTAATTTTTTATTTTAAAAATGGAATAAAGTATTGAATATCATTAATCATTACTTAATAAATACAAACCTATGAAATAGGTATCTTAGCTGTCCAAAATTAATTCCATTTATTAACAGTAATAAATAAAAAAATACAAAAAAAATGCGCGTATTTAAATTTGGAGGTGCATCGGTAAAAGATGCAGCAGGAATCAAAAATGTAGCCTCAATAGTTCAACAATATGGTCAAAAAAATTTAGTAGTTGTGGTTTCTGCAACTGGAAAAACTACGAACGCTTTAGAAGTCGTTATAAACGATTATTTTGAAAATAAAGATGCAAAAGCTTCTTTTGATATTGTAAAACAAAACCATCATCAAATTTGTGTAGATTTATTTCGAACAGAAACACATGAGGTGTTTGATAAATTACAAAATATCTATGCTGAAGTGGATTGGCAAATTGAAGAACAACGAAAAGAAAGCTTTAATTATGTGTACGACCAAATTGTTTCACAAGGAGAATTAATTTCGTCTGTCATACTAAGTGCATACTTAAACGAAGTGGGTGCAAAAAACTCATGGTTAGATGTGCGTGATGTAATGAAAACAGACGATACGTATCGTGAAGCTATTGTGGATTGGAGTAAAACGCAACAATTAATGGATAGCCTAGTGAAACCAATGGCAACAAATAGTATTGTGGTTACACAAGGTTTTATTGGTTGCACCGCTGAAAATTGCACCACCACGTTAGGTCGAGAAGGTTCTGATTATACGGCTGCAATTTTTGCCAATATGTTAAATGCCGAAAATCAAACTATTTGGAAAGATGTTCCAGGTGTGATGAATGGCGATCCTCGCGTTTTTGAAGATGCCGTTTTCATAGATGAAATTTCATTTAATGAAGCTGTAGAAATGACGTTTTATGGTGCAACAGTGATTCATCCAAAAACAATAAAACCATTACAAAACAAAAACATACCATTGTTGGTAAAATCATTTATCAATCCCGAAGGGAAAGGTACAATTGTTGGTGGAAATGACAACCACCTTCCTCCAATTAGAATTGTAAAAAATAATCAAGCATTAATTACACTTCATACTAAAGATTTTTCCTTTGTAGAAGATGAAGTAGTTGCAGAAATTTTCTCAGCGTTTTCAGCTTCAAATTTGAAATTAAACATGATGCAGCAAGGCGCAATTTCATTTGAAGCTGTAGTAGATAATATTCCTGAAAAAATTACGAAAGTAAAAGATGCTTTGGAAATAAAATTCAATTTTAATATTCAAGACAACTTGACCATTTTAACCATTCGTCATTATACCAATTTGGAATACATAGAAAAGTTCAAAAACAATAAACTTACTATTTTAGAACAACGACGAATTAGTACATATCAAGGATTGTTGCAGTAGTGCTATCGAATTCATATTTAAAAAATGGCTTCTTTTGGAAGCCATTTTTAAATAACAATAATCTCAACTATTTTTAAGATATTTATTTCACATTATGTTCTCAGCAACTGATTCATTAATAGAATGTGTACCTAATTTTTCAGAAGGAAGAAATAAACAAACGATTGATGCAATTGCCCAATCTATTATTAAAACAAAAGATGTAAAATTATTACATATAGATATAGGATTTGATGCTAACAGAACCGTTTTTACTTTTGTAGGAAAACCAAATGCTGTGGCTGATGCTGCATTTAATGCTATATGCGTAGCTCAACAATTGATTGATATGAGAATGCATAAAGGTGCACATCCACGAATGGGCGCATGTGATGTTTGTCCACTAATTCCATTTCAAAACTGCACAATGAATGAAGCGATAGAGCTTAGTTATAAATTAGGCAAACGTATTGGAAATATTGGAATTCCTGTTTATCTATACGAGCAATCTGCACAAAATAATTTCAGAAATAAATTAGCTGATATTAGAAAAGGAGAATATGAAGCTATTCCTGAAAAATTAAAAGATGGCAATTGGAAACCGGACTTTGGCGAAAGTGTTTTTAATGAAAAATTTGGTATGATGGCTTTGGGTGCTCGAAATTTTTTAATTGCATTTAATATAAATTTAGTTACAAAAGATATTGCCATTGCCAAAGCCATTGCCAAAAAAATTAGAACGATAAGAAACCTAAATAATGAATCGTATTTAAGTATATTATTCCAACATGTAAGAGCCATTGGTTGGTACATGGATACTTATCAATGTGCACAAATTTCAACCAATATAGTTGACATTCATAAAAGTCCGATTATAGATGTATTTAAGGCGATTCAACAAATAGCCAACGATTTTGGAACCAGTACAAATGGCAGTGAATTAGTTGGGTTAATTCCACTTAACGCTTTACAACATTCTACATATTCTATTGATGAAGCGATTGAATATTTGGGATTAAATAGTATAAAACCATTTGACAAAGAAATGAATATCATAGAATATCTATTATTTAAGTAATTTTGCAACCAATATTAAAATCTTGTTTTTTTTTATGGAATTATTAAATGAACCTATTGTTTTAGTCTTGTTGTTTATTATAGGTGTAGTTTTTAAATTATTTCCATTCACACCTAAAAATCTACATTCAAATATCAATCAATTTATTTTATACATTCCACTTCCAGCCATTGTAATATTAAAGATTCCTCAATTAGAAATTTCACAAGAAGTATTATTTCCTATTGCAGCTGCTTGGATTACATTTATAATGTCAATTGTATTTGCATTTATTGTATGCAAAGTATTCAAATATGATAATAAAACGATGGCATGCCTGATTTTATGTGGTGGTTTGGGAAATACATCTTTTGTTGGATTTCCGTTTATAAAGCATTTTTATGGCAATGAAAACTTACAGTATGCCATTTTTGTAGATCAACCTGGAAGTTTTCTTATTTTGTCAACGTTTGGCGTTTTAATTGCCACCTCATTTAGTAGTTCTAAATTGAATCTTTTATCAATGTTATTTCGTTTAATTAAATTTCCACCATTTTTAATATTTATTTTTGCTCTCTTTTTACCTACTAATTGGTGCTCACCAACTACTACTAATGTGCTTGAATTTATTGGAAAATGGATGGTACCATTAGCCATATTTTCTTTAGGCTTACAATTTAATTTATCTGTAAAAGATATAGATTGGAAAAAACTCAGTGCAGGATTAGCGTATAAATTAGTTATTGCGCCGTTCATTATCTATATTTTATTTTTCTGGATATTTAAAAAAGAAGGAATCATTTATGAAATAAGTGTAATAGAATGCGCCATGCCACCGATGATTACCTCTTCCATTTTAGCTACTAAATATAAATTAGATGAATCATTAGCCACCTACTTGCCTACCATTGGTATCTTAATATCAACTATTACTTTATTATTATGGAAATGGATCTTATAAAATGAAATTTAAGCTTAGTAAAAACCTCATTTTATTTCTTTCAATACATCGATGATATTGGAATACATATTATCGAAATAATTGGGCAATTCATTTTTGGAAACCCAAATAACTTGTTCTATATCTTCTTCAGATTGTGGAATTAATGGTTGATGCTTGGTGGTATGCATTTCAAACCAATACGAAATTTTCAAACATTGTTTTCCATTTAATTCATAAGAATGATATGTGGCTTTATTTCTACATTTTGAAAAAATAATAGGATGTACAATTTGTACTTTTTTTAAACCAGTTTCTTCTTTCACCTCACGAATCGCCGCTTCTTGAATACTTTCATATTTTTCAATTTTACCTTTTGGCAAATCCCAAAAACCACGACGATGAATTAATAAAATTTCTGCATATTCATTTTGAACAATACCACCAGCAGCTTCAATACAATTAAAAAAAGAACATACTTCTTCTAATAATTTATCTGTGTCTTTATAAAACAAGACTACGTGATGGTTATTTTTATGATTTAACAAGACATTGATAGTTGTTTTTAAATTTTCATAATTGGTATATGGTTCAATTATATAGTCATTATACATTAAATTTTCTACATGTGCCGGATTTTGACAAAGATAAACATGCTTGTTATTGATAAAAAGTTTATACATTTACGTCAGTCTTTAAGGATATAAAATGAGATTAATTTTAGATTTTTATTGGCTGAAATTACTAAAAATTCACTTCTAAATTTTAATTTCCATGGAAAATAATACCTATAAAGAAAAGTTAGCAGAGCAACTGTTACAAATTAAAGCAATACAATTAAGTACTCAAGAACCATTTACATGGGCAAGTGGCATTAAATCGCCTGTATATTGCGACAATCGCAAATTGCTTTCTTATCCAGAAATAAGAACAATGGTAAAAAAAGGTTTAATAAGTTTATTGCAAGAATATTTTCCTCAAACTGAATGTATTGCAGGTGTTGCTACAGCCGGAATTCCTCATGGTGCATTATTGGCAGATGCCGTAAACTTACCATTTGTTTATGTACGTTCGAAACCAAAAGAACATGGATTAACCAATACTATTGAAGGCGATTTAAAACACGGACAACGAATTTTAGTAGTGGAAGATACCATTTCAACAGGTGGAAGTTCATTAAAAGCGGTACAAGATTTACGTGCTGCAGGCGCCGAAGTAATTGGCATGGTCGCTATTTATAAATATGGATTTGAATCGGCAATAAAAAGATTTGAAGATGAAGGTGTTTTACTAAAAACATTGACTAATTATGATTTTTTAATTAGAGTTGCTGAACAACAAAATTATATTAACACAGATGAAATTGCAGTGTTACAACAATGGAGACAAAATCCAACTGAATGGAAATAAAAAACGTAGCATTTATAACACAATTAGCGTAGTATAGAAACCATGCCTTTTTTATAAATGGATTTTCCGTTGCTACAAATAAAACTTACCACATAAACATAAGAATCCGCTGGTGCATCGCTTCCTTTAAAAGTGCCATCCCAACAATTCAGTTTATCATTTGTTTCAAAAACGTTTTCACTCCAACGATTAAAAATGACCATTTTATAATTGCTCAATGTGGGTGGTGATAAAATTCCAAAACAATCATTTATACCATCAAAATTGGGCGAAAAAGCAGTTGGAAAATAAATATATTTTTCATCACATTCATCAATAAAATTTACCGTTACAGAATCTGTATTTTCACAAGAATAAATATCTTTTGCAGTTACCACAAAAACAATCGTTTCTGTAATGTTTGCAGTAGGATTTTTAATGTTTGGATTAGAAATTAAAGCGGAAGGTTGCCAAATAAATGTTGTCAAATTATTTCCGACAACATCCAGTTGAATCATTTGATTTGCTTTAGCATATTCTTTATCACTTATCGCATTTATACTTGGCAAAGGCATAACTTTAATGGGAATAACATCGGAAACGTTACATCCATTTCCATATTTAATAGTAAATGTTGCTGTGTGATTACTCAAATTATGAACACGTAAAGTGTCCGCATTAATTGTTGTCAACGAATCATGTTCATTTTTCCATGAAACAACATAATTAGACAATGAAATAACTAAATCGATAAGGCTATTTCCACCTAAACAATGTTCCACTTTAGGAATTGTATAGGTTGGTTTTGTAACAGAAATAGTAATTGAATTACTTGTTGCTATATTGCTTGTTAAACAATTTCCATTTATAACAGTAATTTTCACACTCACTACATCATGGTGTTTTAAGTTTGATGAAATAAATTGTGCACTATTAGTGCCTACATTATTCCCGTTTACCATCCACTGATATTTTACTGTTCCATTCGTATTTTGAGTAGTTGCATTGAACGTCACTTTTTCACCTACACAAATATTCGTTTTATCGGCAACAATAGAAACCATAGGCGTTATTGGCGTATTCACTGATAAACTTAATTGTACTATACTGTCGCAATTTTTAGATGTTGCTAAAATTACAGTATGCATTCCATTGGTATTAAATGTTTGTGTTCCAATGGTAACACTTTCTGTAGCACAAATTGTTTTAGTAATTGACTTTTCTCAACTTCTACTTATAATAGTTTAATAATTAGAAAGAAATACAAAAAATGAAACTAAAAAAATCTAAAGTTCATCTAATATTGCCCACCATGTTGGTTCAAAGGCAGTTTTATATTGATAAATTCCTAGTTCTATTAATTTATTAGTTGTAGAATTTCCGATAGAAATAATTTGTTGATTTGAATCTAATTTGTGATGTTTTACATACGCTTCCACATTGAGTGGACTAGTAAAAATGAGACTGGATTCATGGCGTTTCTCAATCTCCATTTTCGCTTCATTTTTATACGCAATTATAGTTTCAAAATCCTTATTTTTTTGAATGCCTTTTTGAATGCTTCGCAAAGAGTTTTTTGCTTGTACAAAAATAATTTTACCAGAAGCCATCTTATCAAAATTTTCTGAAATTATTTTCAAGTCGCTACCTGCACCAATAAAACTAACATTTAATCCATTTTCTTGTATGGCTTGTGCTGTTCCTTGGTTAACTGCTGCTAATTTTACTGAATTTAAAAGTGTATTATCTTTAATATTGTCAAAGAAAAATTTAACGCCATTTTTGCTACTAAAAAATATCCAGTTTATATTATTTGGAAGTTCAAAATCTAAACTTGAAAACTGAATAAATGTGTGATATTGTACTGTTGATTGCTGAGCTTCCAGTGCACGAATTAAATAATTTTGCTGGTCAATATCTGATGAAATAAATATCGATTCGATTGAAGAATTTTTAAAATCATGTACAATATCTTCACTTAATTTCGCTACTGACTGGATTGCGGTTAACTTCAGGGAATAATGTTTTCGTTTTGGAAATGTATTCCAAGCAGTTGCTTGCGAAACCCAAATGTGTAATTGCTCATCTATTTTTTCAGCATAAACGCCTAAAGGCATTTGACATCCACCTTCAAAATCATGTAAGATTTGACGTTCAATGAGTGTAATTTCTGCGCTATTTTTATCATTTAAAATAGTACAAATCTCTTTTAATCGATCGTCATTTTCTCGAATTTGAAACGCCAAAACACCTTGTGCCGGTGCCGGAATAAACATTGGTGCTGACAAGTGTACTAGTTCAAATTCCGATAAGTTTATATTTAATCGCTCCACGCCTGCTGATGCTAAAGTAATGGCATCATATTGTTCTTCTTTTAATTTTTTAATTCGAGAAGGAACATTGCCACGCAAGTCACACAATTGTATATCTGGTCGCAAGGCTAGTAATTGTGATTTTCTTCTGGCTGATGATGTGCCAACTAATGCATTATCTTTTAGTTTTAGAAACTTTGTATTGTCAACTTTATCTTTTTTAATTAATAAAATATCAAAAGGATTGGCTCGTTTGGAATAAGCAGTGATGGTTAGACCTTCAGGAAATTCAGTAGGTAAATCTTTGCATGAATGAACCGCCATGTCTATTTCATTTGCCAGCAAAGCATCTTCTAGTTCTTTAGTGAAAAAGCCTTTTCCTTCTATTTTATCAAAACTTAAATTCCATTGTTGAGTGGCATCTCCTTTTGTTTTTATAATTTTTAATTCGGATGTTATTCCATGTTTTGCCAATTCATTTTTGGTAAAATTGGCTTGCCATAAGGCTAATTCACTTCCACGAGTTCCAATAATAATAGGTAAATTCATTTGAATAATAATTACGCGTTGCGCAGTTTAAATAATTATAGTATTTTTTAACTCAATGATTATTAAAATCAACTTTGTTGTTTTTTTTATTTCAATTTTCAAATCTTTAAACCGCAAAAAAATGCTTAAAGAATTAATAAATAGTTTGTAAAGATATTGAATTTAAAAGGAAAAAGTTTTTAAAATTAAGTTCAATTATGGTCTAAATTTTTTATTTAATAGCGATTTTTTAGATGCTTTAAATGGCAATGCTATATATTTATCTTCCATATATTGCATTACTTTATCTAATATATCTCTGGAATTTACATCTAATTTTTCAATATCTTTTTTGAATGCAACGTGAAGTGCTTTGTGTTTAATGTTTTTTACTTCATTTGGAATATCTGCAAAAGCAAGTTCTAATCGACGTTCTTTAAATAAATCATTGTAGGATTTTAGAAACTCTTCCAAGATTGCTTCTGCTTTGTACAATTCACTTTTTCTAAATTGCATATTTTCTTGTGCTTTGCGTTCCAATGAAGCAATATCTATATAATCCACATTTTTAAGGGCAATCACATCGTCATCTACATCTTGAGGTACAGCTAAATCTACAATGGTTACTTTTCTATTTTTAGGTACTAATTTGTCAAAAATATCTTTAGAAAGTACCGTAAAATTAGCACCTGTACACGTTAGAATTACATCGACATCATCTTTATGGTATGCTAATTTTTCTAATGAGAATGCTTTCGCATTATTAAAACGAGCAGCCAAATCTATTGCTTTTCCAATGGTTCTATTATACACCACCACATTTTTAGTTTCGTGTTTGGTTAATAAATTTGCCATTAAATTGTTGGTTTGTCCAGCGCCAATTATTAATAGGTTCGCAAAATCAAAAAATTTGCGTTCGGATAATGATCTATATGCTAAGGAAACCACGGAAACGGGCTTTTCACCAATTCTGGTTTCACAATGAATTTTTTTTGCAAATACAATTGCTTGTTGATATGCTAAACGAATATCATCACCACACAAATTATTTTTTTTAGACTGCAAATAGGCATTTTTAAGTTGACCTAATATCTCGCGTTCGCCCAAAACTAATGAATCTAATGAAGCCGCCACACTAAATAAATGTTTAACAGCATCCACGCCTTCAAATACTAATGCTTTTGATATATGAAAACTAATCAGTTCTTTATTGAAATCGGGATTGATGTATTCAAATAAACTTTTTAAAAATTTATGATCAATGGATTTATTATACGTGAAGAAAAAAGTAACACGATTGCATGTATTTAAATACATTAATTCATCAAACTTAAATTTTGATTTTAATTCTGCTAAACGGTTCGCCGGAAAGTCAGACGTATCAGAATCGCTCAATAAGTAATCTTTCAGTTTACTTACTGTCGCAGTTTTATGAGTTATAGTTACTACTTTGTAACGTTGCACCTGTTTAATTTTCTATACAAAGATGACAATATATCTACTAAAAAAAAATGATTTTACTCATATTTTGGCTGACTAACAATTCGTTAAACTATTCAGCATATTCAATTTGAATGTAACATTTCCCATTTTGAAGTTTAAGTGCTTTTTTGACACCTAAAGAATATCTCAAGATAACATGTTTATTTTCATCAATATCAGGCAATTTTCCAATTATTTTTACATACACAATTTTATTATTAACAGGATTTTTTATTTTCAAAACTTTACCTATCGAGAACGTTTTATGCATTGCAAAATATACATTTTCCATAGCACCTAAGGTGGTTTCCATCTGTGCGCCTGTACCTTTAGAAATTCTATTTTTAGAATTTGAATTTTGAATTTTATATAGTTTTATTAATTCGGATTGTGTCTCATTTTCAACAGCTTGTAATTCACTATTCTCTGTTTTGGGTTCGCTTTTAGAAGTATCTATTATTGTGTTTGAAACGGTTGTTGGTGCATTCATTACGGTTTCTTTAACTTCATTTTTTATGGATACAATTTCTTTAGGTTTAGGTTCTGTTACATGTAATTTTTCAGAAGGCTTTTTCATTGGATTGCTCACAAAGATGCTTGTTCCTACTTTTAGATTAATATCTGTTAATTGATTCCATTTTATTAAATCTTCTACTTTTACTTGGTACATTTTAGAAATTGCATACAAGGTTTGACCTTTTTCAACCACATGTTGTATGTTTTCTTTTCCTAAATTCTTTTCCTCGCTAGAAATAGGCAACACTTGTTTTTTTTCCAGTTCAATTTTTGGCGTACTATGTTTTTCTACAGTTGGAATAGACTTAAAATCTGTACTATTGGGTTTTAATTTTGGGTCGGAAACAGCAATAACGGAACCAACTTTTAATTTATTGTCAATGATATTGTTCCATTTTATAAGGTCATCCATTTTTATATTGTATAATTTAGAAATGGAATATAACGTTTGTCCATTTTCAACTGTATGTTGTTTGGCTTGTTTATTTTGTTGTGAAAATGATTTTACATTATTTACTACAGTAGGTATATTCGTTTTTGAAGTAGTAGATGTTTTTTTGGGAGTTGACTTAGGAATTCGAATAATTTGTTCTATGGATAATTTATCTTCTACTAAGGATGGATTATTATTTAATATGGAATGAATACTAACATCATATTTTTTAGCAATTTTTGCTAAAGTTTCACCAGGTTTTACAATGTGCATTGTATAACTAGATTGCTTTAAATTCGATAGAGCCGAAAGTACAAACGCATTAAAACTAAAAATAAATAACAGCAATAAACGGAACTTCATATTCAAAAACTTTAATTGAAAACAAAAATCAAAAGAATTCAGTTCATAACTTTTGTTTTTTTTCAACATGAGTTTAAATTACATTTACACTCTAAACATTTTTTAACATTGAAAACACTTGGAATTATTCCTGCTCGGTTTGCTTCTTCTCGATTTCCGGGAAAACCTTTAGTCGATATTTTAGGAAAATCGATGCTACAACGTGTTTATGAACAATGCTTAAAAGCCAAATGCCTCGATGATGTTATTATCGCAACTGATGATATACAAATCTTTAATCATATTCATGATTTTGGTGGTAAAGTGATGATGACCTCTTCACATCATATAAATGGAACTTCTAGATGCAATGAAGTATTAATTAAATTAAACATACACAATAACAATGATTATCAATACATTATAAACATACAAGGTGATGAGCCATTTATTCATCCTGAACAAATTAATGAATTAATTGCTGTTTTAAAATCGAATGAAGTAGATGTTGCTACACAAGTTAAAAAAGAAACAAACCTTGCTCTTTTGTCGAACTCAAACTGTGTCAAAGCCATTTTAGACGAACAATTTTATGTTTCGGATTTTTGTAGATATGTGCCTAAAAATGAACCTAAAGTTGATTATTTTTACAAGCATATCGGCATTTATGGTTTTAAGACTGAAGTATTAAATCAGCTTCTTGATTTAGAACCTACAAAAAATGAGTTGGAACGCCAATTAGAACAAATGCGATGGTTGGACAACCATTTTAAAATAAAAGCTGGAATTACAGCATTTGAAAGTATCAGTATTGATACACCAAACGATGTTGAAAAAGCCATACTGCATTACAACCAATTAACTTAACTAAACGTTATTTGATTAACTCAGTATGCAAACCACATTCTGTTTTATTTAATCCGAACCAACGAGCCATGCGCTCATCTCCCATTTGTGACGCATCAATTTTTCGGGTACAAGGTTCACAACCAATACTTGTAAATCCTTGCGAATCCAAAGGATGGTGTGGAATTTTATATTCTTTGATATATGCCCAAATCATTTGCTTGGTCCATTGCAACATCGGATGATAACGCATCGCACCTTGAGGTGTTGCTTGTACTTCTTTCATTTTTGCTCGGTTGGCATTTTGATCGGCACGCACTCCATTTATCCAAACATCAAAGCTATGTAAAATAGGTTCCATTGGTGCTACCTTATTTAAATGGCAACAAAAATCTGGATCAGAAGTAAATAATAATCTACCATTGCTGTCTTTCTGCATGTTTCGTGGTGTAGATGATTTCTGGTCAATGACATTTAAACCATATAAATTTGCTAATTCATCTTTATATTCTATGGTTTGAGGAAATAAATATCCTGTATTTAAGAAATAAATAGGAATTGATGTATCAATTTGTGCTATGATATGCAACATTGGAATGGAATGCGTTTGAAAGGATGAACTTGCAAACAAAGATTTTCCTTCATTTTTGTATGATTCAATTTTTTGTCGAATTACATTTATTTCCTGTTCAAATGCCATACAATAAAAATAGAATCTTGAAATTAAAAACAAGATGAAGTGATATTAAAAAATCATTAGACTTATTAAAAAATGGCTCTAAGCTGAGCTCTTCCAGTGTTGATTAATTTCGCAGTGCCTGTTTTTCTACCATCATAACTCAAGCTTAACTCTAAATTTTGAGATATATTTCTAGTATAAATTGCACTCCAAATAAAATTATTTCCAGGTTGTAATCCATCTAAAATAGTATATGATTTTGTAGTTCCATTTTCTCCATTGTATTTCATCTGCACGAAGGAGAATTTAGTTTCCAATGTGTTTTTGGTGGCTTTGCTATATCTTAATTCAAATTCTAATTTATTGGCTAACGTATGTTCGCCTCCATATATCGCTGCATTTTTTTTACGCGTAAACCCATAATTAATGGATGTTCTTAGCATCGTTTTATAATTATATGTAAACTTAGGTTCCAAATAATAGCTTCTAATCTTATAATCATTATTGCTAAAAAACTGTGAGTTTAAGTTTATTTTTGATTGTATAAATTTTAAATTGAAATTGAATTTTTGGCTAATGTTATAATAAACTTCTAAACTATTTTCCATTCTTTTTCTAGTATCAAAACCATTGACCAATAATATTTTCTCATTGAGCAATTGATTCGTATAGGAAAAGGAATAAACAGGATCACCAGAATTGAAAATAAAACTATTCCTAATATTGGAGTTTAAAGTCAACATATTACTATCGCTGGTATTGAATAAAAATGGATTGAAGGATTTCCGAATGTTATTTTTGTAGGTTTTACGGCTTACTTGCATAAAGGATTGCAATGTAATTTTTGACATAAATTTCTTTATGCCTGAAGTTGCATTAAACCATATTATTTTAGGTTGAATCGTAATATTTTGAGTATAAGAAGTGGAATTAGAATTAACATATTCATTTAAATCTGTAAGTACTCGAATATATTGTGCGCTATCATTAAATTGAGATGGTACAAATTCATTAAGTTCTTTAATGCCATTTCCATTTTGATCAATCCAACGATAATACCCCAAACCAGAAGCCACTTCTACGTATGTAAATTGCCGCACACGTTCACGTCCACCGCCAATTTCATAAATAAAATTTGTACGTAAAACACCACGCTTAATTCGTGCGCCATATTCCGTTCTTGCTAAAAATGTTTGTTCTGGTTTTTGAGTAGTTGAAGTATCTGCTACGGATAAATTTCTATAGGTGAACGTCCAATTAAACGTTTGATTTTTTAATTGATTTGCACTGCCTTTAAACTCAAGTGTGTGTGCCATGGTTGAATCAGAAAATTGTGCATTTTTAACAGCTACATCCTTTCTTAATTTATATTCCAACATGAAATTCCATTTAGCAGAATCTGGCAAGAAAAATTGAAAAGAGAAATTATTGTTTTTGAAAGAATTCATCAATAATTGTTGTGTGTTTCTATTTTTAAACGAATTATTTTCTTGATAAAAACCGGCACCAAATCCTAATCCTTTTAGTTTAGAAATAGAGTAGGAAACATACATTGAAGGTCTAAAAAAAAGAGATTTTACTAAAGAATCTTGCGTATTTAATATTCTGGCAGATGCATCCACTTTTATATTTTTATAATGCATGTTGAAACTTATCCAATTTTCAAAACCTTGATATTTTTTTTGACGAATAAACGTGGAGAATTTATACGAAGTAGTAATATTGTGCTTAACATCAGTTAAAACAGTTTGATAGCGCGCAATATGTTCGGTGATATTCGTAACAACGTTTGCTATATTCCAATCACGCGTAAATTCAGTGTTTCTATACGGTTCAATGGCATGAAAGGTTGCTTGTTTAAATTCATAATTCAATACATTGTACAATATTAAGTTACGTTTCAAAGAATCTTTTCTATTGAGTTGAATGGTTGCCGCCACACCTTTATTTTCTTTTTTTCCCAATGATGAAAACAGGTTTTTATCATTATTTGAAAATCCAATTTCCGCTTTAATTTTTGTTTTGCTGTCAATATCATAGGAAGTACCAAAGGTAAAAAGCAATTGATTTTTTGGAGTAACAATTAAAATAATAGGTTCAAAAGTACCTTGTGGAATTCCATTTACTGGAGCTATCCATTGATAAACACGTACATTATTAGCGTTTTTTATCGGCACATAATTTCCTTTGCCAACACCAACATAAGAGAAACTCAACGTATATTTTATGCTGTCTGGATTTGTATCATACACAAATACGGAATCGTAAGTAATGCTATTGACGGTAGAATCTTTCAAATAATATTGAACGGTATTGGGATCGTAATTGGCTGGTTTAATCCCAGAAGAATACGCACTTGAAATATCATTTCCTATGGTGGACAAATACGACTTTATACTATCTGAAATGGAATTTACAATTGGTCGGTTTTTGGCATCTTGTTCTGAATACACTTGTGTATAAATATTCAATTTCTTCCATTGAAAAACAATGGATTGATGTGCAGTGGTTCTAAAATAGTTTCTATCCGAATATTCAAATTCTACGACAATCCTTGAATCTTTTGTAATTAAAAAACGAGGCATAAAAATTAATTCTCCAGTGTTGTAATCGATTACATAATCCAATAATTCACCTCTTTGCAATGTAACTCCATCCACATAAACCTTTTCACTTCCAGCAAGTATAACTATAAACGTTTCATTGTTGTTTCCTACTAAACGATATGGACCTTGATTGCCTTCTATTCCTTGAAAAATATTACGAGTAAATTTTCCTCTACTAACAGCCATGGAGGTAGAAGTTTTTAATTTAATACCATTCTTAAATTTCAAATCGGCAATATAGCTTGCACCTTGTAATTGTTTAGAAAATTTCATAAAATAACTATCATCACCTTTTAAATTGTAGTCACCAGCAACAATAGTATGTGGATCTTTTTTCAATTGAATAAATACTTTATCAAAATCTTGAAGTTGCTGTGTGGTTCCGTCTGGTTGCAACGGAATGTTGTTATCCGTAAGTGATGCAGTAATTTCAATTCCATTTCCAATTTTTCCATTTAATCGTAAATCCAATGTAGAATTTAAACTTAAATCTTGATTGGAACCAAATTGAATGCCACGTGCAAAATTTCCACTATAGTTTAAACCTCCAAAATCCAAAAAAGAAGCAGTTTGCTCTTGTTTGGGTTGAAAATAAAATCGATCAAAAAATAAAGAATCACCTTTTTTTATAATTGTAGGATATTTATGTTGAGTTATTTGAGTGAAATTTACTGGAAAAGTTCTATATGAAACTAAGATGGAATCAGGTTTCAATCCCATTTTAAATATTAATTTTCCAGTAGAAATGTCAAAATGATATTGCTCCGTTGAAATACGTTCATCGGTTCTAAAATCTCTTATCAAAAGTGTGTTTGGGAAAATGGGCAACGTATCTAATAATAATGTATCCGATGATGCATCTATAATTTTATTTTTAAAATTGGAAAACTTCTTGTTTTCATTCAACGAATTTTGAGCATTGGCTATGAAACTGAGCCAAATCAACGTAAATAAAAGTATAGCGTAAAATCGCGACATGTATTATAAAGGTAAAAATAAAGACATTATTGTATTCTTCCGAATTTATTTAACTTCGACACTAAATATATAAATATGGATGTATGGAATATTATAAAAAATAGAAGAAGTATTGACCCTGAACTATATACTGGCGAAGCCATCGAAAAAATAAAAATTGAAGCTCTATTAGAAGCAGCCAATTGGGCTCCAACACATGGATTTACTGAACCATGGCGTTTTATTGTGTATGATAAAAATTCAGTTTCATCTTTTGGTGAAATGCATGCCGAACTATACAAAAGTGAGACAACTGCCGAACAATATTTAGATAAAAAATTCAACAAAATAAAATTCAGAGGCAAAAATTGCTCACACATTATTGTATGCATCAATAAACGAGGCGATAAAAATAACATACCAGAAATAGAAGAATTAGCAGCTACATCGTGTGCCATACAAAATATATTATTGTGTGCAACTGAAAATAATATTGCTACATTTTGGAGTACTGGAGGCATGTGTTACCATCCTAAATTCAAAGAACAGTTCGGGTTTTCCGAGCAAGACAAAGTGCTTGGAATTATTTATATTGGCACTTATTTAGGTGAATCATTAATAGGAAAAAGACAAAGTAGTGGAATAGAAAAAACTATTTGGAAATAAATTGAGCACGCATCATTCTATTTTTATCAGATAAATCTTTTCTAATTTCAACGTTGCTAAATCCTATTTTTTCTAATAAATATTGAACCTCAACAGCATTAAACTCATTGAGTTCAAAATACAACATCCCATTTGCTTTTAAATGTTGAGTAGCTACAATTGCAATGCGCTCATAGAATAACAATGGTGTTTCATCTTGAACAAACAATGCAATATCCGGCTCGTGTAACACGGTAGAAATTGACATTTTTGATTGCTCACAATATGGTATATATGGCGGATTGCTTACTATTATATCATATTGATTTAAGCTCTTCTGTACGGAATCAGCATCCAAGATATCAATATTTAATAGATGAATATTCGCATGGTGTTGTTTGGCATTTTTTAGAGCTACCTCAAGTGCTTTATCTGAAACATCTATTGCCGTAGCATGCCAAGTAGGTTGTTTGTGTTTTATAGTGATTGGAATACAACCACTTCCTGTGCCTACATCTAATAATGAAACATTGGAAGCAGTATGCGAAGTTAAAATCCAATGTACTAATTCTTCCGTTTCAGGTCGTGGAATTAAAACATTTTCATCTACATAAAATTCTAAATCATAGAAATAGGATTTATTGAAAATATATTGAATGGGATAATGATTGGTAATTTTTTCAAATATATAATTCAATTCTTCTATTTCTTCATCATTCAACACCATTGATCTTAGGTCCAAAAAACGTTTATTGAAATAATCTTCCAATGTATTTTTAAATAAGTTTTCCGCTTCGCGTACATCAAACGCTTCTTCCAGCACCGGCACAATGATATTTTTATAAGCAAGTACGTTCAAATTCGTATTTTTGTGAAATATACTAATTACAAGGAACTTGAAGTTCATTATGGTGCAAAAAAATATACCTATTCATGAAAAATATATGCGGCGATGCTTTGAATTAGCCAAACATGGCAATAGTTTTGTTGCACCAAATCCGATGGTTGGAGCAGTATTGGTATATAACGACCGTATCATAGGTGAAGGATTTCATGCTCAGTTCGGCGCAGCACATGCTGAAGTAAATTGCCTCAATAGTGTTGTTCCAGAACAACAACATCTAATTGCACACTCTACTTTGTACGTAAGTTTAGAGCCTTGTTCTCATTTTGGAAAAACGCCACCTTGCGTGGATTTAATTATTCAACATAAAATTCCAAAAGTAGTTATTGCCGTCTTAGATAAATTTGATTTGGTAAATGGAAAAGGCATTGAAAAACTAATAGAAAATAATATTGAAGTAATAACCGGAATTTTAGAGATTGAAGGCGAAGAGCTATTAAAACATTTTTTATCATTCCAACACAAAAAACGTCCATATATCACATTAAAATTTGCACAAACAAAGGATGGATTTATCGGAATTAAAAAGGAAGAATTAAAAATATCTAATTCACTTTCACAACATTATACACACCAACTAAGAGCCGAACACCAAGCTATATTAGTAGGAAAAACTACTGTTTTAACCGATAATCCTAAATTAAATGTACGTTTAGTTAATGGAAAAAATCCTGTTCGTTTGGTTATTGGTACCAAACAACATATTCCTATTACACATCATATATTTAACCAAGAAGCTGAGACATTTTTCATCCATCATCCAACAGAAAAAATAAGTATTCCTACAATTATTGAGATGTTAAAAAATAGGAACATCATTTCTGTATTAATAGAAGGTGGTGCAAATGTTCTACAACAATTTATAGTTGCTGGAATTTGGGAGGAAGCACATATTATCACACATCAACAAAATTTAAATGAAATAACTGAAGAAAAAAATGAGCTTAAATACATTCAATCACCCATAATAACAGGCAACTTAGTTCGATCATTTTCTTTACAAGACGACATCATTCATGTTCTAAAAAATTCAAATGATTTATCTTATACTTAGTATTTTTTTTGCTACTTCATTAGTTGTTATACTTCGATATTTTAACAAATGGAATATACATCCGACTTATGGAATTGTATTTAATTATATTTTTTGTGTCATTACCGGTTTATTTTTTGTGGATGATTTTACTATATTTAAACAAATGCCATCCTGGAAAGGATTTCCATTTAATATTGGATTAGGTATCGCATTTATTCTCGTTTTTTTATTGGTAGGCAAAACCACACAACTTTTTGGCGTTTTAACGGCTAGTATTGCTATGAAATTATCTTTTGTTATTCCGGTCGTCATGGCAATTTTTTTTTACAATGATTCAGTGAACCTAATTAAAATAGGTGGCATTGTAGCTGCTTTTGCTGCAGTTGTACTAATAACTTATGAAAGAAAATCAAAGAAAATAAACACTGGAAATAAAAGCAAATTAACCCCATTTTTCCCGTTTCTAATTTTTATTGGAAGTGGATTTTGTGATGCAACGTTTGATTATATTCAAAATAATATTCCAAATGCTTCATGGTCGCATCCAATTACAATTGTTGTATTTGCTGGAGCTTGTAGTTTCGGGCTTCTTTTAAATATAGGTAAACGAGATTTATATCAATGGAAAAATGTGGCAGGTGGAATTATATTAGGTATTCCCAATTATTTTTCATTGTATTTTTTACTTAAAACACTTGATACTTTAACCTGGCAAAGTTCAATTATTTTTCCAATTAATAATTTAGGCATAGTAGGTTTATCGGCTATTGCAGGAGTTGCTTTATTTCAAGAGAAAATGAATACACAAAAAATAATCGGATTTATTTTAGCCATTTCCAGTATAATTTTAATCGGTTTTTTAAGTTGATTTTAATGGCTGTTTATTATACCATATTACCAATTGAATCCGTTATATATAAAGATAAATCTAGTAAATTTATCGGATTTGCATTTGCAATCACAGATGAATTTGAGCTAAAAAACAAGCTATTGTATGTACATAATTTACATCCAAAAGCTACGCATCATTGTTATGCATATCGCTTGGGCTTAGATAAAAATAATTACAGAACAAATGATGATGGAGAACCAAATGGTACTGCTGGAAAACCTATTTTAGGACAAATTGACTCTTTCAATATCACAAACACATTAGTTATTGCGGTACGCTATTTTGGTGGAATCAAATTAGGTGTTTCCGGATTAATTACTGCTTATAAAGAATGTGCAAGATTAACATTACAATCAACAATAATTGTAGAACACAAACTGATGGTTTTTTATCAAATAACGTGCTGTTATGAATCTATAAATAAAGTATATAAAATATGCCATGCTGCATCAGCAACTATTGTGGAACAACAATTGAATAGTCAATCTACGTTTATAATAAATATTGAGCAAACACATTCAGTTCTGTTTGAAAAACAATTAATGGAAGCTCAATTGGAGTATCGATTTATTGAAATAAAATAATTATTTATGTTTATTTTATTTTCTTAGGAAATCTAAAATTGAACTGAGAAGTAATTCCTAACTGAAAACTCATTGGTTTATTGCGTTGCGTAGGTGCCATAAAACCACTTCTTGCACCAATCGTCATTGCTACATTTCTCGTCATAAATAAATCAAAATCAAATCCTACTAACATTCCAAATTCTACTTTACTGTAGGATGCCATTGACGTTATTGGTTCTCCAGCTAATGAATATTTTTGTTTAATTAGAACGCCTAATTGTGGACCGAAAATAAAACTTAACGCAATAGGTTTCGCATTGTAATTATTATTAAAAGTTTGTTTGTATTTAGCTACAATAGGAAATTTAGTGTACAACAAATTAATCTCTTTTGTATGATATTGGTCGGCTTGTTTTACCTTATATCTTTGACCTTGTTCCGCTATTTGCCACTCGATTTGCGTTCCCCAACGATCCGAAAAATCATAACCAATATTTATTCCATAAGCTTTCCCAAAGGTTATCATCGGACGAATAGATTGTGTGTTTTCATCCATACTATGTTTTTTATTAGACAACCATACATTATTTATCAGAATAAATGCACCGAAATGAATCCCTTTATTGATATCATAACCTGAAAATTGTTTTAAATTTTTAAGCATTTTATCCATGCTTGGCGATAAATTATCAATACCAATTGCATTATCTTCAATTGCTAAATATTCTAATTTTGCTGGTTCAACAAATGAACGCAAGGTACTTCTACCATTCAAAGGAGAATATTCCATTTTTATTGGCGATATGGACACTAATAAATTTGGAGTAATTACATTTCTAATAGGTTCAGAAATTGGTTTTGTAACGTCATCTTGGCGCAATGATTTATTTACAGTATCTGATTTAATGGAATTTTTAGCTGCTAAATAAGTAGTGTTAGCTGATTGTTTAAATTTGTTTTTGGATTTTACAGATAGTATAGATTTCGATTTTGCATCAATTGTTTTATTCTTTTCAGAAATACTTTTATTCTTGGAAACAATCGCAGTAGCCAATTTTTTATTACTTTTTTTTGCCGTTAATTTTTCATCAGAAACAGTAGTTAAGTCTGGTTGTATCTCATTTTCAACATCACTTTTGTTCACTTTAACTTCAAATTTATGTAGTCGATTTGTTTTATTGGTTTGTTCTTTTGCTACTTGTTGAGCAGTCGATTTTGGAGCACTCTTTGTAGCATTTGCTGTCGATTCATAAAATGATACAACTGTTGATGTTTTTTGCTGATTTTTAGCAATTGATTGGGTTGAATTATTAGATTCATTGCTCAGATCAGATGTAGCCAAATCAAGAGAGGTAGATGTAGAAAACGTATCTTTTCCTGCAATAAAATTATTCTTTTTCTTGTTTTTAAAAGAAATTTCATCTTTATACATTCTTTTGTTTAATGCAGTAGCGTTTCGTTCTTTAGAAATGAATTGATTTTCATAAATGATAAGGCTACCTGTAGAAAACAAACTAAAAAACAACAAGAAAAGAACATATTTATGTTTTTTATACCAAGGTGTTGAAATCGGTAATTTTTCTTCAATAGAATTCCATAAAAAAGCAGGTGGTTCCACGCTTGAATTTTCAAGCATCGATTTTACTTTTTTATCAAAATTATTATTTAGCGATTTTGACACTTCTTTTTGTTATTTGCGAGTTATTAATCATTTCTATTAATTGGTACCTTGCTCGAGCCAATTGAGACTTTGAAGTTCCTTCAGTAATTCCGAGCATTTCTGCTATTTCTTTATGTGAAAAACCTTCAACAACATATAGGTTAAAAACAGTTTTAAAACCATGCGGCAATTTATTAATACATTTCATCAAATCTTCCATTTCTAGTTCGTCACTTACATCCGTTTCAGGAACGTCAATCAGGTATTCATCTGTGCTCAATATTGGATAAATCTTTGACGATTTACGATATTGCTCAACAGCTGTGTTTACAATAATTCTTCGTACCCATCCTTCAAACGAACCTTCACCTCTAAATTTGTCAATATTTGTAAAAACTTTTACAAATCCTTCTTGTAATAAATCTTCAGCAGTTTCACGGCTTTTGGAGTATCTGAGGCAAACTGCAAACATTTTACTCGACAATAATCCATATAACTTATACTGAGCTTCTCGATCGTTATTTTTACAACGTTCGATTAACTGAATATATAGTGTGGATTTTTCGTCGTTTAGTTGCATCTCCTTAAAAAAAAATAGGTATCTACGTGTTGCCAAATATACCTAAGATAACGAATTATTATTTAAAAAATCAATTAATTTGCGTGTAGCAATGGCTCTATGGCTGATTTTAGATTTTTCTTCTATAAATAATTCAGCCATCGTTCTACCATCATTCAATACAAAAATCGGGTCATAGCCAAAGCCATATTTTCCTTTTTTCTCGTAAGCAATCACACCTTCAATAATTCCAGTAAATTGCTGTATCGTTCCGTTTATAACCAATGTAATAACCGTTTTAAATCGTGCTGCTCTATGTTCCATATTCTGCAATTCCAATAATACTTTTTCCATGTTTTTATCGGCATCTCTTGAGCCTGAATAATGCGCACTATCCACACCAGGTTTTCCGTCTAATGCATCAATTTCTAATCCAGAATCTTCAGAAAAACAATTTGTTTTATAGTTTTCCGCAATATACATCGCTTTTTCCATAGAATTTTCTTCTATAGTAAGATGCGTTTCTGGTAGTTCATCGTTGCATCCTATATCAATTAATTTTTTAATATGATAGCTACAAGAGAGAACAGCTTCAATTTCTTTAATTTTATTAATATTATTGGTGGCGAAAACTAAATCCATATTCAAATTTTAAATATAAGTTGTAATTGTTCCCAAAGTGCTTTTTTAAGCGTTGCCTTGTTTTCAATATCTTCAGGTGCATCTGATTTTAAAAATATGATATCCGTAATTAATCTATTTTGATACGTTGGTAAGCTTACATTTAGTCCTATTTCCGATTCTTTAACACCAAATAATATACAATTTTTCAAAGGTATTTTTTTTCTTAAGGATGAAATTCGATATTTTGAGGAATTTATATCAATCAAAATAAATTGACTTAATTTCAAATTTAATCCATTTTCAACTAATCGTTGAATTAAAATAAATTGACTAGATGCAATTTGTTCATTCTTACTTTTAGCATAAAAGATTACAGACCCAATAAAATCATCTGGTATATGTAATGACGATGTCTCGTTTAAAACAAAAAAAGAATTCATTAGCAATTAAATTTAATATTTTGCCAAAATTAAGTACCTTTTTTCGTAACTTTGAATTAATTATTTACACGCTTATTTTAAAAAGCTATGACAGCAGCAGAACGACCTATTATTGAGATTGAAAAAATAAAAGAAAGTAAACTTTCAAACATCGACTTTAATAATTTAGCATTCGGTAAAACATTTTCCGACCACATGTTTATTTGTGAATATTATGATGGGATGTGGAAAACCGCCAAAATTCAACCTTATCAAAATCTCTCTCTAAGTCCAGCTTGCAACGTTTTTCATTACGGACAAGCCATTTTTGAAGGCATGAAGGCATATTTTAAAGAAGATGGAAGTGGTATCGTATTATTTAGACCTGAAAAAAACTTAGAACGCTTAAATAAATCGGCAAATAGGATGTCTATGCCAGAAATTCCATTGGAATTATTTATGGATGGATTAAAAAAATTAATTGAACTCGATAAAGATTTTATTCCAAAACATGCAGGTAGTTCTTTATATATTCGACCATTTATGATTGGTACTGAACCATTTATTGGTGTAAGAACTTCTGATCGTTATATATTTAGCATTATAACTGGGCCAACCGCTTCTTATTATGACGAAGCAATTTCTGTGTTAGTGTATGATTCTTATGTACGTTCCACAAAAGGCGGATATGGAAATGCCAAAGCTGCAGGAAACTACGCCGGCACATTATATCCTGTAGAAGTAGCCAAACAAAAAGGGTACAAAGATGTGTTATGGTTAGATGGTGAACATAAAAAATACCTCAATGAAGTAGGTACAATGAATATCTTTTTAGTGATCGATGGCAAATTAGTAACACCAGAAATTGATGGAACTATTTTAGATGGAATTACGAGAAACAGCATAATAACTATTGCTAAAGATTTAGGATATGAAGTAGAAGAACGTCCTATTTCTATTGATGAAGTGATTGAAGCTTATAACAACAAAACACTTACTGAAATGTTTGGAACCGGAACCGCAGCTGTAGTAAATCCTGTAAATAGATTTGGATATAAAGAAAAAGATTACCTATTAGACGAAAAAACGTTTAAGGTAGCACATCAACTAAAAGAAACTTTAATTGGAATTCAAAAGTGTACACAAAAAGACACCTTTAATTGGGTAACTCAAATTGTTTAATTTTATTAACTTTATTGTAGAAACCAAGTACAATGAAGTTAAATTACAAATGTAAATTTGAGAGTAAATTATTTTTAGTCTGTTGTTTCCTTACTTTTTTTAATATTGGTTCATATAAAAAATCTACCGCACAAGAATATAAGTGTGCCAATGAAAATTTTAAATTTTATCAAAACCAACAAATCAATTTTCTTGAACAACTACAACCGATTTTAGATACATCAAGTAATTCATCGTTTAAAATCAATAACACTGTTTTAGAAATTCCTATTGCCGTTCATGTATTACATTTAGGAGAACCAATTGGGCTCGGAAGTAATATTTCTGATCAAAAAATATATGATGCCATTGAAGCAACAAATCAATATTGGAGTGGCACTAAATTTCCATCATTATCTAATAATATTGATGTTGGTGTTCAATTTTGTTTAGCTCAATTCGATCCAAATGGAAATCCTAGTAGTGGAATAATAAGAAAAGATGCCAGCATGCTTCCAAACTATTCAAGTGTTGGAATAGGATATATCGATGCATTCTTGAATGGAATTTATGGCTCGGATGAAATGCAAACTAAAAATTTAAGTCACTGGCCCAATAGTTATGTTATGAATATTTGGGTAGTGCATAAAATAGCTGGAAATTGGGGTGGATATGCCTATTTTCCTATCTTTCCTGGAGATTATACAATTGATGGTATTGTAGTTTTAGCTAGCACAATAAACAATCATTCTTCAACATTAGCTCACGAGTTAGGACATACCATGAGTTTATTTCATACCTTTCAAGGTTCGGAAAATGGATGTCCTGATAATTCAAATTGTCAATTTCAAGGAGATTGGATATGCGATACACCGCCACATAAAATTAATGATTGCGCCACAACTACTTGTAGTTCTGATACCAACATTTTGGTTTCCATGAAAAATATTATGAGTTATTGTAATAATGATTATATTTTCACACCTAAACAAAAAGAAAGAATTAGAGCTACCCTTTTTAATTCTTACAGAAATAAATTACTACAATCAACTGCTTGTACCGGAATTATTAGCAATATAAAAACCAATCATCTACTTAAAAAAATGGAAATCTATCCAAATCCAATTACAAATCAGTTTAAAATATATTATGCTGTCCAACAAAATGAAATTATACAAATGGATATCATCAATTCACTTGGGCAAGTCGTGCAAACAGAAATATTAGATTTAGGAAATGAACACACAATTTCCATCCATCAAAAAATATCTAAAGGTATTTATCAAATTATTTTAAAAGAAAAAAATGAATTAAAAGCCACTGCTTCTATCGTTATTCAATAAAAAATACAAATATAATGACACTTACAAAATCGTATGCCACACACAATGCCAAAGAACCATTAAAGCCTTGGAAATTTGAAAGAAGAGAACTTAACGGAAATGATGTTTTGATTGAAATATTATACTGTGGTGTTTGCCATTCCGATATTCATATTGCCAGAAGCGAATGGTTTCCAAGTATCTATCCGGTTGTTCCCGGACATGAAATTGTTGGTCGAATCTCAAAAATTGGAACAGAAGTAAAAAACTTTAAAGTAGGTGAATTAGCTGGCGTAGGTTGTATGGTAAATTCATGTAAAAATTGTGACACCTGCAATCGCGGATATGAACAATTTTGTAAAAATGGAGTCGTATTTACTTACAACTCCATTGATTATGACAAAAATCCAACTTATGGTGGATATTCCAATAAGATAGTAGTTCGGGAAGAATTTGCAGTGCATATAGCTGAAAGTATGGACTTAAAAGGCGTTGCTCCACTACTTTGTGCCGGCATTACTACCTACTCACCTATCAAACATTGGAAAATTGGAAATGGGCATAAAGTCGCTGTTTTAGGCTTGGGTGGTTTAGGTCACATGGCAGTAAAATTTGCTGTTTCATTTGGTGCAGAAGTTACTGTTTTAAGCACATCTCCTAACAAAGAATCCGATGCAAAAAAATTAGGTGCTCATCATTTTTGCTATACGAAGGATGAGAAACAAGTGAAAAAATATCAGAGTTATTTTGATTTTATTATTGATGCTGTTTCTGCCGAACACAACTATGACATGTATTTAAAAATGTTAGCCGCTTATGGAACACAAATATTAGTAGGTATTCCTGACAAACCGATTCAATTAAGTCCATTTTCGTTGTTAACCAATGGCAGAACAATTACAGCTTCCTCAATTGGTGGAATTAACGAAACACAAGAAATGTTAGACTACTGCGCAAAAAATAATATTACGTCTGATGTGGAAGTAATTCCTATTCAATATATCAATGATGCGTATGAAAGAATGATAAAATGTGATGTTAAATATCGATTTGTAATTGATATGAAAAGTATTGAAGCGTAAACAATTAGTTGATAATGTGAGAGAAAATATTTAACTTAAATAAAATCAAAAACTATGAAATCAATATCGATGTTAAAATGTCTTTTCGTTTTATTTCTTTTCTGTCCCATGTTTTCCTTCGGACAAACATTTCAAGCTGGCAATATAGCGCGTTCTGGGCGATATGATGATGTCTGTTTTATAAATAACAATATTGGCTACACTAGCTTTCGTGGTCAACTTTTTAAAAGTACAGATGGTGGCAATAATTGGAGTTTCATTTCAAAAGTAGATACAAATGCAGCATTTAAAACCTATTCCAGAAGTATCGATTTTTTTGATGAAGATACAGGTATGATTGGCACTTTAACGGTAAATTCCTTTAAAGGAGCTATTTACAGAACCACCAATAAAGGTTTAACATGGAAAAAAACGCTTGAAGTGGCAAATTTAGGTGAAGGTGTTTGTGGTATGGCACATTATCAAAATAAAGTAGTGGCAGTTGGAACCTATGCTGGACCAGCTAAAGTTTATATTTCCAATAACTATGGTGCTACATTTACAACTAAAGATTTATCTACTTTAGCATCTGCATTAGTAGATTGCTACATGGTAAATAAAGATACATTTTTTATAACTGGCTCATCCACTACAGCCACCAACGAACGACCTCTAATTTTAAAAACGTATGATGGCGGTGTCAATTTTAGTATTGTTTCCGCTTTAAACTTAGTAAGTGGTTATATTTGGAAAATATATTTCAGACCAGATGGTAATGGCATAGCATCTATTGAAAATAGTTTTTCCACACCTTCAGATTCCGGATTCGTGATGCGCACCACCGATTTTGGAGAAACTTGGCAATCTCATTCAGTGGATACGGTTGGAAATTTTGGAGGTGTCATTTTGTTAGACAACAACGTTGCATTTGTAGGCGAACAACATAATTACGGTTTATGGAAAAGCACAAATGGTGGAATGAATTGGACAAAAATTCCATTTGCAAATGATACTACTAGAGCTAATAACCGAATGATTTTATTACCCAATAATAAAATTATTGTTGCTGGTACTTACATCTACACTTCATCTGGTACAACAGTAGGATTAAACAATCATATATCTGACTATTATTCGGAACATAGCATAAAAATAAATCCTAATCTAATTTCAAATCAACAATCCATCATTAAAGTTGAATTAACAGCAGCCACGTCCACCATGGGTGTTTTTGTTATTTATAATTTAGAAGGAAAAGTTGTTTATAAAGAAGAAACTGGCGTTTATAACAAAGGCACACACGAATTTTCTATCAATACGGTGTCGCTTGATAACGGCATTTATTATGCAGTTTGGAAAACCAGTGAAAACTTTGTGCAAGCAAAATTTATTAAACAATAAATCTATTCTTTTACAAAACGAATAGTATTGTTAGCATTCTTGTAAATCACATTCAATAAATAAATTCCATTAGTAAGATTTTTGACATCTATAGTAATGCCCGAATTTGTTGGTTTTATTTCTTGGGTTAATTGTGTTCTTCCTAAAACATCCAATATTTCAACACGAGCATTTTCAAGTATTGTTTCGTTAAAATCAAGATGAATAAATCCATCTTTAACAGGATTTGGATATATATTAAATGAAGTTGTTTTATGATTTAAAACTGGCGTATTTACACAAGAAGCAGAAATTCCATCTTCACCAAATATTTTTTCTACCCAATTGGGAAAATCTATATAAGGATTTCTGTTGCCTTGTATTGTTTGTACTGAATCATTTCTTTTTTGTTCAAAGGCACTTGGTGGATCTTGCTTATGCCATTTCACGCAAAGCTGCAAAATCCATGGCTCTAAACCAGTATATGAGTTTGCACTTATTACTTTACTTCCAATGGTATCTAAATTTTTCCAACTTGAAATTGAAGCACCATATCGTGTTGCCACATATAAATACGCTCTTGCAAAATCACCTTTAAATGCATCTATGGGTTCAAATACATAATTATATTGCTTATTCACACCTGCTGAAAATGTATCACTTTTTGCTCCTGTGTATCCAAAATTCAATGAGGCATCTGAACGACCTATTTTAGTACCATTATAGGAAGTAAAACTAGCACTTGGGCGAACATATCCTAAAGGAAAATTGCTTTTTTCGTTATTCGTTTTACCATCTGCCGGCCAAATAAAATGCATGTCGCTGTACATGGGTTCAATTTCACCACCAAACCATGATTTTGGAAAAGTATGTTCTTTGGCATAACAAGCACATAAATTACCACTACCACCAGAAAAACAAAAACTTCGAACGCCAGGTGTATTATCGTCAAATCTAAAATTACAAGAATCTAGTCCACTTGGTATTTCAGAGCAATACCTATCCACAACTACAAAACCAGTAAACGGTGCTTCGGCTGGTTTCAAATCTGTTTTGTTATAATTGTTATCAATTTGTCCATACGGAAGGTGTACATCTAAAGAAATTAAGCTTGTTAATGCTGATTTAAAGCTACTGCAGCTTTGGTTTGTATCTATGCTATTATAATAAGTTCCGGGAGAAGCTTGAGTATTGAAAAATATAACTAATA
>JAGNZZ010000049.1 GCA_017984135.1 Chitinophagales bacterium | reverse complement strand
TAATAATAAAAATATACAGTAGAAAATTTTCATAAAATAAAATTAAAAAACTCGTCTTTGTTTTTTTTTGCAAAATGCAAGTTACAAAGACGAGTTTATATTTAAAAGAACTTTTTTTATTGAATTATAAACGAGTTCACGTGATTGGTTCCTTTATAAATAACATTTAATAAATAAGAACCTTTAGCAAGATTACTGATATCTATTGATTGAATTTCGCTTCCTTGTTTTAAGGATTGAGAATTCATTCTTCTTCCTAAAACATCCATTATTTCAATGGTTGCTTCTTCTGTAATAGCTTTGCTAAATTTCACAAAAACAATTCCTTCATTTGTTGGATTCGGATATAATACATATTCCGTCTCAATGCGTTTATTGTGAATAGCAGTATTTAACGCTGTTCTTACCGTTTTATTAGCCACGCCTGAATAATTTGGACCGTTTAAACAGTTTTTACTGTTAAATGAAATAAAGAAAATTTTGTAAACAGTATTAGGATTTAAACCATTAATTACTACTGAATCGCCAATTCCTCTATAAGCAACTGTTGCCGATGCGCCTGATGTAGCGATGGTGCTTCCTACAGCATAAAACATAGTATCACGTATTGTTAAAAAACCAACAGAAATGGGTGCATATAAAACCATAACACTATCGGCACTTGCAGGAATTGTGAATTTAGCAGTCACAGAAGTGGTCGTTGAATCTAAAGTAATAGTATTTAAGTTTACACCAGAAGGTTGAATACAATCAGTTAGAGGTGGCGTTCCTGTTGTTGTGGTATCATCTCTACTCACGCCAGTTGTAGCAGTACGTTTGAAATTTGCAAAAGTACTACATAAATTATAACCGATTACAGCAACATTGTACTTCGTACCAGATGCTAAACCCGAAATTGAGAATGTTGTATCATTCGGCGACGATGAAATATCTGCAATTTTAGATTTAAAGCTAGAATATTTTATAGAATCACCTACACTATATGAAACACTATCTAAAGGATAAGCTACATTTGAACTTGTACTAAATACAACATAGTATCCATCTGCAGCAGGTACACTTTTATTAAAAGTACCACTAATCGTATTATCATTTACGGTGGTAAAAATTAAATTTGTAGGCGTATTAGTTGGTTCAGGACAAGCATCCAACAACGTAATTGCAGTATCATTTCCAATAGAAGTAGTATTGTATTTGGGTCCTCCTGAACAACCTGAATTGTTGTAAGGAATTACATAGACATTATAAATCGTATTAAAATCTAACCCATTTTTAAAGAAAGTTGTGCTAGTACCATTTCCAATTACGGTAGCACTTCCTAAAGTTGAACCAACATTATATTCAACAGCATCAACTGGTGCAGGAACTGCGGATGTACTATCAATTAAAATTAAGTAAGCATCAGCTGTTACAGCAGTAAATGTTCCGGAAACAGTAGTTGTATTAATTCCATTTGCAACTACGGTAGAAACAGATGAAGTAGGTGCAGTACAAGTAGGAACAGAACCACCTGCAAAGGTAACCGTTAAATCGTCTAATGCTAATCCATCATCAACACCGGAAACATTTAACTCTGACCATTTTAACCAAAAAGTATCTAATGGAGCAATCACTAAACCAGAAATAGTTTGATTTACAGCCGTTCTATTCAATGCGTCATTTCCATTTAATTCACCTGCACTTGCTCTTGAAGTGTCTGGTGTTAATAATTTTAATGAACTTACATTTTGCCAACCGGAAGAATTTAATGAATTAGCACCAATATTATAAGAAAATGCGGTGGAGTCTAAACGTTTTGCGGGTTTTTGACCTAAACGCCAACATTCTGTATTAAAACTAATAGTAAGCGAAGTGATATGACTTCCAGTGTTATTTACAAATTTAACACCGAAAGATGGTGTTGCAGAACCTGAACCTAAAGAACCTAATGCTCTATCTGCCTTTGATGCTGCTGCTGTATCTCCATAACTATACAATGCGCCACTATTACTAGAACCATAATCTACCTTGTAGGAGGCAACTGTTGAATACCAAGCATTTGGCAATGTTGTTCCTGTTGCTCCTGAAGATTCTAAACTGCTAAAATCTTGATTATATACTTGTGACAAGTTATTTACATTAACTTGCTGCGCAAACATAAATGAAAATAAAGTACTAACAAGTACAAATGTGAGTGTAATTCTTTTATTCATCTTAATTTAATTTAATAAAAATATCGAACAAAATTACAAATTAATTTATAAAAAGCATCAATTAAAGATAAGAATTACGATTTTAATGATTTATTATAAATTACAACTTTACAAAAGTACCTACTGATTCATTTTCATTTGAAATTACATGTAAAAAGTAGCCTCCTTTAGTAAGGTTAGAAATATCTATTTCAACAATTGTATTAGGAATAATTTTATTGCTAATATATTGGATGCATTTGCCTTCAGAATTGTAAATAGCTAAATCAATTTTTTGGGCAACAAATTTATTATCTAATTTAACAAAGAGTTGTTCACTAGCTGGATTTGGATAAATTTCTAACGTTTTAATTGCATTTTTGTTCGTTTTAATACTTGTTGCAACAGAAATAGTATCATAATAAATATCTAAAAAAGGACCTTCCAATGCAGTGGTATCTCCATTAAAAAAAGTGATTAAATTATCATCTGTAACATTTAATCTAAATTGAGTAATACCATATTTATTGATGTATGGTAGAGCTTCGGGTTGTATATCGGCACGTAATGCATAATCCACACCACGTAATTTTCCAGCAAAACAAGCTATATCATTCATTGTTGCCACTTCATTATAATCACTCGATTCAATACCTACATTTCCAAATGTTCCATTTTTAATATCTAATTGAAAAGTTTGAGGAAAGGCATTTCCCAAAGGATACAACGTTTTAATATCTTTACACTTAAAGAACAAAGAAGCTCTTTTTATCACTTTATTATCTGGAATAAAAGCTGTATTAAAACTGAAAATTCCTCGTGTATTTATATCATTTCTCTTGCCTATCAATACATCACCAATCCCATTTACACCGTTTTCTGAAATCCAACCATCGAAATTTTGCCCATCTGAAAAAACACTGGTATCGCGATTTCTTCTAAAGTATTCACTAATAAACTTACGCATATATTCTTCTGCAAAATACGTATAGCTTTGAGGTCCTAAATGATAAGTGTCATTCTGCCACAAACCCATTGCAGGTAAAGGTGATGGATATTCCATTTTACCATAAGGCAATGGTACCGATCGTGGTGGATAGGTTCCATAAGGAGGAAATCGCAAGGGCACAATTTGGCCATAACGCCATTGCATAGTGCCAAGTAAATTATAAAAATGCATATACGATTTTCCGGAATTTCGATAT
Source organism: Chitinophagales bacterium (assembly GCA_017984135.1). Taxonomy (GTDB): domain Bacteria; phylum Bacteroidota; class Bacteroidia; order Chitinophagales; family JADIYW01; genus JADJSS01. Next base: position 9,818 of record JAGNZZ010000049.1, on the reverse strand, counting down.
CCTTGAACTACGGTATCTTGATAATCGGTCAAGTATCCCATAAAGCGATTGATTTCATAAGGTGAAGGATATCCGTGACTTTCCCATAAATCACAATATGGATTCCAGGATATATTCAAACATGGATCATTAAAATTTGGATAATCATAACTTTGCCAAATTATTTGTGCATTCGGATACACTTGATGTATATAATCAAATATGCTATCCATAAACAATCTTGCTTGATTTAAATTATTATCTAAAACGTTCAACGAGTCTCCTTTATGAATTTTAAAAGCCACATCATTTCCACCTAACGAAACCATCACAATATCTATTGGACGTGTTGCATCGGTAGCTAATGATGATTCTAAAGCAAAACGAGCCAACGGAAATTGCCACCATGTTTCAGCAGTCATACTGATTAATACACTTCCATCTGAAACAGAGAAATAATCTGCAAAGCCATATTTTGCTAATGCCGAATCATAAGCAGCATATAATGCTGGAAAATGCGCCCAACTATCTCCTACTAAACGAATATGTGCACTTGATTTTTGTTTACAGGCATCTTGTGCACCTAAAATATTAATAGAAAACATCAACCATAAAAGAAGTAAACATTTGATTTTCATAGTCTTGTTTTAATAAAATTAAAAAAAAAAATTAAAATTACATACTATTCTAAACACAATCACGTTATATCTAAAATCTTAGCCATGTTTCAAAAAGCCAAAATTCTATTATTTTTTTCTGTCTGTTTATTGGTAAAGTTTTCTGTAGCAAATGCGATTACATTAGATGAAGCTTTACTGCAAAAAAAAATTAGTTGTACCATTAAAGGGAATAAAAACTCAACACATTATTATGAGCCCATTGCGTTAGAAGTAAACAATTTAAGTGCTGAGGATATTTCTATTGATATAAAATTTGGGGATATGTTTATTCCAATTAATACTATTTACCAAAATATAGTTGTCACTGAAAATAAATTGATTGTATTAAAAGGCAAAACAAATCAACGTGTTTCCATAAAAGGTATGTGTACGGAATCGAGCAATAGCAGTGGCAATGAAAGTACAATATATACATTTAAAAAAGGGAAAGATGAAAAACTATCTAAACTAGCAGGTTTTATTGCTGAAAATAAATATCAAAATTCAACTGGACAACTTGCTGTTTGGACACTTTTAAATAATGAAAATATTAATAATATTATCTCATCTGATAGTTCAGAAGAAGGGAAATTTAAAAAATTCCTGGCAAATTTAACCGGAAAAACATACTCCATTAAAGTAAAGGATTACAAAACAAATTATTATGCTCCACCGAAAGAAAAAGTAGGTGGCATGTTTGAATACACATTTGCTTATCCACGCGATGTTCAAATTGCCATGTTTAATGATAAAAATATCTTAGTTAGAGAATTATTTAATCAAAAAAATATTTCACCAGGAACACACAAAACTGAATTTGCTTACGATGCGTCCATTTATACAGATGATATTTATTATTTTAAATTAATTGCAAATAATAAAGTATTTATTGAACAAAAATGGGATGCTAAAGCCATGCGAGATGCTTTTAAAAAGAAAATTGAAAATAGACAGTAATTTTTATTTCATTGGTTTTTAGTTATTTTTAAGTCAAAATTTTATCTATGAAATATTGGCTCATGAAATCAGAACCAGATGTTTTTTCTTTTGATGATTTAGTGCTTAAAAAACAAGAACATTGGGATGGTGTTCGCAACTATACTGCTCGAAATAATATGCGCGCCATGAAAATTAACGATATCGCTTTGTTTTATCATAGCAATATTGACAAAGCAGTGGTAGGTATTATGAAAATAGTGAAAGAAGCGTATCAAGATCCAACAACAGAACACGAAGCTTGGGTTTGTGTGGATGTTGCTCCTGTAGAAAAACTAAAAAATCCAGTACCATTAGCCGCTATTAAAGCCAATCCAAAGTTAGCAGAAATGAAATTAATTAAACAAGGTAGATTATCCGTTTCAGATATTTCAAAAACTGAATACAACGAAATTATTAAAATGAGTAAAAATCTTAATTAAATCCTAATTTACATCTTTATATTTTCTCATCATTAAAACAGCCAAAATACTTGCTATAGTACATGCTACTGCTACCATACGAACACCAAATGGATTTTCTGGTGTATTGCCTAATAATAATAAGGATGGAAAAATTAAACTAGTGATGGCAACACCAACTTTCATCATGAATGTTTTAAGTGCAAAATAGGATGCATTTTTAGCAATTCCTGTCTCTTTAAAATTATGATCAGCATTATCTCCAGCTAAAGCCATTGGCAATATGCCTAAAACGGCTGCTGGATAAGTATTGAAAATAATATAAAGGATTACAAAAGCTATTGTAGGCAATTCATACATGCCTATTGTGGCTGTAAATATAAATGCAACAACTAAACACATCAATGCCGACTGCATAATTTTTTTCTTTCCATATTTTTCTACCAATTTATCAATAATTGGATAGAGAAAAAGGGAAACAACACCTACACAATACAAAATAATGGTTGTATATACATTATCTAATTTAAACAATGTTGCTACAAAATAAGGTACAGCCGCTACAAATATTTTTTGTGGAAACCAATATATCAATTCTACAATTAATAGAATTCTATAATTTTTATCATTCCAGACTTCCAGCATATTATCAAAAATCCCTTCATGTTTTTTATCGTAGTTTATTTCTTGAGTGGAAATATTTTTTCCTGAATTATCTGGAACAAATAATACTGGCATCAACATTAAAATTAAAGCAATTATTGAATAAGCCAAAAGACAGATTTGAAAAATAGTTTCATTAGGCACTACTCCTTCAAACATGCTCAAAAACAAATTAATAGTCTGACCGATACCAATACCTAATGCGTAAGCAATCGATAACATCATAACTATATGCAATCGTTCTTTTTCATCCGTAGCAACTTCATTAATCATGGCATTAAATGGTGTTGTATAAAAACATTTTACAACGAATGCTAATAACACCGTAACAGATAGCCAAATAGTATTGATATTATCTATGCCATCTTTTAATGGAAAAAAAACAAACGCTGACAATAATGCAAAAGGGACAACAGAGAACGCCATGAACGTTTTTCGCTTGCCAAACTTAAAAGTACTTCTATCACTCATACTGCCAACAATCGGCTCCATAAAGGCACTAATTATGTATCCTACTGCGGATAAAATACCGACAATAGTAAAAATTTTAAAAACAGCTCCTTGATATACAAATGATTTAAATAAAGCTTTTCCATTATCTGGAGGCAAATAAAATAAAAAAATAAGTTCTGTAAAACCAAACACTGTTAAACTCCAACCAGTTTGACCTAATACAAAGGCTATTTTACGAAGAAATGGAAGTTTTTGAGCAGATGAATGAGTATTCATTTGCCTAAGATAATCTAAATTACTATAGTATAAAAATTAGCTTAATTATTTTTATGAAAAGGACATGTTGGAGAAGTCATTAATTTTTGAGGACCTAAATCATTCATCAAAAAGCCATTTGGATAAGATTTATAAAAATTATTTATTGAGCGTATAAATGGATGTTTTCGAGGTATTATACTTTCCAATTTGCTACGTGTTTTTAATGCTTTTGCAACGATGTTTCGTTTTAAAAATCCAGGTTCGTTACGTCCTAATGCTTTTAATAAATGCGGTTCCATAACAGCATGTAAATACGGACGAAACATATCAAAAGATATTTCAGGTAAATACCAACTCAACATTAAGTTTTCAGTTACCTTTGAAATTATGGCATTAGATGTTTCATATTTAAAATGCATACGTTCATAATTATCATGGTATCTTCTAAATTCTTCTATTGTTTCAGGAATATGTTGAATATGCATTTTTTTGCCAATTTCCTGCCACACGTAAAATCCGGCAAGTTCTTCATTATGTATTAACTTACGATAAGCATATTTATTTAACCAATAAAAAATATCAAAAATAAACGTGCTTAAAATATACAAATAGTCATCGTTGCTGATTTTATAGTTAGAATGAATCCAATTCATTCGCTCTAGAGCATCTTTTCCTTTTCCTTGCGTAATACCATTTTCAATTATTAAACTCAACAATAAATCTGTATCATCGTATCTTTTTTGAGGATTTTTTTCAAACTCTTTGGTGGCATGTAAAAGTTTTGAAATAGAAGGTACTGCATACGTTTTATACAAGGCATATTCTGATGCACGATTGTAGTCCCAAGGAAATTCATAATGCATGGACAAGCGCACTATTTCCCATGCATCATTTTTTGGATGCAAGGATTCAATTTTCCGCAAAGTTTTTGATTTTAGCATATTCTAAAATAATAAATAACAAGCGTAAATTCAATAAACAAAAGTATCTATTTTCAACTCAATACATATATAGACAACTTCGAGCTAAACTAATTTGTCAATAATAATATTAATGCGACTGCATTTGAATAAAAAAAAGGTTGACAATAAATAGTCAACCTACACTTAAATACAAAACAAAATGTTATTTATTCGGTTGTGGTGTCATTCTTAGATAAGGTTTGATAGTCGTAAAACCTTTGGGAAATTTCACTTTAGCATCTTCATCCGAAATAGCAGGTGCAATTACTACGTCATCACCTTCCTTCCAATTTACAGGTGTTGCTACGCTATAATTCGCCGTTAATTGCAACGAATCTAGCACACGTAGAATTTCATTAAAATTTCTACCAGTGGAAGCTGGATAAGTAATGGTTAATTTTATTTTTTTATCTGGAGCAATTACAAAAACCGAACGAACTGTAAATTTTTCCGATTCATTAGGATGCATCATTTCATATAAGGTAGCTACTTTCTTTTCTGGATCCGCAATAATTGGGAAATTCATAACAACGTGTTGTGTATCTTCAATATCTTTGAGCCAACTAATATGTGACTCTAAACTATCCACACTTAAAGCAATGGCTTTCGCATTTCGCTTTGCAAATTCATCTTTTAATTTTGCGGTATAACCTAATTCTGTGGTGCAAACTGGTGTAAAATCTGCAGGATGTGAAAATAAAACGACCCAATTATTCCCAATAAATTCATGAAAATCAATGATTCCAGTTGTTGTTTCCGCTGTAAAATTCGGTGCAACATCGCCTAATCGTAATGACATATAATTAATTTTAAAGGTGAAAAAATAAACTATTGTAAATATACAAGTTCAACAATCATTATAATGGAAACAACATCAATTTTTTTGTATTTTTAGGAAAATTTTAAGATGAATACGATACAAATGTCACAAAGCTTTAATGCACCTAGACAAGAAATATTTAATTATTTAAGTGACCACGAAAATTTAGGTTCTATTTTAAGTGCCAATATTAAACGTATAAAAAACAGTGATGGGAATAATCCAAATGGAGTTGGTTCGGTTCGAAGCATTCGAATGGGAATTGAAATACTACAAGAAACAGTAGTCACTTTTGATGAACCAAATTTAATTGAATATAAAATCACCAGCAATGTTCCAATCAATTACCATTTAGGTCGCTTAGCGTTTTCATCACCTGAACCCGGAAAAACAATGCTTAATTACACCATTACAATGGAAAGTAAATTGAGTTTTGCCGATGGCATTTTAGGATTTATTTTAAAAACAGTTATAAGTAGTGGATTAAAAAAATTAGCTGCAAAATATAGATAATGATTGGCTTGAGAACAAAAAATGAACAGCAAAAAATACACTTTTTGCAAGATTTTGATGCACCTATCAAAAATGTATTTTCATTTTTTAGCGATCATAACCGATTACATGAAATATATCCAGCATTTATAAAAAGGGTGATTGATTCACCCAATCCAACCAATTGCAACGATGTAGGTTCAACCAGATTACTTATACGATTTCCTATTTTGTTTTTAGAAACTATTACTGTTTATAAAGAAAATAAATATTTAGAATATAAAATTTCCTTTGGAAGTCCTTTGAAAAATCATTTTGGAAAAATGAATTTCATTGAACTATCGCCCAACAAAACTCGTTTAGATTATTTCATAGAATTTGAGCCACTGATACCTTATACAGGATTTATTTTACATCAGGTAAATGTTAAAGTTGTACAAGATGCATTAAGTAAATTAGTTTTACGCTTTAAACAAAATCCAAATTATTAATTTTTTCTTTCTTTTCAGTTGATTAAACCTTTGTTTGTTTAGGAAGTCTATTCTTTAACTAAAACAAATTTATCATGAAAACATTATCAATCTCCACCAAATTGCTGTTTATATTTACAGCAATGACATTTACCTTCACCGCTTGCCAAAAAGAAGAAACTGGCACTGAAGAAACAGAAAGAGAAGCCTCAGAAGATTTACACATTGCTACCATTGAAGATGGCAATACACAATTAATGGCGGATCAAGCAGAAGCCAGTGGCGATGTATCCAATTTAAGATTAGCAGCAAGTGATGGAAGTTCTGATGCGGACATTTTAGGTTCATGTGCCGTTATCACTAAAGACACCGCTACTTCCCTACGAAAAATCACCATTGATTTTGGAACCGGTTGCACAGGTCCAAATGGCGTTACGCGAAAAGGGAAAATTATTATCACGCATACAGGACGATACCGAGCAGAAGGTACTATCATTCACATTGTTTCAGAAGATTATTATGTGAATGACAACAAAGTTGACATTAATAAAACAGTAGAAAATTTAGGAAAAAATGAACAAAATAATTTTGAATTTAAAGTAAAATCTACTAGAAAAGTTACTTTTCCTAATGGTAAAATGAGCTTTAGTGCCGTGCTTAAAATTAAAGAATGGTTGGTTGGAGCAGCTACTCCATTCGATTTTTCAGATGATATATTTAAAGTAGTAGGCGAAGGAACGCATCAATCCAGACGTGGCGTACACTACAATTTCCATACATTAACACCACTTATACGCAAAGTTGCCTGCCGTGAATTTGTAAGTGGTGAATTAAAAATAGTTCGTGTAACTGATGAACGAAGATTTGCAATATTAAATTTTGGAACCGGCGATTGTGATGACGAAGCAACTGTAACACTAGACAATGGTCGAGCCTTTACCATTGATTTAAAACATTAATTCTCTTAGGTTTTTTTCATAAATAGTGAATGGCTAAACATAAATGTTTAGCCATTTCCAATTTAATTCAGAATAAAAATTGAATTATATCTTAATAAAAGAAATTTGGGATAAAATCTACTAATGGAATTTTATGCTTTTTTCTTAGTTTGTTTTTTGGAACATAAGCAGGTGTCGCATTTAATCTAAAACGATTAGACGCATTTATTGGCGTAAATAAAACTTTGTAAACTAGCGAAAACGCTATTAAAAATAAAATATACATAAGGTAAGGTTTTTATGTAAAGTAAATTTGTGTAAAATAAATGTAATGTGCAAGTGCTTAACCCATTTTTTAACAAATTAATTTTTGCATCTTATAATGTGGAATACCTACTTCTTCAAATTCATCACCTATAATTTGATATTTTAATTTAGAATAAAAGTCAACAGCAAACTTTCTTGCATGCAAAATTATCTCTTTATATCCATTAGACAGTGCATAATTTTCTAAAAAATCTACTAAATACGTTCCAATTTTTTGATTTTGAAATTGTTCATCCACGGCAAATTGGCGCATTTTTAATTGCAACTTATTTAATGGTTGCAATAACACCACACCTACTACTTGATGCTGAAATAATGCCACCATATGTATTTGATGTTCTTCTTCTTTTAGTTGTTCAATGGTATAATGTAATCCCAATGGCTTACGCAAGACTTTATCCCTCAAAAAAATAGATTCCTTTTGGAGTGCTGAATTAAATTCCACTATTTGAATTTTTAGACTGGTTACATCCATAAAATAAAAATAAAAATAATTTTGAAAATAAATTTGGTTTATAATATAAACTACTTTATATTTACAATTACTTAAACATTTAAACAATGAAAGAACAATCAATCACGGAACAAGAAAGTATCGCAATCATACAAAGCATGATAGCAAAAACAAAGGAAGAAATGGTGGACAGAAGCATCTTTCTCAACTTATGGGGAATTGCAGTTAGTCTTTGTGCCATTGTTCAATATATTTTATTGAAAATGCTTTTCACCAATACTCAAATGGTTTGGTTGGCAATGCCTATCGTTGCTATCATTCATATCGTTATTGCAATTAAATTTGCTAATAAAGAAAGGCATCAATCCTTGAATAGTTTTGCCATAAATTCTTTATGGATAGCTTTAGGTATAGCAATTGGTGTAATTGTATTTTTGTCTTTCTATAATTCATTTAATTTATTCTCCTTTCTTATATTGATATATGCAATCGGCACGTTTGTCACCGGAAGAATTATACAATTTAAACCATTAATAATTGGTGGTTTGATATGTTTTGGTTTAAGTGTGCTGATCAATTTCATCGATGGAGCAGAACAGCTGTTAGTATTGGCTCTATCGGTAGTAGTTTCCTATTTAATTCCAGGATTTATTTTAAGAAATGAATATCATCAACAAAAAAATAAAGTATGAAAAAATTTGTTGATTTAGATCCTTTATTGCATTCCCAATTACGCTTGGCAATCGTTTCCTTATTGATGAATGTAAAAGAAGCAGATTTTTCATATATCCAAGAAAAAACAAGTTCCACTAACGGAAATTTAAGTGTTCAAATCAGTAAATTAAAAGATGCGCAATACATTGAAGTTCATAAATCTTTTGAAAATAATTACCCAAAAACAACTTGCAAAATAACCAAAAAAGGAAAAAAAGCATTTGAGAAATATGTTGAAGATATCAAAAATTATTTATCACTTTAAAATACTTAATAATGGAAAACAAAGATGAAAAATTATGGCAAATGGCTACTGAACGAGCCAAATTTAAACGTACTATGTTGATGTTTTTAGTCTTCAATTTATTTCTATGGTGTATTTGGTGGTTCACTAAAAATGAAAATCAAAATGAATTAATTCCATGGCCAGCTTGGGCTACTTTAGGTTGGGGAATTGGTATGCTTATGAAATACATTCGTGTATATCATTCAACCGACGAAACATCTATTCAAAAAGAATACGACAAGTTAAAAAACCAACAACGGTAATTAAATTATGAAATATTTAGATTTACTTTCATCTTTACATGAATATTGTAAATCTATTGTATGAACATTGAACAAATTTTTAAGAATAATGAAAAATGGATTGCTGAAAAATTAGCCGTTGATGCAAACTATTTTAAAAAATTAGCTCAAGGTCAAAATCCTGAAATATTATATATTGGTTGTTCCGATAGCCGCGTTTCCGCAGAAGAAATTATGGGCGTGAAACCTGGCGAAGTATTTGTACATCGCAACATTGCCAACCTGGTGAATAATGTAGATTTAAGTGTCATGTCGGTTTTAAATTTTGCCATCAGACAACTAAATGTAAAGCATATTATCATTTGTGGACATTACAATTGTGGTGGCGTCAAAGCTGCCATGAAATCAGAAGATTTAGGCATTCTCAATCCATGGTTGCGCAACATTCGCGATGTATATCGGCTGCATAAAGAAGAACTCAATACCATTAAATCGGAACAGCTGCGTTACAACAGATTAGTAGAACTCAATGTACAAGAACAATGTATAAATTTAATAAAAACGGCTGCGGTGCAACAAGCCTATAAAGAACGAAATATAAGTGTACATGCGTGGGTTTTTGATGTACACAGCGGAAAATTAATCGATTTAAACATTGATTTACCAACGATATTAGCCGGAATTATGGAAATCTATTCCTTGGA
>JAGNZZ010000048.1 GCA_017984135.1 Chitinophagales bacterium | reverse complement strand
CAAAACGTTATTTGACATTTTTAGACAACCCGTACCAATAAAGAAATTCCCGAAGAATGGCGAAACAAAAAATTGAAACCGTAAGAGAATTTATTTACTATTCGTACGCAAATTTAGCTATGGTACATACAGCCGTTGACAAAAAACAAACGAAATACGAAAGGTTCAATTTTATGATTAGAGCAAAACTTTTCAAAGGTCTAAAAGACGGAACAATGAATATGCGAACCATTTTCGATGATGAAAAAATCAAACTTCAAACAGGACAAATCTGCAACTATTGTGGTTCAAATGAAAAATTAGCTTTAGACCATATATTTCCTCAAAAATATGGAGGGAAAGACGATGCCGAAAATTTAATTTTTGCATGTAGCGTTTGTAATAGCTCAAAAGGCAAGAAAGATTTGATGGAATGGATGAATTTTAGAGGACAATTTTTACCGTTAATGATAATTAGAAGATATTTAAAACTGACTTTCGGTTATTGCTTAACTCATAATTTACTTGACAATAGAATCGAAGATTTGAGAAGAATGGAATTACCATTTAAGATTGATTTTTTGCCAACTGAATTTCCAAACCCAAACGAATTAGTGTTGAATATTACTGAAAATGTATAAAATTGCGCATTGGAATCTCGCTTTTGTTGGTGTATTTTGTTGGTTTGTTGGTTGTAAACCAACAAAAGCGAGGAGCTCTCCTTTTTTTTATTTTTATCGGACAGTTGTGATAATTAATATAATTATTTTTAATTTTGGTCGTTGTTGGTTGCAAACCAACAACGACAAGGGCAATGCTTAGCCGTTGACAGAAATTCTACACAAATAAACAAAACCAAATGACAAACATTAATAAACTCATATCACTACTTTTATTGCTGGCAGTTATAAGTTGTAGCACCATTAAAAAAACAAGTTTTACGTCTGAACCCTTATATAAGACAAGTGATTTGATAATAACTCAAGTATCAAAAAACGCATTTAAACATACTTCATTTTTACAAACAACGAATTATGGTTTAGTTCCAGGAAATGGTCTTGTTGTGCGAAACAATAACGAAGCAATTATTTTTGATACACCAGCCGACGACAAAAGTGCCAACGAACTTATCAATTGGGTTAAATACACGCTACACTGTAAGATTGTTGCAATCATTCCTACGCACTTCCACCCAGATTGTTTAGGAGGACTTAAAGCATTTCACGACAAAGGCATTCCGTCTTATGCCTATTTTAAAACAATAGAACTCGCCAAAGAAAGTAATTTTGTTGTGCCTGAGAATAGTTTTAAAGACTCATTAGTTCTAAAAATTGGTAATCAAGAAATAACCGCTAAATTCTTTGGAGAAGGACATACGAAAGATAATGTTGTAGGATATTTTCCAAGTGAAAATGTAATGTTTGGAGGTTGCTTAATAAAGGAATTGAATGCAACTAAAGGATATTTACACGATGCAAATGTTAATGATTGGTCGGCTACCGTTGAAAAAGTAAAAAAAGAATATCCAAACGTTAAAATAATTATACCCGGACATGGAAAATATGGAAATAATAAATTACTTGACTACACAATTAAACTATTTACAACGCAATAAAAAAACACCTACCAACTTAGTACTGCCAAAAGAGGCAGTAAACTGCTTCGCTTGAACCCAGAAGTTTCGGGATACTAAAAATTAGTTTCTTCGACATGCTGTAGGACATTACAAAACTTAATTTATCTAATTCATGTTTTTCAAAAAGCATTTATATATCTAACGGAATTCATTTTCATTTTAAAACCACTGCATGTTTATAAACGTCTCTTTCTGGTAGATTTTGTAAGTAAAAAATGGCATTAAATAAGATTAAATTTATTTCATTCCACTTCTAAGAAAAATAAAATTCAAGTACGACAAAAATCAATGAAATATTTTTAATCCAATTATTCCTATCACAATAAGTAATGCAGAAAGCATACGACCTACACTTGCAGAATCGCCAAAAAATAAAACACCCACCAAAAGTGTGCCTACAGCGCCAATGCCGGTCCACACGGCATACGCCGTGCCAATTGGAATAGATTTTTGTGCCATCCACAGCAACCAACCACTCAAACTCATGGACACCAGCGCAATACTAATTCCAATGATTTTTGATGACATAGTTTGCGACAACTTTAAACCCAAGGGCCAACCCACTTCAAATAATCCGGCTAAAACTAAATACACCCAATACATATTTTTTTTAGTTCTTGTATAAATACATAAACAAACTAATGATAGACAACAAAACACCTGTAATTAAAACCCCTAAAACTAACATAAAACGCATGGAGTTTTGTTCCAATTTTTTTCCTTTGTTCCAAAGAAATAGTGAAAGTAAACCAAATGGAAAAGAGATAAAAACATTGGTATAATACACCCAAAAAAACGAGGTTAAGGTAAACCAAATGGCACTTATCAATGCGCCAAAGAAATAATAGTCTGCTTTTGAAGATTTGTTCATTTTGTAGTATTTAATTCCAAATTATTTTTTCGTCTTTTCTATTTTGCCATTTTAAAAAATCTGCTTCGTATTTTTCCTCCAGCACATTCCTTTTTACTTTCATCGTGGGTGTAATTAAATTATTTTCTATGGTGCAAGCTTCTTGTAAAATTACCAATTTAGCAATACGTTCATGATTATCCAATTTATTATTTACTTCTTTTAAAGTATGTAATAAATCTTGTTTAATATCCTTTCTATCAATTGTGGTGCTTTCCACTAAAACAACCAAAGCCTGCGGTTGTTTTAAATTATTGCCCACTTCACAACTTGGTGAAATAAGTTGGTTTCTAGAAATTTCCAACGCAATAGGTGCCAGAGCAACATATTTTCCTTTATCTGTTTTAAAAAGTTCTTTTCTTCTTCCTGTATTTTTCAAATAAACTTCGCTGGCAATTCCAACACGTTTCCAACTAAAATGTATCCAATGTGGTTGGTATGCTTGCCGTAAAAAAGTATGATTAGCTTTTTCAATTTCAAATGGAAAAAATTTTTCTTTGGGTGATATTAAAGTCTTGTGTGGTTTCATTAAAACTAAAGATACTAAGGCTTCCGCTGATAGCCAAATGGAACCACAAGATATCGACTTAAACTTTCAGTAATATTTGAAAGTATTGGATAATGTTTACACAATTATTTCTTAAGCATTCTACTAACTAAACATAAAATTAAGCTAACTGAGATATCGATTAAAAGTTTCAATTTTGTTTGAAAGTTTTGAATACTTAAAAAGTAAATTTTTCATCTCTAAAAAAAGAAAATATTATGAGAAAAACATTCGTATTAGCAGTTTCATTATGTTTCGGTTTAGCTTCATTTGCCGAAAATAACATAGAAAATAGTTCTACTGCAGCAACCACAGAAATCAACCAACATGAAGCAAACGTAACAACTTTAGAACCTGAAGGAGAAAATTTAGAAGCATCTGGTGTTAAGCGTAGATTTTCAGCTATCACCGAAGTAGGATCAGTAATCAGAACGGATAAAGCATATTTTAGTATTTATCAAGTTTTGGGCATGCGCATTAATCCGTATGTTTTTATTGGGCAAGGATTAGGTGTTCAAGTTAGCAAAAACAAAAATTATCAATTACAAGCCACTGTAGATTTACGTACCTATGTATTGGATAAAAAAGTAACACCTATGTTTACCGTGCAAGCTGGTTTAAACAAAACCAATGAATACGCTAGCAACGAAGCACGTAAATTAAATGACATACAATTTTTGTTAAATGCAGGAACTGGTATTTTAGTAAAAGCAAAAGAAAATGCTTCGTTTACTATTAATGGTGGATATTCATTATATACTGATTTTAATAAAAACATGCATGCTGGCTTTGTAAAGGTAGGTTATGTATTTTAATCAATATTGGATATAGTGTTGGATATTTTTCCTCCACAAAAAAAATAAAAGCGATGCCAAATAGAGATGCATCGCTTTTTTTGTATTTAAATGAATTTGGTTTTTTTATTCCCAAATAATTTCATTGGTTTCTTTATACCATTTTTCGTAATAAGGTGATTTATCTTTTTCCAAAATATTGCGTTTCACTTTTAAAGTAGGCGTAATATAATTATTATCCACGGTCCATTCTTCTTGCATCACAACCAATTTTTTCATACGCTCATGTTTTTCAAATTTTTTATTTACTTCTTGCATGGTTGCCACTAAATCTGCTTCTAACACTGCTTTATCTAATGCTTTGGCTTCAGCAGAGAGAACGAGCAATGCCATGGTTTGTGGTAAATTCATGCCTACTACACAGACTTGTTCTATATTGGTATTTTTTGATAATTCCAATTCAATAGGTGCCGGCGCAACATATTTACCTTTATCGGTTTTAAAAATATCTTTCACACGACCGGTAATTTTCAGAAAGTTATTTTCATCTATTTCCCCTTGATCGCCCGTGCGCAGAAAACCATCTTGAGTTAATGCTTCTTGTGTCTTTTCTGGCTCTTTAAAATATTCCAACATAATGGCTTCATTCTTTACTTGTATCTCACCATCGTCGGCAATACGAATTTCACAATTAGGCATTGGCGTACCAACAGTGCCTAATTTTTTGTTTCCTCTTCGGGTTAAATGAGAATAGGCACAATTTTCTGTCATGGCATACGCTTCACAAATATCAATGCCTAATTTATCAAACCAAACCATGGTTGCCACTGGCAAAGGTGCAGCACCTGTTAACACATATTTTGCTTTATCTAAGCCTAATCCTTGTTTTATTTTAGTTTGGATAAGTTTGTTTACAATAGGAATTTTCAATAAAATATTTAATCTTTTTTGAGGCATTTTAGATAATATGCCCATTTGGAATTTTGTCCAAATACGAGGTACCGCTAAAAATACTGATGGTTTAGTATCTTTTAAATTGGCTGCAAATAAATCCAATGATTCCGCAAATGAAATGGAACCGCCGGAATATAAAGCACCCATTTCTACAAGCATACGCTCGGCTATATGAGATAAAGGTAAATAGGAAAAAAACCGATCCTTTTCTGTTATGTCGTTAATTTCTGTGAGTGCCCAACCAGCAGCATAGGAAAATGTATGGAAAGAATGCACAACACCTTTTGGCAAGCCTGTAGTGCCTGAAGTATAGATGATGGTAGAAATATGAGCATCGTCTGGAATATAATTTTCAAGATAAGGTTCATTTTTAGCAATTATATCATCCCAGTTTTCATAACCTTCTTCCGTCCACAATGGATAGGAAATTCCTTTTACGTTATCGGGCAAACCGGATCGTTGTTTTGACCAAGCATCTAATTTGCCGATAAATGCAACTTTAGCTTCACAATGTTCTAAACAATATCGAATTAACTCTGCAGGTATGGTAGGATACAACGGAACAGAAATATGACCAGCCATCATAATGGCTAAATCGCTCATAATCCAATGCGCACAATTTTTAGAAATAATAGCAATTTTACTTTGTGGAGCTAAATTCAAAGACCGCAAATAGGCTGCCATCCGTCGCACTTCATCATCTACTCTTTTCCATGAATAATGTAACCATTCTCCATTATAGGGTTGACGTAAAAATGTTTGATGGGGATTTTTTGCCGTCCAATGATATAGTTTTTCAATAGGTGTTTGTATTTGCATAAGTTAGTTTGTATAGCTTTTAGAAATTTAAATGTAATTTATTGAAAATTATTGAAAAATTACCACTGTTTTGGTATATAATCCTTTTGATAAACTGAGTATATTTAATCTGTTGTGCGGTTTGAGAATAACTAAAAATAGGCAAAAAAGTACAAAAGTAGAATGGAAAGAATCGAGAGATGGCAATTCCGGCGTTTCTGAATCGCCAGCAACGCATGGGCTTTGCCTATCAATTAATTATAAAAAAAAATTAAACCACACAATGGGTTGTCTTAATTTTTAAACCAACTATCATGAAATCCTTACAATATCTATTTTTAATAATTTCATTTTTAATGTTTAATGGAATTGTAAATGCACAGGATGAAGAAACATCAGCACTAAAAAATGCACAAGAAGCGGAACAAAATAAAGACATCGAAACTGCTTTAAAATGGTATAAAGTAGTCAGTAAACTACAACCCAACAATGCAACCTATTACTACGATATTGCTTGGTGTAATAACGAATTAAAACAATATGAAGATGCCGTAAAAGCTGCTCGAAACGGAATTCGCATTATGCCATCTGCTGATTTATATAAAGAAGAAGCCTATGCTTTGCTGTCCTTAGAAAAATACGAGGAATCTATTGTTGTATATAAAAAAGCATTATTATTAAATAAAGAAGATATTGAATCTTTAAAAGGAATTGCTGATGCCTATTATTATTTGAAAGATTACATAAATGCCGAAATGTATTATCTAAAAAATTGTGCCTTAGGAAATGAAAATGCTACTATAAACTATAGATTAGGATATATAAAAAATGAAACTAAAAAATTCGAAGAAGCTATTTTATATTTTAGAAAAGTGGTGAAACGAGAAGATGATTATGCCGAAGCATATAATGAAATGGGCTATGCCTATGATATGCTTGGACAAAATGAGGAAGCCATAGACAATTATTTAAAAGCATTTAATTTAAATAGTCAAAATGAGATTTATGCAGCCAATATTGCCAGTCTTTATTTTAATGGTAAAGGATTAGTGAATCTAGATAAGTCGTTAGCATATTATCAAAAAAGCTTGACAATTAGAGATAAAAATGAGTTGAGTAATTATCGGGTTGGTTGGATACTAAATGAAAAAGAAAAGTACGAAGAAGCTTTAAAATATTTGCAGCGTGCAGTGGAAATATATCCGGAATTTACAGCAGCTTGGATTGATTTAGGTTGGGCAAATTTGCAATTAAAAAACTATAAAGTAGCAGAAAATAATTTACAGAAAGCATTAAAGTTTGATAAGTCGTCGGATTTAGCTGTGTATTATTTAGGTCAATTATTTTTAGAAATAAACAAAAAAGAAAAAGCAAAAAAAATGCTGGAAAAATTGAAATCGATGCAATCTGAGTATTATGACAAGTTGAAAGAAATACTTTAAATAAATGTGTTGCGGCAGCTCTTTTGGAGCTGCCGCAACATTAATAACCACTAAATTAAACTATGAAATTGTAATTGATTTTACTTGCTTTACAGCTTCCTCTTTTTCTTTCTTTGGAATAGAAATAGCTAAAATTCCATTCTCATATTTCGCAGCAATATTATCTACATCTAAAGCTTCTGCATCCAGCGTAAAACTTCTTTTGAAAGACGTGTAGGAAAATTCTTTTCTGGTAAACGTTGTTCCATCACTTTCATCTGTTTTTTCTGTTTTCTGTTCTGCAGAAATGCTTAAAATTCCATCGTTTACTTCTATCTTAAAATGTTCTTTTTGTAAACCTGGCGCTGCTACTTCTACCAAAAACTGCTTTTCTTCTTCTCTTACATTAACCGCTGGAGTGGTTTTGGAAAATGCTGCCGGAGCAAATCCAAATTCTTTGCTAAAAAAATCGTCGAAGAAAAAACGATTCGTTGTCGGTGTTCCACATGTTGATTTTACTAATGTTCTCATATCTGTTTTTTTTGTTTTAAAATATTGATACAAGACTTTATTCAAATGCTATTCCATCTTTAAAAATAGAAATTATTGCCGAAAATAAATTAATAATAAGACATTTTGTCTTAATCAAAATCATTTAACGTGACAAAATTTCTGATTATTTCAATTTTTCATTGTTTTTATGCCTGTTGCTATCTCTTTCTGTTTTCTTTACAAGGTTTTTTTCTAAAGCAGTGGTTAAATCAATTCCCGTTTGATTGGCAATACATATCAACACAAAAAGTACATCCGCCAGTTCGTCGCCTAAATCTTTGTCTTTATCCAATTCTTTAAATGATTGTTCGCCATATTTTCTGGCCATAATGCGCGCCACTTCACCAACCTCTTCAGTTAGAATAGCCATATTCGTCAACTCATTAAAGTAACGTACACCTGTAGATAATATCCAATTATCTATTGTTTTTTGTGCTTCTTGAATAGTCATAATATTTGTTTGAACTAAAATTAATAAGTTAATTCGTACTTTTGTAATTATTGAAAAATCAATCCATCTATATTGGTTTTCAAACATCCATATCGTTCTAAAAAATAGCAATACATGAAAACAATATTAATTACCGGAGCTACCGCCGGATTTGGTGAAGCAGCCGCCTTGTTATTTGCGCAACACCAATGGAATATCATCATTACTGGAAGAAGGAAAGATCGATTAGAAAAACTAGAAGCTATCTTAAAATCGACTTATCAGGTTCGAGTATTGAGTTTATGTTTTGATGTACGAAATTTAGAAGAAGTAAAACAAGCCGTTGCATCCATCGGTGACGAATGGAAGAATATAGATGTATTATTAAACAATGCAGGATTGGCAGCAGGTCGTGGACCCATACAAGAAGGAAATTATGAAGACTGGGAACAGATGATTGACACCAACATAAAAGGATTAATTTATATGATTCGTGAAGTTTCCCCTTTCATGATAGCACGAAACCAAGGTCATATTATTAACGTAGCATCCTTGGCCGGATGGGAAGCCTATGGTGGAGGCAATATTTATTGCGGCACTAAACATGCAGTACGAGCCATTTCACGCAGTGCCCGTGTTGATTTGCTAAAACATAATATCAAAGTGTCCGTTATTAGTCCTGGCGCGGCAGATACCGAATTTTCATTAGTTCGATTTAAAGGCGATAAAGAAAAAGCCAATGCAGTATATGAAGGCTATCAACCATTAAAAGCTGAAGATGTTGCCAACAGCATCTATTTCATGGCCACACAACCTCCACATGTAAACATTGAAGAAATTTTTATTTTGCCCACTGCACAAGCCACCGCAACCATTACACATAAAGCATAAATAATTTCTATAAACCAACAAAGATTTTAAATGTTATAAAGAGAAAAAAATGGAAACTAAAACTAAAACACCGGTGATGATATATACAGAAGCCACACCGAATCCAAATACCTTAAAATTTGTAACCAACAAAGCATTATTAGTCAATGATGCCGTAGAATTTCAAAGCATTGAAGACACCACCGATGCTCCTTTAGCAAATGCGTTATTTGGGTTTGAGGGTGTTGAAAATGTATTTGTCAGCAATAATTTTGTGTCCATCTCCAAATCAGATGATTTATTATGGGCTGAAATCATGATTCCAATTAAAGATTTCTTGAAAAAATTTATTGAAGAAGGCAAAGAAATCATCACTGAAAACTATGTGAAACCCAGCAAAACCGCCACCAATACTATACATGCCGACGATGGTGATTTAGAAATTCGCATTAAAGGTGCTTTAGATAAATATGTGAAACCTGCGGTGGAAATGGATGGTGGAAACATCTCCTTTGTAAAATTTGAAAATGGTGTACTTACGTTACAACTTCAAGGCTCTTGCAGCGGTTGCCCATCCAGTACGGTAACTTTAAAACAAGGTATTGAAAATTTAATGAAACGATTTGTGCCTGAAGTACAAGAAGTAATTGCCGAAAACGCCTAATGGTTCGTGTTTTTAATAAAATTATCAAATCATTAAACACGTACATTCATTGATTTTTTTTTCTACTTTTATTTTCAGATGAAAAATGTAGTCAAGCTAAATAACTCATGTTGTTTTTGTCCGCAATAGTTCGGATAGGTTGACTTATGTAATAAATTAAAAAACCTATCTTATATAAGATAGGTTTTTTTGTAAATAAAAAAGTGGCTGTGCATTGATTTTATAAATCGATTCCTATTTAAAACAAAAAAATAACGGAAATATATGAGTGTAATTATCACTAAAAACATTTCACAAGAAGGCGCAAGAGATATTTTTGAACTACAACAAAAAATAAATGCCTTCCAAAAAGGAGAAATTCCGGAAGACAAATTCAAATCCTTCCGATTAACACGTGGTGTTTATGGTCAACGTCAATTGGGCGTACAAATGTTTAGAACCAAATTTCCTTTTGGAAAAATAACACCCAAACAACTCCATCGTTTAGCCGATTTATCGGTACAATATGCTAGCTCAAACTTGCATCTTACTACACGTCAAAATATTCAAATGCATTATGTAAAAGTGACAGATGCACCAGCAATTTGGGCTGGCTTGGAAGATGTAGGCGCTACTGCTCGCGAAGCTTGTGGTAATACATTAAGAAACATGACAGGCTCATCATTTGCAGGCATCGATAAAGATGAGTTATTTGATGTTTCACCTTATGTACAAGCCACTTTTGAATATTTTCTACGTTACCCAATCAACCAAGATATGGGAAGAAAATTTAAAATTGCTTATTCGTCTTCCGATAAAGATTCTGCTTATACTTTCTTACATGATATCGGTTTTATTCCAAGAATACAAAACGGTGAACGTGGCTTTAAAGTAGTAGTAGGTGGTGGCTTAGGTGCTCAACCTTTTATGGCATTTCCAGTGCATGAATTTTTACACGAAGACTTAGTAATCCCATTTGTGGAAGCCTGTTTACGTGTGTTTGACAGATACGGTGAACGTACTCGAAGAAATAAAGCTCGTTTAAAATATCTTATTAAAGATATTGGAATTGAAAAATACATGGAATTAGTGGCTATCGAACAAAAAGCTACGAAAGTAAAGACTTTTAAAATAGATACCACTAAAGTAAACACTGGCGAACCTACGCATAATAATATAGCACCATCCGTAACAATTGAAAATGAAGCACGTTATCAGGATTGGTTAAAAACAAATGTGTTTGAACAAAAACAAAATGGATTTTATGCCGTAGCACTTAAAGTAACCAAAGGCGACATTAAACCGGATGAAGCCAGAACCATTGCAGCTTTGGCACAACAATACGCTTCGGAAGATATGCGTATTACCATGAATCAAGGTTTATTATTAAAATTTGTTCGTCAAGAATCACTTCCATATTTCTATCAAGAATTAGATAAATTAGGTTTTGCCAATCCTGGCTATGATACCATTGGCGATGTGACTACTTGCCCTGGAACAGATACTTGTAATTTAGGTGTTACCAACAGCATGACCTTAGGTGAAATTTTAGAAAACGTTATCAAGGATGAATTTTATCATCTCATTTTTGATTCTGAAATAAAAATAAAAATAAGTGGTTGCATGAACTCATGTGGGCAACACATGGCAGCAAACATTGGGCTTCACGGCAGCTCTATAAAAGTAGGAGAACGTGTGGCGCCAGCCATGCAAGTCATATTAGGTGGTGGTGTAGATATAAATGGCGTTGGATCTATTGGTGATAAAATTGTGAAAATTCCTACTAAGCGAACACCAGAAATGTTACGACTGATCTTAAATGATTTTGAGAGCAACACGGAAGATGGTGAATATTTTAATGATTATTATAAACGCCAAGGAAAAAATTATTTTTATGCATTATTAAAACCATTAGCCAATGTGGCTTTATATGTAGATGATGATTTTATTGATTATGGTGGCGAAGAAAACTATACACCTGAAATTGGCGTAGGTGAATGTGCCGGTGCAATGTATGATATGATTGGAATTATCATGAAAGATGCCGAATTGAAAGTAATGGATGCCAAAGAAAACTTATCTGCTGATAAATATGCAGAAGCGATTTACTATGCTTACACCGGTTTTATTATTGGAGCAAAAGCCATCTTGTTGAGCAATAGTATTGAATGCAATACACAAATTAAAATTCTAAAAGATTTTGATACGCATTTTGTACAAACTGGGTTATTTCCAATAGAAGGCAGTTTTGAAAATTTGGTTTTACAAATTAATCAATACGAACCTGAAAAAGCATTTGCTACGCAATACATCCAACAATTTGAATACTTTTTATCGAATGTGAAATCTCATCGCGAAGCGATTTTAAATCCGGAAAAAGTAGTGATTGAAAGCAACTATAAAGCATAGTATTATAGCAATGATTTAGTCCTTTTTTAAATGTAAAAAATTGGAGCACAATTAAGTAATAACGTATCCGTTTTTTGCAATAACAATACTTTTTCATAATTATCTATTGAAAAAAAAACTCATACTCGTTGGTGCCGGTCCAGGCGATGCCGATTTAATTTCATTAAAAGGCATTAAAGCATTGCAAACAGCCAATGTAGTCATGTATGATGCTTTAGTGAGCGAAGCACTTTTGCAATATGCACCCAATGCCATACATATTTATTGTGGTAAACGTGCCGGTTCTCATTACATGAAACAAGAAGAAATCAACGTGGCAATTGTAGAAAACGCCAATAAATACGGCATTGTTGTACGGCTAAAAGGTGGCGATCCATTTGTTTTTGGAAGAGGAAAAGAAGAAATTGATTTTGCTAAAAAACACGCCATAGAAACCGAAATAATTCCGGGAATTTCTAGTGCAACAGCATTAGCTACATTGCAAAATATTCCACTTACGCAGCGTGGCATCACCGAAAGTGCTTGGATTACCACAGGTACTACTTCTTGTGGTAAACTATCCGAAGATATTGAATTGGCGGCTCAATCCAATGCAACAGTGGTCATATTAATGGGCGTTGGAAAATTAGCCGAAATCATTCAAGTCTTTAAAAAGCATAAACCTGAAAATTATCCTATTGCCATTATACAAAATGGAACATTAGCGAATGAAAAAATGATAAAAGGAAATTTAGCCAACATACAAACCTTAGCAGAACAAGAACATATACATGCACCAGCTGTCATTATTATTGGAAATGTAGTAAATAACACAAACTAAGAATTTCAAATACTTTTTTGCCTATTAATGATTAATTTTATTTCATTCCTTTTGAAAAATGAAATATTTAACCATCATACGACATGCCAAATCAAGTTGGGAACATCCTGATTTAGACGACTTTGTTCGCCCTTTAAACGATAGAGGACAAACTGCCATTCCACTCATAGGAAACTATTTGCAACAACAACAAATTTATCCCGATTTAATCATCAGTTCACCAGCCACACGTGCTATTGAAACCGCTAAAGGTATTGCTCATTTTTTGCAATATGACCCCAAAAAAATACAAGTAGAACCTTTGATTTATTTCGGAACTTCCGCTTCTATTATTTCCATCTTACAACAAATAGAAACAACAAACAACGATGTATTTTTAATTGGACACGAACCTAAATTATCCTATTTGATTTTTCAATTAGCTAAATGTAGCTTAAACAGATTTCCCACTTGCAGTGCTTATCGCATTGCCTTTGATATAAAAAAATGGAAAGAGTTGAAAAATGGAAAGCAAGAAATATTTATCACACCTCGTCAGCTTATGTTGCAATAGAATATTCCTATTATTTTCTTCATTTTTTTACTCAATAATAAATGCCTTTAAAACTATTAAATAAGTTGATTGTTATTAGATTTTGAGCAATTGTGAATTTT
>JAGNZZ010000047.1:11745-14146 GCA_017984135.1 Chitinophagales bacterium | reverse complement strand
GCCAATGGCCTTTCTCCCAAAGGAATAGAAATGATACACCTACTAAGCACCGCAGAATTTTTAGCACTAAATAAAGATTTGTACGAATACCAATTTGTAATTCAAACCAAAGATTCTTTATTAAAAATATTGCCTACTGTAGATTTTAATTTAGCTAAACAACTAGAAATAGGCTTAACACGTACTTTTATACAAATGGCATTGCATATTGACCATGGTATGTTTGTTGATACAATTCATGGAATTAATTCAAATTTTTGGAGAGAAAAAGACAAATACATTAAATTGATACAAAGCACCCAAAATGATTCTATTTTTAAACTGTTGTCATCCTTAGAACCCAATAATCCATTATACAATAGATATATGAATGCATTGAGAAAGTTTGTTTCTAAAAACAATATTTCTGCCAATCCTATCACCATAAAAAACCCAAAAACAGATTCATTGGGTGCCATTCAGGATGCACGCATCGCTTTGTTGTATCATCATTATTTAGTAGATTCTGTAAAATATAATGATTCTGCATATTTAGTGGCATTAAAGCATTTCCAGAAAGACAATAATTTAAACAGTGATGGTGTGTTGGGTACGGCTACCATTAAAGCATTGGAACGTGATAATTCAAAAAAATTTCAATTATTAGCCATTAACGCGGATAGATGGCGCAAAGAGCAAATTAAAGAATTGCCTGATAGATATGTTTGGGTAAACCTACCATCCTATCGACTCAAAATAATTAACCATGATACCTTGCAATTAGAAAAAAAAGTAGTTATCGGAAAATCGAATTTAAAAAATGAAACACCTATTTTAGAAAGCGCCATCAATCAAATTGTGTTATGGCCAACCTGGAGCGTGCCACAAAGCATTGTGAAGTATGAAATGAAAAGTTTTAAAGGGTATGTAGTAACTAAAAATGGGAATTGGACAAGTGTGGTGCAACCACCAGGTCCACGCAATGCATTAGGTGTGGTGAAAATATTATTCCCCAATAAGCATTCTGTTTATATTCACGACACGCCTTCAAAATCTACCTTTGGTGCCGACTTAAGAGCCGCCAGCCATGGCTGTGTTCGCTGTCAAGATCCTCTAGAAGTGGCTTCTATATTAATGTCTATGGATACGTTTAAATTAGATTATGATTCTCTAGTGGCGTTAAAAGATTCAAAAATTTCAACTCGAACATTCCGACTTAAAAAACCGGTACCTGTTTATTTTAGATATTTCACGGCAGAAGCCGATTTTAAAGGAGATGTAAAATTTTATGATGATGTGTATAAACGCGATAAACAAATGATTAATTTCATTTTTAACGGCAAACAACCACACGTTTTAACCAAAGAAGAAAAACGCGAAAGACAAGTTGCAGATTCTTTGGCAATAATAAAAAAGAAAAAAGCAGATTCTATTGCAGCGGTTTTAAAACTGAAAAAAGAACAGGAAAAATTAATAGTGCGTGATACTGTTATAAAAGATAGTTTGAATAATTAAAACTATTCACCTTTCTGCTGTGGTTCGTGTCGTATGAATCACTTTTGTTAAGGTTCGTAAGACACCAACCATAGTTGTAGCACAATTAGAATTTGATACTTCAAAAGAAACCAAGAAAGAAATCAATAGATTAAAACAATTACTCCAAGAAAATGTAGTGAATTACTTGAAAGAAATTACTGCATTGCAAAAGCAACTACTCGGAAAATCAATAATTAAAAAGAAATAGAGAAAATTATATATGTTGCTAGTTTGCAACATAAGACTTACTGTCATTTCCTTGAAAAATAGAACCTCAATAATTATACGATTATCGCTTTTGCGATAATGACGTTTCATGTTTTGTGTCAAAATCTAATGGAATAGAAAAATAGAGAATCATCTTCGATGAATATTCTTTGCGCCCTTTGTTTCTTTGCGTTCTTTGCGTGCAATTTATGCACCAAATTCAGCAACCACTTCTGCTAAGCAAGTAGTATTTCATTTCATCAAACTCGAATGAATAATATATCTAACGTAAAAAATAGCATCTTCTATTGAGAAAACAACTAACCAGTTTTTGACAGTTACACAATGGTAATTTTTTACAGCAAATTTTTTATGTCGGCATAGTGCATATTTAATAGGATGCGCATATTTTAATAATGAAGTACGAAAATTCTGATACCACTTTTCGCCAGAACCTAATGTGTTAATTTCTTCAACAAAACCAGCAACAGCAATAAGTTGTTTCTTAGCTTGGTTGCTTAATTTTACTTTTAGCATTCTTTATTTTGTTTAAGTGCGAGCGCACTTCTTTATCTACATCTTCCAAATCATTAAAAATAAAACCATCTTTATCTTGCATCAATGCATCTAATTCTTCATCAGTTGCTTTTCTGCCAATACCAAAAGCCCAATCTGTGTT
>JAGNZZ010000047.1:0-11645 GCA_017984135.1 Chitinophagales bacterium | reverse complement strand
CAAGATTCGTTGAAGTGTTTTAAAATAGGAGAATGGGATTGATAGGATTTATTCGGTTGATAGATAAACAAACATGAACCACCTTTAATTAAGTTGATAATTTTTTCATTTTTTTCTAAAGGTAACGCCGGACAACCTTGGCTTCTACCTAATTTTCCATTGTTGGAAATAAAATGTTTACTCACATAATCTGCACCATGAATCACCACGCCACGATTGCGTGCATTGTCGTTTATGCCGGCTTCTTGCCCATCTAATTTTAAGGAAAAACCATTCTTGCCATCATACGTTTCATTGCAAATATAAAACCCTAAACTGCTTTGATAGGATTCCGCATTATTTGAAAACTTAGTAGCCCAAACTTCGCCGCTGTTTCTGCCATGTGCACATAAACTTTTTGCAATAACTTGTTTCGTTTTTAGGTTGATAACAAACAAACGCTCTTCGGTAGATGGTTTACTAAAATCAATAATGGTGATGATATCTTTTATATTAATTCTTCCTTTATTATTGAGTTCAGCATATCCTGAAAGTGCATATTTCAAGGCATCTTCAGAAACTACCGAAAAACAATCTAAATAATTTGTGAGTATCTGGTTGTTTTCTTGATTTGGAGCAATGTCAAATAAATTATCTTCAAAGGAAAATGTTGTAGAAGGATCTATGTTTATATCATTTGCATACGAAGGCAAATTATTTAAAGGAAAAAACACCACTAAGGCTATCAAAAAGATAGTTCTTTTTTTCATACTAATAAAAATTAAAAGTTGTTTACGAATGTAGAATTTCTCTAATATGTTGCGTTTACTATATCTAAAAATAAAGCAAAACCATAAAAATACTTGTATTTGGCTACTATAAAATACCTAAAAACTTGTTAAAAGCTTCATTTTTAGCAATTCTTTAAGAGTAGATTTGATATAGGTCAATTGCTTCGTAAGCATTGCCAATTAAAATCACAGTACCATTCCTTGAAAATAGGAAGTATTTAATAACCAAAATGTTTTAAAATTCAAATGGTATTTACCACTGAATAGGAATCGTACATTCATCCGAAAGAAAAAATAAATAATATTTATCCAAGCATAAAGATTATGTTGCTTGCGTAAATAATAGACATGGTTGCGTGTAAATAGATGAATATAAAAATCGTTGAATTTAAATTTTTTGGCATTGCCTTTTTTCATGTTAGATAAGCCACCTACTTTGTGATAAAATTGTACAAAAGGATAGTAATAAAGCTGATGTTTTCCTTGTTTATAAATGCGATAAAAAAAATCGGTATCATCGTAATAGGCAAAATATTTTTCGTCGAATTCACCAATATCAAAAATAACTTCCTTTTTGAGCAATACACAGCAAGTGGGCGCATAATCCATTTTTTCAATAGTATCAAATTGACCCTTATCTTCTTGTTGTATGCCTATATGGTTGGTCATACAACCTTTCCTTTCTTTAAATTTAGTGCCAGCCCACCAAATTAAATTGGTTTCGGGATAATACATCATTTTGGGTGCTATCATGCTGCCATTTAAAATAGCTAATTGGTTGGACAGTTTCTCTAATAATGTATCTTCAAATTCTACATCATTGTTAATAATTAAAAGTTCATCACAATCATCTTCTAACGCTTTTTGTATGCCTTGGTTGTTGCCTTTTGCCACGCCAACATTTTCCGTATTCGAAATTATTTTAATACGATTGTCTTTGTGTTTTTTAATAATCTCTAAAGTAGAATCTGAGGAAATATTATCAATGATGTATAAAATAAAATTAACATGCGTTTGCCCAAGAACACATTGCAAAAAAGGTTCAATCACTTGAGCGCTATTATAGGTTATGGTAATTAAGCCTATTTTTTTCATGTTATTTCAATAAGCCTTTTGCTTTCATTTCTGTCAAAGATTGTTCGTATTTATCAGCCTGAATGGCTTGCTCATTTACCCAATTACAAAACAAACGGATGCCTGTTTTAAATGCCACTGTTGTATTAAAACCTAATTCAGATTGTATGTATTTTAAATCGGCAAAATTATGTCGAATATCACCTTTTCTATATTGACCTGAAATTTCCAAAGGCACTTCAATTTCATAGTTTTGCATTAAAGTTTTGGCCACATCCAATACGCTTGTGGCGATGCCGGTTCCTACATTAAATGTTTTAAAATTTGCAGCGTCTTTTTCAATTCCTAATAATGTTGCTTGAATTACATCATCAATAAAGACAAAATCTCTGCTCTCCTTTCCATCTTCAAAAATATTGATGGATTTATGCTGTTTTATTCTAGTAGAAAAAATAGATAAAATTCCGGTGTACGGATTGCTCAAGGATTGTCCAGGTCCATAAACATTCTGATAACGAAAGGCTACACATGGAATATTTAGAGATGAACAACAAATCATCAAAGCTTGTTCTTGATGGTATTTCGTTAAACCATATATTGATTTAGGTTGAATTTTACTTTGCTCATCTGTAGCCACTACATTTAAAAATTCGGTATCATCTTCTGGATTTCTAAGCTCAAAAATTCCATTTTGCAAGTCGGCTTCTTTCCTGTCTAACGGATAAAAATAGGTTTGTTTTTTTTCGGAGAAATATTTGCCTTCGCCATACACAGCACGCGAACTTGCTACGATGACTTTTTCAATATGATGGCTTTCATTCGTCAAATAATCCAATAAGATAGCAGTGCCACTTACGTTTACATTGGTGTAGCGTTCTATCTCGTACATACTTTGTCCGGTGCCGGTTTCAGCCGCAAAATGCACAACAATGTGTTGGTTTTTTAATGCTTGCTGCCAATCTTTTTTATGCAAAACATCACCTTTTATAAATTGTACTTTATTTTTTATGGATTGATACAAGGGCGATGTGTTTTCCGGATTGTCACCATGAATTTGAGGTAATAAATTATCTAAAACGGTAACTGTATATCCTTTTTGTAAAAGTTGAAGGGCAAGGTTGGAGCCTATAAAACCTGCACCACCTGTAATGAGTATATTTTTCAATAGATGTTTGTATTAATCATTTCAAAAATACTAAATTTTACAAGATTAAGCACGCAAAATCATCTTCAATGTATGCCAAAAGGTGTTTCTGTAAAATTTATTTTTTAAAAGAATCTTTTTTCGTGTCCATCCTTTTTCATTTTCTAATTGAACAAACTCATTTAATAATTCCTTTTGAGTAGCTGTTGCCATCGAACAGGTACGTTGCAATACCGCTTTTGCTTGCGCTACTCTAATTTTTATGAAATATTCATACGTAGTTTTATCGAACAAATTGGAAGAATAGCGCTTCCATTTATCTTGAAATGAGGTTCGTTTTCGGGTAACATTAGATGCATGATTTCTCAATTGTACTAATGTTTGTTCAAATGCAAAATGCTTTCCAAACATTGAACTTAACAATGCAATCCAATGGTCGTGGAGGATGGCTGAGGAAGGAATCGGAACAGCAATATCGCGCATGGCTTTGTTGATGCCCATTGTACAGCCATGTGGAATGTTTTGTATTAAAAGGCGATTTAAAATAAAATATTTTGGACTTAATTTTAATTGCTGCCAAACGGAATGAGCAATCACATTTCCACGTTCGTCTATCGACTGCATATCCGAATAAATCATACATGGAATAGCCGTATTTCCACTTTCCAATTCCTTAAGTTTGTTTAATGAAAGTGCAACTTTATTAGGCATCCATACATCATCTTGATCACAAAAAAAAATGTAATTGGATGTCGAATGAGATAACAAAATTCCAAAATTTTGAGTGGCACCTACATTCTTTTTTTCATCGTTCAAAAAAATAAATTTGGAAGGATATTTTTCTTGATAGGTTTGTAATATGTCAAGTGTTTTGTCGGTAGAACCATCATCTCTAATTAAAATTGTAAAATCAGAATAGGTTTGTTGTAATAAACTTTCTATTTGCTGTTGCAAAAAAAGTTCGCCATTATAAGTGGCCAATACTATTTGAACATTTACTTGCATTATATAATAGCATCATAACCCAATTGCTGAACAATAGGTTGGTTTTTTAATTGATGATAAATTTCTACATATTGCGTATTTTTAATAAAAGAATACGCTTTTGTACCATCAATTTTATTCAATTCATTTTTTATTTTTTCTTCATCCATTTTCAATCCGCAAAACGAAATTAACTGATGAATGTATGGTTCAGGCTGTGCCAAAAAATCTTCATATTTTATTTCTAAATAATCAGGAAATTCTTGTTTTAAGCTCAATGCTTTTGTAATATATTCTTCCCATAAATGATAACCTTCTTCGATAGATGTTAATCGAAAGTTTTCATGAAAGTGTTTGCTGATTAAAAAATTACGCTTGATTTTCTTTTTCCAATTCCATACAAATTTATTTTTTAAAACTAAATCTCGCTCGATGTAACTCGACACGGAATCAATAGGATTTCTGTAAATATGAATAATTTTTGGATTCGGAAAAACATGCTTCCAAAAATCAATGGTAAACGTGTTTTTAGGGTCTTTCCAACCGAATGGAATGGCTACATCTTTAATGCTGTTAAAGGTGGATGTCAAATTTCCTAAATATTGTTTGCGTTTACTGGATTGCACAAAATATTCCAACGATTCGATAATCACTTTTTCACAAGCCATATTTTTATATCGCATATTGTGTGGTTTTTCAGGGGTAGCAGTATGCAAATCAAATATCCAATTATTAATTTCCCAAAAAAATAATGCTTCGTGATTAACTTCTTTTTCTGTACCGACAAACAAGCCTAAGTTTTCTAATAACTGCGTAATCATAGTTGTTCCGCTACGATGCATTCCAAGTATAATTATTGGCTGATGGTACATTTTACGAATTTACATTAACTTTGATAAAATTCTAAACTTTCCTACGTACTTATGTTAGATATTTTATACGAAGACAATCATATTATTGCTGTAAACAAACAAAGTGGCGACATTGTGCAAGGCGACGAAACCGGCGATACGCCATTGTCTGATATTGTGAAAGCGTACATTAAAAAAAAATATGCAAAGCCAGGTGAAGTATTTTTAGGTGTGGTGCATCGTTTAGATAGACCTGTTTCCGGTGTGGTGTTGTTTGCTCGTACCAGTAAGGCTTTGACGCGATTGAATGAACTTTTTAAGACGAAAGATATTCAGAAAACCTATTGGGCTGTGGTGAAAGGTATTCCCAAAATAAATGGAATTGAACAACGTGCAGGAACGCTTATCCATTATCATCAAAAAAACGAAAAACAACGAAAGGCAAGGTTGTTTGACAAAGAAGTGGCGCACACCAAAAAATGTATTTTACATTATAAAGTAGTCGATAGTTCAACGCAATACCATTTATTGGAAATTCAATTAGAAACAGGTCGATTTCATCAAATACGGGCACAATTGGCAAAAGTGGGTTCGCCTATTAAAGGCGATATTAAATATGGTTACGAACGACCCAATGAAAACAGCAGAAGCATCCATTTGCATGCTCAAAAAATTGAGTTTATGCATCCTACAAAAAATGAGAAAATAGAGATTATTGCAGCATTGCCAAACGAAAAGATTTGGAATTTGTTTGCTGCAAAATTGTAATTACATTACGAATTCTCCCTCAAACCGCCCGAATACTAATTAAGTAATGTGTGTTTAATTAAATGTATTTACATTTACTCTAAAAAAGAATTATGAAAAAGTATATTTTTATTATAGCAGCAATAGGATTGTTTGCAACAGCTTGTAAGAAAGATAAGATTGATATTAATATTGACGGATATTGGGTAGGTACTATGTATAATTCTGGTGGTGGTACTTTCGCTAATTTTGCAATGATGTTTAAAGATGGCAAAAATACTATTCTTTATTCAAGCTCATCTGATACTGTTACAGAACCTAAATTTTTTAGCACCTATACTATAGGAGATTCAGTTGTCTTCACTACAGATACACCAGTAGGTCAAATTACATATTCCGGCAAAACAAATGAAGGAGTTACACAAATGAATGGAAAATATTATCCACTTTCATCTTCTATAAACTCCGGAACATTTACATTAACTAAACAATAGTTCGTTGCCTCAGCGCTTCAAATAAAACAATTGCAGCCGTGTTGGAAACATTGAGCGAATCATTCTGTCCGCGCATAGGAATGATAATGTTTTGTGTGGAATGTGTTTCCCAAAATTCATCTACGCCAATGGCTTCGGTGCCCAATACAAAAGCACTCGGTTTTTTGAAGTCAATCTCTAAATAATTTTTAGCCACTTTTAGAGAAGTGGTATAGATTGAAATATTGTTTTCTTTTAGAAAATCATAAATCGAATTTTTATCGGCAACGGCAATTTTTTGCGTAAAAACACAACCCACAGATGAGCGAATTATATTTGGATTGTAAACATCGGTAGCCACATCGCAACACAAAACCGCATCTATATTTCCGGCATCGGCAATGCGCAAAATAGCACCAAGGTTTCCCGGTTTTTCTACTGCATCTATCACCAAAATAATCGGATTTTTAGAAAGTGTAATTTGACTTAATAAATGTGTTTTTTGCTGGGCAATGGCGACTACTTTGGATGTATTTCCACGTATCGAAATTTTATCAAAAACGGCATCTGATACACGAATAATTTCGGCCTTAGATTGGAGTTGTTTTAAGGAAGATTCTAAATCAGAAAACGTTGAACTATGCATTATCGATGCTGAACACAAAATAGTTTCTACTACAAATCCATTCTCTAATGCCATTTTGGTTTCTTTCCATCCATCAATCACAAATACATTGTCGGCTTTCCGTAATTTTGATTTCTCTTGCCACGCAATTATCTTTTTTATATATGGATTAGAAGTAGAGCTAATTTCTTTCACCGTACAAAATTGATAAAATATTTTATAATTTTATTGAATGAGCAAAGTAAAAGAAAAAATAAGATGTGGCTGGTGCGTGGGAAAGCAATTGTATGAACAATATCACGATGAAGAATGGGGAAAGCCGGTTTATGATGACCAACTTCAATTTGAATTTTTAGTATTAGAAAGCGCACAAGCCGGCTTAAGTTGGTTTACCATTTTACAACGTAGAGAAGGCTATCGAAAAGCATTTGCCAATTTCGATTATAAAAAAGTAGCAAAATATACGGATGAAAAAGTGGAGGCGTTAATGCTGGATACAGGAATCATTCGCAATCGAGCAAAAATAAAAGCTACCATTAATAACGCACAACGATTCCAAGAAATACAAAAAGAATTTGGTAGTTTCTCAAATTATATATGGAGTTTTGTTGGCGGAAAACCCATTGTCAATAAATGGCAAATCTTAAAAGAAGTACCTGCAACAACAACTGAATCGGATGCATTGGCAAAAGACATGAAGAAACGTGGGTTTCAATTTTTAGGTTCCACCACCTTGTATGCACACATGCAAGCCACAGGTTTAGTGAACGACCATTTAGTGGATTGTTATCAATATAAGAAATGTAAATAATAGATTTTTTGTAATTACAACCTAGCGTGTATTTAACTTAAAATAATCTTCTTTAGAAATCCCAAATCGATGCGTATCAACCATCAGGTTGTCGTAGGTTTTATAATCATTATAGAAAGCACCTTCATATTTTAATCCCATTTTTTCTACTAATTTTTGACTGGCAATATTTGTAGAAACTATACGAGCCGTAACGCGTTCAAATTGAATAATTTTAAAACTCACTTGCAACAAAACAGAAAGTACTTCTGTTGCATAACCTTGCCGTATATAGGCTTCATCAATAAAATAAGCCAATTCGCATTCGTTCTTTTTCCAATCAATATCTTTCAAATTAAAATGTCCGATGAGCGTATTCTCTGCTTTAAGAAAAACCATAAATGCAAATGCTTTATTTTTATTCCAATCAAATATTTTTTGTTGGGCATAATCTTTTGTTGCCATCTCTGTTTCGGTGGCTTTTAACATGTTGGGAAAACTATGGACCAATCTTGTTTTGTTCTTTTGAATTAAAGCAAAAATTTCTTTATATAATTTTACCTGATAAGGTGTTAAAATGAATCGATTGGTTTCGATATTTTTTTGTGGAAGCTTTATCATCATATTTATTTCAGAATAAACAAGATTAATTGGTATATTTAATTATCATTCTAAAAAGCAAGATAATGAACTTCAGTTACTTTTCAGAACAATCAAAATTGCCATTATTAATTACGCCGGAAAATGGAAACAATGCAAAACAACAACTAATCGATTGGATTGCTGCCAACAAAACAACAGTTGAGGAAAAACTGACAGAATCCGGTGCGGTTTTATTTCGTGGATTTGACATCCGTTCGGCACAAGATTTTGAAGATGTAGCCAGAGCCGTCGATACGGATTTAAAAGATGATTATATGGGCACTTCACCACGTGATAAGAAATCAGACTATGCCTTTTCTGCCAGTGAATTGCCCGGACATTATCCTATTATGCAACATTGTGAAATGAGTTTTTTGCCTTCAGCGCCACGACGTTTATTTTTTTATTGCCATATAGAACCACAATATGGCGGCGAAACGCCTATTTGCGATTTTAGAAAAGTATATCAAGATTTAGATCCAAAAATTAAAGATGAATTTGAACGCAAAGGCGTCAAACATATTCGTAATTATGCCTCACCGAATGAAAAATCGAGAAGTGGGTTTCAATTAAAAAGTTGGAAAGATTTATTTCACACCACAGATAAAAAAACGATTGAAAAAAAATGTGCCGATAATGAAATAATTTGTGAATGGAAACCCAATGATGGATTGCGCATGATTAATAAAAATGCAGGCATTAAAACACATCCGATAACCCATGAAAAAGTATGGTTTAACCACACACAAGTTTTTCATGTGAGTGCGGCTGCAGATGAATATCATCGCATTAATAAACGCCAAAAACGTTGGGAAACGTTTAAGTGGAGTATCTTGTTGGAAATGATGACTTGGTATAAAAAATGGACGAAAGACCCAAATGAACAGAGCATGCACGTTACTTTTGGAGATGACTCACAAATTCCCGATGAATATGTAGAACACATTCAAGACGTGATTTGGAAACATTTAGTCATTCAACCTTGGAAAAAAGGCGATGTTATTTGTATCGATAATTTTTCTACGTCACATGGTAGATTGCCTTATTTTGGTCCACGAGAAATTATGGTATGTTGGACTTCTTAATGGTGATGTAACGGTATGAACTCAATCGAAAACATTCAATTAAATGCGCATGGAGATAGCTTGTTTCTTTTAAAAATTTGCTTGATATTTATTTTATTTTCATTAGCCATTGATATAAAAAAAGAAGACTTTAAAGTATTGATTTCTAACCCGAAATCGGTGATTATTGGCTGTTTATCGCAAATTATTTTATTGCCATTGCTTACCTTCTTATTGATTCTAATTATCCAACCACCGGCAGCAATTGCGATGGGCATGATGATGGTGGCTGCTTGTCCATGTGGAAATATGTCCACTTATGTATCGTATTTAGCCAAAGGATTTGTGCCATTATCTATCAGTATTACGGCAATTTCTACTTTGCTAGCCGGCATTACCACACCATTTAATTTTTATTTTTATGCCTCGCAATATGAACCTGCGAGCGCACTATTGAAAGAGATTCATATTTCATTTGGCTATTTATTAGGTTCTATTGCGCTATTATTGCTATTGCCATTAATTGCCGGAATATTACTTAAACACTATTTTCCCAACATGGTAAATAAAATAAACAAGCCGATTAAATGGTTTGCTTTAGTTTTGTTTGTGGCGTTTTTAATTGGCGCATTTATTGCCAATAAAACTATTTTTATAAAAAATTTATCAAGTATTTTTTGGGTGGTTTTTATGCAGAATACATTGGCATTTCTTGTAGGATATATTTTCCCTAAATTATTCAAACTACCAGAAGCCCATTGCAGAAGTATTTCTATAGAAACTGGTATTCACAATTCTGGGTTAGGCTTGATTTTAGTGCTGACATTTTTTGAAGGCAATGGAAGTATGGCATTAATTGCCGCTTGGTGGGGAATTTGGCATATTATTGCCGGCATGGCATTAGCTTGGTTTTGGAATATTAACGACAAACAAACGATTAAACCTTAACTTTCTTATTTTCTTCTGGTAAATCTAAATCTAAGATATAGTAAGTGCTGGTCTAGGTTTTTTTGATGGCATTTTCTTTCGAGTTGCAGTGTTTTCTAAGTCGGTTTTATCCTTATCTGCCAAAATAAATAAGGCGATAAAATAAAATGGCATTAAAGGTATTTTATAACGCACTAATGACCCAAAATTGAAGCTGGTAAAACCGACAGCAAAAGCAAAAGCAACGGAGAATATCATACAGAACTGAACTTCCGGATTGCTGAAAATTAATTTTGTAAAACGGATAAATCCACATTTATATAAAAGCCGGATAGTGAAAAATAAGGAAACAACACCTTCTATGGCAGCTGGCAATAAAATTGGTTTTTTGGCTTCCCATAAATAAGGCCGAAACAAGGATACATTAACGGCTTTTGGAAAGACTTTCAGTAAGCACATCGTTGAATATTCAATATCTCCTAAGTTGTAGCCAGAACCACCTTGCAACATAGAAGAATAATATATCCAATTTTGAGTGTCTTTGGCGGTTCTCATTAATTGGTCGAGTGCATAACGATCAGAAAAAGCCGCCACTTTAAATAAAACAAAAATTCCGATTCCAATGGAAATAATAAAAATAATTGGACTCATTACACCTTTAAGAATACGACTGTTAATGAGTTCTTTGTAGCGGAAGAATACCCAAAATGCATACGC
This sequence comes from Chitinophagales bacterium, assembly GCA_017984135.1. GTDB lineage: Bacteria > Bacteroidota > Bacteroidia > Chitinophagales > JADIYW01 > JADJSS01. The sequence goes on along the minus strand of JAGNZZ010000047.1, from coordinate 837 downwards.
TGGTAAAAAGGATAGAATGATGTAGGTTTTGATATTTTTAAGCATCCAAAAACAAAAAATAATCAAAATAAGTCGTTTAAATACTTTCGTTCTTTCAAAAATTAATTTATAAAGATGATACGTTAATGCGCCTAATGCGCCTAAACAAAGTGGATCTTTTAAGATGCCTGTTCCCCAAAAACAAACCGAAGGAATGAACAAGCAAGCAAAAGCAAATTCACGTTCTAAATGCGGATAAAGTTGATGAAATAATTTAAAAATTTTCCAACATCCATAAAAACAAAATAATGAAAAACAGAAAGAAATGAGAATGTATGTATTTAATAATGGATAACTTAGTAATGTCGTTAAACGTATTACTAAATTAGAACTGGCGTTTACAAAAAATTCGGTTCCTGGTGCAAAATAGTTATTGGCTAAAAAATAATCAGATGGCGACAGAAATAACAGCTTAAAAAAATCTTCCGGATTTTCATACAAAATATTTCTTAGTGTTAGTGAATAGGTAAAAAAAGTGTTGGTGTCACCACCGCCACCATAATGATATTGATACACAAATGCCATTAATATGGAAAAACCGATGCGTACTAAAATGGCTTGTACAAAATATTTTTTATAAATGGCACTTTTTTGTTTACGAGCATACGTTTTTGCCAATATCCAAATAAGTAAAACAGCAACAGGTGCTAATAGAAAATCATTGAGAAAAAGAAATTGATTTGGAACGATATGGGTAAACCATTTTTCCATTTACTAATTGATTATATTTACAAGTCGAACAATGCATAAATATAAGATATTCTTCTTGCTTTTTTGTGGCTTTATTTTGCTGCTTTT